>CAZMGM010000013.1:6054-54559 GCA_964565865.1 uncultured Acidobacteriota bacterium | reverse complement strand
CCTTCTCCCTACCTTTACTCCAGGATCTCGGTGATGGCACCTGCTCCAACGGTTCGTCCACCTTCCCGGATGGCAAATCGCAAGCCTTTCTCCATCGCAATCGGTGTGATCAACTCCACCGACACCGCCACATTGTCTCCCGGCATCACCATCTCCGTTCCCTCCGCCAGTTCCACCACTCCCGTTACATCCGTCGTCCGAAAGTAAAACTGCGGCCGGTATCCCTTGAAAAACGGCGTGTGCCGCCCTCCTTCTTCCTTCGTCAATACGTAAGCTTCTGCCTTGAAATTCGTATGCGGTGTGATCGATGCTGCCTTCGCCACCACCTGACCTCGCTCCACATCATCCTTGTCCGTCCCTCTCAATAACAAGCCCACATTGTCTCCCGCCTGACCCTCGTCCAGAAGCTTCTTGAACATCTCTACTCCCGTCACCACTCGCTTCATCGTATCCCGGATCCCCACAATCTCCATCTCCTCCCCAACCTTCACCATCCCTCGCTCTATCCTTCCCGTCACCACCGTCCCTCTTCCACTGATCGAAAAAATGTCCTCGATCGGCATCAAAAACGGCTTGTCTACCGCTCGCTTCGGCACCGGGATGTACTCATCTATCGCTCCCATCAACTCCCGAACCTGTTCCTTCCCCTTCTCCTCTCCTTCCAACGCCTTGAGCGCACTTCCTCTCACCACCGGTATATCGTCCCCTGGAAACTCATACCTAGACAACAGCTCTCTGACCTCCAACTCCACCAACTCCACCAACTCCTCGTCGTCTACCATGTCGACCTTGTTCAAAAACACCACAATGTACGGCACTCCCACCTGCCTGGCCAGCAGTATGTGTTCCCGCGTCTGCGGCATCGGCCCATCCGCCGCACTCACCACCAGGATCGCCCCGTCCATCTGCGCCGCTCCCGTGATCATGTTCTTTACATAATCCGCATGCCCAGGACAATCCACGTGCGCATAGTGCCGGTTCTGGGTCTCATACTCCACATGCGCCGTCGCTATCGTGATCCCTCGCTCCCTCTCCTCAGGTGCATTGTCTATCGAATCAAATGTCCGCACTTCCGTCGACCCATTCGACTCCGCCAATACTTCCGTGATCGCCGCCGTCAGCGTCGTCTTCCCATGATCCACGTGCCCAATCGTCCCTACGTTCACGTGCGGCTTCGTCCGCTCAAACTTCGCTTTCGCCATGACTGTATTTCTAACTCCCTACTTTAGGTAATCTATCGAGACTCTCCCACCAGACGGCCCTGAGTTCGAGCTACTATTTCGGTGGCGATTTGACGCGGCACTTCGTGAAAATGGTCAAAATGCATCGTGTAGTTCGCTCTTCCCTGAGTTAATGACCTGAGTGTTGTGGCATACCCGAACATTTCGGACAAAGGTACCGCCGCGGAAACCACCCGACTCTTCCCACGCGAAGCCAGTTGTCCGATTTTCCCGCGCCGAGAACTCAAGTCGCCGATCACAGTGCCCGTATAGTCCTCATCCTCCGGCATGACGACTTCGACACTCATGGCAGGCTCAAGGAGAACCGGTTTAGCCGCTGCTGCAGCCTGCTTGAAGGCCATCGATCCAGCGATCTTGAAGGCGATCTCGGAAGAGTCGACATCATGAAAAGAGCCGTCGACAAGCTTGACTCTAACGTCCTGCATTTCGTAACCGGCAAGAACACCGCTTTCCATAGCCTCGCGTATTCCCTGTTCCACGGGTCTGATAAACTCCTTGGGGATCGCCCCTCTGACGATCTGACTCTCAAACACAAAGCCTTCTCCGGGCACCGGTTCAATCTCGATCTTCACATGTCCATACTGACCTCGGCCCCCCGTCTGGCGGATAAAACGACCCTCTCCCCTGGCGGGGGAGCGAATCGTTTCCTTGTATGCCACTTGTGGGCGTCCCACATTAGCCTCAGCATCAAACTCACGGAGCAGTCGATCAACGATGATTTCCAGGTGCAGTTCTCCCATTCCGGAAATAATCGTTTGGCCAGTTTCTTCATCGGTGTGAACCTTAAAGGTTGGATCTTCCTGCATCAATTTTTTTAGTGAGAAGCCAAGTTTATCCTGATCGGCGCGAGTCTTAGGTTCAATTGCTACGGAGATCACCGGTTCCGGAAAATCCATCGCTTCCAGAATGATCGGGTTTGCCGAGTCACAGATCGTGTCGCCAGTAGCGACGCCTTTCAATCCGACGACGGCTGTTATATCGCCGGAGTGCACCTGCTTCATCTCCTCGCGTTTGTTGGCGTGCATGCGCAGCAGCCTTCCAATCCTCTCCTTGTTCCCCTGGCGACTGTTCATCACCTTCGAGCCTGTAGAGAGGGTGCCGGAGTAGACCCGCATGAAAGCCAGCTGGCCCACGAACGGATCAGTCATAATCTTGAACACGAGACCCGAGAAGGGGGCCTCATCGTCTGCCACACGCTCCAGTTCCTGCCCCGTGTGGGGGTGTGTTCCCTGCATTGGAGGGATTTCCAGTGGGCTGGGAAGATAATTCACAATCGCATTCAGCAGTGGCTGGATTCCCTTGTTTTTGAAGGCGCTACCGCACAGGCAGGGAGTAAAGTCGAGCTGGCAGGTTCCCTTGCGGATGGCTGCGATCAGTTCAGCGGATTCAATCTCTTCCCCGGCCAGATATTTCTCCAGCAGCGTGTCGTTGCTTTCGACTACCACTTCCAGCATCGTATTCCGCCACTCTGCGGCCGCTTTGAGATGCTGTTCCGGAATCTCTCGGATCTCGAAATCCGCTCCCAGAGTCTCCGTCTCGTAAACAACTGCTTGCATAGCGACCAGATCGATAATCCCTTCGAACCCCTCCTCCTGGCCCAGAGGCATCTGCACCGGAACCGGGGTGGCTCCCAGCTTTTTTCGAATGGACTCCAGGGAAGCGAAGAAATCGGCACCCGGCCGATCCATCTTGTTCATAAACGCAATTCTTGGAACGCCGTACTTGTCGGCCTGGCGCCACACGGTTTCAGACTGGGGCTCCACTCCGGCCACGGAATCGAACAGTGCCACCGCTCCGTCCAGGACCCGGAGAGATCGTTCTACTTCTGCAGTGAAGTCCACGTGGCCCGGAGTATCGATAATATTGATACGGGTCTTATCCCACATACAGGTCGTCGCTGCGGAGGTAATCGTGATCCCCCGCTCCTGCTCCTGCACCATCCAATCCATCGTCGCAGTGCCGTCATGCACTTCGCCCAGTTTGTAGGTCATACCGGTATAAAAGAGAATCCGCTCCGTGCAGGTCGTCTTGCCCGCATCGATGTGCGCCATGATCCCGATGTTTCGGGTTTCTCTCAGAGGAACTTTTCTAGACACTTCTATTTCTCTATTCCCCGTACTTCCAGCAGCCGGAGATTTTTTAAATTCTCTACTGTTGTGATTCGTACCAGTGCAGCGCGTGATAAGTTCTAAACCGTGTCTCGCTATGGGTGCGCCCTTGCACTAGCTAGCTAGGCGTGTCGAACTACCAGCGGTAATGCGCAAAAGCCTTATTGGCGTCGGCCATGCGGTGTACGTCCTCCTTCTTCTTTACCGCCCCACCTCGGGCATTGGCGGCATCCATGATTTCGTTCGCCAGGCGCTGGGCCATGGTCCGTTCGTGCCGACCCCGTGCATAGGAAATCAACCAGCGAATCCCCAACGAATTGCGTCGACGGGAGCTGACGTCGATCGGAATCTGATAGGTCGAGCCACCCACTCGCCGAGACTTCGTTTCCACCATCGGCTTGACATTTTCCAGTCCTCTGCGAAAGATCTTGACCGGGTCATCGTTGGAGCGTTCTCGAATCAGGTCCATCGCAGCGTAAAAGATGTTCTCAGAGACAGTCTTCTTCCCGTCGCTCATCAGCTGGTTAATGAATTTTGAAACCAGCTCGCTTTGGTAGACCGAATCCGGTGGAATTGGACGCTTCGGAACTTCTCTACGTCTGGGCATATCAACCGCTTTCCGAAAAAGACAAGCCGCTTCTGACCTCCGAGCAGCTTGAAAACCCGACCTTCGCGACTACCCCTTGGGCCTCTTAGTGCCGTATTTGGAGCGTCTCTGCTTCCTGTTCTCGACTCCAACGGCGTCCAGGGTTCCCCTGATGACATGATACCTGACACCGGGAAGATCTTTGACTCGACCGCCCCTGATCAGCACAATCGAATGCTCCTGCAGATTGTGTCCCACACCCGGAATGTACGTTGTGACTTCAATCCCATTGGTCAACCGGACCCTGGCTACCTTACGAAGAGCCGAGTTCGGCTTCTTGGGAGTCTGCGTGTAAACACGCACACACACACCCCTTTTCTGCGGACAGGCCTGCAGAGCCGGACTTTTGGTTTTGCTCTTCTGCCGTTTGCGTCCCTTTCTGACCAACTGGTTGAACGTGGGCACTACCTGGTTCTCCTAGAAACAAAAAAAGATGCCGAAGCATCATCGAAACGGGCATATTTCACTGTCAAATAACGAGCAGTAGATACTAAGCCCGCAGAGGATTCGCTGTCAAGCAGCAGTTACCTCTATCCGTTCCAAGCCAGGGGTCATGTAGTCCAGAATTTTTGAGCGGCAACCCCGGCGATTCCTCCAGCTTGACTTCCACCACGGCCTGCTAACGATTGTCAGCCCCGGTCTCCCGTATTACGATGGCTCATAACGGTCATCGTTTCAAACAAGAATGCTGCGGCTCGTGCATCATCTCTATCCTCTCCTCTACACCCTCGCCCTCCTTCTCTACGCTCCTTTGTATCTGGCCCGGCGCTTGGCTGGAAAAGAACGACCTGTGCCGATTCTGTTGCGCGCAGGTCGCCTGCCGAGGAGACTCCTGGATCTCCCCCCCAAGAGTGCTTCCCGAGTCTGGATTCATGCCGTCTCGGTAGGCGAGGCCAATTCCATCCGCATGCTTGTCCAACAAATGGCCCTCCCTTCCGACCGGCTCTACATCTCAACCACGACACAGACAGGCCAGTCAGTCGCCAAAAGACTCTTTGCTAAACAGGCAACGGTGTTCTTCTTTCCTTTGGACTGGAGAACCAGCTGTCGGCGCTACCTCCGGGCCGTCGACCCGGATCTGGTCATTTTGACTGAGACTGAACTATGGCCTTCCTTTATAGAATGTGTGAAAGAAAACGGGACACCTCTCCTTCTTATCAACGGCAGGTTTTCGGACCGGTCTTTCGAACGCTATCGCCGAATCGGCTTTCTTACCAAATCAATGCTGGGCGCCTTTTGCAAACTGGGCATGCAGAGTCACGAGGACCGAGAAAGAGCCATCCGGCTGGGCGGTAGATCGGATCGTATTCACCGGATTGGAAACCTGAAATTCGACTATTCCCTGCCCGACAATCCCAGGGCCAGCCGGGCCAGCCGGGAGTTGGGACTGCTGCTGGGAAAAGGAAGAGGTCGTCTGATCTGGGTCTGTGGAAGCACGCACGAGGGAGAGGAGGCAATTCTCCTGAACGTCTTTCTGGCACTGTATCGGGAGTTCGACCACCTTCGCTGGGTGGTGGCTCCTCGGCATCCCCACCGGGCCGATGCCGTCGCAGAGCTGTTGAGCAAGAGTCCGCTTAACGTCCTCCGGCGCTCCCAAATAGACGAGCCTTCCTCGATAGAGCCACATGTGGTTGTGCTGGACACAATCGGAGAGCTGGCGCACCTATACGAAATCGCCGATGTGGTCTTCGTGGGCGGGAGTCTGACTCCGGTTGGAGGACACAACCTGATCGAAGCCGCTCACTTCAAGAAACCAATTTTATTCGGACCACACATGGAGAACTTCAGAGAAATGGCAGAGTTCTTCCTTCGTTCTTACGGAGCCCTGCAGGTGCACTCGCCTCAGGAACTCGAGACCAAGCTTAGGGAGCTTCTTCGTGACCCCTCGGCACGGACTTGGCTGGGTCGCAACGCGAGGTCAGTGGTTCGAGAGAACCAGGGCGCCGTCCGTCGAACTCTGGACCTGATTCGGGAGTGTAGCCCCAAGATGGTGCACCCGGAAAACGACTAGCCTTATGGTTTACATTCTGTCTCTGCTTTACCGGATCGGAGTCGAGACTCGCTGGCTTCTCTTCAAATGGGGTGTTCTGACCACCAGGAGGCTCCATTCTCCCGTTATCAGCGTTGGTAACCTTACTGTAGGAGGCACAGGCAAGACTCCATTCGTGGCCTATCTTGCCAAGGCTGTTCAGCAGCTAGGCTACCAACCTATCATCCTGAGCCGGGGCTATCGTGGGGGCTGTGAAAAAACGGGGGGGAGCGTCTCCGAGGGAAGTACAGTGTTGCTGGAACCGGAAGCATCCGGCGACGAGTCGTACATGCTGGCCCGGAGATTGCCAGGCGTCGTTGTCGTGGTCGGACGAGACCGCTATCGGGCTGGCCGTTCAGTCGAAGACCACTACAGGAATTCCATTCACGTGCTCGACGACGGGTTTCAGCATCTGTCGCTGGCACGGGGCCTGAACATTTTGCTCGTTGACGGCACTGAGCCTTTCGGTGGCGAACATCTTTTGCCCCGAGGCCGCCTGCGCGAGCCCCTCAAGGCTATTTCAAGAGCGGACATGGTACTCATCACTCGCTCCCATCTGGCTACCCAGACCGAGGAAATCGAACGCGTTATTCGAAGCCATCATCCCACCGTCTCGATTGGCTACTTTTATCATGACGCCACCGGGCTGCGGGATCTGGCTACGGGGAACCGTTTCCCGGTCCGGCACTTGATGGGCCACCAAGTGATCGCCCTCGCAGCCATCGGAAACCCGGATGTTTTTCTCCGAGATCTTGCCCACTACCAGATCTACGTTCTGGACCAGTTCCTCTTCCGAGACCACCATATCTTTCGGCAGAATGAGCTGGACGCAGCTCTGGAGCACGGCCGGGCTGCGGGAGCACGCTGTGTAGTGACGACAGAGAAAGATGCGGTTCGCCTGAGCCCGCTGCGGTTTGCTGAAGGTGAGGTCCTGGTATTCGAGATTGAGGCTCACCCCGAGGATCAGGAAGAGTACATGAAGATCTGGAAGCAGGAACTTGAGGATCTGCTTGCAGCAGATTGATTCTCATCCGAATAGGGCGTATGCAACACCAACTGCTGGTTCGTGCAAGTAACTGGATCGGGGACTGTGTGATGTCGGTGGCTGCCCTAAGGGAGCTGAGGCGACTTCATCCGGAGACCCATATTACGCTGGCAGGTTGCGGCTGGGTCACGGACCTGTTCGAGGGACAAGCATTTGTAGACCGGGTCATTATCTTGGATCAACGTGACTACTGGAGTCGGATTCGATCCGAGAGAGTAGCTCTGAGGGGGTCGGACAGCGTCCTTCTGTTTCCCAATTCCTTCTCCTCCGCACTCTCGCCCTTTCTGGCCCGGGTGCCGGTGCGCCTAGGCTACCAAACCGACGGGCGGTCCTTCCTTCTGACCGGCCGCGCTCGGCCAAGAGCCAGACAACTCGGACTTCATCAAGCCTTCTACTATCTGGACCTAATTCATCAACTCGGACTCTCAGAAACCGATTATCTGACCCGACAGGACTTCGTCCCGGACATTACCCTGGAGGCACCCGTGTCTGGAGTCCAGGGGGCCAGCCGGCTGCTGGAAAAGATGGGAGTCGACCGCACCCGACCACTCGTGATCTTGAATCCGGGTGCCGCCTTCGGTCCTGCCAAACGGTGGTTTCTGGATCGATACGCGGCCGTTGCCGATCTTCTTGTGAGCCAGGAAGGGGCAGAGATCCTGGTGGTGGGATCCGCCCGAGAGCAGCCGCTGGCGGAACAAGTTCTCGCACACATGAACGGGAAGGCTCACAACCTGAGCGGGCGAACCACTCTAGCAACTCTGATGGGGCTTCTCACCCGGTGTGATCTACTTTTAACCAACGATTCCGGCCCCATGCACCTGGCAGCGGCATTGAATCGGCCTCAGGTGGCCCTCTTTGGCTCGACTGACGAAGTGGCTACAGGCCCGCTAGGTAGCCGGGCAGTGGTGATCCACAAACATGTCGAATGCAGTCCGTGTCTGCTCCGAGAGTGCCCGATCGACCTACGCTGTTTCAACCGGATTGGGGTTGAGGAGGTGTCCGAGGCTGCCCGTGGACTGTTGCGGGTCGACAGTTGACCGTTAACTTGGACCGCGGAACCTGGAACGTGAAACTTCGGAACAGCCCAAGTGACAGCGAGAACCAAACCTGCAAGAATGCTGAGGAGTACTTAGAGATGGTAGGAATGGGTACGATCGTGGATCCTTCCGATTCTCTGCATCCCAACCAGGTGTCTCCTCTCCTAAAAAAGGCCGTTTTTCTCGACCGGGACGGGACCCTGATTCGGCATCGAGAGTACCTGACCAAGATCTCCGATCTGCAACTGTTCGACCAGACCTGGGAGGCAGTTCGACTGCTCAACCAGAATCGAATCCCGGGCATCGTGGTCACCAACCAGTCAGCCGTGGCGCGAGGACTTCTTAGCGAACCCGGGCTAACTGCCATCCACTCCGAGATTCAGGCCAGGCTGCAGCTCCGTGGGGCGGCCCTGGACGCTTTTTATTACTGTCCGCATCATCCAACGACAGGAAACGACCCTTACCGCACAACCTGCAGCTGCCGCAAGCCACAACCCGGCCTTATCCTGCGGGCCGCCAATGAGCTGGGTCTGTCTCCCCTTCTCAGCTTCATGGTGGGGGACTCCGGAACCGACATCGAGGCAGGCAGACGAGCCGGCTGTCGAACCGTGTTGATCGCTGATCCCGACTGTGGACGAGAGATTACTCTGCCGGGCGGTGACACTCCCCATCCCGATTTCGAGGCAACCGACATTCTCCATGCCGTTCAATGGATAATAGGAGAGATGGTTGGGAGCTAGCAGGCAGTGGTGGACAGAACGGTAGGGCGTTCGCCCAACTTTAACGGCCGGCTTACGCCGTGCCATTTTGATCGGACCACGTAGGGTACATTAGAGACTTGGAGGAATGATTGAGAGATCTTGAGAGGTTGATTCCCGCCATTGGGAATACTCATGTGCTGGTACTGGGAGATTTCCTGCTGGACGAGTTCATTTTCGGAGAGATTGCCCGTACTTCCCGCGAGGCTCCCGTGCTCATCTTGCGATACAGAGAGACTGACTGGCGCCCCGGCGGTGGCGCAAACACGGTTGCCGGTGTGGCGGCTCTGGGTGGGCGGGTTACTCCCGTTGGAGTGCTGGGCGATGACCGATGGGGACAGGGTCTTCTCTCGGCCTGGCCCGACTCGGTCGCCACTGGAGGCGTAGTTCTTTCCTCTCAGTTCAAAACCACTTGCAAGAGCCGCTTGATGGCCGGTTCCTTCCATTCGTTCCGCCAACAGGTTGTCCGTCTGGATTACGAACACAGACATGAACTGACTACACAGATCGAAGCCGGGCTGCTTCAAAACCTGGAAAAACACCTTCCCGAGACGGACGCCATCATTATCTCCGACTACAGCCTCGGCACCGTTACGCGCTCGCTTACCTCACGAGCGTTGGATCTGGCGCGGGCCCACGAAGTTCCGATCGTAGTTGATTCGCGGTTCCATCCAGAGCGCTACACAGGCGCCACCTCAATTACCCCGAATGTCAGTGAAGTGGAAAAGGCTGTATCTGTGCGAATCGGCCAGAACCAAGACCAACTTGTCAGAACAGGCCAAAGCCTTTTGGAAAAGTGGGCTCTGGAAGCGCTCCTCATTACCCGTGGGAAACTTGGAATGAGCCTTTTCGAAAAGGATCGCGTCACTCACGTCCCCCCCTTTGGAACCGATGAAGTCTCCGATGTCACAGGAGCAGGAGACACCGTCACAGCCACTTATGCTGCCAGCTTGGCAGCCGGCGCAAGTTTCCCGGAAGCAGCCCGACTGGCCAACGTAGCTGCTGGTCTTGTGGTGATGAAAAAAGGCACCGCGACGGTTTCGAGCGACGAACTAGGCAGAGCAGTCCGTCATGGCTGACGAAAGATTTCGAGATAAACTGGTCACCTTAGAGCAGGCACTGGAGTTGCGCAGTGTAGCGAAACAACAGGGCAAGTCCGTGGTCTTCAGCAACGGTTGTTTTGACCTGCTGCACGTGGGCCATGTTCGCTATCTGGCGGCTGCGGCTGCGGAAGGTGACGTTCTTTTCGTAGCGCTGAACAGCGATCACTCGGTGCGGGCCCTGAAAGGAGCAAACCGCCCTCTTTTCCCGGCGAGGGACAGGGCGGAGATCATCTCTGCTCTGGAATGTGTCGACCGGGTGATCATATTCGACGACTCGACCGCGGACCGCCTGCTCGAACAACTGCGCCCCGATATCCATGCCAAAGGCACCGATTACACGGTGCAGACGGTCCCCGAACGCGAAACGGTGCAGGGCTATGGAGGCCGAATCGCCATTGTGGGCGACCCTAAAGACAGGTCGAGCGCCGGTCTCTTCGAACAGATTCGACAGAGGGTTGGAGCCTCAAACTCACTATGAACCCGTTGGACAAAATCCTTATCGTTCGACTCGGAGCCCTGGGTGACATTATTCACGCCATACCAGCCCAGCAGTTGCTCCATACATGCCTGCCCGACTCCCAGATCGACTGGTTGTCAGAGCCTCGTTATGTCCCCTTGCTACAGTGTGTTCCCGGGATACGAAAGGTGTGGGCGATCGACCTTGGAGAATGGTCTGGATCTCGAGCAACTCTCAATCTCTTCGACCTTCTCAAGTCATTGAGGCGTGAGGGCTTTAATGCTGTCATTGATTTTCAAGGTCTGCTTAAATCTGCCCTGCTGGCCAGAATCGCGGGGCGGGGCCAGGTCACGGGTTTTCGAGCCGAGAGGTTTAAGGAAAGGGGAACGGGCTGGTTCTACAGCCACCGGAAGGAAGGAGAATCTGATCTGAACCAACACGTGATAGACAGTAACGTGCGATTGATCGAGCACTTTGTGGGCGAAGGAACCCCGTCTCCTCTTGTTCCCTTCGAAATCCCCGCTCAAGATCACGAATACGTGGAGCGGCAGCTCTCGGCTGTCGGAGTTCGAGATCCGGTCCTGATCAATCCTGGAGCGGGATGGGCGACGAAACTCTGGCCTGCTGCCGAGTACGGCCGCCTGGCCGCCATGGTCCGGAAACGATTGGGGTTGCCGGTGGTTGTGACTTTTGGCCCTGGAGAAGAGGATCTGGTCGAGGAGATGAGACGAGAAGCGGGAGAAGTGACTCTGCAGGCCTTTCCTACTACGATCCCGCAACTCGCAGCCCTTTGCTGCCTTTCACGCCTGATGGTCGCGGGCGACTCGGGCCCTCTCCATCTGGCCGTGTCCACCGGGACCCCCACAGTCGCCATCCTGGGACCTACGGCAGCCGCACGCAACGGTCCTTATCCCGCGGAAGACGAGGTTGTTAAGCGCAATCTACCGTGCTCCAACTCCTACAGACGGGTCTGCAATGAATTCATCTGCATGGACATTCCTCCTGAAACTGTCTTCAGAGCGGTGGGGAGGCGCCTGGGCCTTGCCGTGTCCACTTGAGCGGGGGAGGAAGTTGTGAGTGTGCAGCGAATTCGTGTTCCGGCAGGCTTTCTTTTCGGGCTGCTCTTCCTTTTCTACAGCCGACCTCTTCCTCACACCCTGGAGGCGGGCCTGCTGGTAGCGGTGCTAGGACTTGGGCTCAGAATCTGGGCAGCGGGACATCTCGAGAAATGGAAAAAGCTGGCAGTGAGCGGTCCCTACCAGTTGACCCGCAACCCCCTCTATCTCGGGTCCTTCATGATGGGTCTGGGTTTCACCCTGGCCTCGTCACGAGTTGCTCTGTTTGTCTTCTTCCTGCTCATCTTCGCCCTCCTCTACGGGCCGGTCATGAAGAGAGAAGAGAAAGAGCTGAGTGAACTCTACGGGGAAGACTACCATCGGTACAAGCAAGGGGTGTCCCTCTTTTTTCCAGGGAAACTCCTCCCTATCTCGGAGAGTCAGGGGGGGGTGCCGTTCCAGTGGGACCGAGTGTGGAATAATCGAGAGTACAATGCCATTCTGGGGTTTTTAGGATTCAGTCTTTTTTTGTACTTGAAACTGCAATGGTCTATGTAAGTTGGTTCCCGAAATGCTGGAGCTGGTGCATCGTGGGTGCCTGGGTATTCCAGCTAACAACTTCCGTTTTTCCTGAGGCGCCGACGACTCCACTGATCGACCCGTCGGCCCCTATTTCCATCCCCTTTGAAGACGGGGAGCGGATCCGCTACGAGGTGAACTGGAGACCTCTTCCCTTCCTCCCCTCCGTGAGGGCCGGGCAAGTGGATTTTTGCATCCGGAAACAAGAATATCTGGGGACTCCGGCCTACCGGATTACTGCTCAAGCGCGATCGGACACATCCCTAGCTGCCATGGGGTTGGAGATCGAGGACGAGTTCGAATCGATCGTTGACGCCCGAGATTTCCGCTCCCTCCGCTTCGTTCACCGCAAGAGGAGCAGTACGAGGAACAAGGATCTCGAATTCATCGTTGACTATCAGGCCGACGAGGCGCAGGTGCGCGAGATCGACCTGGCAGAGGACCGAGGGCGAACCGTTCACAGGCAGAAGATCGAGGAACTGCCCGGAGGGATCTCAGACATACTCTCGGTTTTCTACGCGGGTCGCTTGCGCGAATTCCGGCCCCCGCAGAAATATCTGATACACCTTTACAACAATGGTCGAATCAAGCAGGTTCAAGTTCAGGTAGAAGCTCTGGAAACAGCGCATTCGGGTTTCGATGCTCATGACAGCGTACGTCTTCGAACCGAAGATGGAATCTTTAGGGGAGCCGGGCACTTCCTCATCTGGTACAGTCAGGATGCTCTCCGACTGCCGGTGCGTTTTGAGGCGTTGGCAAAGCTGGGTACAGTTTTCGGCAGGCTGGTCCTCATCGAGTCACCTCACTTTTCCAAGGTCCGAGTTCGGGTCTCCTGACCGTTTCGAGTTCTTGGTGCACACTGAAGAACAGAACGGTAGCGCATCAGATAACCGTTGAGAAACGCACGGCCAGATGACGCGTCGTCTGGCCGTGCGTGCTAGAATGTCTGAGGGCAAGTTGAGAGGGTGATCGCCGCCCGGGGTTAGCCCCCGGGGGGAGGAAAGTCCGAACACCACAGGGCAGCGTGCTTCCTAACGGGAAGGAGGGGCGACCCTACGGAAAGTGCCACAGAAAAGATACCGCCATCCTCGAGATGGTAAGGGTGAAAAGGTGAGGTAAGAGCTCACCGCCCCGGTGGTGACACCGGGGGCAGGGTAAACCCCACGCGGTGCAAGGCCAAATAGGCTCCGGCCGAGCGTGCCCGGCTCATCCGTCTCGCACGGAAGCGGAGCGGGTAGGCCGCTAGAGGGCCGGGGTGACCCGGCTCCTAGATGAATGATCGCCCGCGCCCTAGGCGCGACAGAATTCGGCTTATATCTCAACTTGCCCCTTCTCGAAGTTGAGCAAGGTACCGGCGATCTGACCGCAGGTTCTTGGTTGAAGGTGAAGAAAGTAGAACGAAAAGGTGCGAGCCTGCCGTTTCTCAACGGTGAGCTTACGCTCTACAGTTCTGTTCTTACCCTCACGGAATGCGGAATCTCTTGAGGAGGAGAAATCAATGCCATCCAAGCCGCCTCTCTCCGACTTGAACCGGCGTGACTTTACCAGACTCGGTCTGCTCGCCCCGTTTCTACCCGCTTCTAGGGACTGCTCTTCACTTGATTATGCGGGGGGGTTGACTTCCATCTCCGGAATCCGGGTGGGCCACGATACGCTGCGGGGTACAGGCTGCACAGTAGTCCTGGTAGAAGGGGGGGCCAGGGCCGGCGTCGAAGTTCGGGGGTCCGCTCCGGGAACCAGGGAGACAGATTTGCTCCAGCCGATGAACACCGTAGAACGGATTCAGGCAATCCTCCTGTCGGGAGGCAGCGCGTTCGGACTGGAGGCCGCTGGTGGAGTGGTTCGTTATCTGGAAGAAAGAGGTCTCGGCTTTAGAACCCCCCATGGACCGGTGCCCATAGTTCCCGCAGCAATCCTCTATGACCTCGGTGTCGGGGATCCTGGGATTCGCCCGGACCAGGCGTCCGGCTATCGCGCCTGCAAAATAGCGTCTTCTGGCCCCGTTGAGGAGGGGAACATCGGCGCCGGAACCGGTGCCACAGTTGGCAAGATTCTGGGCATGAAACGAGCCATGAAGGCAGGGATCGGCTCTGCCTCAATACAAGTGGGCAGTCTGACTGTTGCGGCTCTGGTGGCAGTCAATGCGGCAGGCGACATCACGAACCCGCAAACGGGAAACGTGGTAGCTGGAGCCAGGACACCAGACGGACGTGGACTGGTCAACACCATGCTGCAGTTGCTGGAGGGGAACGGGGGGCCTTGGACGGCTGGGATCCGAAACACCACTCTGGGCGTAGTGGCTACCAATGCCCGATTGGACAAGACTCAGCTGACCAAGATGGCGCAGATGAGTCATGACGGCTTCGCTCGTGCCATCAACCCGGTTCATACGCCCGGAGACGGGGACACCGTATTTACCCTGTCGGCGGGCCAGACCGTAGAGGCACATCTCGGGCTGGTTGGATCGCTGGCAGCAGAGGCCACCTCGCGCGCTATCGTACGGGCTGCCCTCAAGGCCCGTGGGATCCCCGGAATTCCGGCTGCATGTGATTTCTGATTAGGGCTGACGGGCTGCTAAAACCCAAACATCAGTCCGGCCATTACCCGCCTTTCTGGAGCGGCAAAGCCTGCAATCTCCTCATAGCCCTTGTTGAGGAGGTTTTCGCCACGCAGTGTAAAGGCTACATCACCATCGGCACCCCAATTAAACATAGAAAAGCGCAGTCCGAAATCCACCTTCAGGTAACCCGGCAGCTCAACTCTAGCGCTGCTGAAATCGGGAAAGAATTTCCGATCTGCACGCTTTCCTTTTAACTTAAAGTCGATTCGCCCGCTCAGGCGAGGTCCGGACCGGGAGAAGTAAACGAGACCCCAATGACGGGGACGTCGCAGGAGGCTCTCTCCCTCAACAAAGTTACCACCCGGTGTGGAGCCCGCATCCGTCACTTTCGTGTGGGTGAAAGTGTAGCTTCCCCCCAGTTTAAAACCTGGCCGGATCTCACGGAAGACCTCCAGCTCCAGGCCCTGACTCCTGGCTTTTTCGATGTTCAAGTAGTTAGGGGTGCCGGGCGGGACGGCGAAGGTAAACTCGATCAAATCAGAGAAACGGTTGAGGAAAAAGGTGGCGCCTAAGCCATTCTTCCTGCCTGGAAAACGGAGCTCTATGCCCGCATCCATTCCCACGTTCCGCTCCGGACTCAGGCCCAGATTCCCCAGGATTCCAAAACTAGGAAAGCCCAGGATCTCATCAAAAGACGGAGATCTAAAGCCGTTCCCCACGCTAGCGCGAAGACGAGCATAGGGATTAAGCCTGAAAGAAGCCGAAAAATTTCCCGACACAAAATCTTTGAAGCTGTCATTCTGATCGTAACGAATCCCTGTACTAAGAGAAAGACTCCGATTCACAGAGAAATGATCTTGGGCGTAGAAGCCTACGCTGCGGCGTTCCCGCGAGTTTGAGATGGATTGCTCCCTGTCATAGGACAGGCCCATCGTCATCAGGTGGCGGCTGCCCACAACGACGTCATTTTGCCAGTCAAGGTAGCTGCGGCTATCCTCGCGCCTAAGCGTAAAGTCGAAGAAATCTCTGACGCCGTCGGCAATCGTGACGTCCGAGGTGTTCCTGCGATGGTATCCGTACTGGATGCTCGAAGTGTAATTGGCGGTAACGATCTGGTTGAACCGGACCGTATAGAGGGTGTCTTGCCCGCTTCGAAAATCATTTGGATCTACAACGGATCCGGTCGAGTCAGTAGCGAACTGCTGTTCTGAATCTCGGTGCCGAACGGTTGCAGTGACGTTGGTCCCCGCCCGGGGCTGGAAGTCGAATCGGGCCGATAACTCACTCCGCTCATAGCCACTGTTGAAGGGAAGGCATCCATCTGTCTCCGAGTACAGTCCACTCAACGAGTAGCCCAATACTTCGGTACCTCCGGATACCCATCCGCTGGCCCGATAGCTATTAAAGGTTCCCCCTTCACCCCGCAGCTCTGCTTCGGGGCCATCCCGCCCCTGGGCCGTGATGATGTGAATGATTGAAGTGACGGCCCCAGATCCGTAGAGGACCGAGCCCGGGCCACGAACAATCTCGATTCGCTCCACGTTGGTGGTTGAGAAATTAGCGAAGTCGAGCGATCCTCCTGGCTGATTGATCTGAACTCCATCCACCATGACCAGATTGAAATCGCTCTCTCCTCCGCGAACAAAGACAGATGTTGGTCCTCCAAAGGACCCGGAGCGGGCTACGTTGAAGCCTGGCACGCTTTCCAGAACCTGGGCAAGAGTGTATGCACCCTGCGCCTGGATTTCTTCCCGACCGATCACGTGGGTCGAAAACCCGATCTCGTCGACGGAAACGGCATTTCTTGTCGCGGTGACGGTCACTTGGAAATCGAGCGGTTCGGGTACTTCGATGTCTTCCTTTTCCCAGGGCTCACCGTTTTCGGGGGCTGGTGGCTGGGTGCCGGGTTGCGGGTTCCGAGTTCTGGGTTCTGAGTGCGGGCGGGTTTGGCTCTGCGACCAGCCGGTGATCGATCCCGCTCCAGCCAGTAAGAGCACCAGGCAAAAAACGATCCAAGGCTTCATGCAATCCTCCCGACAATTCAACCATTCCAGGGTTTGGTTAAAAAAATAGGTGCTTGAAGGCGCACGGACTGCAAGGATCAGCCGGGCAGATCGAAAATACCCGTGAGGGTAGAATACGTGTAGTGACGGTCCATTCATCCTCCTTTCACTCCCCCGTCGGAAGCAGAGAGGCACGACTGGATCGGTCTCCTGGCTCTCAGCCCTGACCAGTTCCGGCCTTCCCATTCACCCGGTGAACAGTGGCGATGGTCGAACTGGCGTGTACTGATTACAGTTGCGAGGGCAGCGTCGGATTCTCACCGATTTCCCACACATCCAGGTCGTGACAGTTTACGATTTCTCAACCGCGAGTCTAGGCCGGAAAAATAGCCTTGTCAAGCAGCAGTTGAGGCGCGAGAAGCGCACTGAAAAGGGGGGCATGGACTGCTCTAGTGAGGGATCAATCTGACTGGAGTTCCCTCCACAGAAAAGTGAATTCCGTCCGCAAGCATCTCGAAACTCCCTTCAGCTTGAAGTTGCAGTGATGCTGCGAGTCTGCGTCCGCCTGCAGGATTCGTATGCAGATCCTCGGAGCCGATGACATGGACACTTCGCTGTCGTGGGTTGAGCAGAAACGGCCGGCCTAGAAGCGAAGAGACCACTACGAAGCTGGCATCAGCTTCGAAAATGTAGACCTTGGCCTCACCGTCCTCCTCGCCGCTGACAAAGACTGTGGCTCGTACCGGCACAAGGGCCCTGTCCGGGGCCCCTTCCTCCGCAATACGCAAAGCCGCACCGGCCGCCACCAGCGAGGGAGAGCGGGACATGAGCAGGGCAACCGCTACCGATGCTCCGACTGCGACGAGCGAGCGCCAGGGAGGGAAGATCAAGTCGCGGGGCAACAAGCGAATTGCCACCAGAATGGGAAGTCCCAACATGAGGAGGTCCTGCCAGAAAGCCTCGGCGGCAGTGCGCTCGATGAGACTACCGAAACAACCGCAGGCAGCATCTGGATCACGGAGACCCCGGGCCACCAGCCAGTAGTTTCGGCCCGTCAGGTAGAGAAAGAAGGAAATCAGAAAGGTCGATCCAGTCAGAACTACTCGGTTCGTAACCCCAAGGAGCAAAAGGACTCCGAGAAGCGTTTCCAGAAACATCGCAACTACGGCAATCAGCGTCGCCGGCAGCCAGAAGTCAAGGCCCTCCAGGTGGATCTGCTCGACAAATCCTCCTGGTTCGAGCAGTTTGGCATAGGAGGCGAAGAGGAGGATCGCGCCCACGATGCAACAGGCTGTCTTCCCCAGGATCTGATCGCGGCCGGGTCTCGGGCTCGACATGGGCAGACACAGAGTATCATGACCTCCCTTACCACCCCATCGTTGCGCTATCATGGTTTCAGGGAAGGTTTGATCATGAATCCAAGCGGCCCCATCGTTCTTTATGATGGGATCTGTGGCCTTTGTACACGTTGGGTCCAATTTCTCTTCAAGTGGGATAGGGGAAAGATCTTGCGCTTTGCTTCTCTACAGTCAGCGATTGGACAGGATCTGATGGACCAACAAGGTCTGAGGCACCTGGGTCTGTCTACGATGGCTCTGATCGAGGGGGAACGGGCCTACATACGCAGCCTGGCAGCGTTACGTGTATTCAAACTGCTTGGCGCGCCATGGTCGCTTCTGTATGCGCTGATCCTTATTCCCGAACCAATTCGGGACTGGGCCTACACCTTGCTGGCTGGGCACCGCTACCAGTGGTTAGGTCGGCTCGACTCCTGTCCGGTTCCGGATTCCGGAGCCGAGGACTGCTTTCTTAACGGCCCGAGGCCGATTCGGGATCAACACTGAGTCTGGCATGCAGGCAGCAGTTCTCAGGACATACACGGGTGCTGTCGGAATCACGCTATTCATCATTGTCCTGCTCCAGATTTTCTGGTCTCCATCGGTGGTCACAGATCCGAACGCTTCCGGAACGAAGATCGTTTCTCTAGCACCCAACCTCACCACTATCGTCTTTGCGCTCGGCCTGGGAGACAGCGTGGTGGGCGTGACGACCTACTGCGACGATCCTGCTGCAGCAGCGCTGAAGACCCGAGTGGGCGATTTCATTCAACCCAACCTCGAAATGATACTTAGACTGAAACCGGACTTGATCCTGACTCAGCAGTCGGAGTCTTCCCGCAGCACGCAAAGGCTTCGGGATCTAGGTCTTAGGGTTGTTGAGTTTGGCTCCCCGTTCTCAATTGAAGAGGTTTATCGGCTCATTGAATCGGTGGGACGGAGGCTAGAGAAAACTGACCAAGCCCTCCGCCTCGTCAGGTCTATGAGAAACAAGGTTGAAAAGGTCAGAGAGAGAGGACGAGAACTTCCTGTACGACCTACCATCTACATAGAAAACGATGTTCCTACCTGGACAATCGGCGGCCCTACCTTTACCAGTGAAGCTATTGCGATCTGCGGAGCCGATAACATTTTTCGGGACCTGGATCTTCGCGCTCCAAGAGTCTCCGAAGAGACGATCATCCGGCGTAATCCCGGGATCATCCTTTCATTTGTTGCCCAAACCGAAGAGATCCTCTCCCGCGCCGGATGGAACAATATTGACGCCGTAAGAAATCGACGAATTATTGATCAGTTTGAGCACCGCCTGCTGGTGCGAGGGAACCACAGACTGGCAGACGGAATGAAATCGTTCCAGAAGATTCTTTTCGATCAGTTCGGGCCTCCCGCCAGCGACCAATAAATCCGGCTGCTATCATGCTGGTTGATCCAGCAGTTCATGAAGAGTCTTCATAGCACCCCAAGTATGCTTCTTATTCTGACCCTGGTACTCGTGGTCTGCGCGGGTGTCAGTGTTTTTGTCGGTCCAGTCGGTGAGGTAGACTGGCAAATCATTCGGCAGGTGCGGGTACCGCGCGTTCTGCTGGCGATTATCGTGGGCTTCGGCCTGGCCACAGCAGGTGCAGTACTCCAGGGTGTCCTGAGAAACCCTCTGGCCGACCCGTTCATTCTCGGTACTTCGAGTGCCGCAACTGCCGGCGTCATGTTGGCCGGACTTGTGGGGCTCCGTTCGGGTCCCCATTTCGTGTATCTCTTCGCGCTCGCGTTTGCCTTACTATCTATCCTGCTCGTGTACAAAATTGCTCAGACTCAGGGAAAGACCCCGGTCCAGACACTGATTTTGGCGGGTGTCATCGTGAGTTTGTTTTTTAACGCCTGGGTCTTTGTGTTCTTTTCCGTCTTCCACCGCGAAGAGCACAACGTGCTTTTTTTCCTCCTGGGCACTCTGACGGAGGGAGAAGGTTTGAAGATTACTATCTCTTCCCTGCTCATAGTAAGCGGTGTGATCGTGTCGTGGATTCTGTCCAGAGATTTGAACCTTCTGACTCAGGGGGAGGCCACGGCTTTTCATCTGGGCCTGTCTGTTGAAGTATCGAAGAAGGTTCTGTTTGTGACCGCATCAACGATGGTCGCAGCATCCGTCGCGGTGGCAGGCATGATTGGCTTCGTGGGCCTGATCACTCCGCACTTAATGAGAATGATGATCGGTCCCGACCACAAGAGGCTGATTCCGGCATCCGCCCTCGCCGGTGCCACCTTTCTGGTTCTGGCTGACGCGCTGGCGCGCACCATCTACGCGCCTGTGGAAATTCCCGTTGGTGCAGTCACTGCCCTGGTCGGGTCGCCCTATTTCGTTTATCTGCTGCGCACCCGCCACCGGGCCGGGGAATTCTAACAGAACTACGGTAGGGTTCTTAAGGAACGATTTTTGCGAGGTGAAGTCGCGATGAGGGGCGGGTTTTACTTGCCACTGAGTCGGAAGCTTGCTATGGCACACATCGAACTCGACCAGGTCACATTCTCTTACCCTGCCGGGTTCTCCCTGGAAGGAATCGATCTGGAAATCTCCAGAGGTACGATACTGGGCATCCTGGGCCCCAATGGGAGCGGGAAGAGCACCCTGCTGCAATTGCTAAGTCGGCTGCATCGGCCGACCACCGGGACCATCCGACTGGAAGGTGTAGATCTAGCAGACTATACAACCAGGGCATTGGCCCAACTGGTGTCCGTCATCCCATCCGATAACTATTTCGATTTCCCATTCAGCGTCGCTGAGGTCGTTGAGATGGGACGATATCCGCATCTGGGCAGACTTCAGACCCTGCGAGGTCAGGATCGCGAATGGATCCACCGAGCCCGTCGGCTCACGGGAATTGAAGCATTCTGGGAGAGATCCATCTCAGAACTGTCCAGCGGCGAGCGACAACGCGTTCTGATTGCACGGGCACTGGCCCAAAACCCTTCGGTGCTGATCCTCGATGAGCCCAGCGCTCATCTTGATATCAACCATCAGATTTCGGTCTTCAGAATGCTGCGAGATTTCAACCAGGAATACAGGACCAGCATTTTGGTGGTGCTGCATGACCTAACACTGGCGGATGCATTCTGCCGGGAAGTAGTGATTCTCAAGGGCGGCAGACTGGCTAAGGCCGGCCCGCCTCGAGACGTGATGACGAGCGAGACTTTGCAGTCTGTGTTCGAGGCTGATGTACAGCTCCGCAGAGGCCGGGACGGCGCAGCCAGCCTCAGCTTCCGGCTCAATGATCCCGATGAGTCCGGAGAGACAGGAAAAGTTGCTGGCAGACGGGAGTGAGCCTGTCCTGTGCGGCTATCCAGCCATGTTTTGCGTCTTTGCTGTAGACAGGAGCATGAGACATGCGGCAGTCATATTGGATCGGTCGACCTGAACGGGGACGGAACCGATGAGATTCTGTTGGGAGAAGGGACCGAGCTGGGTCAGCCGCACCTGGTCAGAATCTACTCGCTCGATGGCGACTTGTTGAATTAGTGGAAGGGCGCCTAGTGAGTAGAAGACCTGTTTTAATGCGTGGCGAGCCGCGCAGAGGGCTTTACGAACACAATGTCGTCTTCCAGCTGAATGGTGATGGAGGTGCCGCGGGGAAGCTCGACGTGCTTCCCTTTCTTGAGGAGTCCGATCAAGGCGCCCGTTGCCGCTCCGGCTGCCGCTCCAATGCCCGCTCCCTTCCAACCTCCGGCAATCGCACCGACTCCAGCTCCCGGTAGTGCGCCTTTGGTGGCCGTACCAGCGGTTTCGGAACCCTGGCCTCCCTGCCCTTGTATGGTTCCGTCCTCCCGAGCATCGTCGAGGTTCTGACCCTCTGCCGCTGAAAGACGGGCCTGGATACTTCGCGTCGTACCACTGGGAAGTATCACAGTATCGAAGAGCAGTCTCATCTGGGACGGCCCTTTCATACGGCCAGCGGCCTGGGAAACGTCCACATGCCCAAGGATGAAGCTTCCTTTGGGGATGATGATCCGGTCTTCGACGGTCACCGGAACTTGGACCTGACCATGAAAACGGTCACCAGTCCTGGCCGTTTTGGAGTTCAAAGATCTCTGGATACGGACAAAGATTTCTGTCTTCCTCGGGACGACTGCGTCCTCCAGCGACTGAGCAACGGAAGTTGTCGCCGATGTCCACCCCAGGAATGCCGCAAGGACCGCTGCCGCTCTGACTCTCATCTACTTCTTAATGATGCTGGCGGGACATCAAGAGTTCAACCAGAAATCGCGCTCGCCGCGGCTCATGCCGTTGACGGTTGACCTTGAATCAGAGCCCCCGGCGGCAGCCGGGGCGGGGAGTCCAGCAAGGGTCTACAATTTTGCCTCCCGGCGGCTCCCCCGGTGGGCTCTGATTATCGCATGGAACCAAGAACCAGGAGAACCAGACACAAGAAACCAGCAACACAGCGCGAGTGCCAACGAGCGCCACATGAAAGGTGGAGAGTCCCACTTCATTCAGGTCCGATCAACGAGTCGACGAATGCCTGCGGAGAAAAAGGAAGGAGATCCTCAAGGCCCTCTCCTACCCCCAAAAACCGAATGGGAATCGAGAGGTCCCTGACAACTGCCACCACGATTCCCCCCTTTGCTGTGCCGTCCAGCTTCGTGACCACGATGCCGTTGACACCGGCAACCTCGAGAAACTGGCGTGCCTGCACAAGACCATTCTGACCCGTAGTGGCGTCCAGAACCAGGAGCGTTTCGTGAGGTGCACCTTCGACCTCACGAGAAGCGACCCGAATCATCTTCTCGAGTTCCTTCATCAGATTAATCTTGCTGTGGAGTCGACCGGCAGTATCCGTGATCACTACGTCCTTCGCGCGGGCTTGTGCCGCGCGAATCGAATCGTAGAGTACGGCTGCCGGGTCGGCGCCCTGGTTCTGCTTGACTATGTCGGCTCCGGATCGTCGCGCCCAGATAGCGAGCTGGTCCACGGCTGCTGCCCGAAACGTATCGGAAGCACAAATCAGAACATCTTTACCCTGTTCGCCCAGCAGGTAGGCAATTTTGCCGATCGTCGTCGTCTTTCCAACCCCGTTCACTCCAACCACCACAACAACATGGGGCTTCCCGTTTTCAAGCTCCCGGTGGCCAGTGCTTGCGAGTATTTCTAGAAGACGTGCCCGAAGCATTCGACGCACCTGGAAGGACGTCAGGTACCGTTCACCCCTGCTCTTTTCGCGAATCTCCTCCACGAGTTCCAGAGTCGTCTCAACACCGATGTCGGACCCGATCAGGATCTCTTCCAGATCCTCAAGCTGGCCCTCCGTTATACGGCTCTGCCCCGTTCCCATGGCCTGATGCATGCGGTGGCTGAGGTCGTCTTTCGTGACCTGCAGAGCTTCCCTGAGCCTCCTGAAATAGCCCTTCTCCTCTGGGTGCTGGAAAATGCTCATTTGGATCCCGGTTCGCCCTTTACGGGCAGGTACTCTTTGGAATTTCCGTGGGTCAACCATTCTAGGGAACCGGCCATTGACGCAAAGTCTTCAACTCCTTTGTGAACCGCCGCTCCAGCTCGGATTGTTTTCCTTCCTGGGCCCCCTCTAGATAGTGGGTGAACCAGCGAATCAATGGTTGGCTGACCTGGTCCAGACTCTTCGGTACCACCCCTTCCAGCCGCAGAGAGGTAGGAGGGATCTCCAGCCCATGCAGGCCGGGGAACTCGGTCTGGAACACGTTAATCCCGATTCCCACGATAGCCCACTTAATCTCGGAACCCAAAGTGCTCAATTCAACCAGAATTCCGGCCACTTTCTTTCCATTAAAAAGCACGTCGTTGGGCAGTTTGGGGTACACTGGCATATCTGGCGGGACCACTTCACGGAGACTCTCGAGGACAGCCAGAACACCCACCGCGTTCAGGATGAGGGCCAGTCGCGACGACCACTTGGGATAGAACAGGAAAGAGAGGTAGATTCCCTGATCTCTGGACGAAAGCCACTGCCGGTCCTGTCTCCCTCTCCCCGCCGTCTGCTCACGAGCCTGCGCAATCCGTGGCTGGCCCTGTTCCACGTACTGCTTCAGGTAGTCGTTAGTAGAGTCCACTACTTCCAGAAGGTGGAGTTCTTGAAAAGGCCCGTAGGTCGGGTGCAAAATCCGCATTACATCCTACGCTGCCTCGAACTGAAAGCTGATGTCGCAGGCGCGGACCGAATGTGTCAAGGCGCCAATTGAGATGAACTGGACACCCGTCTCAGCGTAAGTAACCAGGTTGGCAGCTGTGATGTTCCCGGAGACCTCCAGCTGGCACCGGGATGCAGCTCTCTCAACCGCCTGGCGAGCTTGAGCCGGCGACATGTTGTCCAGAAGGACTACTTCGGCTCCCGCTCCTATGGCCTCTTCGAGTTGGTCCAGCGAGGAGATCTCCACTTCGACGCGACCCAGATGAGAGGCCCACGCCCGACACGCCTCGACCGCTGCTGCGACGCCGCCGGCGATCTCGATATGGTTATCCTTGACCAGGATCGCATCGTCCAGACGCCATCGATGGTTGTGCCCACCACCCATTCGAACCGCGTATTTTTCCAGGTCCCTCCACAGCGGCGTCGTCTTGCGAGTGTCCAGCAGCCGTACTCCGGTGTGCGAGACCATCTCCACAAGATTTGCGGTGTGGGTCGAAATACCACAGGTTCGTTGTAACAGGTTGAGGGCAACTCGCTCACCCTTGAGCAGCAGAAAGGGGTTTGCCCTCAGCTTCCCGACTCTTCCAGCCTGAAAATGGGCGCCCTCTTCAGGAGCATCAACTACCTCTACCTTACCCAGGAGTTGAAACACCCGTACGAAGACCGGCCAGCCCGCAACCACCAGTGGTTCTTTACCGATCACCATGGCCAGAACATCCTTCTGACCCGATTGCGGGATGGCCCTGCGGACGGCCTCACTGGTGATGTCTCCGCGGCCTATATCCTCGTGGAGTGCCTCTTCTAGGAGAGGATCAAGACTGAGAAAGTCCATTCAATTGCTCTCGAAGTCTCACGAGTCGCTCCCGGGCCTCCTGAAATCGGCCCCTGGTTCCTTCCACGACTTCAGTTGGGGCCTTTTCGACAAAGGCCGGATTCCGAAGCCGGCGGTCCAACCCCTCAATCTCGCCTCTGACTTTTTCGACCTGGCGCCCGAGACGCTCGCGTTCGGCCTCGACGTCAATTACCTGGTCAATCAGCAACGCGAACTCTCCCAAGGGCGAAAGTCCTCGAACCTGGAGACCACCGTCCCGCAGCTGGTCGACAGGAGTGATTGCCTCCAGCCTGGCCAGGGAGACGATCTTTTGTCGGTGCCGCTGAACCAGGGCGCGGGACCCGGATTCGCTCTGCAACTGGCAGGGCAGTTTGTGCCGTGGGTCGATCCGGTTTTCGGTCCGGGCTGTTCGGATCGCTGAAATCAGTTTCCGAAGCATGCCAGTGGTTTCCAGGGCCTCTAGATCAATCCATTCCTCTCGGGTTTGCGGAAATGACGCCAGGGCAATGGTAGGGCCTTCATGGGGCAGTGCCTGCCACAGCTCTTCCGTTACGAATGGCATAAACGGGTGGAGAAGCCGCAATGAACTGTCCAGAACATAGAGAGCCATAGTGGAGCCCGTCACACAATCTTCGAGATCCTCACCGGCCAGCCTCACTTTGATGAACTCGATGTACCAGTCGCAAAACTCATCCCAGAAAAAATGATAGAGGGTGTCGCTCGCCTCGTGGAACCGAAACTTCTCCAGATTCGATTCGACCCTCTGGGTCACCTGCTGCTGCCGGCCCAGAATCCATCGGTCTTCGAGCTGCAAGCGCCCTTCCTCGAGCAGGGCTCCGATCTCCTCGGCCTTGACCGGGTTGGATCTCTCCAGGTTGAGGAGGAGGAAACGACCGGCGTTCCAGATCTTGTTACAGAAGGCGCGGTAACCGGCCATGCGGGAGACTGAGAAGGGAATATCGGTTCCTGGAGCCGCGGAAACGCTCAGCGTGAAGCGGACCGCATCGGCTCCGTAATCCTCAATGATCTCAAGAGGATCGATCACGTTGCCGGTGGTCTTTGACATTTTTTGGCCCTGGCCGTCCTTGACAAGGCCTGTGATGTGGACCTCCCGGAACGGAACTGCTTCCTTGAATCGAAGCCCCAGCATCATCATTCGGGCAACCCAGAAAAAGATGATATCGGCCCCAGTGACCAGCGTCGTCGTTGGATAGTAGACTTCCTGATCGAGAGTTTTCTGCGGCCATCCCAGGGTGGAAAACGGCCACAGCCCAGAGCTGAACCAGGTATCGAGAACATCTTCGTCCTGCTGGAGCTCGGACGCCCCACACTTCCGGCAGGAAACCGGGGGTTGCCGGGCGACCATGACTTCATCACATTCCAGGCAATACCAGGCTGGGATTCGGTGGCCCCACCATAGCTGGCGGCTTACACACCAGTCGTGGATGTTGTACATCCAATTGAGATAGATTTTCTTGTACCGTTCGGGAAAGAAACGGGTGCGTCCATCCTCGACGGCCTCGATGGCAGGGCTGGCCAAGGACTGAACCCTGACAAACCACTGGGTGGAAACCAGCGGTTCGACTACCGTGTCACAGCGCTGGCAGTGCCCAATCTGATGATCGTGATCTTCAATGCCGATGAGCAGACCCATGTTCTGCAAATCCTGCGTCACCTTCTTTCGTGCCTCGAATCTGTCCAGGCCTGCATAGGGCCCGGATTCAGACGTCATTGTGCCGTTCTCTCCAATGACCTGAATGATCGAGAGCTGATGACGGCGTCCCGCTTCAAAGTCATTAGGGTCGTGTCCGGGCGTTACTTTTACGGCTCCGGTTCCGAACTCACGGTCGACGAAGGAGTCCGCGACGACGGGGATCCGTCGGTCCATGAGGGGCAGGATTACCATCTTCCCGACGAGGTTTCTGTAACGATCATCCTCAGGATGGACGGCGACTGCGGTGTCTCCCAGCATGGTCTCCGGTCGAGTCGTGGCCACCTCGACGAATCCCTCGCCTTCGGCCAGCGGATAACGAACGTGCCACAGTTTTCCGGAGGCGGGTCGGTGAATCACCTCCAGGTCCGATATCGCTGTAGAGCAGCGGGGGCACCAGTTGACGAGATACTCTCCTCGGTAGATCAGACCGTCTTCATAGAGTCGGACGAAGACCTCTCGGACAGCGCTGGACAGACCTTCGTCCATGGTAAACCGGGTCCGGGACCAGTCACAGGAACAACCCAGCCTCCGAATCTGACCGAGAATCCGGGCTTCGTACTCGTCCTTCCACTGCCAGACCGTCTCCTCAAATTTACGGCGCCCCAGGTCCTGGCGTTGAAGCCCGTCGGAGGAAATGTGGCGTTCCACTACATTCTGTGTCGCAATCCCGGCGTGATCGGTGCCAGGAAGCCAGAGCACGTTGTGTCCCTTCATACGCTTCCAACGCACCAGGACGTCCTGGAGGGTTATATTCAAGGCGTGGCCCATGTGCAGGGCACCTGTCACATTGGGGGGAGGTATTACAATGGAATAAGGTCGCCTCTCAGAGGTTGGATCCGCCTCGAAAAAACGGTTCTCCAGCCAGTACTTAGACCACTTGCGTTCAACCTCAGGGCCGTTGTAGCTCCTGGAGATCCGGCTGTCTGGGTTCATGGCAACACCCGTGCTTCACAAGAACCGACGATCAATCAGGGGTAGGCAGCCCCACTAGCAGCCCATGGGCTGCTACAGCGAAGGGGAATTATACCAGCCTGGGCAGGCCTGGGCTCCAGAGGAATTCTTCCGCGAGCCTGAGACCAACAGTCCGTGGGCTGCTAGGTCAGGTCGCTGCAAATCTCGTCTGTCAGCTCCGGGACGATCTGAGCCAGCTGTTTGGCCAATCTCTCGCTGAACTGTTTGGCCATGTGATCGACCTTCCGGGCAGCTTCCATAGCCGCTAGGTCGCTGACCGATGGCTTTAGGTGTTCGTGCATCAGCGTCCTGGTGGAGCTGCAAGCTTGGCTCAGAGACAGCTCGAAAAGAACCTCCTCTTCGGATCCATTAACCGGTATTTCGAAGAGGTTTGACGCCAGGGCAGGTTCTTCGTCAACCTGTTTCCTGGCGCTGGTGACAACGTCGAGGAGCCCACTCGTGGAGAAGGGTTTGCTGAGCACCGCAACGCTACCGGCCTTTTGAGCTTTGTCTGCTTCAGCCTCATCTAGGGCCCCCACCACAAGAACTACCGGAATATCAACTCGGTCAGGCTCATCGGCAATCCGGGCGCACAAAGAGTACCCGTCCAGCCCAGGAAGAGACACGTTGGCGAGCACTACATCAACCTCGTTCTGGAGAACGTACTCGAGTGCCTTTTTGCCATTCGTGAATGGAATGACCTCGTAACCCTCTGTTTCGAGCGAGAGTTCCACCATCCGTTGAGTCGTCAGATTGTCATCGGCAAGCACTAAACGAGGCATGGCTATTGGTTGTCTCCTCCGTCGGTGTCCCCGGAAAGCAGCTGTTCCTCCTTTTTCTCAGCTCGTTGTCGAGCAACTTCGTAGATGTCCTTGCCTCCAGCGAAGGTTTCCCAGACGGTGCGCATCGGGTCGAAGACAGAGAATCCCTCCGTAGGTCGCTGATTGGACAGATGGCGATCGGCAGCGGCTTCATCGACCGGGGGGATATCTCTTTCCAGAACAGTCAGTTTCTCTATAGCCTTCTCATGGTATGCGCTGAAGGGAAACTCCCTGGCGATCCTCTCATAGATGGTCGCAGCCTGATCGACACTTCCCTTCTTCTCCATTGAATCGCCCCAAAAGTATAAAGTTACATCGGTCCCGCTAAAGTTTTTATATTCCCGAACAACTTCTTCATATCTTTTTGAGGACGCCTCGTAACGAGACCTTTTGTAATAGAAATCACCTTTCATGAGGACGCCCCTCGCCAGATTCTCCTCTACCTCCCACAGAACTTCTCGTGCCGTGGGAGAGAGCGGACTGTCCGGATAGTCCCTGAGGAACTTCTGGAGTTCCGACATCGCCTTCCTGGAATAGGTTGGATCCCGGTCGGGAGCACTTATAAGACGGAAATTGATGGCGGCAACCTTCATCTGGGCATCATCCGCCATTTCATGGGTGGGATAGAAGATGATGAAGTCTTTGAATTGCGCCTCAGCCTGGAGAAGGTTCGACGTCCCGCCTTCCCGGTAGTAGGAATCAGCGATCGACAAAAACGAGATGGGAGTGAACTCACTGTCAGGGTACGTGTTGATGAGGGTCTGAAAGGCCAGTCGGCTCCTGATAAAACTGTTGTTCTTCAAATATTTCATGCCGTTCTCGAACAATGTCGTATCGGGAGGGACCGCGCTCTCTTGAAGGTCGGCACTTTTTTGTCCACACCCGAAGACCACTGCCGAAAGAAATACAAGAACAACCCTGGATCGCATCATGCCGTTTCTTCAGCCTCTTGGGCCAGCTGCCGTAGGGCTCGAAAATGAGCCCGAGGCCGCTCATCCTTGAATACGGACGAACCGGCAACGACGAATCGAGCGCCCGCCTTGACTACACGACTCACGTTCTCCACACCGATTCCACCGTCGACCTCAATTATAACCTCTTGTCCGCGAGCTTCTATCAGGGACTTGAGCTGGCGTATCTTGTCATAGCTTTCCTCTATGAACACCTGTCCGCCGAAACCGGGGTTAACAGACATGACCAGCACATGGTCACACTTAGGGAGAATACTCTCCAACACACCGACAGGGGTATGTGGATTCAGTGCAACGCCGGCTCTTACACCCCTTTTTCTAATCTGCTCCAGGAGACCGTCCAGGTGAGTTACGCTTTCTTGATGGACGGTCAAATAGTTGATTCTTGTCCCCTCTTCGCCAATGTAGTCCAGAAAGGTGGACTCTGCATTCTCGATCATCAAATGCACATCCAACTCCACGGCTGTGATGGTCCTGATGCGTCTGATCAGGGACGGTCCAAACGTCAGATTGGGCACAAAATGCCCGTCCATTACGTCCAGATGTAGGATTTTCATACCCGCTTCTTCAAGGACGCGGATGTCCCGTTCCAGGTTCACGAAATCCGCCGCCAAAAGCGAGGGGAGAATTACGGGTTTCACCGGGCCACCTCCAGTGCGATCTCATCTTCTGACATCAGCATGTGACCGGACCGCGGAACCTGGCCGATCACCGTACCCTTAGAAAGACCCTGATGAAATCGATAGTGGACTTTCTTGAGTTTTAGCTTATGCGCCTCGAGAAAAGGTTTCACACGGTTGAGATTCATTCCAACAAAGTTGGGCATGATGTATTTCGATTCTTCCCCTGAAACAATTAGAACATCGATTCTAGGAGTCACTGCTGAAGTGGATCCAGCAGGAGGAGACTGAGCCAACACCGTGTCCTTTGCCATTCCCGGAACTCTGATAGTGCTAATTCTACCAATCACATAGTTACTTTGCTCTGAGGTCATTTTGGCGACACCCGCAGTTGAACCGATCAGATCGGGAACGGGGTGTGTCCGGGTCCCTTTGCTCAGGACCGTCTGTACCGTTCTGCCGGGCTTGCTTACGGAACCCGGGGGGGGGAGCTGCGACAGGATCGTTCCGTCAGAAACTGCTGAATCATAGCGCTCTCCAGACACTCGGAGAGTCAGATCCAGAGGGTGCAATGATTTATTTGCAGCCTCGACCGTCAAACCGACAAGTCGGGGAACCTCCACATCGGATTGGCTGACTGTCAGCTTCATTCCCACGATCAGACCGAACAATCCGACCGCCACCAGAATTCCCGAAAGCAGTACAACCAGTCCTAAATCCAGAGCTTTGCGTTGAATACCCGATTGCACTCTCGCGACGCGCGTCCGGGAAGGATTTTGCTTCCTACTCTGCATGGTCTTGGTACTTTACTATTCTACCCGCGTCGCACCCTGGCTGCGAAGAAAGCCTGTCCTCCATACAAAAGTGGTGAAGTTCGTTGGAAAGGCTTGAGTGGCCTGGCCGCGGGTTCCGAGCGGAGAAACTCAGCGACCACTGTTTCATTCTCCTCTTCCTCGGTTGAACAGGTCGAGTAGAGCAGCTCTCCCCCCCGCCTTAGCAAGGGAAACGCTGACCGCAAAAGTCCCAGCTGTTGCTCCTGCAGACGAGCCAGTTGTTCCGGCCGAAATCGCCACCGGATATCCGGGTTGGAAGCCAGGGTTCCCAGTCCACTGCAGGGAACATCGAGCAGCACAAAGTCGAATGTTTCTTCCTTGAAACAGCTTCGGTTCAGATCCGCCCGCAGCAGCGAGAGGGCCGGGACTCCCAACCTGACGACACGTTCTCTCATGGACAGCATTCGCGGCAGACTGATATCAGAGGCGATCAGGCGAGCACCCACCGGCAAGCGTGAGGCCAGAACCAGGGATTTCCCTCCGGGTGCTGCACAAAGGTCCGCGATCCGTCTACATTGGCTCACGTCGGGCAGGTTGGCAACCCACTGACTCGAGATATCTATGAAAACACCGGCACCACGCTCGTAGAGAGCGTGCTTCGCAACTGCCGCTGAAGTTCTCAGGCAATTCGGCACCGAGTCGACCGGCTGGCAGGGAAAGCCGTTCTCCTCCAGACGGCGGCACACCTCGGTCGCTCCGGCCCGGAACGGGTTAATCCACAGGAAGTGCTCGGGTTCCCTGTTGTTATGCTGCATCAGCTGCGTGGCAACGTCCAGGCCGTGACGTGAAACGTACCGTCGAACCAGCCATTCCGGATGGCTATGGCGAATGGCCAGGCTAGTAGTATCCGTGTCCTCCGGAAGGGTTACCGGCCGCCTCAAGTATTCGCGCAGAACCCCATTGACAAAGCTCGTCGCGGAGGCCTTTCTGAAGGTGCGGCACAGCCTGACCCCCTCGTGAACAACGGCCCTTGGAGGCGTGTTCAAGTCAAGGAGTTCATATACTGCCACCCGGAGAATCCACAGGACCTCCCGATCGAGCCGTTCCCGCTGCTTGCGGGAAGTCCTCTCAATCAGGTAGTCGATTTCAGCGAGCCTTCTCAATACTCCCATGACCAGACGCTGGACAAACCTGCGGTCACGTGCTGCCAGCGCGTTAACGGACAGGTCGTTCCAGACCAACCCCAGGTGGGTAGCCTCGGTCAGAACACGGAGAAGGATTCGAACAGCAGTGGCTCTGGGGTCTGGTTCACCCAAAAACCTCGCCCTCCTGAAGCCGGACTCCATTTGCGAACTGGGAGGCGCTCATCCGGCGGCGGTTTTCGGGTTGAACTTGGATAAATTCGATCATTTGCTGATCTCCGCATATCACTCGGATCCCCTCTGTACCGGATCGAGTCGAGCTTCCCGGCAGCTGGAGAACGTCCGGCAGAATCTCTTGAACCATCCGGGTCTTCCAGAGCTTGACCAGGCCCCCGCGCAAGGTAGTCCGGGCACCGGGCTTCGGATTGAAGGCCCGCACGAGATTGTGGATCCGTGGGGCTGGGCATGTCCAATCTACAGCGGTGTCAGCCTTCCGAATCGCCGGAGCATAAGTGGCCAGGGCTTCGTCCTGGGGCTCGGGAACCAGCTGTCCGAACACATAAGGACGGAGGACCCGTAGGAGCAAATCCGCTCCCACCCGTGCCAGAGTCTCTTCTACCTCGCCTGCAGTAACTTCGGAGGAAACAGGCAATTCTTCGATTCCCAGGATAGGACCCGAGTCCAGACGCTGCTCGATTCGCATAATTGACACGCCCGTTAACTGGTCCCCTTTGAGCAAAGCGTGGATAATGGGCGCCGCCCCACGATACCTGGGTAGCAGCGAGGCGTGGAGGTTCAGTGTTCCGTACTTTGGGAAATCAAACACACGCGGTGGAAGCAGCTGGCCAAAAGCAACGATCACCGCCACGTCCGGCCGGAAATCCTCCAGAAACTGCCTTACCGCGGGGTCGTCTCCAATGCGCTGCGGTTGGATTATTGGAATTCCATGTTCGACGGCGATCGTTTTGACGGGTGGAGGCTGAATCTTCTGTCCTCGCCCGGCCCGGCGGTCGGGCTGAGTTATCACCCCCACCAGGTCCGTTCCCTCATTGTTCCAAATTGCTTGTAGAGTGGGAATCGCAAATCGGGGGGTTCCCATGAAGACCACCCGGATCATCCCCATTCTCCGGCCCGGACCAGCTTTCTGATCTTGCGTTTGATCAGGTCCCTCTTGAGGCGGGAAATTCGGTCCAGATAAAGGATGCCGTCCAGGTGATCGATCTCGTGGCAAATGACCCGAGCCAGCAGATCTTCGGCATCGATCTGAATCGCATCACCCTGGAGGCTCAGGGCTCGAACCTTGACTCGGGTGGAGCGCTCCACGACTGCGGTGAAGCCGGGGATACTGAGGCAACCCTCCTCGGCCTTCTGCTTTCCCTCCTGCTTAACAATCTCCGGATTGACAAGAGAAAAGCTCTGTCTCACCTCCCCGGCCGCCGTGACGTCGCACACGATCAGGCGGCGGTTCACACCAATCTGAGGTGCTGCAAGTCCTACACCCCGTTCGGCGTACATCGTTTCGATCAGGTCTTCTCCCAGCCTCTCGAGTTCGGCGTCAAAGGCTTCCACCGGAAGACTGACTTCCTTGAGCTTGCGAGCTCCGTACTTGAGAATCGGTCGGACCATCTTGATTCCAGATTTTAAATAGATCTCCCTCTTTTAGATTGAATGTCTCCCATCAGGCTTGTATCTCGACTTTCGAGACCCGCTAGGAACAATTCCGTGACTTGAGCAACTTCGCATGTTGAGCACTGAATCTGGAATTTGAAATCCGCCACGCGGTTGCCAAAGTTCAGACGATTAGTGTAACACTAACGGGGGTATATCAACGCCGTGGCCAGCCGGCTCAGAGTAAAGCATTGCCATGAACCTGATCATCAAACTGATCGTGGAAGTTCAGGCCTTCACGTTGCTGTCAGTCCGAGCTTCTACCAACCTCTTCCGTCGTCCCCGTTACCTGAAGGAAACTTTCCAGCAGATGGACGAGGTCGGGGTGAAGTCTGCTGCGATCGTTGTTCTTACGGGCTTTTTCACCGGGGGTGTTTTGGCTCTGCAATCCGCCGGCATAATGAAGGATTTCGGTGCAATCAACCTGACCGGACAGCTCGTCGCTGTTTCTTTGGTCAAAGAGCTTGGGCCTGTAATCACCGCCTTGATGTTCGCCGGGAGAGTGGGATCAGGAATTGCCTCACAACTGGGTTCCATGCTGGTAACAGAACAAGTTGACGCGATGAGAGCCCTGGGAACCGACCCTACCAAGAAGCTGGTCACTCCACGGGTGGTGGCCTGCACCACCATGTTGCCCCTGTTGACCGTTGTGGCTGACTTTTCGGGTCTGGTTGGGGGCTGGCTGGTCTCCTTCAATATGCTCAAGCTTAACACTCAGCTTTATTGGAACACCGCGTTCCAAGCACTCAACTACAGTAATTCTCTGGAAGGTCTGATCAAGCCCGTGGTATTCGGCTTTATCATAGGAACGGTAGGGTGTTACTTCGGTCTCCGCACAGAGGGTGGCACCAGAGGAGTTGGACAGAGCACAACTCAGGCCGTGGTCACAGCCTCTATCTTAGTGATTGTGGCAGATTTCTTTCTGAGTAAACTGATCATCCAGCTTTAGAGAGATCTTCAGTGCCCGTGATTCGCTTTGAGAATGTATCCAAGTCTTACTCTGGCGAGCTCGTATTGAACACCCTTTCCATGAAGGTTCATGAGGCCGAAACGAAGATTGTCATGGGAGGCAGCGGCTCCGGCAAGACTACTTTGCTCAAGATGGTACCGGGTCTTGTTAAGCCGGATTCGGGTCGGGTTTTGGTCGAAGGTCGGGACATTACGTCGATGGGAGAGGATGATCTGATGAAGATTCGCGCCCACATCGGGGTTGTTTTTCAGGAGAGCGCCCTCTTCGATGCTTTGACCGTAGGTGAAAATGTGGCCTACCGCCTACTCGAGAATCAGGTGCTCCCTTTTCGAGAAATCGAGAATACTACTCACAGAATCCTCGGATTCGTGGGTCTGGAGCAGGTAATTGACAAGATGCCTTCACAGCTTTCAGGCGGGATGAAGCGAAGAGTAGCCATTGCCCGGGCTCTGGTAGGAAACCCCCGAATCTTACTCTACGACGAACCCACGGCCGGCCTCGACCCCATCACCAGTCGGACCATCTGTGACCTGATCATAAAGCTCAGGGACCTGGAAGGCGTCGCATCAATTCTGGTCACTCATGATTTGCCATCGGCAATTATCCTGGCTGGTGAGATGGCTCGTGTCAGCTCCACCGGGGAAGTGCAGTATATAGCCGAAGAAGGACGTTTTTGTCTCGTAAATACCAGTTTCGTGGTGCTTAAGGACGGCTCTATAATCTTCGAGGGGAGCGACGAAGAAATGTTTGCGTCCACGGATCCTTACCTGGTTGAGTTCCTGACCTAATCCAATTGAACAACCTGTACTGTATTCTATGAGAGTACGAAACCAGTAGAGACGAATCATGGAAGAGCAAAAACGAGTTAGCCTGTCGGAACTACGAGTTGGGATTTTCGTCATTCTGGGAGCTTCGATTCTGGCTTTTGCGATTTTCCGAGTCGGTTCCACAGTGGGACTTTTTCAGGAGACCTTCTATGCCCGGACGTACCTGAACAATGTTTCCGGACTGAAGCCCTCGGATATTGTCCTCCTGGGCGGGGTCGAGATCGGCAATGTAACCGAGGTTCAAATTACGACTCCAGACAACATGCCTAAGACGGCTGAAAATGACCGGGCGCAGGCTCGGATCTTGAATCTTCAGGACCAGGATTCGATTCTCAATGCCGACCTGGGCAACCTAGATCAGCGAATCGATGAGCTTCGCACTCTTTATCAATCCGTGTCCCTGGAGCAGGGATCAACCTCTGATCAGTCCAGGGAACTGCGCACTCAACTCGACGATCTCGAGGATCGCAAGAGCCAGGACGTTCGTAACCTTGCAAAGGTCAGGGAAATGCTCCAGCTGGCCAGATCCGACCTGCAGAATATCATAGTCAAAATGGAGATCCAGACCCTCTACCGGGACTGGATTCGGAGCGACAGCTATATTGCCCTCGGATCGGTGGGACTGCTGGGTGACAAGTACATTCAGATCTCTCTCGGTCGAGCCCCCGATCCCCCCAGGAGTGAGATCTACACGGTTCAGGGCAGCTGGTGGGGAGAGAAGGAAGTTGAATTCGTGGAAATCACGGGAAGACCTCAAACCGGCTTCGAGGAACTAATTACCGGGGCGAACGATATTTTGGTGAACTTCAGGACTCTGTCCGATAAGGTTCAAGACATCATGAGCCGCTTTGAATCGGGGGAGGGGACGGTAGGGAAGTTCCTGACAGATCCTTCCTTTTACAACAATCTGAACGATACCGTGATGGTCGCCAGAGGTACGATGGCTGAAGCCAACCAGGTGATCCAAGACATTTCGAGGGGCACGGGGACACTCGCCAAATTAACCCATGAACCGGAGCTGTACCAGAGGCTTGCGGATTCAGCGACGCGCCTGGATGAAGTCCTCACCGACCTGGATGCCGGGGAAGGGACCCTTGGGAAGCTACTCAAAAACGCAGAACTGTACGATGACGCCCGGGACACGATGGCCAGCATACGGTCAGTGGCGCTGAGACTGGAGGCGGGAGAGGGCACTCTGGGCAAACTCTCTACTGATGAAGATCTGTATCTCGAGATGAGCCGAGCGCTGGAGAAGCTTTCGGCATTTGCCAACGATATCGAAGAGGGCCGAGGCACGCTGGGTCGACTGGCCAAAGATGAGCAACTGTACGAAAACATCAATCAACTCTCGGCAGAAATAGTCAAGCTGATCTACGATTTTCGGCAGAACCCAAGGCGATTTCTGACGGTCAAGTTTGAGCTGTTCTGATCCGTAAACTGGGGCGGCTAAGAGAATTGATTACTTCCTCGGTCTTCGTCGGAACTTATGAGCAGGTAAGATGATCTCGCAAAACATCGGCCAGGGGGCTCAGCTCATTCTCCGTTCGATCGTAAGCGGGCTGACTTCACTCGGGATAAAACCCAACCACCTTACTGCACTGGGCGTCGTCATGAGTGTGATTACCGCGTTTGCATTTGCACGTTATCACTTCCATTTAGCGGGCTGGCTGCTCATCGTGGCTGGCTTTTTCGATACGGTAGACGGAGAAGTCGCTCGATCTTCGAACACCGTGACTCGCTTCGGGGCCTTCTTTGACTCGATCATGGACCGTTATTCTGATTTGATCGTTTATCTAGGCCTCATGATCCACTATGGTGCCCACGACCGAATGGGATATGTGGTGTTGGTAGGAGTCGTCATGATGGGCTCGGTCTTGACCAGCTATGCTCGGGCCAGGGCAGAGTCTTTCATCCCCTCCTGCAAAGTTGGCTTCCTGGAACGGCCGGAGAGAATCGTGCTCCTCATCATCGGCGCTTTTTACAGGATGGATCCGGTGCTGTGGATTCTCGCAGTGCTGTCCAACTGGACGGTCGTACACCGCATCCTCTACACACGTGCCCAGCTTCGGGCCTAATAGCCCGTGGAGCGGGCCGAGGAGCCGAGAGTCAAACGGGGCACGTACGCTACCGGTGGGCTCACCCCCCCTACCGTTCTGTCCTTGATCTCCTGGGACGTGGGACCTGTTCAGTTCCAGCCCACGAGTCTGGTTCCTTTGGGAAGCTTCAACTTGAAATCGGCGGCGGTAAGAGCCGGATTCATCTCGATCTCGCGGAACCTGACCAAAAGGTAATCATCGCTGGGCTCTACCAGCTTCTGCTGGATCGGTATCCAGCGCCTCCCGTCAATCCAGAGGACGATCTTCCCAAAGTAGGCCTGCACCCTTTCCGATTTCGGAACCATTTCTAGAACGTAGGTGGGCGTCTCCTCGATCTTCTCTGCCCCCAGAATCCTCAGCTGATAGGCTTCTTCGAGAGCCTCGCGGGTGGTGCCGAAACCCAGGAGCAGAAACTCCGCCTTGTCCTGTTTTTTACCGAGGCGATACTTCTGAGCCTGTTTGATCACTGGCTGAAAGAAAAGTAACTCACCATCACCAATCAGCAGTGAGCTTGGTTGAGGCTCCTCAATTTCCTTGCGAATGTAGACCTCGCCATCTTTTCTAAGGAAAAGGAATCGTCCTGATTCGCCCTCATCGAATTCCTCGAGGATTTCAGTCCATTTCTTTTGCTCGAGTAGTGCCTCCATGGAATAGATCTCTGCCCCGTGCTTTTCGATCTGGCCAAGGACGGTTTCCAGATCGGGCACCTCGGCCGCGCCCGGCGTGACTACAATAGCGGTCAGCAAAGAAGCTAGAATCGTCTTCATAATCGATGGCACTCGTGTCCGTCGCATGTAACCCTCGACCTTTTCTTCTCCCATTGCTTAGGACTTCCTTGCCGGTCAGAAGTTGGGGATAGGTTGAGCGAATACTTGACTGGGTTGCAAGTGGTCGTAGAAGAAACTTTTAAGAGTCCTAGCAGCCCGCTAGCAGGCTATGGTGAAATTTCCTCACGGGCCGCGTTGTGGACACCGTGGGTCCAGATGCAAGGTGAACCGACCCGGACCATCCCAAAGCATCGGTTGCATCCTCGTATCTTGCCAGCGAACGCAGGTCCCGGGCGCGCAATTTTGTACCACGGGCGGCTAGGGCCCTGACCTCGTCATACGGGGAAGCTGCTTTTTCTCTTTCTCGAATTCGTCAGCCGGCCTGGGATCCAGGCTTGGGACACCGGAGGCTTTCGGAACAGATGACTCTTTCAGCTCGCTTAGGACCGCCGCTTCCTCAGGCCGGTCGAAAATCCAAGTGGGGGTAAAAAAGATGAAGGCGAGAATCATGATACAAAGTAAATCGTATTGCCACGAGCCCCTTGGATAGGTCCAGAAGAGTACCCTGGAAATCGCCTTTCGCATCCCTTTGCAACTTCTTTAATAGAGCCGCTTTGGTTCCATCGTGTAGTACAGGTTCTCAACACGATTGAGAATCTTACCGTCCCGCATTTCGACAGTCCTCCCGGCCGTGGCAGCGACGTCGGGATCATGAGTAATCAGTAGAATGGTTTGACTGTAGCGAATGTTCAATTCCTGCAGCATCTCCAGGACAATAGCAGTATTCTCGGAATCGAGACTTCCCGTGGGCTCGTCCGCAAGCAGGAGCTGGGGACGGTTGATAATGGCGCGGGCAATCGCCACTCGCTGCTGCTCACCACCCGAGAGTTCATTCGGCTTGTGGTGAATCTTGGTTTCCAGGCCCAAAAGCGCCAGAATCTGTCCCGCCTTGAGCCCGTTGTTTTGACCGTTCCCACGGATTTGACGGGCCAGTTTGATGTTGTCCTGCGCGGTCAACGTCGAGAGAAGGTTGAAACGCTGGAACACGAACCCTACCTTCTGACGTCGAATCTCCGTTCTTTGACCGTCGGAAATACTGGTAATCTCCTGACCATCGACCGAAACTCGTCCCCGGGTTGGAGTGAGCAGACCACCCATCAGGTGGAGCAATGTCGACTTGCCACATCCGCTGGGACCCATCACTGCGACGAACTCGCCCTCCCGGATCGTCATGTCCACGCCGTTCAGTGCCGGAACATCGACCCTTCCCACCTGGTAGATCATGTGAACATCATCCACCACGATGACATCTTTGCGTTTCTTTAGTTCCACCGGGTCACTCATAACCAAGCGCCTTAATCGGGTCTAGCCGGGCAGCCTTGAGAGCGGGATACAGGGCCCCCAGCATCCCTCCTAGAATCGCCATTACGGCTGCAGCCAACCTCCAGGAACCAGAAATCTCCACAGGCAGATTCGGAACAATACTCACTATCACGTGAATCGCCAACCAAGTCAACAGAAAACCAGCGCCAACTCCGATCCCACAGATCACCAGAGATTCCTTGAGAATCAATATGATGATGAAGCCCCTGGAGGCGCCCAGTGACTTCAGGATCCCAATCTCACGGGTCCGCTCCATAATCGTACTGTACATTGCCAACAGGATCATCAGAAAGCTGATCAGAGCCGACAGCGCCACCATGGCGGTGATAAACGGTTTCAGTACGGGCGTGGTCGAGGTCATTAGGTTCGGGAGTTCAGAAGTTCTGGTGATCTTATAGCCCTTGAACCTCTCCTTCAACCGCTCCGCCACTACCAGGTCGGTCGTTTCATCGGCAGCCCGGACGAAAAACATGGTGGCTTTGCCGGGCGTCCCGTTCAAGCTCTGAAGAATCTGAAGCGGCATCATGACACGCGCGCCCACACCGGCTTCGAAGATTCCACCCACCCGGAAGGAAGTCCCCAGTAATGCTAATCGATCTCCCAGACCCACTTCCTTGGACTTCGAGTAAAGGGTATCGACGATGATCTCGTCCAGATCGCCAAACAGCTGGCCTGCCACGATGCGAAAGCTCCTGCTGACATTCTGGAAGCTTCTTTTTTCAATGCCGTTGACGAGGTGGAATTCCTCGCCCAGGAATTTGGTGAGCACGGGCGTGACCGCCGCGACCCCTTCCACTTCGGCGATCTTCTCGCCAATTCGGACCGGCACGGTCCCACTGTTAATCGCCGCCATGAGGGAACCGTCGGAGGGCTGGACAATGACATCACCTAGACGCCGTGTGCGGGCCGAGAAGTCATTAAGCTGACCGTAGGAAAGGCCCACGCTGACCAGTATTAGCGCCACTCCCAGGGCCACAGCAAGAACACTCACGACCGTGCGGGTCATCCTTTGCACCAGGTTCGAGACAATGAGTTTCAACATGTGGAGTCCAGCAAGGGGCTTTCGCTAATTATCCTTCACCCCGTCTCCTTCTACAATTACAACCTCTGCTCGGGGAGGTTTCGGTATGAAGAAGGAACTATCCTCGACCATCCGGTTCAGGTGCACTTTGCCGCGCTGAAACCGAAACTGAATCTGATAGTGCTCGGGGATCCGCTCCATCGAGATCGAGCTGGTGACCGAGCCCTGCTCCGACCCGACTTCACCCGTGTAGTGGATGTCGCTCAGTAGCTTCCCACAATCGTAGTACTGCTGCCGCATCAGGCCAAAGTTCTGACGTTCGAGCCACAGCTTGCGTCTCAGGCAACCCTGGGGGGTACGGCCCTCCATCGAGACCTCCTGAATCACATAGAACTTTCGTTGTCGATCCTGCGCCTCCTCCAAAAGGTGGACGGTCCCGGATCTGGACAAGTGCAATGGCTCGACCAGGATGGCCTGGAGTAAATGCTCCGGCCGCATGCTGTGCAAAGGCTCCTTCGAACTAGTGCGGATGTCGGTCTTGCCCGTCAAGTACTTGTTTTCGTGAGGCACCCAGATCTGGAATTCCCTGCTGTTCGACGCCATGGTGACCACGGACGAACTGGTTACGGGGTTCAAGATATTCACATAGATCCAGTTCGGTCTCTTAGTAACCAGATGGCCTTTGGCGGAAGGGTACTCCTTCAGGTATCCGGCCTCGATCGACCCGCCCGTGAACTTGACTTGAAAGCGACTCACCGAAAGGGACTCGATCCCGCCGTAATAGCTGTTCACACGTTCAATCAGCTCACTCAGAGTTGCGGTCCTGGCAGCCGAATAGCCCACCGGAGTTGTGGTAACGCGATTCTTGGGACCGCAAGCTGTCAGGCTGAATGAGGGCAAGAGCAGGGCCAATATCAGCCTAGTCATGACCCCCCTCCCCGCTCCGTACACGGGGCTTCAATACCAGAAACCGGAGAACCAGCAGCAGAATCAGGATCAGGATGACAACCCCGGCCGCGTGAATGTGCGTTCGAAGGAAGTGCTTGGCCCACTCGCCGTACAGAACGGCTAGCGCTCCCGCAGAAAAATAGCGAAGGCTTCGGCCCAAGGCTACTGCGGCCAGAAACCGGGAAAAGGGAAGACCAAAAGCTCCCGCCGAAAGGACGAATACTTTGAAGGGTGTGGGTGGAGGAAGAAGAGACGGGACAACGATAGCCAGCACTCCCCGGCGTTGATAGAGTTCCTGAATTCTCCTGATGCGTGGCCGATGCAGTCGTTTTTCTACGTAGCCACCGCCCTTGGTACCCACCAGGTAGAGAATGGAGCACCCAACTACCGAGCCCGTCGTCGTCATGGTGGCGTAGTACGCCATGTTGATCCAGGTCCCTCCAGTCGACAGAACAATCATCAGGAAGTCGTTTCCCTCGGGAATCGAAAGGAAGGAAGAATCGAGCAGTGCAAGGACCAGAAGTCCTGGTCCCCCTAATCCCAGAACCATCTGGTACAGTCCCTCGGCGACCGCCTTCAAGCGTCCTAGAAGACCGCTCGAAGCGGCTAGAATCAACCAGTCCATTTCGGCTCGAAATGCATAATGATATCACGCCCATTCTCCACAGGAATTCAGTACGCCCCTTCATGGATACGGCCACGTTTTCGGATGGATCCCGGGAGGTTCCCCCGCCTTGATTTGGCCCTCAGTTGCTTTTGCAACAAGTGCCAGCGACGACCGAATGGTTCATCCCTACGGCCATCGAGAATCGACCAATCAGGGCCCACGGCGTCTGTAATCGCCGTTCCCACAGCTTCAAAGGTGAAAATACGACATAGCTCTGAAATGGGGAATCCACCAGGGATAAGAATGCCTGTGGAAACTGACATGAAAACATGTCACCCGGCAATCCGCTAGTCCCAGATGAAAACATCTCGGCCCTCCGCGGCATCCCTCGCGGAAGGGGTGATGATGGTTCGAGTACTCACGGCTATTCGACTTCCGTTCCGGACGGCGTGCAGAACGTCCTCTTCGCAGACAAAGTCTTTGGCGGGCCTACCCTCGGCAGATTGCGGAGCGGCGGAAGCGGCTGGCAACCGACCCTGGGCAGCCTCCTTGGGAGGGGTTCGCTCCCGCACATAATCTTCAACAGTTGCCCGCACAACTTCGCGTAGATCGCCTGCCAACTGCGGAGTTTCCACCTCCGGATGGGGTATCTCGTCGGTGTCCTTTTTATCGTTAACCGGGTCAAATGTGATGTCCTCAATTCGGCGCGTCTCACGCGCCAGCCTTTTCACGTTGATCAAATGGAGCGGAGTGATGTTGTCGGATGTGATATTGCCACCCGGTGTACCACAACCTAGCGTCATGGAGGGAGGAACCCCAGTCGTCAGGCCCACAGATCCATGGGTTGTGGAGGTGTTGACACAGATTCTATGAGCCGGTTTGTGCAGTCCAAACTCCATGATAATCTCCTCGTCTTTGGAGTGGATGGCGAGGGTGTGGCCGAGACCTCCAAAGTTGAGGATTTCAATACATCTTTCGCATCCGGACTCCCATCCATCCTCGACAAAGAAGGCCAGGATCGGCGATAGCTTTTCCATGGACAGCGGATGTTCCCTGCCGACCCCACTGGCCCGGCCCACCAGACAGACCACCTCATCAGGAACCGAGAAGCCGGCCGACTCGGCGATGAACTGGGGAGATTTTCCGACGATGGCCGTATTGAGTCCCCCCTGGGGAAGTTGAATAAGTCGCTCGAGCATCGCCCTTTCCTGGTCGTCGAGAAAGTAGGCGTGGTTGTGTTCAAGTTCAGCTAGAACCGCTTCCTCAATCGGAAGGTCACACACAATTGCCTGCTCTGACGAGCACAGCAGTCCATGGTCAAAGGTCTTTCCCGCCAGAACATCTCTCACCGCCTTTTTTACATTTGCGGTTCGCTCGATGAAGGCGGGAGCGTTACCCGGCCCCACTCCAAAGGCAGGCTTGCCGGAAGAATAGGCCGCTCGAACCAGCCCGGGCCCCCCCGTCGCAAGAATCATGCGCGTGGCCCGATTCTGCATCAACTCGGTCGTTCCTTCTCGGGTTACGTTCTTCATGCATCCTATGCAGCCTTCTGGAGCACCAGCCTCGAGGGCTGCTTCGTACATCACACGGGCCGTTTCGGCAGTGCATTCGACCGCCTGGGGGTGGGGGCTGAGAACAATAGGGTTCCGTGCTTTCAGGGCCGCCAGGATCTTAAAAATTGCCGTAGATGTCGGGTTCGTCGTAGGCACGATCGCGGCCACAATCCCGACTGGTACTGCAATGTCCAGGACCTTCTTCTCTTTGTTCTTGGCAATGACGCCACAGGTCTTCAAGCCACGAATGTAGCGATGGATATCGACCGCTGCAAAGAGATTCTTGATCGTTTTATCGGAGATTTTTCCGCGGCCGGTTTCTTCCACGGCAAGGCGAGCCAGATTAGCAGCCTCGCTTCGAGCAGCCGCGGCCATTGCATCGACGACCTTGTCGACCTGCTCTTGGGTAAACCGGCTCAGCTTCTCACCCGCCCCGGCCGCTTGCTCGAGCAGGTTGCGAGCTTCCTGTACGGATAGAAGGTCCAGATCCTTTAGTGCCGTCAAGGTCACTTCTGATTGCTGGCAGAAGCGACGACCTGGGGAAGGATTTTCTCAACCTCCTGATGGGGACGCGGGATCACGTGGACGCTGACCAGTTCACCCACGCGCCGGGCTGCCGCCGCTCCCGCGTCGGTAGCCGCTTTAATAGCTCCCACATTGCCGCGAACCAAAACGGTGACATAGCCCGCGCCGATATACTCACGGCCGAGCAATACCACGTTGGCCGCCTTGACCATTGCGTCAGCAGCTTCCACTGCTCCCACAAAACCTCTGGTTTCTACCATGCCCAGGGCTTCTAAAGACATTGCAAGATATCTCCCCAGCTAATTCTGATGAATATGATGACGGGTATGTACTAAACGCGGCGTACGCTATCACGACCCATCGGTGCAGTCAATGTTAGCAGCCCTAACCAAATAAAACAGCACGGCAAGGCGCTGTTGACTTCAGGCAACGGTAAGCTTCCGCTTCACCCTTCTGTCCTTCCTGCTAAACCCGGAATGGGGCAAGTATCCAACCGGAACATGATATTTTTAAGCTGGCAAAGACGGGCCTCAATTTGGAGTTGCCCTGGAGCTTCCGGAGAGTACCCTTGCGCGATCCCGGCATTGATCCGGAAATCGAGAGAATCAGGCAGATTTATCACGAGGATATCCTGCCCCATCACTGCCGTGATGTGATTCTACTGGGTCGAAAATGCGCCCCGCAGATCCTTTACACATTCCTCGGCTTTGAACTGAAAATGGGCAGCACAAGGCTAAATTGCCCCGATATGAGTACAGCCCGTTACCTGAAGGTCTTTGCCGAACTCGGCATGAAAAAGGTTAAGATTCCATACGACCTCAGCCGGCTTCCACTCCTGGTGAACGGCCTGGAGCATTCGCTCCATCGGATCAAGGAGCATTTTCTGGAACGTGGCCTGGACTCCACCCGACACGCCGCCGCTCTGCGCCGTATCTATGCCCGGATCAGAAAGAGACTGCCCGAGAACTGAGGATTTCGGATTGGGAGCCTGGTTATCGGTTGAAAGTTGGTGGAACTTGAAACGCCCTCAGCGACGTATCCGTACAGGCATGGAAGGGGGCATCCGAATCAGGCCCTGGCTCCGCTTGTCGAAAGCATCTTCCCTCAGGCTGGCCCGCAGGAATTCGATCAGCTCCGATACCTCTTTCTGCATCGATTCCATCTTGCTGCGCATGTTGAGAATCACTTCGACTCCGGCCAGGTTTACACCCAGTTCTCGGGTGAGAGTCAGAATAACCTCGAGCGTGTCGAGATCCTCCTGGGAATAAAATCGAGTATTCCCTGCGCTACGCGAAGGACTGAGCAGCCCTTGGCGCTCCCAGGCTCTCAGCGTCTGGGGATGCATCCCGTGCATCCGGGCCACGGCTCCGATTGTATATCCGATAGGTTTCCTGGTCATTCCGGCCTCTCTCACCTCAATCCCAGCTGCGCTCGAGGGTTTTCCGGGTGCAGTCTGGCCAATTCCTTCAGCAGCTCTCGGGAGCGCCGGTCAGCCAGGGTGGGCACAACGATTCGCACCTGTACGATCTGATCACCCCCGGCCCTGCCCTTGGGAGCCGGTGCGCCTTTTTGTTTCAGGCGAAATTTTTGCCCGCTCTGAGTACCCGCGGGAATTCGCAGCCTGGACTTTCCCTGCACGGTGGGCACCTCTATCTCCGCGCCCAGACCCGCCTCCGTGACCGTGACCGGGATCTCACAAAAGATCTGATTGCCCTCACGACGAAACAGTTCGTGCGGCTCTACCTCGATGAGAAGGTAGAGATCTCCGTCGGGGCCTCCGTTCAAGCCGCCGTTGCCATTGCGCGGAATGCGCACCCGGGATCCCGTATTTACCCCTGCAGGGATTCTTACCGTGAGCGCCTCCGACACTGCCCGGAATCCAGTTCCGGAACAGGCCGGGCAATCACCGGGCTGGGTCCGACCTGAACCGCCACAGCGAGCACAGGTTGTGGCAAACGTCATGGTTCCCCGTCGCTGTTGCCGCTGCCCTCTTCCGTGACACTCGGAACAGGGCTTTGTCCCCGAGCCGGAACGGGACCCGGATCCCCGACATTCGTTGCAAGTGGCCTGACGGTGAAAATTAATCCGCTTTTTTGCCCCGTTGACCGCATCCAGAAAGGGGATTTTCAGCTGGTACTCGAGGTCCTGTCCTTTCTGGACAGAGCTGGGAGATTGGCGGCGGCGGCCGAAAAGATCGGAGAAGATCTCGCCAAAGCTGCCGAAGGACGATGAGCTGCCGCTGTCAAAGCCGCTGAACTCAAAGTCCTGCACACCGCCGCCGGGAAACCAGCCTTTGGCATCCGCATCCCCGTAGCGATCGTAAGCCTTGCGCTTTTCCGCGTCGCCCAGTACGGCGTAAGCTTCCTGAATTCGCTTGAAACGATCTTCTGCTGACTTGTCCCCTGGATTAATATCCGGATGATACTTACGAGCAAGTCGGCGGTAAGCTTTCTTGATCGCGCCGGGTAAAGCTCCCTTCTTAACCTCGAGAGCCCCGTAGTAGTCGCTCACTTATTCTCTTCAACGTCAACATATTCAGCATCGATTACGTCCTCGTCTTCGTCCGATTTCTCGGCAGTCGACGAGTCTTTATCGGGATCCGCATCCATAGGGGATTCGGCCGCATCGGCCTGGGCCTGGTACATTGCCTCGGCCAGTTTGTGGGAGGCCTGCGTCAAGGCTTCGGTTGCAGAATTGATCTGGCTCACATCTTCATTTTCGATCGCCTGCCTGGTCTCGGCGATGGCCTGCTCAATAGCACTGGCATCCGCATCGGCGATTTTGTCTCGATTCTCTCTGAGCAGATTTTCGGTACTATAGACCAGTGTGTCGGCCCGGTTTCTGGCCTCGATCAGTTCCTTTTTTTGCAGATCTTCGTCAGCATGAGACTCGGCATCGTCTACCATTTCCGAAATCTCCGAATCGCTGAGTCCACTGGATCCTGTGATCGTGATTCTCTGCTCCTTGCCCGTGCCCTTGTCTTTGGCACTCACATTGAGGATCCCGTTGGCATCGATATCAAAAATCACCTCAACCTGCGGAATACCCCGGGGAGCCGGTGGAATCCCCATCAGGTGAAACTTTCCCAAGGACTTGTTGTGGCCGGCCATGGGCCTTTCACCCTGCAGCACATGAATCTCCACCGACGTCTGGTTGTCCGCCGCTGTCGAAAATGTCTCGCTTTTCCGGGTCGGGATGGTCGTGTTCCGCGTAATCAGGTTGGTGGACACCCCACCCAGAGTTTCGATTCCCAGCGAAAGCGGGGTCACATCCAGGAGCAGAACGTCCTTGACATCACCTCCCAGCACCCCGGCCTGGACTGCAGCTCCAACTGCCACGACTTCATCCGGATTGACTCCTCTGTGTGGATCTTTCCCAAAGAATTCCTTAACCAGTTCCTGTACTTTGGGAATTCGAGTCGACCCGCCCACCAGGACTACCTCGTCGATCTGGCCCGAATCTAGTCCTGCGTCCTTCAGTGCCAGGCTGCAGGGCTTCAGAGTGCGCCGCAGGATCTCCTCCACTAACTGTTCGAACTTGGAACGACTCAGACTTAGGGTCAAGTGCTTAGGGCCGCTGGCGTCAGCAGTAATAAAGGGAAGGTTGATGTCGGTCTCCTGCGCTGAGGAAAGCTCCATCTTGGCTTTCTCGGAGGCTTCGCGGAGCCTCTGAAGAGCCATTTTGTCCTGAGACAAATCGATTCCCTGGTCCTTCTTGAACTCCTCGACTATCCAGCTCATCAGGCGCTGGTCAATGTTGTCGCCTCCCAGGTGACCGTCGCCATTCGTCGACTTCACCTCCACGACTCCTTCGCCAACCTCCAGAATCGAGATGTCGAAAGTTCCACCTCCGAAGTCAAATACGGCGATTGTCTCGTCCTGTTTGTTGTCCAGACCATACGCAAGTGCTGCGGCTGTAGGCTCATTGACAAGGCGTTTCACCTCAAGCCCGGCAATCTTGCCGGCATCCTTGGTGGCCTGCCTCTGTGAGTCATTAAAATAGGCAGGCACCGTGATGACAGCTTCAGTTACTGTTTCTCCGAGGTACTCTTCAGCAGCCGACTTCAGTTTCTGCAGAATGTTGGCAGAAATTTCGGGAGGGGCCTGCTGCTTATCGTTGAGCTCAGCCCAAGCATCACCATTGGAAGCCTTGATGACCTTGTAAGACACCATGGAAATCTCCTCGGAGACTTCGCCGAACTTTCGGCCCATG
>CAZMGM010000013.1:0-6044 GCA_964565865.1 uncultured Acidobacteriota bacterium | reverse complement strand
GCTTGGCGACTTGTCCCACCAGGCGTTCCCCGTTTTTCGTTACCGCAACCACCGAAGGTGTCACCCGACTTCCTTCCGGGTTGGTGATCACCGCGGGCTCACCACCTTCCATTACGGCGACCACCGAGTTGGTGGTCCCCAGGTCAATTCCAATGATTTTTCCCATTTCTTTACCCTCCTCGATCGCCTCTTTCACAACTAAGTCATTCGAGCGGCGGTCACAACTCGATTTTCAAGGCTATAATTTGAGTTCGATCGAAATATAAGATCTGAGTCGTGGACTGTCAAGGTGTTGCAACCCAGAGCATTTTATGCCTGATTGCACACCTGGTGACCTTACCCTCCCTTACTACGTTCAGTTACTAAAACTCAACCTAGCCTCGTTTCAAGGGGTACGGTCATTCGTCGTCAACGATGCCACTGCATCAGTCCTTCTCATTTCGCCATCTCGCCTCGCGAAACCGATCCACAGACGTCACCGTATTTATGAAAGGGAGTACCAGTCAGCTCGGAAAATCATTGCGCTGACTGCGGGCGAGAGTCTCGAGTCGTGCCTGCACCTCCCGCTGCCGCCGATGCAAGAAAAGGAGGAAGACGAATAAAAGCGTCCAGATCACAGTGTATGCGGAAAAAAGGTAACCCAAGTGAGACTCCTTCTACGACCCATTTGATTCCAGATGGGAGTACATGAGTTGGTCGGTGATCTGTTTCTGAAGGCGGGTGCCCATGCGAACAAGTATCAATACCGCGGTCAAGAGCAGGAAGGCAAGTATTGCGATCAACCAGGCCTGCTGCATTCGCGGGTCGAGCTTGATCTCGCTGGTAGTGATGACAACAGGATGGAACGTTTCCCACAGATGGATCGAGAAGTATACGATGGGAACATCCAGGAAACCGATGATGCCAAAGACTGAGCAGATCGCATACTTTCGGTGTCCTTCGGGAAGGGTAGCTCGAAGGATCAGATAGGCTACAAACATGAGCAGGAGGATCAACTCGGTCAGCACCCGGGGATCATCCCACTTGAGCCACAACAGATAGTCCTTCACGTTCCAGGCCGGTCTCGACCAGATGGGACCCGTCGTCAGAACGATTAGGGTCAGCAACACACCCACTTCAACCGCGGACGCAGCCATCATGTCCCAGAAACGATTGCGGGTAGCCAAATAAACAATTCCTCCGACGAAAACGATAGCGAAGGCTACAAAGGAGACCATAGCGGCGCTGACATGGAAGTAAAAGATCCGCTGTACCTCCTTCATGACCTGTTCGGTGGGTGCGTAAAGAAAGGCACCGTAAAGCGCCACTACCATCACAATGTAGAGCGGGATCAGGAGCCGCCGGGTTAGCCGAATGCAGGTCGCCGCCCTCTCGAGCTCTGATCCGTATCCGAGGCTATTCCGCGACGACATATTCAAAAAGAAGAAAACCGACCGAAAGAAAGAGAACGTCGAATCCTGCCAGCAATCGCATCCAGTGGCCCACCGGATCCAGCTCAGCCGTAACCAGCAGGACCCTGGTAGCGCTCACGGCGGCGAGAATTATAGGGACGATGACTGGAAAAAGCAAAACGGGCAACAGGACGTCCCGGGTCCTCAATGTCGTTACCATGGCGGCAAAAACAGTGCCCACTGCCGTAAAGCCGATCGTGGTCAGGAACAGTAAAGGTAGGAGGAGCCAGGAAGCGGTCGTCAGGCGGGGATTGAAGAGCACCATGAAGATCAGGACGATAAACAGGTCAATGGCCATCAGGAAAATCAAATTGGCCAGGCTTTTCCCCAGAAAAAGTACACCTCGATCAATCGGAGCCAGCAGCAGGGCTTCGAGAGTGCCTTCGTCCTGTTCGATTTGGAAGGAACGATTCAGCTGGATCACCCCCGGAAACAGCAGCGCCACCCAGAGAATTCCGGGCAGTGATTCACGGATCCCCAAACTGCCCGGTTCGAATGCGAACTTGAATACGACCAAAATGAGGACGGCAAAAAACATGGTTGTCAGGAACGAATGCAGGGATCTGGAGGTCAAGGTCAGATCCTTCAATGCCAGGGACCAGATCAATTTCAGTGAATTCATTTCCGGTCAACCGAGGTGGCGCCCACCAACTCGAAATAGCGGCGCTCCAGATCTTCAAAGTCCAGTCCCTCGTTCTGTTCCTCGAGAACGATACGGCCGCGGTCCAAGATCAAAAAACGGGAGGCAAGATGAAAGCCTTCTCGCAGGTTGTGAGTAACCATCAGAACGGTCCTGTGTGCGGATCTGACTTCGCTCAAGACGCGGCTGAACGTCTGACTGCCATGCTGATCCAGGCCGGTGAACGGCTCATCCAGGAGCAGCAACTTGGGATCGTGAAGCAGGGCCCTGGCGAGAGTCAGCCGTTGCCGCATCCCCCGGGAATAGGAGCTCACGGGCAAACCGATGGAGGCTTCGAGGCCCATTCTCCGAATCAGTTCCCTGGCAGTCTTCCCACCGTTTTCCAGACCATAGAGCCGGGCATAAAAGCTCAGATTCTCGAAGCCTGTTAATTGATCGTAGAGCATCGTCTGGTGCGACACCAGGCCAATACTGCTTCGATCCCAATCTAGGGAACCCCAGCGAATTCCTCCAGAAGTCGGTCTTATGAGCGTTGCAATGATCTTGAGGAGAGTACTCTTCCCGGCTCCGTTGGGCCCGAAGACGCAGCAAGAATCGCCCACGGTCAGCCTGAGATCGATTTGCCTGAGTGCCGTAATCGGGCCGTAACGATGGGTGACACCGCGCAGCTGAAGGAGCGACTCGGGCGGTGATGCAGTTGACATTTAAGACGTTTTCTTGGACGCTCGTTTCTTGTCCAGGCGATCGACCGCCTCGATGGCTGAAATCGCCTGTGTCTCGTATTCAGCACTCAAACGCTGATAATCCTCATCCGAAAGCTTTCCCATATGGTAGTCCATCTCGATATCTTTCAACGTTGTGAATAGATCGTCCTTGATCTGAACCGCCTTCTGCCGGCGGGTGAGTCTTTTTTCCTTGCTTTCTTCCTCTTCGAGGTCAATCAGAAAAGGGTACGCGACATAAAGGATCACGAGGATAAAAAGAACAGGGGCAATATACAACCACATGGTGAGACTTCCGCAGCATCACTGCAAATCAATCCAGATCAGCCAGCTCTCTCTTGATTCTCTCCTTAATTTCGGGATCGATCACTTTCCGTTCCCTGGACTGGCCTGACGGCGGCGCCTGCTCTCCGCGAAGACGTCTATAGGCTGCAACCACCACGCCCCCCCCTAGAGCCAAAGCAACAAACGGGAGAACCCATCCCAGCAGATTGAAGCCCTCAGCTCTGGGCGCTGCCAGCACACTGAGTCCGAACTGCGTGACATAAAAATCATAGATCTGATCATCCGACTTTCCCTCTTCTAGCAAGTTCTGTACTTCTTGGTTCATCTCGCCGGCTCTGCCGCAGGAGCAGGCGCTGACCTGGGTGGGCGGACAGCTGCAAGTGCACACGATGTTGTCGGTAATGCGGAGGACGTCCTCCCAGTCGACCTCGCCCCGCGCAGTAGAACCAGGCAGTACCAGCAAGACCAGTAAGGAAATAGCTCTGGAGGCGCTACTAGGTAGCCTCATCCCGCACTTCCTCCGTCGTGGATTGTCTCCTGACCCGGGCAACCGCCTTCCTCTGGTCGGGAACCAGAACGAAGAGTCCTCCCAGGACCATTATCGCCACACCGATCCAGATCCAGATGACCAAGGGCTTCACAAAGACGTGAAAGGTGGCACCGTTTTCATCCCAGGTCGAGAGGGCAACATAGAGATCGTCAACCAGTGTGGAGCGGATCGCAACTTCGGTTTGAGGCTGATCCTGCTGGGTGTGATGGATGTGCTTTTCAGGCCGAAGCTCGCCCAGAAGCGTGCCCTCTCGAGAGACTTCTAAACGAGCCGTGAAAACAGCCTTTTCCGGGTCGCGGCGTTGAGACATTCCCTTATAGACCAACGAGTAGCGGCCCAGAGCAAGGCTCTCCTCTTCCTGGACAGTGAAGAACCGGTCCACATCAAAAAAAGAACTAGCTGTGATCCCGACGAACACCAGTACCACACCGGCGTGGATGACAAAGCCTCCGTAGCGCCGCTTGTTCATGACGGTCAGGTCAACCAGAGCCGAGAGAAACCCACTGGGTCGAATCACCTGCCGGGCTCTGGCCCCCTTATAAAACTCGAAGAAGATGGTCATGGCCACGAATCCGGCAGATGAAAACAGAATCAGAGGCAGGGTCGCTCGAATCCCGAGGGCCAGGCAAACCAGACCTCCCATCAGTCCGCCAGTGACCGGATAAATGAAGTTGCGCCGAAAATTTTTCCCGGACGCCTTTCGCCAGGCAATCAACGGACAGACCCCCGTCAAGATCAACAGAGCCAGCCACAGCGGTGCCGTGACCTGGTTGAAAAAGGGAGCCCCTGCCGTGATCTTTTCCCCCGTAACCCACTCCGACAGCACCGGGAAAACACTGCCCCAGAAGACAGCGAAACAAATCGACACAAAGAGCCAGTTGTTCAGTAAGAACGTAAACTCCCGGGACAAGAATGATTGCATCCGCTGCCCACCTTGTAGCTCTCCGGACCGGTAGGCGATCATGCACACTCCAAAAAGACTCGAGATGGCGAGAAAGGCAAGGAAGAACGGGCCGATGTTGGACAAAGCAAAGGAGTGAACCGAGGCAATCACACCGCTTCTTGTTAGAAAGGTTCCAAAGATCGTTAACTCGAAGGCCAGTAGGATCAGAACAAAGTTCCAGGCCTTCAGCATTCCCTTTTTTTCGGTGATCATGATCGAGTGCAAAAACGCCGTAGTAATCAGCCAGGGCATGAACGAAGCATTCTCAACCGGATCCCAGGCCCAGTATCCGCCCCAGCCAAGTTCCTCGTAGGCCCACATCGCGCCCAGCGAAATCCCAAAGGTCAGAAAACACCAGCTGATAATTCCCCACCTGCGAGTGGCCGTGATCCACGTCGTGTTCATCTCCCGGCTGAGCAGCGCTCCCATGGCGATTGCAAAAGGAATGGTCAAACAAATAAACCCCATGTAAAGGGACGGGGGATGAATAACCATGTACGGGTTCTGGAGCAGCGGGTTAAGTCCGACTCCGTCAGCGGGCGTCTGCAGCGACAGCTCAAAGGGATTCGCGGCAACGTTGAGCAAGACCAGGAAGAAGAGTGAGCAAGCCAGCAGAACACCGTTGGCATAGGGAATGAGAGCCCGGTTGCGCTTGCGGTTCTGAAACACGAACACCGCGCTGAAAAAAGAGAGAAGCAGGGCCCAGAAAAGCAAACTGCCGCTCTGCCCGCCCCACAGAGAAGTAAACTTGTACACGGCTGGCTGCTTACTCGAGCTGACCATAGCAACGTAACGAACCTGGAACTGGTCCTGGAAAATCAAAAGCCACAGGCAGAGTGAAGCCGTCAGACACAGAACAAAGTTGGCTATGACCGCGTTCTCCGAACTGCGGACGAAGGGCAGGCGCTTGCGATAGCCTCCCCAGAAAGCTGTAAGGCAACCGTAGGCACACAGAAGAAGTGCGCCAACCAGACAATAACGACCGAGTTCAATCATGGGCTTCAGTCGGTGCTAGCAGCCTCTTCTTCTTTCTCATACTTGGAAGGACATTTTGCGAGCAGCACCTTGGCATGGAAAAGCTGCTCACCGCTGTCGTACCGACCCTCGACCACAACCTCCGCTCGTTCCTGGAACGTGTCCGGGATATCGCCATGGTAGGTCACGGGAATGCTCAAGTTACTGGCCTGATCAAATATCAGAAACTCCACTACTGACTGGTCACGATGCAGGTTGATGCTGCCGGGTTTCGCCTGCCCGGTCAGCCGCACTCCCTGTCGCCCCAACCGGCCGGACTTCTCCAACAGTTGGGGCACATCATAGTAATGGACCGTCGACTCACTAATTCCGGTATACATCAGAAACCCAATCGAACCCAGAATCAGGGCCCCGGCTATCAGAAATTTGGCCTGTGTCATTGGTCTCTCCTCCATATCAATCGAGGTCAGAGAGCTCG
>CAZMGM010000012.1:0-59667 GCA_964565865.1 uncultured Acidobacteriota bacterium | reverse complement strand
TAACTTCAGCGATCGGCGCTGCGATGATCGGGTGGTACGGTTGTGCCATGCTCTGCTACGTCACTCCCAAAGAACATCTGGGTTTACCCAATCAGAAGGACGTTCGTGACGGTGTCGTAGCTTATCGGATTGCAGCTCATGCGGCAGATCTGGCAAAGGGTCATCCCGCGGCCCAGGCTCGAGACGACATACTGGCGAAAGCAAGGTTCGAGTTTCGCTGGGAGGATCAGTTCAATCTCTCCCTGGATCCTGAAACAGCTCGTGAGTTCCATGATGAGACACTGCCTGCTACGGGAGCCAAAGTGGCTCACTTCTGCTCCATGTGCGGGCCCAAATTCTGTTCTATGCAGATCACGCAGGAGCTGAGGAATTATGCGCGCGAGCACAAAGTTAGTGAGGACGAGGCCAGGGACCTGGGAATGCAGGCTAAATCCAGTGAGTTCATAACAAAGGGCGCGGGGATCTAGTAGCAGTCCGTGGTAAAAGGAGCGAAGGCGCGCGCGGTCGCGCGCTGAAGGGCCGCCTCGAAAGCAACGATGATCACCCTGCCGGCTCTCAAACTAGCAGCGCTCACTCGTACAGAGGTGATTTCCCGAAAGTCCTCCGGGCCCTGATGGACTTGAGCGTCGTCATCGTCAACTGGAACGCCGTTTCGCACCTGACCCGTTGTCTGGATTCCATTTCACACTTGAGTGAGGACGTTGATGAGATTGTGGTGGTGGACAATCACTCCAGCGACGCCAGCTGCCAGCGGGTTGGTGAATACTCAAGGGTTCTCCTGATTGCCAATCAGGAGAATCGGGGATTCGGTCCTGCCGCCAATCAGGGCATCGCCCGGACCCGCAGCCGCTTTGTCCTTCTGATCAATTCCGACACTCGCGTTTTACCGGCCAGTGTGCGAAAACTCTATGAGGCAATCGAGAGCAACTCCAACTCGGCAATTGCCTGTGGTTCTCTGGTCAGAAGTGACGGTTTTCCACAGACCAGCTTCCAGTTTCGCAGTCTTCCGACCTTCTCTTCCGTCCTGCTCGATGTTTCAGGTCTGGACGAGCTGCTCACACTTTTCCGGAAGAAAACGCCGGCTCCCTTGAAGTCGGGTTTTCTTCCTTGCTCCGTTCAGCCGGCAGCGGCCTACTGGATGGTGCGCCGGGGTGCCTGGGAAGCACTAAAGGGCTTTGATCCCCGCTTTTGGCCCGCCTGGTTCGAGGACGTCGATTTCTGCAAGAGACTGGAGTCCACCGAATGGCGAGTTCTCTTCTGCGAAGAAGCTCCGGCTCTTCATGCGGGCGGAGTTTCCTTGCCTAGCCTGGGACACCGCCAGTTTACCCGGGTCTTCTATACGAATCTCAAGCGCTATCTAAGGAAGCATCACCCCTATGTCCTTGCTCTGCTCTGGTTTCCGATCCAATGTGGAAGTCTAGTACGTCAGTTTCTAGCGACTCCGATTCAAGCTGTAAAGGGCTCGTGAAGGGACCGCAGGTGCTGGTCAGCCTGGTTACACTAAACGACGAGACCTTTCTGGAGGGCTGTCTGGATTCTTTGAGCAAGCAGACGGTCCCGCTCAGAGTGATGATTCACGACAATGCCTCTACCGACGGAACTGTAGAGATTGCTCGTAGCTGCGGTTGCGGTCTCCGAATCAGTCAACGAAATATCGGTTATTCTGCTGGCCACAATTTGAATCTGAGTGACTGCACATTCGATATCGCCCTTCTGCTCAATGCTGATGTGAAGCTAGCCTGCGACTACCTCGAGATTCTTCTCGCCACTATCGAATCTCTCCCCGACGTCGGCCTGGCAGGTGGAAAAATACTCCGGAGGGAAAGGGATGTTGAGATCACTCTGCGTGGAGATCTGCCGGTACTGGACAGCGCCGGCATGTATTTTACACCGTCCCTACGGCACTTCGACAGAGGGAGCGGCGTTCCGGACAACGGGCAGTTTGACGTTCCCCAGTTCGTGTTCGGGATTACGGGCGCCGCACTGCTCTGCCGGCGCAGCCTGATCGAGGACCTGAAGTTGCGTACGGGTGAGTTTCTGGACGAGGATTTTTTTGCTTACCGGGAAGACGCCGAGTTAGCCTGGAGGGCTCAGATAACCGGATGGAAGGCCCTTTACGTCCCTGCCGCAGTCGCCCGCCATCACCGGCAGGTGCTTCCCTCGGGGCGCAGAACTCACCAACCCCTGATCAACTATCATTCGGTCAAAAACCGCTACCTGATGCGCATGAAAAACATGGGGTCCGCGGTTCGACGCCGGTGTTGTCCCTACGCCTGGATCCGAGATCTCGGGATTCTGGGCTATCTCCTTTTGTTTGAGTGGACCTCCCTTCCAGCGCTGCTCGATGTGTGGAGGCTGCGCCATCGATTCCGGACCAAAAGAGAGAGGTTGGAATCCAGTCGTTTGGTCGGTGACGCCGACATCGCCGATTGGTTTTCATTCACTCCTCAGGCCCGGGAACTCTACAATGGACCACTGGACTAAGTATTTACTTCCATAAATAAGATGATGTTTGTTGGGGGCGCGACGGAGACCAGATCGAGGAGGAGCAACGAAGAGATGGGTGCCGTTGTGGCCGGCCTGGCACACAAGAAGCTTTGCTATTCGACAGGCTCTATCATCACGGTGGACGGGGGTCTGACGGTTCGCACTTTGTGAGTGTCGGGATAGCGCTCGTTTCCACTCGCTCTGTTCCGGGTTCCGAGTTCCCCGCCAACCGTCAACCGCTGCGGGAAGAGGGGCCGTGAAAGGGTAAATTTGGATCGGCTTGTAGATCCCATGGGTCCGTCTCTCCCCTTTCGAGTCTGAGCTGGCCGGCCGCGGCAATCATGGCGGCGTTGTCGGTCGTCAACTGCGGACTCGGGTAATAGACGGGGATCCCCCGGCCCTCGAAATGTTCCCGGCTTCGTTTCCGCAACTCAGAATTACACGACACTCCACCGGACAGCTGAATGGAACAAATTCTGCGCTCTCGCAGTCCCTTGTCAAGCCGGTCCATCACCTGATCAACCACGCTCTTCTGATAGCTGGCCAGTAGATCAAGGAGGTCGGAAGAAACCTGAGCGGGATCTATCGCGGCTCCCGCTTCCAGAGGAGTGATTTGGCGCCTGGCTACATATCGCACCCCTGCTGACTTGAGCCCGCTGAAGCTGAAGGCAAGCTCTCCACTGCTGATCTTTGGCAGCGAGAAGGAGACAGCAGAGGGGTTCCCGAACCGGGAAAGTCTGTCAATTACCGGTCCCCCGGGGTAGCCAAGGCCTACGAGTTTCGAAAGCTTATCTAGGGCCTCGCCGGCCGCGTCGTCCAGAGTCCGAGCAATCATCTCGGCCTGGGTTGGACCTCTCATGTGAAAGAGCGAGGTGTGACCACCGGAGATGACCAGCGCCAGAGCGGGGAATTCAGCCGAGGGATGTTCCAACAGAACAGAAGCGATGTGTCCCTCCAGATGATTCACTCCCACGAAGGGCCGACCCAGAGAGAAGGCCAGTCCCTTGGCGTAGGTAAGCCCGACAAGAAGGGCTCCTGCCAGGCCCGGACCGCTCGTGACCGCGATCCCGTCGATGGACTCAAAACCCACACCCGCCCCCGACAGTGCCCTTTCCACTACATAACAAATATTGCTGATGTGCTCGCGACTGGCTAGCTCAGGCACCACGCCGCCAAACTCGTGGTGGGTGGCAGTCTGAGAGGCAACGACGCTGGATAGGAGCTGGTTGCCGTCCTTCAGGACAGCAGCAGCAGTCTCATCGCAGCTCGACTCAATTCCGAGAGTGATCATCCCTACTGCAGGGCAGCTTCCTGAAACTGTTGGGCAATAGACTCCGTATAGGGAGATCGGGCGATCCCCATTTCGGTGACAATCGCTGAAACTAGGTGGTTGGGAGTAATGTCGAAAGCCGGGTTCTCTACCAGAGTGACGTCCGGAACCAACTGCTCCCCCTTGATCTCCCTGACCTCTTTGGTGTCTCGCATTTCGATGGGGATCAGGTCTCCGGACGGACAATCCCGATCGATCGTGGAAAGAGGGGCTGCCACGTAAAATGGAATCTGGTGCTGGTGTGCGAGCACGGCGACCGTGTAAGTACCGATCTTGTTGGCCACGTCGCCGTTGGCAGCGATGCGGTCAGATCCGACCACCACTGCATTGACCTGCCCCTGCCTCATGAAGTATCCGGCCATGCTGTCTGTGATCAGCGTACAGGGAATCTCTTCCTTCATCATCTCCCAGGCCGTCAGGCGGGATCCCTGCAAGAACGGTCTGGTCTCATCTGCGAACACATGGATGCTCTTGCCGTTTTCGACGGCAGAACGGATGACTCCGAGAGCCGTCCCGTGACCGGCCGTTGCCAATGCTCCCGCGTTGCAGTGAGTGAGAACTTTCATATCCGACTTCAGCAGTTGCTGCCCGTGTTCTCCAATTCGCCGATTGGTCTCAATGTCTTGTGCATGAATGAGTACGGCTTCATCCCGAAGAGACCGCTTGAGCCTTTCCAGCGAACCCTCCTTGTTGGCCTCGAAGACTCTACGCATGTGCTCAATGGCCCAGAAGAGGTTTTGAGCTGTGGGGCGGGTATCATGTATCTGTTTGCAAATCTGTTCGAACTCCTGCTCAAGGTTGTCATTGTCGAGTAGGTTCTTGACGCCCAGAGCGATGCCCATGGCGGCTGCGACACCAATCGCGGGCGCCCCTCGGATCACCATATCGACAATCGCCTCAGCTACCTCTTCCACCTCAACGTAGGTGTTGTACACTTCCTCAGTCGGCAGCAGTCTCTGGTCAATCATGACTACCCCTTGCTCAGTCCACTCAATTGTCTTGATCATGCAAGGGAATTTACCACGCGGTCCATGTCTTGAGAATTCAAAAAGCCAATTCCGACCTGGGCCTGCCGGGATGTTGAGCAGTAACGGTAATCTAGGAGCACCTTAACATCCATTGATTCAGCCGGCCTGTTCTTTGAAATCTGCCCGTGGTGCGCAGGGCCAGGGTGCCAATACAGGCCGCTTTTGTGGGGAGCTAGTCGGGGACAGCTGGGCAGCAAGTTTAGTTCCAGGACGTGGCACCGTTTCTTCGCATCTCTATTTCTGCTAAGATTCTCGCCCTATTCTGAGTTTCATGGCATCGACTGTCATTACTTCAACAGACCTGGCCAGCCGAGATCGACCGGACAGCCGTCTCGACCGATGGATTGCCCAAGCGGTGATGGCAACGGTCATCTGTTCCGTCGTGAGTGTCTCCGGAAGTGGGATCTTTCTGGGGGCTGCGGTCGCAATGTGGCTGTACCGGGTTCTGACCACGGGCCGTGTCCAACTGCGGGTTCCTCCCTTCGGCAAGGTAGTCTTGCTGTTTATGGTCCTGGTAGTCGTAGCCATCATCTTTTCGACGGATCCCTGGTTCAGCCTCCGCTACGTCAAGACATTCATCCGCTTTGTCCTGGCACTCTTCATCTTTACCTACTTCTCAGAGAACGAGGTGACAGGGACGATCAAGGGGACATTGCTGTTACTGGCTTTCAGTGCTGGTCTGGGGATTATCCAGTTCTACTATCTTTTCGACATTGACCTGCTGAACCGAATCCGAGGCTTCATGAGCCACTGGATGACATTTTCGGGCCAGCTCATGATGGGGATCGTGGCCCTCTCCGGCCTTATTCTTGTTCCCCTTCTGGCCCGGGAGGGGGATCGCGGGTCCCCTCGCTGGAGAAACCTGACCAACCCCTCTCCGTGGCTCTGGAACGCTGGTCTCGCACTTCTGACCGGAGCCCTACTTTTGACTTTCACTCGTAATGCGTGGCTCGGAACCATGGTGGGTGTTTTCAGTTGGTTGATCATCCTGAGGCGGAAATGGCTGATCCCCATGGCAGCGGTGGTGGTGGTGGTTTTCGCTCTCCTGCCGGGTTCCTTTCACCGCCGGATCCTGGATGGCTTCAACCCCAGTGACACGACCACCCGAACGCGACTTGAACTGTTGGCTACTGGGGGGCGCATCGTGGCCGATCACCCGTTCACCGGCGTGGGCCCGAGGATGGTTCCCCATGTGGCGGATCAGTATCGCAGTCACCAAGAGTTTCCCGATTGGCTGTACCAGCATCTCCACAATACGCCGCTGCAAATTGCTGCGGAGATGGGTGTGTTTGTGCTTGTCTCCTGGCTTTTTATCTGGGCGTTTCTCATCCGTGACTTCTGGGCGATGGCCAGAAGAGACAAAGAGCACGGTTCTTCCGATCTTATGTCACGTTTCCTCTGTTACAACGGAATCTGCATCGTCATTGCTTTCCTGGGAGCGGGCCTGCTGGAATACAACTTTGGTGACTCGGAACTCGTGACGCTTCTGATTTTTTTCGTAACGGCACCCTATGTCCACTCGGACGGGATCCAGGCATCCGCTTGACATCGCCATCCTGGGTACGCGGGGTATTCCCGCGAACTACGGTGGCTTTGAAACCTTCGCGGAAGAGTTGTCGGTGCGCCTGGTTCAGCGGGGTCATCGGGTCCGTGTCTACGGTCGAAGGCATTTCGTGCATCCACGGCTGACCATGTATAGAGGAGTTGAGATCTGCGTGCTTCCCAGTATCCGGACCAAGTATCTCGAGACGGTCTCCCACACCGCCCTGAGTGCTGTCGGGACCCTTTTCAAAGGCCACGACGTAGTTCTGATCTGCAACTCGGCAAATGCAGCCCTCTGCTGGATACCGGCTCTGTCGGGTCAGAAGGTGATTCTGAACCTTGACGGGATCGAGAGGATGCGGCGTAAGTGGGGTCTGATAGGGCGCTGCTTCTATCGGCTGGCCGAATTTCTGGCGCTCGAAGTGCCCAGCGTTGCAGTCAGCGACGCACGTACAATCCAGTCCTACTACGAGCACGAATATGGAATCAGAACGCCATTTATTGCCTATGGGGCGGACACCAAACCGGCCAAGGGCCGTGAAACTCTGAAGCAGCTGGAGCTCTTGCCTCATCAGTTCATTCTCTATGTCTCCAGACTCGAACCCGAGAACAACGCCCACCAGGTCATGGAAGCGTATCTAGACTCAGGAATCCGGGATCCTCTGGTGGTGGTCGGCGATGCCCCTTACAGTCGTCGTTACATCAGCGACCTCAAAGAGATCGCCAGACAGGGTAACATCCGGATGCCGGGTGCCATCTATGGAACAGGCTATCGAGAGCTTATCTCCTGCTGTCGTTGCTATGTGCATGCGACTGAAGTGGGCGGTACTCACCCTGCGCTCGTTGAAGCGATGGGCGTGGGGTGTCTGGTCGTTGCCAACGACACACCCGAGAATCGCGAAGTTGTGGCTGACGGAGGGATCCTCTATCCCTTCAATGACAAAGAGCAACTGTCATCGATTCTAGCCGGTGTCTGGCAGGATGACGGCAAATACGATCCCCTCCGGAGCAAGGGAAGAGAAAGAATGCGCCTGCACTACGATTGGGACCAGGTCACGAATTCGTATGAGAATCTTTTTTACGAAGTATTAGACTAGTACTGCCCTGTTAATCCAGGTGAGTACGAAGGAAATCAGAATGTTTTGGGACGCCATCACCATCGCCACTAGCTTTCTGATGAAGTTGTTTTCGCAGCGGCACCTGATCCTCAATTTCATCAGACGGGATCTTGGTACCCGGTATCTGGGCTCCAGTCTGGGAGTTCTCTGGGCGGTGATCCACCCGCTTGTCCTGCTGGTTAGCTATACCTTCATTTTTACAGTCCTCTACCGGCCGGGAGTGGTAGCAGGCCGCTCCGGTGAACACTTTGTGCTCTATCTGTTTGCCGGTCTACTGCCTTGGCTCTACTTTCAGGACACGGTCCAGCGCTCTTCCATCACGCTGGTTGAGAACAGCAATCTCATTCGCAGGACGGTTTTCCCTTCAGAATTACTTCCGGTGGTCATCGCGGGGTCGAACATCGTCACCCATCTGATCGGTTTCGGATTGCTCCTGGTGGTTCTTTACTTCTTCCACGTTCTGACCTGGCACCTCTTCCTGATTCCGGTACTCTGGGTCCTGATGATTGCCTGGGTGCTCGGATTCTCCTGGTTGATGGCCGCGTTGACGATCTTTCTCCGGGACATGAGCCAGTTTCTGATTGTGGCACTTATTCTCTGGTTCTGGTTTACCCCCATTTTTTACAGTATCGAACAGGTTGAGGAGCGCCTTCCGATGCTTGCGCTGTTCCTGAAGCTCAACCCTCTGACCTACATCGTCCGTGGTTACCAGGACCTGCTCATCAATCACCGCCTGCCGGAGCCGTGGATGCTGCTTGCCTTGACTGCGTTATCCGCCGCTAGTTTGGTGGTAGGGGGTTCCGTGTTTCGAGTCTTGAAACGGGAGTTTGTGGATGTTCTCTGAAGCATACGGGGAGGGCATCATTCGACTTCGCCATGTTTCAAAGAAATACCCGATTTATCAGACTTCATCCGCAAAACTGTTGGAGCTACTCTCTCTTCGAAAATGGAAGCTCCATCGAGATTTCTGGGCTCTACGCGACGTCAGCCTGAATATTTTGGAAGGCGAGAGTCTGGGTGTTGTGGGTCAAAATGGTTCGGGTAAGAGCACTTTGCTGCAGCTTCTGGCGGGCATTCTCCGGCCTTCCATCGGGACCTGTCGGGTCAGCGGATCGGTGGCGGCTATCCTCGAGCTGGGGGCAGGCTTCAACCTCGAATTCAGCGGTAGAGAGAACATATTCATCAATGGGGCAGTACTTGGCCTGTCCCATCGACAGGTCCAGAACAGAATGGACGAGATTCTGGAGTTTGCCGAAATCGGCGAGTTCATCGATCAACCGGTCAAGACTTATTCCAGCGGCATGTTCGTAAGAATCGCCTTTGCCGTGGCGGTTCATGCAGATCCTGAAATCCTGCTGGTCGACGAGGCGCTGGCTGTCGGTGACCTGATTTTCCAGCATCGCTGCATGCATCGGATGCGCCAACTCAGGGATGCAGGTAAGACGATCGTTCTGGTGACCCATGATCTTCCGGCAGTCACCGGATATTGCTCCCGCGCGGTTCTTCTAGACGGGGGGAGAATGATCTACCAGGGAACACCGAAGTCGGTCGTGCAGCGCTACCACGCCCTGGTCGCGGAGCGTCAGAAGAGTCTGGGAGAAGGGGAAACAAAGACTAGGACTTCCCCGGGATTGCGGCTTCCGGTCATTCGCTCCATTCCTCAGATTGACAACCGCTACGGTGAGGGCGGGGCCGAGATCATCGGCGTCATCCTGCTTTCTCCCGGCGGAGAAGTTCTCAACGCACTCCCCGCGGGAGCTTCGTGTCAGCTGCTGGTGTCCGTCCTCTTCAAGCAGGAAACAGTGAGCCCGATCATCGGCTTTACGGTTCGCGATCGGCTCGGAAACGAAATGACCTCTTCGAACACTGCCTACGAGGAGACGCATATGCCGGACGCTCGCCCGGGTCAGATCTATACGGTGGGCTTCCGACTGCGCCTACCCTCGCTTCGTCCGGGCACATACAGCATCTCACCCGCAGTCTCGCGGGGAGACATCTGGGACCATACGGTCGAGGACTGGATCGACAATGCCTACGTTTTCAGCCTGCTCGATACGGGCCTGGTTTATGGACAGATGCGCTGGCCGGTAGATGTCGATTTCCAGATCTCTAACAGTACTGACATAAACTCAGAAGAGGATTGAGTGGCGGATCGGAGCGAGGGGAGCGCCGCCCCAGAAATAATTCCTTTTTTCAAGAATTGGCCTGTGGTCATTTCTCTGTCAGTGGTCATGGCCGTTGACATTGTCTGGGAGCTTCTCAATGAGGCTCCCGCGATCTGGGACACGGCCTACCACCAGCTACAGGGCTGGTCTTATCTGGAGGCTTTTCGGGCCGGGACCCTGGTGTCGCAGTTCTCGAGCCTATCACCTGTCTACCCGCCGCTCTACTATCTCCAGGAGGCACTTGTGTTTGCCTGGATTCCGGAATCCGAGTTCAAAATCTTGATTGTAAACCTCCCGTTTATTCTCCTCATCGCTTACGCCACCTACCGAATTTCTGTTCTATTCCTGTCAGCCGGAGCGGCCGGCTGGGCGCCGCTTCTGGTGCTGATTTTTCCGGCTATGACTATGATTCACCGCGAAGCCCTTCTGGACGGGCCCCTGGCAGCCTGGGTGACGGTGGGTGCATGGCTGATTCTCCGCAGTTACTGGTTTACCCACACGGGGTGGACCGTTGCCTTTGGACTGGTTTGCGCTCTAGGAACCCTCACCAAGTGGACGATGCCGATCTACCTGATCGTTCCCGTGGTATTTGGCCTAGCTGCATCGGGGCGACGGGGCCGCGCGATCGGAAACCTTGCGGTTGCTGGTCTTGTGGCCCTCCCTCTAGTGCTCTCCTATTACTTTCCCAATCTGGGGTCCATGATTTCCCGCTACCCCACTACCGAGCAGGCAGGGCTGATCCCGTGGCTCCCCTACCCCCGGCACGGCGAGCCCGGACTGAACAACATCTGGGGTTGGATTTACTACCCCCGGGTACTGTCGAGCTACTTTCTATATTTCCCTCTAACCGTGCTGTTTGGAATCGGAGTATTCAGGAAAAGGACCAGGGGGCCGGCGAGGGCTGCTCTCGCGAAGAAAATCCCGCTCTTTCTTTGGAGCTGGCTGGGCGCCGGCCTGATCCTTCTGATCTTCCTTACCCCGAAAGACCCACGATTCGCCCTCCCGATGATTCCCCCGATGGCTATGCTCCTGCTCTTTGTCTGGAAAGACAGGCCTCGGCTCATCGGCCTTATTGTGGCCCTCGCACTGATTCAGTCCTTGACGTTCTCTTTGCCCCTGTTCCGCCCTGTCAAACTGGCTTTGTTCGAACTCAAGGGAGATCGGGACTATCAAAGCCTGCAACGAGAATGGGTTCTCTATGCCAACCATTACTTTCATCTGGGAGGCCCGCCCGTCAGGGAAGACTGGAGGCTAGCCGAAATCCTGGAAGTGATCCCGGAAGGTGCAAGCGTGGGAATTCTTCCAACCCTGCCGCGATTCCACTCTGGGTCCCTGCAGCTGCAGTCAGTCACTTCCGGCCGGAATGTCAGTTTCTTCGATTTCAACGAAGGTCCTTTTGGAGCGAACGCGCTAACAAAATCCGACTTCCTGGTGGCCAAGACGGGTCACCAGGGCATTTCTTTCATTACCAGCGGGAACGAGAAGGTAATGGAGGGTTTACCAGAGAAGGGCTGGAGCCTTCTTCGAGAATGGCCCCTACCGGATGGAGAACAGGCGCAGCTCTGGAAGGCCAGCTTGAGGTGAAGATGGTTTCATAGACACTGCCGCGCGCCAATCTGATACAAATCTTCCGGGCTTCTAGGACCCATCTCAAAGCTGCCAGGTCAAGGGACCGGATAAGAAAAGTCCGATGCAGGGTGGATTTTTGCCACCGGCTGCTAGACCCAGGTTATCATGGTGGCCTGGAAGGAGAAGCAGCATGGGGTTTGCCGACAAAATGACGCATATCACCCCCTCCCGGTCCTTGCCAGGTCGGGGCACGGAGATACCAGTTCCAGAACGACACTTTGTTCTAGACACGCCTCTTCGACCCCCCTTTGCGGAGGGGCTGGAGCGGGCCGTTTTCGGGATGGGATGCTTCTGGGGAGCGGAATGGAAGTTCTGGGAGGCCGAGTGTATATACACGACAGCGGCCGGGTATGCTGGGGGTTACACACCCAACCCGACCTACCGGGAGGTATGCAGCGGCCTGACTGCCCATGCTGAAGTTGTGCTGGTGGTCTTCGATCCATCCCGGACCAGCTATGAGCAGTTGCTGAAGTTGTTCTGGGAAAATCACGATCCAACCCAGGGCATGCGCCAGGGAAACGATATCGGGACCCAATATCGGTCCGGAATTTATTTCTTTTCCGAGGGACAGGATAAAGCTGCAAAGTCCAGCCGAGACGCCTATCAGGACCAGCTGAGCGGAGCAGGTTACGGTCAGATCACAACCGAGATCAAGAAGGCGGTTGAATTCTACTACGCCGAAGACTACCACCAGCAGTATCTGGCCAAGAATCCCGGTGGGTACTGTGGTGTGGGTGGTACGGGAGTTACCTGTCCGGCTGGTGTGCAGGCGTGACGTCCCCTGATTCGATGGACATCTTAGCGGCCGTGAGGTAACAAAGGTTCAGGGAGCGCGGCTGTTTCGAACTCTGTCGGAAGAGACGACGGAAAATTTAGCCGTCACGACGCTGGTCACTGGGATTGGTCGGCTGGGAAACTGGCTACCCTTGAGCACGGCGGAGAAGGGCTATGACGCTTGAAATCGGTTTTCTGTTCCTGATTCTGGCCGGCATGGTCGCCCTTTTCCTCACTGAGAAAATCCCTGTGGAGCTGACAGCGTTTCTGGGACTCGTGGTCCTGATCTTCAGTGGTTTTGTGACCGCGGACGAAGCCTTCACGGGGTTCGCCTCTTCGGCTGTGATCACTATGCTTTCGATCTTCATCGTCAGCGCGTCGCTGCTGCACACGGGGGTCGCAGATATGGCGGGTGAGCATATTCACGCCTGGGTAGGTAACCATGAAGTTCGTCTCATCATCACCATCATGCTCGTAGCGGGAGTCTTGTCGGCCTTCATGAACAATATTGCCGCGGCTGCCGTACTGATGCCTACCCTGGCTAGCCTGGCCCGTCGTGCCGGCCTTTCCCCTTCTCGCCTCTTCATGCCCCTTTCCTTTGGTGCGATTCTAGGTGGCACAACTACCCTTGTGGGAACTCCGCCCAACATCCTGGTTGGATCTATGCTCCAGGATCGTGGAATGAAGTCCTTCGACTTCTTCGACTTTGCGCCGATGGGCATCGCTCTTCTCGTCCTAGGAATCATTTTCATGGCGACCGTCGGACGAAAGCTGCTGCCATCTCGTGAGATTGGTCCGTCGCCTTCGACCACGGCGGATCTGGCTGACGTCTACCACCTGGACGAAAGAATTTTCTCCATCCGAATTCCCAGAGGCTCTGGCCTGAATGGCAGTACTTTGGAGGAGGCTCGCCTAAGCACTGCACTTGGTGTTCAGGTCGTTGCGATTCTAAGGAATGGTCGGAAGGAACTGGCGCCCAGTCCCACGACGGTGCTGAGCTCTGGAGACACCCTGCTAGTGGAAGGGAAGTTGTCGGATCTACAGCACATCCTCAAGGTCCAGGGCACCGAGATCAAGCAGGCTAGAATAGGCCAGCTGCCGCGGCCTAGTCGCGGATTCAATGCAGTGCGCGTCCGGATTGACGACGATTCCACATTTCGGAGCAAGAGCCTGAAGCAACTTGATTTCCGGGGCGAATACGGAGCGATTGTCCTCGCCATCAAGCGAGACTCGAAGCAGCTGCGCGATCGTCTCGGGGAGGAGATTCTGGCGGTCGGGGATGAACTGGTGTTGATTGGCTCCCGAGAGGCACTAGATGAATTGGGAGGACACTCCGGACTGACTATGCTCGAGACCGGTTTAACGACCATCCGACCCCTGCAGCAGCACCTCTTTCTGATCAAGGTTCACCCGGGCTCACCTCTAGCAGGGGCTACCCTGGGTGCGAGCAGAATCGGCGAACTGATCGGCCTTACGGTAGGGGGCATTGTTCGCGAAGGAGAGATCCGTCTTGCCGTTTCACCCGACGAGGTCATCCAATCTGGAGACAGGCTGCTGGTTGCGGGAGAATCAGACAGGATGGCCAGCCTCCTGGAGCTGGGTGACATCCAGTTCGATTCCGAGGTGGACGTGTCGGAGCTGGGATCGGAGGAGGTGGCCCTGGTAGAGGCCTCGCTGGCACCTCGATGTTCCTTGATTGGCAAGGCTCTCAAAGAGGTTTCTTTCCGGCAGCGATACGGATTGCAGGTCCTGGCTGTCTGGCGCGAGGGAGCTCCCCTCCGATCGAGGCTAGCCAGCTTGAAACTGACCTTTGGCGACGCGCTATTGCTGCAGGGGTCGGCTGAGAGAATTCGCATGCTTGCTGCAGACCCAGACTTCCTGGTTCTCTCCCAAACCATTCAGACTGTGCGAAGGGTGAGAAAGGCGCCCTTTGCAGTTGGCTGTCTGTTACTGATGATCGGGCTCGTGACAATGGATATTCAACCCATCCATGTGGCAGCTTTTACAGCGGCTTCGCTGGTTGTTCTCACCGGTGCGGTGACTATGAAAGAGGCTTATAGCAGCATTGAGTGGAGAGTGATTTTTCTGGTTGCGGCAATCCTACCGGCGGGCATCGCAATGGAGCGAACTGGAGCGGCACTCTGGCTGGCTGACACCGTCGTTTCGATGGCAGGTCCCCTGGGTCCTCACATGGTTCTGGGAATGCTAGTGGTGCTTTCCAGCCTGTTGAGTCAAGGTCTGGACGGAGCTCCGACCGTAGTGCTTCTCACGCCGGTTGTTCTGAGGGCGGCGGCCGGACTCGGTCTGAGTCCGTATCCCATGATGATGGGAGTCGCGCTGGCTGCATCGGCGGCGTTCATGACACCCTTCAGCCACAAAGCGAACTTGCTGGTGAAGGGTGCCGGCGGTTACCGCTCCGTTGACTACCTCAAAGTGGGTACCCCCCTGACGATCGTTGTCCTGCTTTTACTGGTTTTCATGGTGCCCTGGTTTTTCCCTTTCTAGTGGGGATGTTGACCCGCGAGCTCTTTATTTCAAGCCAGGCTTGAGACCTGGCTGCCTCTTTCGCTCTGGATCGGTGGCCTGTTGCGTTGAGCCACGTCCGTGCCATCCGTGCAGAGAACACTCCCCTGAGCCTTGACCACACCTTGTCCGGGCTCACACGAATGCGGGGGAGTCCGTCGTAACTAAGGAAGCAACGCCTCTTGCTTGCAACCGTCTCCACTCGCTACCCTTGGTCGAACTTTTCAGACGTGAAGGGAACGAAGGGATGCCTCTAGGCGCACGCGAACGATATTGGCGAACCAACCTGAAGTACCTTTTTCTGCTGCTGACGGTCTGGTTTACGGTCTCGGCGGGGCTGAGCATCATTCTTGTCGACTGGCTGGACCAGTTTCGACTGGGGGGATTCAAGCTGGGTTTCTGGTTTTCGCAGCAGGGTTCGATTCTTGTCTTCGTGATTCTGATCTTCGTCTATGTCTGGTTGATGAATCGACTCGACCGCAGGCCTGATGTCCACGAGCGCCCGGAGGGTCCGCGATGACCGTTCAGGCCTGGACCTTCGTCATGGTAGGTCTCTCCTTCACTCTCTATATCGGTGTGGCGATCTGGTCCAAGGCCCGCTCGACCAGCGATTTTTATGTGGCTGGAAATCAGGTTCCCTCGGTCGTCAACGGCATGGCCACGGCTGCCGACTGGATGTCAGCAGCGTCATTCATCTCCATGGCGGGCGTTATTTCATTCCTGGGGCGAGATGGTTCGGTCTATCTCATGGGCTGGACTGGAGGTTACGTGTTGCTGGCGCTGCTGCTGGCTCCTTACCTTCGGAAATTCGGAAAGTACACGGTTCCGGATTTCGTCGGCGACCGCTATTACTCACAGGTGGCCCGAGTGGTCGCGGTGATCTGTGCCATTTTCATCTCCTTTACCTACGTAGCGGGCCAGATGCGCGGGGTGGGTATCGTTTTCTCCCGCTTTCTAGATGTTGACATCAGCCATGGGGTCATCGTCGGCATGGGCATCGTCTTCTGCTATGCCGTGTTGGGAGGAATGAAGGGCATTACCTACACACAGGTGGCGCAGTACTGCGTCCTGATCTTTGCCTACCTGGTACCGGCCATCTTCATCTCGCTCTTGATGACCGGGACCGTGATTCCTCAATTGGGATTCGGTAGCCCTCTGGATGACGGGTCGGGCCGGTTTCTGTTGGACCGCCTGGACCAGCTCAGTATGGAGCTTGGTTTTGCCACCTACACCTCGGGACAGAAAGGGACTCTGGATACGCTCTTCATCACCCTGGCGCTGATGGCTGGAACCGCCGGCCTCCCACATGTGATTATTCGCTTTTACACCGTAGCCAGAGTCTCGGCCGCCCGCAGCTCGGCAGGCTGGGCCCTGGTTTTTATCGCCCTTCTCTACACCGCCGCTCCGGCAGTCGCTGCCTTTGCCCGGACCAATTTGCTGGAGACGATCTCGAACACTCACTATGAGAACGTCCCAGAGTGGTTCACGAGATGGGAGGCTACGGGACTGATATCCTTCCAGGACCACAACCACGACGGTGTTATCCAGTACGTGGGCCCCAATTCCCGTTACCAGAGCGAACTGGACATCGATCCCGACATCATGGTCCTGGCCAACCCTGAGATCGCACGATTGCCGGCCTGGGTGGCAGGGCTCGTCGCTGCGGGCGGGCTTGCCGCAGCCCTTTCTACGGCCGCAGGTCTCCTGCTGGTGCTGTCGGCGGCGGTCTCTCACGACCTACTCAAGAAATGGCTCCTACCCGAAATCAGCGAGAAAGCGGAGCTGCGGGCGGCCCGGGTGACAGCCGGGCTGGCCATCATTGTGACCGGCTACTTTGGCGTCAACCCACCGGGTTTTGTTGCCGAAGTGGTCGCCTTTGCGTTCGGGCTCGCCGCGGCCTCATTCTTTCCCATCATCGTATTGGGGATTTTCTCCAAGCGCACCAACAAGTACGGGGCGATCCTGGGGATGGCGGTGGGGCTCACGTTTACGGCAGGTTATATCATTTATTTCAAGTTCTCTTTTCCCGAGATGAACTCAGCCGATCACTGGTGGCTGGGCATCTCCCCTGAAGGCATTGGTACAGTTGGGATGGCGATCAACTTCCTGGTGACGGTCGTCGTTTCGTGGCTGACTCCTCCTCCACCCGCACACGTGCAGCAGCTGGTAGAGGAGATCCGGGTGCCACGCAGTCCGTCGTGAGAACCCCGCGGGGTCGAGCGCCAGAGAACTGTGTTCGCTGGCAAAACACGAGAAGGAAACCGATGCTGGCTAATCGGAGACGACGAGAAACACAACCAGCGGGCGCAAACCTCTGGACCCCGGGTCCGGTCGGTTCTGCTGTTCCGATCGGGTTGATTTCGCCAAGAAATGGATCCCAGCGGTCTTCATTGGGACAGGGACCCGCTCCGTGGAAGCCCTAGACTTTGACGCGGAGGTGTACCGGAGGAAGCACTACCATCAGGTCAGTGACGAGGTCAATGAATACTGGGATCTGGCTGGAGCCGAACTCGACATGCTGGTCAGGGATAGGCCGCCACGTAGATCGCCTTTGTCTGAGTGTAGTCGCGGAATGTGTCGGCACAGTTGACACCTCCACCGGGGCCGCCGGAGATTCCCTGGCCACCGTAGGGCATGCCATAGGCGACTGTATTATGGCAGTTCACCTGACCGGTTCCGTCCCTGAACTGCTTGGCGATACGGGTACCAAGCTCCAGGTCTTTGGTCCAAACACTAGAACCGAGGCCATAGCGGGTGCTGTTGGCGAACTGAACAGCCTGCTCGACGGAATCCACCGGCTGAACATTGACAAAGGTGTGGAATACTTCTATCGGATTGCAGTCGGAGCCCGTCCCTGATCTGAGCAGGGTTGGCCTCATGTAGAATCCGTCATAGCCGGATACGGAGGTAGGGCCGCCTTCTAGGAGGGCCTCGGCGCCCTTGGCCTTAGCAAACTCTATTCCTTCCAGGATCCGGACAGGTTGTCGGGAATTGACCACGGGCCCCAGCTGAGTGCCCGCTACCGCTTGATTGCCGATTTTGAGATCGTTAAAGAACTCTTCCGCTGCGCCGATGAAATCATCGAAGATCTGGCGCTGGGCAAATACGCGATGGATGGTGCAGCAGGTTTGCCCGTAGTGCTGGTTTGCGTTCCTGCCGATCATGCGAGCTACGAGTTCAGGATCGGCATCGGCACAGACTATGGCAGCACCGTTTCCGCCCATCTCACGTTTCACCCTTGTGCCATGCCTGTCGGCGGCCTGCAGGATGCTCTGACCCACTCCCGGGGAGCCGGTAAAGGAAATATACCGGACACCCGGATTTTCAGCGATGAACTTGCCGGTCAGTTCGCCTCTGCCGGGCAAAACGTTGACCACACCCGGCGGGATGCCTGCTTCCTGGGCCAGTTTGGCGAAATAAAGGGCACTGAGCGGCGTTTCTTCACTCGGTTTGATGATGCAGCAGTTCCCGGCCATAAGAGCCGGAATCATGAACCATGCCGTGAGCACCACCGGGTAGTTCCAGGGAATGATCCCTGCGACTACACCCCATGGTTCCACAAATGGGTAGCCGTCGACACCCTCCGCGACCGCCATTTTGTCGCCGTCGCCAAAGGATATCTGCCTGGCTACCTCGATGAAGTACTCGGCACAGGGTCGAACGGACCCTACATCCCCGTTTGCCAGCTCCGAGACCTTTCCGCCGTTTAAGATTTCACAGGCGAGAAAAATATCCAGGTCTCGTTCGTAAAGCTCTACCAGCTTCATGAGGAGAGTGGCACGCTCCTCCACGGATGTGTTTTTCCAGCTACCGTGGTAGGCACGATTTCCACTTTCCACGGCGAGGTTAACTTCACTCCAGCCCATTTCGGAAACCGTTGCAAGGACTTCCTTGGTACCGGGGTTGATCACCTCGAGTACGGCGTTCATCGAACCGGAGACTTGTTCCCCACCAATCACGCCGTTCAACGGTTGTCCGCCATTGGAACAGAAACTTGAAAAAGCTGCAGGGGCGGTAAACATGTCCGCGGTGAAAGCCTGGATGTCGGCCGGTGACGAGGTTGCAGGGGACATGAAAAAATCCTCCTTAATAAATATCCAAGAAGATAAGGGTTCGCTTTAGACTCAGAGCTCGACCAGGAGTCTCCGATGAACTAAGTGTACCAAGGAACCGAATCTGCTGAGGCGCTCCGGCACTTCATCATTGGACAAGGGTGGCGATCTTCTCAGGAGGCCCTTTGTGTTCACCCCATTTACAATGGCAGGATAGACAATGGCCACAGGAGCTTCTCGTGAAACTCGGTGTTAACAGTTACTTTCTTCACTTTCTAGAATTCGAGGAGGGACTACGCTTCGCGAAAAACCACGGCGCGCAAGCTCTCGAAGTAGCTATGCTTGGTGAGGCAAGCCTCAAGTACTGTGACTTGGAGAGGCTGTTGGAGGATCGAGACGCACTCCGCCGATGGCTGGACACACTGGCTGAGAACGGGCTCGAGATCAGCGGATTCACCGCCCACGGGGAGCCGCTCTCCTCTGACCCGGAGGTGGTCAAGGCTTATTCCGACTGGTTCCAGAAGATCTGTCGCTTGGCGGAAGCTGCAGGTGCACCGCGTCTGATTGTACTTTCCGGCATTCCAGCCGGCGCTCCGGGAGATGCTTGTCCCACCTGGATAGTCGACTCCTTCCCTCTCGAGAACCGCCGCAACTTACGGTGGCAGTGGGAAGAACGATTGATCCCCTTCTGGCGAGAACACGGAACAATTGCGGAAGATTACGGGTGTACCATTTGCGTGGAACCACAGATTGGTCAGTTGGTGCATTCCCCGACTACCATGGCAAGGCTGCGTGAGGAGATCGGCCCTGTTATCGGGTGCAACTTCGATCCGTCGCACATGTTCGTGCAGCAGATCGATGTGTTGGAAGCAATCCGCTTCTTGGGAGAGGCAATCCACCACGTCCACGTTAAGGACACACGCTTCTTTCCTCATAACCTGCGACTGAAGGGTATCCTCGACAATACCAACTACACGAAACCTGAAGACCGCTCCTGGAATTTCACGCTGATCGGATGGGGACATGATCAAACCTTCTGGCGGGACTTTGTTTCAACGTTGCGATTTATCGGTTACGAGGGTGCCTTGTCCGTTGAGATGGAGAGTAACTATATCAACGTCAAAGAGGGCCTCGAGAAATCGTTCGCGTTTCTGAAGCCGCTGTTGCTCGAGGAGCCGACCGGGACAACGTGGTGGGAACACGGCGGTGTCGATCTATCTAGGGAAGACTAGGAAGGAGGACTAGAATGCCGGTCAATATCGAATGGGTAGCGCATGCCTGCTTCCGCGTCTGGCGCGATGGCGGACCGGTGGTCGTCATGGATCCCTACACTCGCTCCGAGCTCGAAAAACACGGTCTGCCCAGGGCCACCCCCTCTCTTGAAGGCGATACGGTGATCTGCAGTTCACTGACCGATCTTGCCCACGGAAATCCGAAGCTCGTAAAAGGCTCTCCGCGGGTGATTGACGCACTCGATATTGTCGAGAAAGGGGTGAAAGCTGAAATCGACGGAAGCTCCGTCGTCGCGGTCGGTGCCGCCGAGCACCCCGAGCACACTGAGCACGATCCCATGGACAATGCCCTCTACTCCATAAAGTTCGACGAGCTCTGGGTCATGCATATTGGTGATCTCGGCTATGGACTTACTGCCGACGAGTTGGCTCCTTTCGTCGGACACTGCGATGTGCTGCTGGCAATTACCGGAGACCACAACACGATTCCCCTCCTAGATCTCGATTTCATGATCGAGCACCTCGAGCCCAGGTGGATCATTCCAATGCACTACTTTCTGGAGCCGTTCGGCGAAGCCATGGCTCCGGTTGGCAAGTTCCTCGATCGGCGTCGGAGCGATCCGGTTCTGTATCCCAAAAGTACTACGATCCGGCTCCCCACGGAGATCCCCGGCAGCAACGGAAGGCCCGCCATCATCGTGCTTGAGCCAGCGGCTTACGAAGTGGCAGCGGTCCCGGTGCGTTGTAATTGCTGAACTTCCCGGATTAGCCCTTCCGCTTTCAAGATCCGATAGACTGACGACTCGGAGATCGTAAACCCTCACTGATCCGTAATATAGAAGCGGACTTCCCGCGGCGACTACTCCGGATACAGCAAGGCAACCTCCAATGTTTGTTTCTTGAGGTCCGAGATTCGGAAGTGGGTCGAAGAACGTCGTTTCAGGCCGCAGCTAGCGGCATCTCGAGGGTGATTTGGTAAATTGATCCCCAGCTGTGAGAAAATACTTCTCAGGCTGATGAACAGTTTGATTTACTGTCCATTTTTCGAAACAGACGATAGGAAATCAGTAGACAGCATAGACAAGTTCTTAAATACGGAAGTAATTTAAAGTGAGACAGATACGAGATCTCATAAGGAGCGGGAGTAATTCAGCGGTAGAATGCCAGCTTCCCAAGCTGGACGTCGCGGGTTCGATTCCCGTCTCCCGCTCCACATAAACTATGGATCAAAAGAGCTTTAGGCCTTCTCAGTTGGGGGGGACTTGGACAGGGATTGTGCCAGGGTGTGGATAGGTGCGGAAAGCTCCTGAAAGTGGTGGATGGATAACCGTATGAACCCGATGAAATTCTGCAATTCCCAGAATTTCTCCACGTGCTGTTGACGGGAAACAGTGCTTCCGGTGGCGAGCCTCTGAGAGAGAATCTGAGGCTGTGTGTCCGGCTTTTCTGCGCTTTCGTTTGCCCCTCTCATACCATTCGATGAAGTACTGGCCCTCGTGCCAGGGATTTTCACTGGTAGCGGCCGTTTTCGTCTTTCGGAATGGAAGCAAGCTGCCATCCTTTGTTGGATCTTACCTGTTTGAGGATGTTGACTCGGGGCATGGGTGCCTCCGAATCTGGACAATATGGCTTCTAAACTATTGAAAAATAAGTGGAGGTGCGGGAAGCTGGCATTCTACGGCTGATTTACTCCCGATCCGTGAGACTGGCGAGAACGATTCTAGCGCAACGGATCATAAACTTCGAACGGGGATCTCGACGGCGTTACGGAGGGTGCGTCAACGATCGGGGGGCTCGCCTGTTAGAGGGACGCGGGGGGGCACTGAAGACGACCACACAACCGAAATGCATGCGACTTTCGGGGGGGTTCACCATCCTTCTTATCACTATGTTTGGCGCCGTGGCCCTGGACCGAAGGAGGGTGGGTGTAGGCAAGTGGCGGTGGGGATTGATCATTTTTCTCTTGTTCCTTCTGCTGCCAGCTTGTGGTCGTCGTACACCTGCGATCCGCTCCGTCGATACTTCCATAGGCTCAGGGAGTGGATTCTTCGAGAATGGGATTGCTTCCTGGTACGGGCCCGGGTTCCATGGCCGGACCACAGCTAACGGTGAGACCTACAACATGTATGCCATGACGGCTGCCCACAAGCAACTGCCCTTTGAGACCTGGGTCCGGGTCGTCAATCTTGATAACGGTGAGTCAACGGTCGTGCGGATCAACGATCGAGGTCCCTTTATTGAAGGACGGATCATCGACCTGTCTCGAAGAGCTGCAGAAGATATCAACATGGTGGGTCCGGGGACGGCCCAGGTCGAGCTCTATATACTGGATAACCCTCGTGCAGAGTGGGTTCCCTCCAGCCCGGATCGAACTGCAGCTCCGCCAACCAGGAGACGGGCCTTTACCGTTCAAGTGGGGGTCTTTCGGCACTGGGCGAACGCTAACAGGCTCAAAGCCAGATTGGCCCACCAATTCCCGGACGTTGCCATCTCTGAGATCCACCAGGCAGGACAAACCCTGTTTCGGATTCGCCTGGGCAGTTTCGGAAGCCGGGAAGGCGCCACCGAGTTCCGCCAACTGCTGCTGGAAGAAGGTGTGGTGAAAGAGGCAGTAGTGATGCGTTCGGACAGGTGAGCAAGTAAAAAGCCGATATCGTGTGAGTGCCTGGAGGTCGATTTGGGGACTTGCCTACGCCCTTCGACTTCCCATGTTGCCTGCTCCTGAAGCTTTGTTGTAAGCTTGGTCATGCGCATCACCGGCGTGATTCCCGCCCGGCACCACTCTGCCCGCCTACCGGGGAAGTGTCTTCTCGAAATCGCTGGAAAGCCCATGATCCAATGGGTCTATGAGCGGTCGCTTCAGGCGGCCTCTCTGGCGGAAGTGGTTGTGGCAACTGACGACACCCGTATTCTCGATGCGGTTCGAAAGTTTGGTGGTCGGGTCACGATGACGGGCTCCTCGCATCGATCCGGAACTGAACGGGTGGCGGAAGTGGCGGCTCGGATCGAAAGTGATGTCTTCATCAATGTCCAGGGTGATGAACCGCTCATTTCGCCTAAAACGATAGATGCGGTGTGTCAGCCTTTTGCTGCTGTCCCGGAATTACTGATGAGCACAGCGCGGGTCGAACTCTTTGAGGCGGGTGAAATCGAGACTCCGCACAATGTCAAAGTCGTCACGGATCGAAGTGGCAGGGCCCTTTATTTCTCGCGTCATCCGATCCCTTATGTCCGGGGTAAATCGGGAAGACATTTCAAGCATCTGGGAATTTACGGATACCGTAGGGAACTGCTTCGAGACCTCGAACAGATTCCGGTCTCAGAACTGGAACAATCCGAGCAGCTGGAACAGCTTCGCTTTCTCGATTGCGGGATTTCAATACAGGTAGTGACGGTTGAGGAGGACAGTGTCGGAGTCGACACTGTGGAAGACCTAGAGCGTGTCAGACCTCTTCTTGAGAATTTGACCAAGTACTCACTTTCATGAAACCGGTAGCGCTTTCTGAAGAGTCTGTAGTGCGAAGCAAAAGAACTCAATCACAACTGGAAAGGTGAGGAATTGGCGACAAAGTATATCTTCGTGACAGGTGGAGTTCTCAGTTCACTGGGCAAGGGATTGGCTTCTGCTTCCATCGGGTGCCTACTGGAGGCAAGGGGTTTGAGGGTTACCATTCAGAAGCTGGATCCCTACCTCAATGTTGATCCGGGTACCATGAGTCCCTTTCAACATGGAGAGGTGTTCGTGACCGATGACGGTGCTGAGACTGATCTGGACCTCGGGCACTACGAGAGATATACCTCGGCCAGACTCACCAAGGCCAATAACTCGACCACCGGTCGCATCTACCAGACGGTTATCGATAAAGAGCGTCGCGGAGACTATCTGGGAAAGACGGTTCAAGTCATTCCCCATGTTACTAACGAGATCAAGGCTACGATTAAGCGGCTGGCGGCGGATGACATCGATGTGGTGATCGTCGAGATCGGGGGTACCGTCGGTGACATCGAGAGCCTCCCTTTCCTGGAAGCAATTCGGCAGCTTCGTAACGATGTTGGTCGTGAGAATGCCATGTTTGTGCACCTGACGCTGGTGCCCTACATGGAGACGTCGGGAGAGCTCAAGACCAAACCGACGCAGCACTCGGTCAAGGATCTTCGTGAGATTGGACTCCAGGCGGACGTCGTATTATGCCGGACCGATCGACTGCTGCCCAGAGACATCAAGGAGAAGATTTCCCTCTTCTGTAACGTTCCCGCCAAAGCAGTCATCACGGCGCAGGATGTTGAGAACATTTATGAAGTTCCTCTGGCACTGCATTCTGAAGGCCTGGACACCATTATCTGTGAGGATCTCAACCTTCCCGCCTCGGAATGTTGTCTTGATGCCTGGCGGGAGTTGATCGCGACGATCCAGCTTCCGCAGCACAATGTAACGATTGGGATCGTGGGGAAGTATGTCGAACTCCAGGATTCCTACAAGAGCCTCAACGAAGCGCTCCTTCACGGTGGCCTTCCCCACAAGGCCCGGGTACGTCTGAAGTGGGTTGAGTCGGAAGGCCTGGTCGGAGATGAATGGCAGGAGAAGTTGTCCGACTGCGATGGGGTCCTGGTGCCCGGGGGGTTCGGACCAAGAGGGATAGAGGGAATGATTCGAGCAATTAGCCACGCCCGGGCCAATCGGATCCCCTACTTCGGAATCTGTCTGGGGATGCAGTGCGCTGTCATCGAGTTTGCCCGCAACGTCTGCAGTCTCGATGCCAACAGCTCGGAATTCGATATTTCCACTCAGCACCGGGTGATTTACAAGCTGAGGGAGTTGTTGGGCGTGGAGGAAATGGGGGGCACGATGCGTCTAGGAGCCTATCCCTGCGAGTTGGAGACCGACTCCCTGGCATTCCGTACCTATGATGAGCGGGAGATCTCGGAACGCCATCGCCACCGCTACGAGTTCAATCGTGAATATGAAGAACTTTTGACCAGCTATGGCTTGAAAATCTCCGGTAACTCGCCCGATCGGAACTTCGTGGAGATCGTAGAACTGGCGGATCACCCCTGGTTTTTGGGCTGCCAGTTTCATCCCGAATTCAAGTCGAAGCCACTCAAGCCGCACCCACTCTTCGTCAGCTTTATTGAGGCATCCCTGAAGTACCATTGCGAACGGCAAGACGCGACGGAGCTATCAAGGGCACTGGAAAAAGCCTCTCCCCCTGGTCTCGGCTGAGGCGGTCGGTACCTTTTCCGCCGGCTGCTTCCGCAATCGGCGCTGGTCGCCTTTGCGTAGAGCTCCCAACAAACGTTAACGTATGGAGGGAGATGAGTACTGAAAGTGCCGGAGCGGATCGTCCGAAGCAAATAGGCTTTTCTACACTCAACGAGCTGTTTCTCATCTCAGGTCCATGCGTGATCGAGAGCGAATCGCACTGTTTGGACACGGCTCATCAATTGAAGGAGATTACCCAGGACCTGCGGATGCCTCTCGTCTTCAAGGCTTCATTCGACAAAGCCAACCGAACCTCTGTTTCTTCGTTTCGAGGGCCGGGACTCGAGAAGGGTCTGGAAATCCTCCAGCGAGTCAAGGATGAAACCGGGCTGCCGGTAACCTCCGATGTTCATGAAACTGCTCAATTGGCGGCGGCTGCGCGGATTCTGGATCTGATTCAGATTCCAGCGTTTCTGTCGCGCCAGACCGATCTGATCTCCGGGGCAGCCGGAACAGGAAGGCCTCTCAATATCAAGAAGGGTCAGTTTTTGGCTCCCCGGGATGTCCGACATGCCCTGGATAAGGCGCGTGCTGCCGGGGCGGTGGACGTTTTGATCACGGAGCGCGGGGCGTCGTTCGGATACAATAATCTGATTGTGGACTTCAAGTCACTGCCCATCCTGCGCTCGCTGGGAGCGCGGGTCGTGTTTGATGGGACTCACAGTGTTCAATTGCCGGGTGGAGCCGGTTCCTCGAGTGGAGGCCAGGCTGAATTCATTCCCGATTTGGTCCGGGCTGCGGTCGCTGTCGGCGTGGACGGAATCTTTCTGGAGGTTCACCAGCAACCTGAAAAGGCCCTCAGCGACGGTTCCAATGCGCTTCCACTGGATCGACTGAAAGCCGTTCTTGAGCTGAGTCTGGAGATCGATCGCCTGGTTCGTCCTGGCACGCACTCACGGATCGGGAGCCTTTAACCTTCAACAAAGGCGCCGCCGGTTGCAAGAACGGAGCACCAGCCGCGACCTCAGGAGAGATCACAAGAACGCAGACGCTTCTTTTTCAAAATTGGCCATTATGCACCTGAAACTTGGTCGGCTTATCCAGCGTGATCCCCCCCCGGGCGATCCAGTTCGCAGTCAGGGCAATCAGCTGTCCAAGCTGAACCTTAGGAGCGCCAAGCATTTGGTGACAGAAGCTGGCATCACTGAGAAAGGCTGTGGGTTGTTCCTGACCCTGGAATCTTACTGAAGACCGAAACGATCGCCGAAATTATGGGCCACTTCTCTGACGGAAACGATTTCAGGACCCGTCACGTTGAGAATCTTCGGGGGAGTCTTCGCTACCCCCAGAGAGTGGAAGGCACAGGAGTTCGCGTCACCCGGCCAAATCACATTGAAATAGCCCATTCCAAGAGGAACCGTCTCCCAAGCCAGGGTAGGGCCCATTTCCCCTCCGGCTCCCAGAATCAGGACAGCCCCTTCGAGAGTCGAGGCGAATTCAATGTCTTGTTTGGAAGGTCTCGAAAGCTCCTCTTCCAGGTCTTTCTTGGTTCGGATAGCAGCCAGCGTGCCTTTCAGTCCCTCCACAGTGGCAGAGCATGTCTTTTGGAGGTACAACATGTATCCCGGCTTCAACAGATTTGTTCACTAACCACGCCGAGGGGATTGAACAGCGGCGAGTCCCATTTTGAAACCTTCAGTCGGCAATTCCATCTATTAGACTGCTAGCATGCATGACAACAAGTACTAGTATGAAGTGGTTCTTTTTGTCGATCATGATGTTGGCTTGCGCGCCGACCGGTTTTTCCGGAAACGATTGCTCGGCCCGTCTGTCGGACCTGGGCCTTCCCCTGCGGGTCAAGATATCCGGAAAGCCCAGGACTGCGAAATGGGGTCGAGTCAACAAGATCATGGGAGAATATTTGATCGAGTCCGACGTCCTGCAAGGCTGCCAACTCTTCTTTGAGCACGTCTTTTATCCTGTTCGGGAAGATGCTTATTTTCCGGTGCTGTACAACCTGTTGAGGACGGTCCCCGAGGATAGCCTGAAAGGAGCAGAAGTCTACGCCCAGGAGGGCACGTTTCTGGGGCACTTTTCGAACATCGTCGTCTTTGAGAAAAGAGGAGCCTCTAATATCGACACCTACTACTTCCAATTTCGCGACCAAACCGGCACCCTGCAGCCCGCAGGAAAGGACTCGCTGATTGATATCCCCAGGGTCAAGCCTCGTTTTCTGATGAAATGGAAGGACATTAAGGGCAGAATTCTGCTCTCTGAAAATTCGGGAGGGGAATGACTTCTCACGCTCGGATCCAAGCTAACGTAGCAAGACTTGCTGTAGCCGCAGCGATGTGGCCAAGCCTCTTTCCGAACTCAGCGGCTGAGAAGATCACAGCCACTCAAACTTATCGCGAAGCTTACGATCTCGGGTATCGGGATGGGCGCCAGGCGGGAAGGGACGACCATCAGGCACAGCGGCGATTCAATTTGGCAAACCGCAAGGAGTTTCAGGTTGCCGATCACGGCTATGAAGAAACTCGGCACGAGCGAGAGGTCTTTCTGGTTGCCTACCGCCGAGGGTTTGAAGACGGTTACGACGAGGGCTATGGGCTACAACCGGACGCGTCGGATCGTGATGTTCGTTCTCCCCCGAAGTCACCACAGGAACCGGTCGACGAAGGTCCTCGGGAATCGGTCCCCAGATCGGCCGATGATCGCCGCGTACTCGTTACAGGGACTGAGTTTGAAGTAGAGCTGCTCGATACCCTTAGCACCAAATTCAACAAGAAGGGGGATACTTTTCGAGCCCGGGTCTTCAGAGACGTACGCCTCCGACGGGGGGTTGTCATACCTGAAGGGACCCAGCTGCACGGAAAGATCTCACACCTCAAGAGGGCCGGACGGGTTCGGGGGAGGGCCCAGATGAGCCTTCGATTCGAAGAACTCAGGTTTCTCGATGGCCGAATCATTCCTCTCGAGGCAACCCTGGTCGGCATCGACCAGCACGTTAACGAAAAAGTCAAAAATGGCGAAGGAACGATCGAAGAAGGTGCCTCCAAGGGAGAGGACCTGGGCAAAATAGCGAAAACCTCGGCCGTGGGTGCCCTGATCGGTGTGGTGGCCGGCGGAAAAACAGCTGCCGGTGTCGGTGCGCTGGGGGGAGCAGCCGTGGGACTGAGTCGTGTTCTGCTGACACGTGGAAAGGATGCCCAGATCGAGTCCCGCACTCGCCTGCTCCTCCGCCTGATCGAGGACCTTAAGCTTCAATAAAGTTCCATATCGCACATTCCATGTGGAAGGCGCTGGCTAGCCCAGCGCGGCATCAGACCCAGAACGAGACGAGCTACAAATAGAGTGCCGGCGGTGAGAAGAACCGAAAAACTCATCCATGACAAGTCCTACAGACATCTATTTCCTGTAAAGCAGGATAGGTTCCAGTTTGATCTGCCCCTTTCGTAGGGAAGACTTTTCTGATTCCCTCGGAGTAAGGGAATTTTTTCGCTGGAGTGTTTAAATTTCCCGAAACCGGATCGGGTCAAATTGTGGCGCGACCTGGTTGTCGGCAATGCTGAGAGCGGCTAGCCTTCCAATCTCCCAGCTGGCTGACATTCCGTATCCCCCCAGCCCCGCTACCCAGTAGAATCCGGGTAGTGACGGATCCGGTCCGATCAAGGGTAATTCGTCGACCGTAAAAACTCGGAAGCAGCACCACGCCTCTCTCTGCTCGGTGTCGTGAAGAGCAGGCAGCTCCTTCCACAAGATCTCAGCCAGGTGTTGCCTGATTTCCGGATCGATATTGGAATCCAGCCGATGTACCTGTTCAGCGTCGCACACGCACAAGAGCAGGCCGCCCGAGTAAGGGCGGAAGTAGAATTCCTTGTCCAGATTCCATACCGCAGGGGACTCTGGATCGATTGATCGCGAAGAGTCAAGGACAAAAAGATGTCGTTTGAAGACGGAAAGCTCGAAGGGAGTTGCCCCCGACGCCTCTGCAAGGGGTGTTGCCCACGCCCCTGCCGCATTGACCAGGCGGTCTGCGCTAATCTCTCCACTTGTCGTCAAGACTTCGAAACGCTTTCCCAGCCGGAGTTGCCTGACCCTCTGGCCGCACTGAAAGGTCACGCCCTTTTCGGTTGCGGCTCGGATGTAGAAACGCAGCAGTCGGCGAATATCCATAATCCCGTCGCTTGGAGTCCATAAGGCACCTTCGAAAATGTGGCCCTCCAGTAAAGGAACCTGCCGGCACGTCGCGGCGGTTGAACGGATCTCAGATTGGAACGTTTCGGGATCCCGTAGGCTCTCCAGAACCGACATAGATCCCAGCATCAGCGACCCGGTCTGATTGAAACCGGTCACGCCGGCATGCTCCTGGTAGAAAGAACGGCTACGGATACACAGGTCACGGACCGGCTCGGACTGGGTTGGCTGGATAACCATGGAGGCGTTCAAACCCGAGGCATGCAAACCCGGCTCAGGCTCCGCCTCAATAACAACAACGGAGCCGTTGAAGCTGCGGCTCAAGTGATAGGCTGTGGCGGCGCCAGCAAACCCCGCTCCGACGATCAGCACGTCCGTTTCCATTTTTCCGCCCGCCATTCTAGCAGCCTTTATCTGGACTCCTTCTGTCAAGGGTCCTGGTCGAATTCTTCGACTTCAGTTGATGTTGGTCCTGGCAACGCAACTTTCATACCGGAAGAGAAGCTGGCTGACAGTCTCGCTGCAGGTGCACAATTCTATCTGATCCCCTTTTCTTCCTTAGGATCCCTGGCAGGAAACATCGACTTTTCATGATTCAGTCTTGGACTGCAGCAGCACTAGTTAGCGTCCCATTTTCGCCCTTGTCCCTGCGTTAAGGCTCTTGACCAATCCGATCAGCACGGGACCGGTCTAACGAATGCTTTATTTACAAGGAAGAGGGTTTTTTGTTAAATTGCCCCAGATTAAAGAAGTAACGAAAAAGAATGACTCTAACCAGAGAACGAAAAGACAATATTATAAATAGTTATCAGCTGCACGGCTCGGACACTGGATCCCCAGAAGTACAGGTCGCAATCCTCAGCGAGAGAATCAGCTATCTGACCGACCATTTAAAGAGTCATAACCACGACCACCATTCCCGACGTGGGCTTCTCAAGATGGTAGGCCAACGTAGGCGCCTCCTCGACTATTTGAAGAGGAAGGACTTCACTCGGTACAAGGATTTGATCGGCCGGTTGGGACTCCGCAAGTAAGAAGCACTCCATCCCCGGGTTGCCTGACCCGATCGAGCCGTTCCGGGTTTGTGAGAGAGAGTCTGGTCAAGGATTGTCTCCTGCCGCAGAAAAGTGAGTTTCAAGAGCCAGCTTGGTGCTGGAATAGCAGATTGAGCTTTGGTTCTGGTTCCTTCAATAACACCACAGGAAAACTAAAAAAATGACAGATGAACTAAAGGTAGAATTGCCGCTGGGCGAACGAACTCTTTCAATCGAATCTGGACGTATTGCGAAACAGGCCGATGGAGCAGTACTGGTTAGATATGGGGATACGGCAATTTTGGTTACCGCCTGCTCTCAGAAAGAGCCCAAAGCTCTCCCCTTTCTTCCACTGACTTGCGAATACCGCGAGTATACCTACGCAGCAGGTAAGATTCCCGGCGGGTTCTTCAAGAGGGAAGGACGCCCGACTGAAAAGGAGACGCTCACGAGTCGATTGATTGACCGGCCCGTGCGCCCCCTCTTTCCCAAAGGCTTCAGACACGAAACCCAGGTGATCGCTCTGGTCCTCTCAGCCGAGCCAGAGATCAATCCTGACATTCTGGCCATGATCGGGTCCTCGGCTGCTCTTTATTGCAGCGACATTCCTTTCGACGTCCCGATCGCCTCGATCCGGATCGGAATCGTCGACGGCAAGCTCGTTGTCAACCCGACTTTCAACCAACTGGAAAACAGCGATCTGAACCTGATCATGGCAGCCCGTGAAGAGGCTGTTCTGATGGTTGAGGCTGGAGCCAGGGAGGTCCCGGAAGAGAGAATCGTTGAAGCTCTCGACTTTGGTCATCAGGAGATCCGTCGAATTATTCAGGCCATCCGCGATCTGGCAACCCAAACGGGGAAGAAGAAATGGCAGTTTAAAGCCAGTGAAATCGACTCGGCATTGGAGCAGGAGATATCTGACAAGAGCACGACCTCCATCCTTGAGGCACTGAAGGTTTCCGGAACGGAGGGAAAGCTAGCTAGTGAAGCCCGGCTACGGCAATGTAAGGAGGAGATTGTTGACTCCTATCCCGAGGAAGATGAAGACAAGCGCAAACAGGCAGCCGAGATTTTCAGCCTGATCAAGGAGCGTGTGTTCCGCCATCAGGTCCTCGACCGCCAGGAGAGGCTCGACGGTCGTACCTTCGACCAGATTCGACCGATCAACACGGAGGTTGGCTTGCTTCCCCGGGCCCATGGATCGGCTCTTTTTACCCGCGGAGAGACCCAGGCTCTGGCCACGGTTACACTGGGGACGGGGGAAGATGTCCAGAGGGTGGACGGTCTTACAGGTAACTTCTCGAAGACCTTCATGCTGCACTATAACTTTCCGCCTTTCAGTGTGGGTGAAGTACGTTTTCTGAGAGGCCCGGGCCGGCGGGAAATAGGGCATGGAGTGCTGGCAGAGCGGGCTCTAACTCCAATGCTGCCGGACCAAACTGAATTCCCTTATACGGTTCGGGTAGTCTCGGACATCCTGGAGTCGAATGGGTCATCCTCGATGGCGACGGTGTGCGGAGGGAGCATGGCTCTTCAGGATGCCGGAGTACCCGTCAAGGCGCCGGTGGCTGGAATTGCGATGGGCCTCGTCAAGGACGGGGATCAATACGCGATTCTTTCGGACATCGCAGGGGCCGAAGACCACTACGGAGACATGGATTTCAAGGTGGCAGGCAGCGCTAAGGGGATCACGGCTCTACAGATGGATATCAAGATCGCAGGTGTGAACCGCGAAATCATGTCCGAAGCTCTCCAACAGGCGCGCCAGGGGCGCCTTGCTATTCTGGAGACGATGGCCTCCACAATCGACCAGCCTCGTTCCGGCCTGTCTGCCTACGCACCGCGGATTCTGACTATTCAGATCAACCCCGACAAGATCGGCGGGGTAATCGGCCCCGGTGGCAAGATTATCCGTGGTATGTGCGAAGAGTATGGGGTCAAGATCGACATCGAGGATGATGGAACTGTGCAGATTTTCTCAGCCGACGAGTCTTCGGCACAGAGGGCCATCGATCACGTCAAGGAACTCACAGCCAGCGCGGAGAAGGGGCAGACATATCTGGGTAAGGTGGTGAAAGTCTTGGATTTCGGTGCTTTTGTCGAGATCCTGCCGGGAACCGAAGGTCTGCTTCACATTTCTCAAATAGCCAACAGGAGAGTCGAGGATATCCACTCCGAGGTCAAGCGGGGAGATAAGATCTTGGTCAAGGTCCTGGACATTGATGCACAGAATAAAATTCGGCTGAGCCGTAAGGCGGTTCTGGAAGACCAGAGGGAATCATGAATACTGCCATTCGGCCTTCTCCAGGAAACTGGTAAGCGGTTACCATACAGACCGTGACGAATACACTCCCTGAAGTGCTGAGGCAGTTCAAGGACGGCAGAGTTGCTGAGGACGAGCTTCTCCGCTTCCTGAAGGATCTTCCCTACCAGAATCTTGAATTCGCGAAGGTTGACCATCACCGACACCTGCGTCAGGGGTTTCCCGAAGTTATTTTTGGACGGGGAAAAACGACAGAGCAGATTCTAGCCATCGCCGCGAGTCTTCTAGAGCGTCACGAGAACCTGCTCATCACAGCGGCGTCCCAGGAAGTATTTTCGGCGGTCCGGGAACTCTGTCCTGAGGCCCAGCACTTTCCGCGCTCTCGAGTCGTTGCGGTTCAACGCGACAAGAACATCAGGGGAGTCGGAACCATTGCTGTCGTATCGGCGGGAACATCGGACATCCCGGTAGCCGAGGAGGCGGCTGTAACTGCCCGGGTCATGGGCAATGAGGTGTTGACCAGCTACGACTGTGGTGTGGCTGGCGTTCACCGCCTGCTGAGCTTGAGAGAGGAAATCATTGAGTGCACCGTGATCGTGGCAGTGGCGGGTATGGAGGGAGCTCTTCCCAGTGTAGTCGGGGACTTAGTAGAGTGTCCGGTCATAGCAGTGCCCACGAGCATCGGCTATGGAGCCGCCTTTGGGGGAATTGCCGCTTTGCTTGGAATGCTCAATAGCTGCTCACCAAACGTGACGGTCGTGAATATCGACAATGGATTCGGGGCCGGCTGTGTCGCCAGTCTGATCAATCGATCCCGATCTGCCCCGAATCGGTGACCTCATGGACTCCGCGACGCTGAGGCTGGGTGGATTCCATAAGGTTATGGAGCTTTGCAAGGAGTCTCAGCCAAAGACGGACTGGAGGCCATCGTCCGAGGTGTTGAGGGTTGGGGCGGAAGTCGGGGCCCCCTGGTTGAAGCGGATGGGACGAATTACCCGGATTGACCATGAAGAGGCGAGCGTCAACATCGAGTGAAAGAGATTGCACCTCAAACTGGCGCAGCGCGAGGCTGTCGGCAGGGAGCGCAAAGTCATCCTGGAAAACCGCAAATTACTAGGGAGATCATAGAGGACACGAATCGGGAATTGAACCTGATCGGAAAAAGAGTGGAAGAGGTGATCCAGCTTGCGGACAAATTCCTTTGTGTCTGGAGCTGTGGAAGTCAGACTGGCCCACAGGTTTGGTAGCGGGCGTCTCCAGGGAGCGTTGCCGAGCTTCCTCTCCGAGCACCCACAGGTCAGTCGGCTCCAGATAGAAGAAGGGGCGACCATAGTAGCCCTGCATCACTGATCTGGTGAGCTTCGATGAGTTTTGACGAGTCCTACATCGAGCAAGTCCGTGACAGTAACGACATCCGAGATGTTGTGAGCGGGTATGTCCGTCTGAGAAAGAGTGGTCAGAACCAGGTCGGTCTCTGTCCCTTCCACAACGAGAAAACGCCTTCCTTTAATGTCAGTGAGAGTAAGCAGATCTTCAAGTGCTTTGGCTGTCAGGCGGGCGGAGATGTCATCGGTTTCGTCCAACTCATCGAAAACCTCAGTTTTCCGGATGCGGTCAAGTATCTGGCTGAACGGCAGGGGATTCCTCTCCCTTCCGAACAACCCGGCATGTCCGCCCGGCTCCGGGACGACGGTCGCCTTCTGTCTCTGATGGAGACGGCCCAGGCGTATTTTTGCGAGACTCTGCAGGCCAGCCCTCAGGCATCCAGCTATCTGGTGCAGAGAAAGATTTCAGAGGAGACCATCGAAAGATTTGGACTGGGGTATGCGCCGCCCGGTAATCGACTTCTGCGGCTGCTGAAACAAAAGACCCTGTCCGAATCGCTGGCACTGAAGTGCGGCCTGATCCGCAAGAATGAGGAAGGGCAGCTGTACGACAATTTTCGTGAGCGCATTACGATTCCGATCAGAGACGCATCGGGCCGCGTGATTGCTTTCGGAGGTCGAGCTCTGGGCCAGGTATTTCCCAAGTACCTGAACTCACCCGAGACTGTCCTCTACAAGAAAAGCTTTCATCTCTTCGCGTTGGATTTGTCCCAGCAGGAGATTAGACGACGCGACTGTGTGATTCTGGTGGAGGGGTATTTCGATTGTATCGTTCCCTTTCAGGCCGGATTTCGCAATATAGTCGCTTCCCTGGGGACGAGTCTCACTGGGAACCAGGTCAAGCTGCTGCGTCGCTACACCCGGCAAGTCATTCTGAGCTATGACTCGGACGAGGCAGGTTTACGGGCAGCCCAGCGCTGTATTGAACTGCTCATGGAAGGAGGGATCAGGGTGAATGTGGTTCGGCTCCCGGAGCAGTCCGATCCCGACACCTTCATTAACAGGCATGGGGCTGAGGCGTATCGTGAAGAGCTCGTGCGTTCTCTCCCCGGCATCGACTTCGTTCTCGACCTTTGTATCTCACAACATCGAGATGCCTTCGGTCCGCGCGGAAAACAGGAAATTGTCGATCAAATCAGTGCCCTGCTCAAACGAATCGAGAATCGGATCGAAAGGTCTGAGTACGTCTCCAAAGTAGCATCTCGTCTGCAGGTTGCCCCCGACCTCGTCTTACAGCAGGTCCGACGTTTTCGGAGCCGGAAGAAAGGCGGGCCCGATAACGCCAGCACACCTGGCACCGAAGTCCGTCCTGCCGAAGCGTTGCTTTTGAATGCCCTGATGGATCCGAAGCTGGGGCCTCTCCTGAAACCACGGGTTGACTCCGGTCTTGTAAGAGGTCTGGCTACCCAGAGGCTTGTCGAGAAAATACTGGAATTATGGAAACGAAATTGCCAACCCGATATCCTGAGTCTTCGGGATGCTCTGGAGGAAGAGTCGGACGTCGATCTTCTCGAGATGGTGAGTCTAAGCTCATCGTTCGTAACCAAAGACGAGACGATTATCCTGGAAAGTATTCGCAGTCTAGGGAAACTCCAGCTGGATGAGCAAAAGCGCCGGATTCGAGAGCAGATCAGGCTGGAGGAAGAGAGAGATTCTTCTTCGCCTGTGATTGACCAGCTGCTTGAAGAGTTACAGAGTATCGAACGGAGGCGGATTCAGTTGGATCAGAGAGGGGAGCCAGCTTGATCTGGGTTGACTGGCCACTTTACACTATTTTTTTAGCCCAAACCGCAATGGAGAGGAATCCGGTTGTCGCTCGAAGATAAGTACGAAGGGTTGAAGGCACTACTCGTCATGGGGAAACAGAAGGGCTACCTTCTGTATGACGAGGTTAACGATGCCTTGCCTGAGAATCTTCATTCGGCTAAGGAGCTGGACGCAATTTTCGAACTCTTCGGTGACGCTGGCATCGAAGTGATCGACTCAGAGCAGCAGTTCGATGCTGCCCAAAACCAGATTAGCCCCAAGGCAGGTGAAGAGGGGCAAGGGGTGGAAACTCCCGAGGAGTCTCTCGAGAAAACGAATGATCCAGTCCGTATGTATCTGCGAGAGATGGGCACCGTTCCTCTCTTGACCCGGGAAGGTGAAGTTGAGATCGCAAAGCGAATCGAAAAGGGACAGGAAGTTATTCTCAAGGCCCTCTCCCGTTCGCCGGTGGTGGTGGCAGAAATTCAAAAATATGCCTTGTTGCTGAAAGCGGAGAGGCTCAATATCAGGACCTTCGTCCTTTTCCCCGAGGACGAAATTACCGAAGAGCTTCGGCTCAAACGCCACCGCTCGATTCTAAGGCGCATCAACGAGATCAGGAAGCTGGAGGTGGAAGCGACAAAGATCCGTCGCAGACTCCGCAGGGCCAAGAAAGATACTGCAAACTACAAGAGGCTCCTTGCAAACCTGGCCCGTTATCGAATCCCTATATCCCGCCAGGTGCAGAAACTCAACCTCAGACCTCCGATTCACGAAAGACTCGTTAATGCGGTGAAGAATGCAGTAGACAGGATCGTGGCTCTCGAGCGCGAACAGAAGCGCCTCAAGAAGCTGCAGGAGTCCTCGCTCAAACTGGACGAAGTCAAGAAAATCAAGCTACGCAGCCGGGAGATTCAAAAGGAATTCCAGGAGATCGAGGAGGAGGTCGTGGCAAGCGCAACTGAGCTAAAGAGAACGCTCGCCACGATTAAGCATGGCGAACTGGAAGCCGATATCGCCAAGAAGGAATTGGTGGAAGCCAATTTGAGGCTGGTTGTTTCTATAGCCAAGAAGTACACCAACCGGGGACTTCAGTTTTTGGATCTGATTCAGGAGGGCAACATCGGCTTGATGAAAGCCGTGGATAAGTTTGAGTACCGCCGGGGATACAAATTCTCCACCTACGCGACCTGGTGGATACGGCAGGCGATCACCCGTGCCATTGCCGACCAGGCTCGTACCATCCGGATTCCGGTACACATGATTGAGACAATCAACAAGTTGATCCGGACATCACGGGCTCTGGTGCAGGAGAACGGCCGGGAGCCCAGCTCCGAGGAGATCGCTGAAAAGATGGACATCTCAGTCAACAAGGTGCGGAAGATCCTCAAGATTGCCCAGGAACCGATTTCTCTGGAGACACCTATTGGAGAAGAGGAAGACAGTCATCTGGGAGATTTTATCGAGGATCGCGGCGTCATCTCTCCTTCTGAAGCCGTGATCAATCTCAATCTCAAAGAACAGACTGGGTCTGTTCTCGAGACTCTGACACCCCGAGAAGAACAGGTGATTCGAATGCGCTTCGGGATCGGCGACGGGAGTGAACACACTCTGGAGGAGGTAGGGCAAAGGTTCTGCGTAACTCGAGAGCGAATTCGCCAGATAGAGGCGAAGGCGCTGCGTAAGCTGCGCCATCCTTCCAGGAGTCGGACGCTGAAGGCCTTCCTCGAGAACACTGGACAGGAGGGCCTTTGAAGCTCGGCGGCCTGTGGGACTTTCACCACGGACTGCTATGCGTCCCGAGTGGGGCGCTTTTTTTGTGTGTGTGCCGGCACAGGAGCCTGGTAGGCTGCTTGACCACGAATCCCGGCTTGGAAGTTTCAGAAGTCCGTGGGCCCATAGCTCAGTTGGTTAGAGCACCTGACTCATAATCAGATGGTCGTAGGTTCGAGTCCTACTGGGCCCACCACTGATCCCAGTAGACAGTCCGCGGTGAAAGCGGCCGCGGGCTTCTAGAGAAAACGGATGACAGAAGAATTGACGGTTCAGCAGGAATTGCGGTTGCTCCAGGACTTGCAGGAACTGGACTTTGAGCTGAAAGAGCTGCAGCAGCAGCTTGACCGGATTCCTAATCAGATTTCAGGTTTCGAGCTGGATCTTGATGAAAACCAGAATGTTGTCGACCAGGCCAGGCAGCAGCTCGAAGATCAGCGGCAGGCACAGCGCCGCACGGAGAACGAAGTTGCATTGTTACGGGAGCAGCTTTCCAAGTACAAGACGCAATTGATGGAGGTTAAGACGAACAAGGCATATCAGGCCGTCCTCCGAGAGATTGAGACGATCGAGCACCGCATTGGTGAGAAGGAAGATCAGATACTGGAACTGATGCTGGAGGTGGAAGACTGTCTTGGTGAGTCGGGCGCTCGAGAAAAGGAGTTCCAGGAAAAGGATGCCGAGGTTCAGAAGAAAAAGACGGAGGCCCAGTCCTTTTTATCCAAGGCAGAAACCCAGATTGTCGAGCTCAATGGCAGACGGAAAAGTCTGGTCAGTTCGATCCCTGTTTCATTAGTGGCTCGCTACCGGAGAATATCTACGGGACGGGGCGGTCACGTTTTGGCCCAAATTGTTGACGGATCCTGTCAGGCATGTAATGTTGTGTTGAGGCCACAGCTGATTGCGGAAGTGAAGACTGCCACCCGCATCGCGACATGCGAAGCCTGCAACCGAATTCTCTATTACGGCGAGGACTGAGTACCGGCAGTCCGTGGGACCTTCAACGGGCTGGAAGAAGCCTTCGAAGAGTCTGCTGAAGGCTTAGTTCTTCGGAAATCTGGCCAGCATCCTTACTCTTTTCCTGCGTGAAAAGGAAGAAGGAGCAATTAATGAATTCGATCTTGAGAGCTCCCCTTGTTTTTGTGAAGCAGGCACATCTGGCTGTAACCGAGTTCGACTTCTACCCTCTTATCTTCAGACAGCCTCTCGCTTGGACACTCCGCTATCTGCTCTTCATGAGCGTGCTGGTTGCACTGACCTTTGCCCTCGTCGAAACTTGGGTGCAACTTCCGAAGATCAAAGAGTTTGTGAACTGGGCGAGCTACAATCTACCGCCCATTTCTGTCCAGGACGGGAAGCTCCAGGTCGAAGGCCAGCAGCCTCTGGTGCGCCGTTATTTCGGGGAGCAGATTACTACTTTTGTCTATACCGAGAGCCAGGATCTCCAGATACTGGAAGATCTCGAACCCCCGGCTGCTGTTTTCCAAAGGGAGGAGTTCTCGCTACTCGTGGAAGGCGGCTCCGGCACCTGGAACTGGAGAGATGTTGCGCCCTTCATAACCCTAGTGGGCGGTCCGGAGAGGTGGCAGGACTGGGCAGGGTGGCTCAGCTTCATCTTCTTTCCTACTGTTTTTCTCGTACGATGTATCTTTGTGTTTACGGTGAAGAGTATGCAGGCTTTGCTGCTCATGTTCTGTGCCGCTTCTGCCGCTGCACGACTCGGGACCAGGCTCGATTATCGGGAATGCTTTACGATTGCGGTATACAGTCTGACCCCCGCCTTCATATTGAATCTCGGGGTGACGATCAGCGGGCAGCAGGGGCTTGTGTTCGATTTGATTTATCTCGGAGTAGCCGCCGTCTACACGTTTCTGGCAACACAAAGATGCCTTTCTAGCGATCGTGACTAAACAGATTTCGTATCAGACGCCTCCAGGCTATTGGAAAAGGGAGAATTGAACATCGAGCCAACGCGATTGACCCTGCGATTCCTTGGCAGTGCTATCCTATTGACGGTGGGGGGGGGGAGCTCCGTCCTCCGTGCGCAGGATGATCCTAGTCAGGCAACCGTTATTCGGGCCGAAGTAGACGTGGTCAATGTCCTGACCACGGTCAGGAACAAGCGCGGTGAGTATGCCAGGGATCTCGCCATTCAGGACTTTGATGTCTACGAAGACGGAGTCCGACAGAATCTAGAGTTCTTTCATTACGAGACAGGTGAAACCGCCAGATCCCTGACCATTGTAGTGTTGGTGGATACCAGCGGCAGTGTGAAAGACGAGCTGTTTTTCGAACAACAGGCGGCTGTCGAGTTTCTGAAGGCCACACTGCGCGAGAAGAAAGACCTGGCTGCTGTGCTTCAGTTCGACAGTGAAGTTGGTCTGGTGCAGGACTTTACTTTCGATCTGAAGAAGCTTGAATCGGAAATTTACAACATGGTTCCTCCAGGTGGAGCGACCAAGCTGTATGACGCAATTGTGATTGCTACCGAAGATCTTCTGCGGCACGAGGTAGGTCGCCGCGTGATGATTGTCCTCTCCGACGGTGCCGACACCCAGAGTTATTACCAGGCAGGTGATGCCATCCGTGCCGCTCAACAGCAGGATGTCATCATTTTTGGAATCGGTGTGAGAAGCCGAGAACACCACTCCGATTTCGGCCAGTTGAAGACCTTTGCAGAAGCGACGGGAGGGCGTTTTTTTAAGTCCAAGGCCGATCTGAATCGTCTCCGTGAAGCATTCGCAAAGATCAACGAGGAGATCAAGAACCAGGTAAGCCTGGGCTATGTTTCAAGCAACGGCAGTCGAGATGGAGAGTTTCGAAAAGTAAAGGTTCTAGTCAAGAAGCGCGGCTTGAAAGTGACGCATCGGAAGGGCTATTACGCTCCAGGCGCATCGTGACCGATTTACGGGTCGGGGCAAACGAGTCGGTTCTTCTGAAGTTTCAGTTGTCCTTGTCGACGATGCCTAGAAGGATGACACTGCCAGTGTTCTTAGCAGCCTGGCGAGCGATCCCCAGGGCGCCGAGGCGGCATTTTCCTGAGACATGAACGCGATTTGGGGGAGAGGTGACGTTATGAAAACTGCGCTGGAATGGGTTCAAGGAGATATAGCCATCATTCAGGATACCGACCTGGAATACGAGCCACGCGAGTACCCCCACCTCCCTCAGGTCCGCCCTCCTAAAATCGGAGAGGAATTACCCGGTCGAGATGATCCAGTATATCGACTGGAGCCCGCCTCATGGTCGTAAGAAATCCCTACCAATATGTCCCCAATGACACCTCGGGAAGAAAGGAAACGTTTCTGTTGCAAAATACGTATACTTTCCATTGTATTCCCTACCGTTACACTCATCTAAATCGCCCGACCCTCTTGCATACTCATAGTCTTGTTTAAAACTTCCATCATAATTACCAAACGGACTAGTTGGACGTATTCCTTTTTTTAACTGCCACGATGACTTAATTCTTTTTCCTAAATAATGGATTTCGTAACCATCGGCAGCATAACCAATTAGTGTCTTACCAACTTTCAATAACTCACTGGTTATTTTGTGGTAATGATAAAGTCCCCTGTGGTCTACATGTGCATTGTAATCATCAATCCCAAAGATTGTTTCAAAGGGTCTGATTGCTTCTAAGTTCCAACCAGAAGAAGGATTTCTACTATGCTTTCTTGGTGAAGATGCATCGTGCCAATCTGCAGTGCCGGGTCTAATAGGAATGCCAGTGACTGTGATACCTACAACTCTAGCAATATTTTTAAAGGTTATATTGTTGTTCGGTTTGGAGGGAAAACAGTACTGCAGATTTTGAGGACGGAACCTATGAGGATTACCCTTGGTGGGAAATTGCCCAACAGAGTGATTTGGTATGCCCTTGGAAGATATACATGTTAAAGAGTTTCTTTTACTAATCTTCACTTGGTTTTCACTAGCAAAGGGAACTGTTGCCATGGAAAAAAGAATAACCACCAAATTACAAAATATAAATTTCAAAGCCCTCTCCATTGCGACTGGAAACGGGATCGCCAGCCCAGGTCTAGAATTAGGTGTCAAGCATATAGCGATGTACTAGAACCCCACATGAATCTACTCACATTGTTCCAAGACTGAATCAATCTTAATCCTTTCCGCGTCATCCATTTTGAGTCCCCAGTAACCTTTTGTATTAACCCAGTTTCGAGTGTATTCACAAATAAACTCTACATTGGGAGGTAGCCATCCAGAAGGGTCCCGGTCGCCTTTAGACCTATTCACGGATGCAGAAACTGCAACTAGGGACCCCGGGTATGATAAATCGTTGGCAAAATTCCGGCGTCGCTCTGGCAGCCATCCATCTGAGCCACTACGATGAGCCTCTGCAAGCGGAATGAAGTGATCAATGTCAAGATCACTGGGGTTGGTGAAGGTCTGCCCTGTGTAGAAATCTAACCACTTCCCGGAGATCACTCGGCACCCTACATTTTCGAGTTTGGCAGGAACAAGGCTCTCAGCAATTAGTACCTCCTGCCGGGTATTTTGGCAATCTCCATCTGCATCTATCCAACCACCATAAAGGTCTCGATGATAGGGCGCAGCGCCAGATAATGACCACGGAGAAGATATATTAATGCCCAATTCCGTAGAGGAGCCCTCAAGGCTGCACAGTGCTTCCTCTTTTGAGCCGAAGGATTGCCCAGACAATGGACCACTGTGACAGTGGTACCCCCCGTTTTTACGGTCGTGGTGGCATCCGAGTGAATCAGTACGCCCTCCGTGGCCGAAGAGAGCCGTAGGTAGAAACAGGGAAATTATCGTAATAGTCAGTATTTGCTGAGGAAGTGAAAGAAGAATAGCAGAGCGGTTGGAAGGAGCAGAATCAGGAGTACGAAGCCGATTTTCTTCATGATTATGTGGGCTTTTGAAGCAATTTAACCCCATTATTCATTCTTTCCCTTTGGCTTCCACTCAATTGAGAGCTTCTGTACATCAGCAATCTGTTGAGGTATCTCAATTATCGGATCTTCACAACTTTGGCTGCCGCCATGCGTTCAGTATCCTGGGAGTTGCCTACATCGCCTACCGTTTCGATGGCGTCCCCACCCGCATCGATGATCCCTTCCACCGTCTCCGCAGCCGTTCGTGCATTCAAGTCCGAAACCACGACCTGAGCGCCCTCTGCCGCAAACAGCTCCGCCGTTGACCTGGTTGCTCGGTATGTTAACGTGAACGTCTTCAGCCCTTTAGGGCTGATACGCAGGACCAGTGAACAAGGGGCGTTACATCCTGCATCAATGATTTCCTGCAACTTGATCGAGCCGGCCTTAGAAGCTCTTACCAATGGGCTGGTCAGGTCCATGGTTTCTTTCATCAGACAATTGTCCTTCTGAAAATTTGGTAACAATATTGCGTGGACCTTATGGAAATACAGTGTGTTTCTATGAAACACACTACCTGCGTAAGTAGTTTATAATAAAGTGGTTACAGTGTGCAGTATGCAACGGTGTGAAAGCGCGTGAAATAGGGGAGAACTGTCAGAGCATCAGGTTCAAATACTGAACGAGAGCCTCTAGTTCGGCATCACTGATCTTCCCTTCGTAAGCCGGCATCGTCGAATCCGGATTGCTCGCCGTTGGATCTAGGATCTGCTCGCGCATATGCTCGACGCTGAATTTCCAACCGGCCTGACTCAGGTCCGGTCCCTGCAGGCCCCCTTCACTGCCAAGCTTGTGGCAATTGATGCATTCATACTGAATAAACGCCCTCCGACCATGCTTGATCTGGTTGGGATTTTCGGTTTCAGGCAAGGGAAGAGCTTTCTCTGAGAACTCAACTGGGTTTCCGGAGTGATAGATCTTGCTATAACCGGAAGCTGCGTACATGGCGACAAAGAAGGCTGTTACGATGAGAACCACCAGCTTTCTCTCCCGCCAGTGTCTCGACTTAGCTCTGTCGAGCAGGGGAAGTGCAAACAGGGCCAGAATGATCAGCGTGGGCAGAATCACTGTGCCCACGACGGGTGGCCCTGGCACCGCTCGCAATAGCTCGTAGTGAGCCAGGAAGTACCACTCAGGCCGTGGATCATAGGCCGTATTGGAAGGATCCGCCGGGGACTCGAGATTTGCAGGAAACAGAATCACGACGGTCAGCAACAGCAAGAACACCAGCAGAGAAGTGCTGCTGTCTCTCAGCATCTGTTTCGGGTAGAACGGAAAGTGGGGTCTCTTATCTGTCCCCTTGGACTCCGGGGTGATTCCGTGCGCCCGGAGCAGATAGAGGTGAAGAGACACCATTCCAATCAGCAGGGCGGGAAGAAAGAAAACGTGCAGCGCAAAGAACCGGCTCAGAGTGTAGGCCCCCAGTTCCGCTCCTCCCCGCAGGAGAGTAGCCGCGAAAGGACCCAATATGGGTGCGGTGGATATCATCTCCGTCCCAACCTGGGTTGCCCAGTACCCTCTTTGATCCCAGGGAAGCAGATAGCCGGTGAAGGAGAATCCAAGGATTAACAGAAAGCTGGCCAGTCCGATTACCCAGTTCAGCTCACGAGGCCGTTTGTAGGACCCCGCATGAACGACCCTCAGGATGTGGAGAGTCACCATCACTATGAGAAAAGTGGCACCCCAGATATGCAGCCCTCTCACCAGGTTGCCCATCGTGTTGTGGTCAGCTAGATGCTTGAGGCTTGCCCAGGCATGATCCGGAGTAGGAGCGTAGAACGCCAGAAGCACGCCTCCCGTCAGAAACTGCACGGTGATAAGAAAGAGCAACGCGCTTCCCAAAGTGTGTTTCCAACCTACACTGGGAGGCTGGGGTTCGTAGAAAAGGGCCCGTAAGACCGATCTCAGCGGCAGGCGTTCATCCAGAAACCTAAGCAGACGTTTCATGCCCGTCTCACCCGCACCCTGTTGTTGCGGATCTCGACGGGCAGTCTATTCAGAGGGAGACGTGGAGGGCCCGCGATGACCGTGCCTTCCGAGTCGAACTTGCCGCCGTGACAAGGGCATCGGAACTCACCGGGGGTTTCTTCCCAGTGGACAGCACAGCCAAGATGGGTACAACGTGACGAATAGACGACCGGATGGCCGTTTTCCAGATGGGCGTAAACTGCCTCGGTCATGTGGCTGACCAGCCAACCCTGGGTCTGCCTATAGCGCAATGCGAAGCGCTGCGGTCGAGTTGTCAGCGCACCTAAATTGACGACCTCGAGCCAGTCAGTCTCGCGATTTGAAACGACCCACAGAGAGGTGGCGAAGATACCTGTGAGAGCGGTTCCTATAAGTCCCAGGATGGTCCAGACCAGCCCGGCCATCCATTGTCGGCGATTATGAGTCTTGTTCATCGGAAAACGACTCTAACCCATGTCGCACCCACGGAAAAGAAAAATAGCCGGTAAGATGTTCTGAATCCTCAGAATTTCAGGTCCACAGGGTCGGGATGCGGGGTTGCTGGCTGTAGGTTTTTGAGTGTCGGCTACTGGATACCGTTATTGGAACGTTTGCCATCAGCCCAGCTGCTGAGGCCGTGGCCCGGAGAGACCTCTCATTCTTTCCTTTTCAACTCCCCCGCTTCCCCACCACCGTCAACCACGGAAGAATCAGGATTGGGGATCTGGATTCTGGAATCGAATGGGGATTGGGAGACGGAACGGCCACGATGGTTCAATGGAGGCAGCCATTCATTGACAACCCTGGTGTTCCAGGTTTTCAAGTACTCCCGGTGGAGCGAGGTGTTGGGGTATCCCTCACCTACCGGGTAAGGGAATCTGGTCATACCGTGGAAGGGCAGGGGACCAACGTAATCAGATGATGCGGAATTGATATCCATGTCCTTCCCGAAGCCGTCTACGAACACCAGATAGTCTCGTGTCCAGCCACGGGGCAGAGGAGGTAGGTTAGCCACCTCGAAGAGCGCCTCGATTTCGTCTCCCGAACGAGTGATGACGAAAAGGTCATCAAGTCCCAGAAGCAAGGGACGAACATCGCCGTACCTTGTGTAGGCACCCATGTGGGTTTTCCATTGAGCAACTCTCGATCTCTTTGAATAGTTGTAGGTTTTGGGCTCAAGTCCGTCAGAACTGGAGAATTCAGGAAATCCTCCGAACTGCAGGGTAGCTTTTGAAGGCGACAGCCGGCTGGTCCGCAAGTCTTGGCGGGCGGGTGTGCTCTCCACCAGTATCTGATCCCAGTGGATGCGCAGATTAGTGACGATCTTGACCTTCCTGGAAGGGGACAAAAACTTTCCGGTCAGATCGACGGTCATGGGCTTGGGAAGTCCGGCCGGGAAGCCCATTCTCTCCTGCACTGTCACCCAGTGGCCGCTTTCATCCTCCACCTGCAGGTATGGCATGACCGGATGGATACCTGCTTGCGCAGCTGCCAGGTTGCTGGTGCTGTCCGCGTAGTCGATCCAGGCGTGCATCAGGAGCAGGACCCTCTCGTCTCTCGTCTCTCCCAGGTCCAGCACCAGTTCGTGCAAATTCGCATAGCCTTTGAACGGAAGCGGCTCGAAGAGCACCGGGTAAACACGGTCGATATAGCGGATCTTTTCCAGAACACTGCGGCCATTTCCATCGGTCGCAGATATCGGTGGGCGCGGTTTCTGGAACGTGAGTACACGAAAAGAATCGTAAGGAGGACCCGGGAGCAGTTTCTCGTCGGGATGGATCTCAAAGTCCTCCGGGTGGTCAACGACCACCACTTCTAGCTGATCAAAGAAGATGATCTCCTCGAGCTGGTTGTTGAGGGTGATGGCCAGTTTCCCCTCCTTCAGGGTGGTGTCCTGCCGCGAAAGCTTGATGTACTCATCCGTATCCGGATAGTTATAGGTTCCGGGCGTTACCAGGGTTCCAAAAGCGCTGCCTCCAAGAAAATCAGTCTGGAAGCGAAAATCGGATCCGTCCCACACATAGAGAATCGGGCAACTCGTCCCCTTGCGGTCCAGTTCTTGAATCCGCAAGCGTTGGTTGATCGACGGATCAATCTCCGACTGCAGCACGCCTCCCGGCCACAGGAGACGGACTGCATCCGGTCGGTTGGATCCCAGGCCAAAGTGGATGAGGGGAGGATTCTGACTCATGGAGCCGTGCCCTCCCAGGGCTTCGGCCTTCTGCCAGAGACGGCCCGCCAGAACTTCCACCTTGGTACCACTGCCAGGCCGATTGCTGTTTGTTCCGACCAGCTCCAACTGCAGCCAGTTATTGCGGCTTTCGGTGTCATTCCGGAACAGCAGAGGCAGGCTCCGGTTGACTCCGACCGCGAAATCAAGGTCTCCATCGTTGTCGAAGTCGGCCACGCTCAGACCCCGCACCGCGAGGTCGCGGTGGTCCACGAAGCTACCACTGACCTCTACCCAGTCTCCTCTTCGATTCTCGAAAAGGTGCAGAGAGGTTGTGGTCGAGCCGGCAGACTCTTCCCGAACCAGGGCAAGGATGTCCAGGTCTCCGTCGTTGTCAGTATCAAGGGTCTGGAGAGCGACGGCTTCTAGTCCGGGCAACAGAGCATCTATTCCAGGGTCTGGCCGGAAGGAGGTTCCCGAGACGTTCCAGAACAGACTGGTCTTTGGAGCGGGGCCTCCGAGACCGGCTACCAGGTCCATCCTCCCATCCCGATTGACGTCGCCCAGCGCCAGCGCCAGCACGGGCTGCTCGAAGGGCAGATCCAGCCTCCGAAATGTCCCATCGCGTTGGTTGCTGAAGAGCACCGGGGCAGTCTCCGAATTCAAAGCAAGGAGATCGACGTCCCTGGAGTTATTGAAGTCAACGGCAAACACGGCGCTGGTCGAAGAGTTCCCGTCGTCCACACCGGCAGTTTCTGCGACGTCGGTAAATGTTCCGTCACCGTTGTTGCGATAGAGAACGTTCTTGTGTCCTCGTGCCTGGAAACCTGTGACCGTTCCTTCGCTTCGCTCCGGGGCCAGGAAGTTAGCGACGTAGATATCCAGATCACCGTCATGGTCAAAGTCTACGGCTGTCGCTGTGCCGCCCACACCATCATCGGCGACTCCGGCTTCAGAGCTTTGATCGGAGAAGGTACCGTCACCCTGGTTATTGTAGAGACGGTTGGGTCCTATCCGGACCAGATAGAGGTCGAGCCCGCCATCGTTATCGTAGTCAAACCAGATTCCTGACATGGTAGCGCCCGTACCAGCCAGGCCGGCCTTTTCTGTGACCTCGACGAAGTGGCCCAGTACATTTCGAAAAAGTCGGTTCCCGCTATTCGAGAGGGATGAGTCAGCAACGAATAAGTCGTACCATCCGTCACCATCGAAGTCCCCGAAACTGATCCCGCTCCCCAGACCCTCGAGGACGCTTCGAGGGACTGGGGAACCTGGTGAGGTTTCTTGCTGGCAAAGAGGGCGGCGGCGGGTTGAGGTTTGCAACCCCACTTCAGAAGAGACTTCTTTCAGGGTAATGGAGACCGTATCGGCGGCATCAGAAGGGGTGTCCAGATAAGGGTCCAGATGATCCAGAACCAGTGAGTAGGTTCCCTGCTCCAGGTACTGTAAACCAACCGTGTCAGTGCCGAACTGTCCCTGCAGTCTCTGGAACTCCTGCATCTCCTTCTTTCCCGCCTCGCCCTGTCCACTTCTTTGCAGAGCGATGGCCAGGTTGTATCGAGCCGAAGCATTAAAGGGCTGGATTTCGATGGCCTTTCTCAAGTGGAACACCGCCTGGTCAAATGTTCTTTCGCGCCGGTATAGTAACCCCAGAAAGTAGTTGGTAGAGGGGTCTTGAGGGTCGATGGCGAAAACCTTCCGAAAGGATTCAAGAGCTTCTGCCGCCTTGGCCTGGATGCGATGTACGAGCCCGATCATGTAAAGGGCCTGAAGCTGGTCGGGTTTGATTTTAAGCGCCTGTTGGAAAGACTTAAGAGCCTCTTCGTATTCCTGAGAATAATACTTTGAGATTCCCAGGTTGACATGTCCGGGAACGAACTCTGGATCCAAAATGAGCAGGCTCTGGAACTGCCGGCCTGCCTCCTCGAACTTCAGTTGCTCCATCAGGGCAACACCAACGTTGTTGGTGCGCACCAGATCAGCTTCGAGCGGGAGACTTTGTTGCGGGGGAGCGGAAGACGCGTTCCCCGGAACTTTGCTGGCCTTGAGCGGTAGGAAGGCTACGCTGAGCACCAGAAGGAGGTAAAATAGTTGCATCCGTAGGATTATCTCAAGAAACGTCTCTTTCCGTGATTCCCAGGTGCGAACGCGAAGAGGTATTCTTTGAAACCATTGCGGAGAAGAAAGGAATTTAGCACCTTGTACTCGGGCATCAGTTTGGTGAGTTGTGGCTCCCGATATTGAGGGCAGGGGCGAATAATGTCGGAGAATTTCTGACTGATAATGGTCTCGGCATCGATGATCGAGTACTTTATGGGACGTTCAGGAATGGACTTACGCGTAGAGATGAAGGCGAGCAAAAGGGTGTCCTTCCTGCAGAAGCGAGCCAGATGTGCCATCAACTCCCGAAACGCCAGCTCACCCAGATAGTTGAACAGGTCCCAAGCAAGAATGATGTCAAAGCTGGTTCCGGCCTTAAAAGGAAGCAGATACTGGTAAACGGTATCTAGGGGAACCCCGTCTTCCGGTGACAGAAAATCGAACGAGCTTAGGGTGCAGTAGAAATCCTCGATGTAGAGTTTCCTGCAGAAGGACGAGCAGAATTCAACGTTCTGACGTACAGAAGAACCCAGGTCGAGAAGGTTGTAACGTTGCTCCGCGCGCAGCCTTCCGGTCAGCTTCTTGAGGGCCAGCGAGCGCTGAATCTCGGGCTTGGGTAGCTTCTTGACGTTGTGATGGCGCGGTCGAAATCTCGCATCTTTCCACAGCCACTTCATTCTCTTCGGCCGAGAGGCATCTCGGTCGTCTTAGGGGTTGAGCGCACACCTTTTGTTGAAGCTTTCCCGGGGCTGGAGGGACTCGTGGGCTTTGTTTTTTTGACCGTTTGACTACTGGGGCTTTCTTGATCCTGGCTCCCCATGTCGATGCTGCCCTTGAAGGTAGCCCCTTCCTCCAAACTCACACGGGGGGAAACGAGGTTCCCTTTGACGTTGCCCGTCTTTCGAATAATAATCTTCTCCTGGCCAAACAAGTTGCCGCGGACTTCACCTTCCACACTGATCACTTTGGCGTGGATATCCGCCTTGACACGCCCTTGGGATCCCACCGTAAGATTATTCCCATCCAGCCTTACCGTGCCCTCCACTTGTCCCTGGATTAGCAGGTGTTCCTCTCCGCTTAGATCGCCTTTTAGAAGGATGGATACCCCAATAATCGCTCGTTCCTCTACGACTTTTGGGGCTGCTGCCGACGAAATGTAATCGCTGGAAGATTGTGGCAACTCAGTCTTTTTCCACATGGCTCTACTCTGCTCCTCGGTTGGATTCCCTGTTTCTATAACCAAACCGCCGACAAGTCAAGGTAGGGGGAGAGCTGACGATGTGTGGGAGTTGAAGGTTCAAGGGGCAAGCTGAATGCTCGTTGCAACGTAGAACCTGGAACTTGGAACGTAACATCTAGAACACAGAGCAGTCTTTTAATGAAACGGCCAGAAGAAGGGAATGAAGAGGGTCGCGAGTATCCAAAAGATCAGATTCAAGGGTGTCCCGACCTTCAGGAAATCGAAGAATTTGTATCCACCCGGACCAAATACAAAGGTGTTGGTCTGGTACCCCATGGGTGTCATGAAGCTGGCCGAGGAGGCAAACATGACCGAGAATACGAACGGATCTGGCCGGGTACCAAGAGCTGCGGCCAGGCTCAACGCAATGGGGAGCATCAGCACCCCGGTGGCATTATTGGACATCAGGGAGGTGAGTACAGTTGTCACGAGATAGAGACCCGACAAGACAGCGGTAGGACCGAAGGTCTGCAATTCTCCAATCAGCTTTGCGGCAATGAAACTAGCCGTTCCCGTGGTTTCCATCGCGATACCGAGGGGTATCAGACAGCCCAGCATCACGATCGTTTGCCAGTGCAAATTCGAATAAATCTCATGGAAGCGTATGCAGCGAGTGAGGAGCATCAGGGCAGTTCCGATGATCGAAGCCTCTGTGATACTAAGGATGTTGAAGGAGGCAGCCACAATGATTCCTGCGAAGATCCCCAGTGCATATGGGATCTTGTCCTTGCGCAGGTGGGTCCGGGGAAGCTCTTCAAGCACCAGGAAGTCCTGGGTCCGATGAAGCACGTCGAGTTGCCTGCGATCAGTCAGCAAGAGCAGGGAATCACCATGTTCCAGCCGCACGGTCCCGATTTTTTGACGAATTGTGCGGCCGTGGCTCCGAATGGCCAGGGCGTTGGCCTGGTAGGTCTGTCGAAAGTCGACTTCTTTCAGGGTGCTGTCGACCAGGCGGGAGTTGGGGGACACGAAAGCTTCTACCAGTAACAGGTTTTCATGTTCCAGGAAACGGTCGTCAACGGTCAGGGCCCGGAGATCGACCCCCGCCGAGTCTCTCATCTCCATGAAGGAGTCTGTGTGGCCCTGGACCAGCAGAATGTCGCCGGCCTGAAGCCGTGCCTGGTCGTCGGTTGGCAGGAGTCGCTGATCTCCTCGAATGATCTCGATGACTTCGATGGCGAAGCGATCCCTGAGGGCAGCCTCTGCGAGCGTCCGTCCAAGAAAAGTCGAATCGTCTCGCAAGATCAGTTCAGTCACGAAATGACGGAGCCGATAGTCTTCGGTGAGGCTCTCCACGGTCCTTCTGGAGGTCAGAAGATGGCGCCCGACGGTCACCAGATAAACCATTCCTGCAACGAAGAAGATAGCTCCCATTGGGGTGAAATCGAACATCCCGATGCTCCTGCCGACCCTTTCTCGGAAAAGTTCGCTGATGAGCAGGTTTGTCGAGGTGCCGACCAGCGTACAGGTTCCAGAGAAGATGGCTGCGAAGGACATCGGCATCAGAAATTGGCTGGCGTCAAGGTTGCGCTTACGGGTGACAGCGAGAGTCAAGGGCAGGAAGATGGCCACGGCGGCAGTATTGTTAATGAATGCCGATAGCACGCCAACCGTTACCATGATAGAAAGCAGGAGTTTGACCTCGCTTTCTCCTGCGAACCGTATGATCCGACTGGCCGCAAAGTTGAGGGCTCCCGTCCGCTGAACCCCATAACTCAAGGCAAGCATGCATGCAACAGTGATGGTGGCGGGGTTGCCGAATCCCGAGATAGCCTGTTTACCATTGATTAACCCGCAGACGATCAACGCTCCCAGAACCAGCAGACTGACCTTGTCCACGGGAAAAACATCAAAGGAAAAAAGCAGCACAGCTCCTGCGAGGATGATCCACAAAAGCACCATCTCAAACGTCATGGTCGTCGTTATCATAGTGAGTGACTGAGTGTAGCGTAAACTGCGGGCCGCGATTTCCCTATAGGTAGGGAATCGGATCGAGGATCCCAGCCTGCTCAAATCCTCGGAGTCGAAGAAGGCAGCTGTCACATTCACCGCAGGCACTCTCGCTGGTCTGGTAGCAAGACCAGGTCAGATCTAGCGGCGCGCTGAGGTCAACCCCGCGGCGCACGATTTGCATCTTGCTCATCTGGATCAAGGGTGTGAGGATGGCGACTTGAGTTCCAGGTCTAGTCCCCACATCGATGACCCTTTCGAAGCTAGAGAAGAACTCACCCCGGCAGTCGGGATAGCCCGTGCTGTCTTCCTCGACCGCACCGACGTAAATGCGGTCCGATCGCAGTACTTCTGCCCAACTCGTGGCAATACTGAGAAGGTTGGCGTTGCGGAAGGGCACATAGGAAGCCGGGATTCCCTTTCGGTCGAGGTCACCCGGGGGCAGGGAGATGCTTTTGTCAGTCAGGGCAGAACCACCGATTTCCTTTAAATATGCTAGGTCAACGACCAGCCTTCGGGAGACCTCGTAAAAATCCGCGATGTCGTGGAATGCCTTCAGTTCTCGGGCAGCAGTGCGCTGGCCGTAGCGTGCATGAAGGAACGCGAGCTGGTGTGCTTGTCTCGATGCGATGGCCGCCGCAACGCAGCTGTCCAAGCCCCCGCTCACCAGACAAACCGCCGAGTTGGACACACTTGCATCTTAGCACTCCGAGCCGTGTGTGTTTAGCGCTTCTTCCCTTTCCCTTTTCCTTGCTACTGTCCTCTCGCGTTTTTTCGAATGAAACATTCGCTTCGCCCAACCGATCCGCACAGGTCAAGGTATCTGTCGAAGAGCCTACCAGGGAACGGTTTGAAATCGTGCAATGCTGACCGGGTTGGCCAACACCCCTGACGGACCAGGAAGGTGAAGTCAGGGCAAAGGCAAGGAGCCCGCTCGACGTGAACTGGAGAGCGAAGCAGACACTGCATGCAGTGTCTGTCTTACAAACTTTACCCTATGTCTGCCAGGAAGTATTAGAATTCTAAAAATGCGTCTGGGCAGTACTCCAGAAGGAGAGGCATTGATTCGTGAGTTCTTCGGGATTGTTCCCGACTATTCGTTATGTCGGACGCTGACGGACAACATTAAGGAAAACCAGACTACTCATCCTGAGGCGCTTCGGCAGCTGGCGCTGAAAGCCGAAGCCTTACGCGAAAACCACGAGCAGATTATCGGCCGTTTGAACCACCGTTCGGTCCTGATGGGCGAGGAGCAGGTCCAAATCAGGGACCTGCGGCTTCGTCAAATGGCGGGACTGGGTGACGACGCCCTCCGAGAGGTACTAGTTTTCTATTTTAAGCATCCGTACGCACACGGTCGATGTAAGAAGTGGAAAGTGCTGCCTTCCTGGATTCGCTCCTTCGCCCTGCGATACTTGATCGCGCAGGCCCGTGCCAGAGGATTGAAAATGGAATACTCGGATTTTTTTGAGCTGCTGCGTTTGTTGTGAGAGCCAGCAGGAGACTTTCATTCTGGAATCGGGGGCTACTCCTCTTGGTAGTTCTGGGAGGCGGTTGTCTTTTTGCGATCCGGGCGCTCGATTCCTACAAGGTTGACCTAGTCCACCGAATCGTCGTCCGCTCCGTCGTTCAGAAGGCTTCGCTAGAGTTCCCGGTGGACCGGATCGAAAGCTCGTTTGATCTGGCCAGGGAAGGCCTCGCGAGCGACCAAGAAGAGGAGGAATACGTCAAGCACCTGCTGCGCCTCTCGCAGCGACTTGAAAAGGTTCAATCGCTTACCATATGCCAGATAGACCAGATTCTTAATGAGCTGTAGGCGACCCGTGAAGGGGGTGCCAGGGGTTTCTGTTCCCTGGCTGTGTTTCTCGTCGTCTCCGATGACCCAGCATCGGTTTCCTCCTCGTGCCTTGCCCGCGAACGCAGTTCCCTGGTGCACGACACACTAGACTTTCACCAGAGGCTGCTAGTATGAACCTGTGGTCTGCAAGCTGTGTTCACAACCCCTGGACAACGGTCGATGCCCGAAGTGCGGTCAGGCTGATGCCGTCCCAGTTCGCGGTCAGCCAATCCCCTACGAGTTGTCTACCCAGCCGGAGACAAGAGGACAACTTGCCGGGTGGAAACAGGAAGTCTTGAGGAAACTGGATATCCACAAAAGAAAAGCCGCTCCCCCGGCATCTACGCGAGAGGTGTCGAAGCGCCGGGACTCAAGGTCAGGAGCTGGAGCCGCTTCGAAGCTAGAGCGATCGGAAGGAGAGGTGGTGGTGCCGGGTTCCGCTCCCAGATCAAAGACCTTTCAGTATAGGATGAAGGTTCAGCAACCGGCTTCCGAGGAGAGAGTCAGCTACAAATCTGATACTCGGTCTACTCCGCTTGAAAAGCCCGTGATTCGCCCCCTTATCAAGACCGGAGGCAAGCCCCTTCTGGACGAGCGACAGGGAAGACTGAAACTCGAAAGGTCCCACTTGATCGGCCAGCCCATATCTCGACCTCGAACCCAGGAACCAGAGAGAGCCCGGGACAAGACCGGCTTTCCTGAGATTCTATTCTCCCGCCTGCTCGGGGGGCTGATTGACGGGGTAGCCGCCGTGGTCGCCGGCAGTGCAGCCGGTTTTCTGATTGCGCTCTATACGGGAGCTAGTGTGCTCTCCGAGGTCTTTGTAAGAGATGTTGTCTTGATAGCTGGTGTCTTTTTCTTTTTCAGTTCCACCTTCCTGCTTTACTTGTCCGGTCAGACTCTGGGCATGGTGGCAACGGAGATCAGACTGGCCACCCACGACGGAAAAAGCCCGCGCTTGTCGGACATTATCCTTCGAGTCTTCTTGTTGCTGTGCGTGACAGTCAGTTTGGTGGGACTTCTGTGGGCCCTTTTTGATCGGCGGTGGCTTTGCTGGCACGACTATTTTTCCAAGACTCGAGTCGTTCCCACAGACAGACATTTTTGACTGGGGAGTTGGCTGTCAGACTGTCAGCAGTCAGCCTGCCAAGCCATCAGTTCCCCCCTATTTCACAAGCGTTCACACTGTTTCACAGTACACACTATAACCACTTTATTAATAACTACTTACGTAGGTAGTGTTTTTGATGGAATCACACTGTGTTTCAATAGCGTTCACGAAAAGTTGGCACCAAATTGGTACCAACTTTTCAGAAGGAAGATTGCCTGTGAGCCGAGACTCGACCCCTTCACCCCACACGACCTCCGGCGCACAACTGCCACTGAGCTCTCCAAGCCAGGCATTGATGATGTGATGATAGCCAAGGCTTTGGTCCACAAGTGCGCCGATCGACAGATCACGTCCATCTATAATCTCTGGCAGAAGCTGACGGAGATGTTCCAGGCCCTGGAAAGATGGGCATTGAAGCTCGAACAGATCGCCACAGATGCGCCAGCCAAAGTTGTGGAGATCCGATGATGGGGAGCATGCTGCATAGGGCTCTGTTAATTGGTCTCGCAACGACCGGTCTGATGTTCGCCAGTCCCTTGGCGGCCGAGGACTGGGACAAGAAGGCCTGCAAGCAGGCGGAAAGGAAGGACCACCGAGCTTATCGAGCCTTTTTCCATGTATGGAGGAACCCAGTTTCGATCACATTCGATCTGGTTTCACCACAAGTGATGAAGAGGTTTGTATGCACAGTCAAGAATTTGGAAAGGCTGACTGAGGAGGACGCTGAGGCCGAGTACCAGAGGCGACTTGCGGCACACCGGTCGGGTTATATTCCGGTTCTCATCCAAATCAAAAACAAGAGTAATCGTACCGGCCCGTTAAGGGGTGATTCGCGTGCAGCCCGTCATGTCTTTCTCCAAGACAAAAAGAACCGTGACCACTTTCTGCGTGAAGTTGAGGTATCCCGTGGGGAGCCGTTTTTGGGTTATTACGAATGGTCTCAAACCTGGCAAGGATCTGCCCTTGTGGTCATCTTCCCCTACGACGCAGAGTTTTTTTCGAGCGCCAAAGAAGTTGAGATTGAAATCCGCTACGGCGGTAAGGAGGGGAACAAGAGGAGACGGGGAACATTCCCCAAGAAAATGGGGCTACTGCTAGTACAGCAGATGGCGACCATTGACGACTTTAACCGTCGCTGATCACCCCTGAGCTCCCAATTTCTTTTGGCGCACTGAGGACAGTATTTGGTCGAGTGATTCGCCCCGTTTCATCTGCCTCCGAACATTGCGATAGGCTGAGTTTTTCTTGATGTTCCGGATTTGGGCAATCTTGTCCACGGTAAGTTTGAGCTTTGTCTTCTCAAGGCATTTCTCTCCCCACTGGAGAGCATCCTGACGTGAGATCTGCCACGCGCCTGCTCGACCGGTCTTTTTCGCTGCAATTTGTCCTCGCTCGATCGCGGTGTAAAGTGTCTGCTGTCTAAAGCCTCGTGAGACACCCTTTCGGTCCCCCCAATCCTTCAGTAACTGTGCAGTCTGAGGTACAGTCAGGAACTCCAGACCATCGATCTAACCGTGGACTTCTTCAGAGGCGATACTTCTCGCGGTTTGGTGGATATAGCTGATGAAGGCGTGTGTGGTTTGGGGCAGGGAGTACGAGGATTTGAGCAAGCGGGCGAGCACCTCAGAGGAGTCTACTCTGCCTCCCGACTTACTGGCGACAAAATGATCTAAGCGATCATAGGCTTTCTGATCTACCTTCATCTTCCACTTCAAAAGCATCAGAGTGAGCTCAGCCTCCAAGCGAACTCTGCTATTCCTAAGTGCCCCCTTTTTGGCAAGTCCCCAACTGGGAGTCGGAATCACGATGTGCCCGACTCCTAGCTCCTTGAAAAGGCGGCGCGTGCGAGCATGCTTATGGATGCTCTGTCTAAAAGCGTGGGCTTTTCGTTTTGAAAAGCCACTTTCTTCAAGACGGCTCATGTCCGCTTTAAGAGGGGTGACGAGCTCCCTCTGGTAAATCGCGTTAAAGTGCTCCACTTTAGCGACCCAATCCGGAGTGAAATGAACAGAGTAGACCTGTCGGCCGAAGATAGGTCTACTCTGTTCTGGTCGGTTGATCCTCAATTCATAGCCGAGAGAAGGCGTTTCAGTATCCCGCCGGACAAACCCCGCTAAAAACCACGACACTCCAGCTGTTTGTTTCGTGCGCAGGGATCCGTCGGGCTGTTCCCAGTCATAGTTTTGGCAGTTAGGCGATCGCCAATCCCAAAGTAGCCGCCCCCTAAAAGCACTAGCTGGGTCTCGCACAACCTGGCGGTAGTCATCGATCACTAGGCGAACGACCTTCGAAATATGCTCTAAGACGATTCTGTCCACGAATTTAAAGTATATGAAGTAGGAGAGACATTTAGGCTTAAATCTAATCAAATACCCAGATGTCTCGTTGGGCGTAACAGATGGCGGAACGTTTCCTTTTTGTCGAAATGTAAAGACAAACCTCCTTTTGAGGGGGGCACAACAAGCCCGGTACATGCCCCCTCGTGCAGCTAATTAAAAAGGCAGATCATCATCTTTGATGTCTGGTGGGTCAAGCTGGAAGGAGGGTTGCTTTGAGCCGGGTATAAGGAGCATTCGATCGATGTTGATTACAAAATTGAAGACTGAGCATCTCTGGGTTTGACGCGACTTTGCGCGATTCTCTCCCAAGCGGCAACCTTGGGCATTAGAACCCCCTAATTTTTTCTTGCTGGACACGACACTGGTCATTTGGGGAGGGGAGTTCGGCAGACTCCCGCTTTCCCAGTCTAGAGCAGGGATGGCCGACGGCCGCGACCATGGATCAGGTGGTTTCAGTGTCTGGATGGCTGGATCAGGGAGTTTCCGAGGCCTTTTGTTCCAAGATCCACGGCTCACTAACGGTCCAATCAGCAGGTAACCGCTGAGGAGGAACGGTTCAGGGTTGAGCAAAGTTTGAGGACGGATCCGTTCCCGGATGGAAGAGGTAAACGCCCTCGGTCAGACTTCCTGCCCAGAGTCTTCCATCGCGAGTAAAAGCCAGGTGGTGGATTCTGCTGGAGCGATAAGGCTCGTGGGTATTCCAGTTTTCGCCGCCGTCGAAGCTTTCAAAAAGGAAGATTCCGGTGACATCCGTCGCCAACAACCAGCGTGTATCAAGGGGGCTGACGGCGACATTGAGAACCTCGGCTTTTGGCAAGCCTCTGGGTTCCCAAACTTCGGCGTTGTCCCCACTCAGAAAAAGCCCCTTCTCCGTCAACGCCAACAGGATATTGGCACCGCTTACGAGGCGGCTCACTCTGGCAGGAGGAAGGCCTCGGACTTTGATCGTCCAGGTTTTCCCCAGGTCGTCGCTCCGGAAGACCCCTGTATCCCCCCCGGCGAATAGGGACGGCTCCGATGTGGAAGTCACGGTCCAAACAGGTCCATCGTAGACGGGTATCGTAACGGAAGTCAGCCTTCCGGTCTTGAGGTCGAGCAGACGCAGGCCCCTGGCGGTTGCCAGCGCCACCATGTCCTCATTCGACCCGGCAAGGCAGGCGTCATGGACCGACAGGTTTTGGTGTTCCACAACCGTTTCCCACTTTCCTGCTCCGTTGAGCCTGCGAATGCGGTCCTGCGAAACCAGCAGGGCGGACTGGTTCAGGGAAAAGGGCAGGATCTTGCGCACTCCTCGCACCGGAGCCTCGCGGTCAAGACCCTCATTGGCACGCTCCCAGATCGCTCCCGAGTCGCTGGTGCGAAAGAAGCCTCCGTGACGGCGATCTGAAGCGACCGCGGCAAAAAGAGTTTCAGGATCTCCCGGATGCACCGCCAGAGCCTGGATCTGTCGGTGCACAAAACCATGGTTGGACGGTGCAAAACTAAGGCCTCCATCCCGACTGCGAAGGACTCCCACATCGTCCGCAGCCACCAGGATCAGATTGGAATCAGCGGGGTGAACGGCCACGGCGTTGATTACTTCATTCCGGACCAGCTGTGTCCAGGAATTGCCACCGTCGCCCGATCTGAAAAGGCCTGCGGTCGTGCCGGCGAGGATCACCCGGGGATCAGTCGGGTCGAAGTGAAGAGTCCTAGTACGCCTGGCTTCTTTCGGGAGGCCGTTACGGAGCTTCGACCAGTTCGCTCCGGCGTTCAAAGACCGATAGACGCCTGTGCAGGCACTTGCGTAGAGAACATTTGGGTCCAGCGGGTTGACCAGGAGCGCAAACATGTCGCTGTCGAAGTACATTCCCTTGTGGATGGAGATCCAATTTCGGCCTCGATCCATCGTTTTCCAGCCCAAACGCCAGGTCCCGACATAGAGGACGTTGGAGTCCAGGGGATCGAAGGCCAGAGATTCGACATTATGCAGGCTTTTGTAGCCGCGAGTGATGCGTTGCCAGGAGCGGCCTTCGTCGGTGCTCAGAATCACGCCCTCTGAGATGCCGACGGCCATGACTTGGGCTTCGGAGGGGGCGATTGCGATGGCTCTGACCCTGCTTGAGAATCGTCCTAGGTTGACTGTTTCCCAAGAACTTCCTCCGTCACGTGTCACATATAACCAGCCCTGAGAACGGCTCAATTCCCAGCCTGCGGCGTAGAGAATGTCCGGGTCGGAAGGGTGGAAGACCAGGTTGTCAACCACGAGATTGCGCCGATTGAGTCCTGGGCGAAGACGGTTCCAGGAATCGCCTGCGTTTCTGGACACGTAAATCTGACCGTCTGCTGTACCCAGAAAAAAGCGTTGGGGAGATTCCGGGTGAGCTGCCAGAGAGCGGACATCTCCCCCGTAGGGCCCGCGCACTTCGAACCGCTCAGCCGAGAGGACAGCGCAGGCTGTCAAGAAGTAGATGAGGCATTGGAGAGCTGAACGATTCATAACAGAAAAGGGCAGTGACCGGGAGGTTCTCCCGTAACTAGAAGGGTGCTAGGGGTTTGCGCCCATTGGGTGTGTTTCTTGTCTTCCCCTATGACCC
>CAZMGM010000011.1:60222-66544 GCA_964565865.1 uncultured Acidobacteriota bacterium | reverse complement strand
TACTCTGAGAGCGGTGCCTGCGATGTCCGAATCCTGGCCAGTTCCGATGAAATCAAATACATCCGCATCGACACCTTGAGGGACCTTTCCGCGGGGAAAATAGGAAAGTCCCTTGGGGAAGCTCTCGACAAAAACATGCCTGTAGATGTTTCGGAGGAGCTTGAGAGCCAGATAAATATCTTTCTAGGATATTTCAAACAAGATCTGGCCGAACAGGAAAGTATCGAACTCATCTATGTTCCGGGCCTTGGCACCACACTGAAGACAAATGGTGAACAGCAAGGATTAATCACGCCTGGAAAGGCCTTCTCGGAAGTCTTGTGGAGCGCCTATTTCAGCTCCAGAACCTGCTGCCGCTCCCTCAGGGACCAGATCTTATCTGACTGCTCCAAGTGAAATCCCCAGGTCTTCCTGACCCCGTGTAATAAATCGCGTTTCAAAATGTTGGGGGTGAAAACAATGGGGCGAGGGCGAAAAAAAGAAGCCGGCCGTGACTATCCCGCCATCTGCCAGGCCTTGATGGAGTCGATGGGGTGGAGCAGCATGACGACGTTGAGAACCAGACTGCCCCGAATCGTGAGCAGGAGAACCGTTTCGATTCCCAGAAAGACAGCGGCCGAGACCCAGGTTGCCAACAACAAGGAGGCGGTGTAACCGAGCGCAAAGGCGAGGACATCAGCCATCGAATTGAGGACGCTGTCGCCGAAGTAATTGAGGGCGATAGTCGACTCCCGGTAGGCCTCGATAACCGTGTTGGTATTCTCGAAAATCTCCCAGGTAGCCTCCAGGGTGACGGCCAGCACAGCACGCGCGGCGGGCCAACGTGCCCCGAAGATGATCGAAAGAAGCACTAGGCCAGTATGCCGTGCTGGGCATGGGTGACGCTGTAAGGGTCCAGCAGGTGCTGCGAGTTGTGCATGCTCCAGATGTCCCAGGACCAGGGACTGAACCCACCGCCTTCACACCAGATGCGCCTACCCATGGCGGACAGGGTGATGGCGCTGATGAGGATGATGGAGCCGGCTGACGCAATATTCCATCCGTTCCACGTAAGAGCAATCAGAGACAGTCGATTCTTCTTCATGGGCGATTTCTTCTAACTAGTCTACCTTCTGTTTCCGCCCGAACGTTAGCTCGAGAGGTCTTGTCCCTTTTTGCACTTCTGACACACCTTGCATTCATCCATCGATTGATTGGAGAAGATGTGGGATAATGTTCCGAGTTTTATTGTCAGAGGTCAGTCACCTGCTACAAAACGATCGCCCCCCCCGCATCTCGCGTCGCAAGCTGTTGGAAATGTCCGGCTTCGGCCTGGGGACCATCGCTCTCACCAGCCTGTTAAGAGCCGAACAGGAAAGCCAGTTCTACAGCGATCTGAAATCGCACAAGGGTCCCTTCCCAGGCAGGGCGAGAGCCGTGATTCAGATGGTCCAGAACGGAGGGCCCAGCCAGATGGACCTGTTTGATCCCAAGCCGGAACTGACAAAGCGCGCCGGGCAGCCGCATCCGGACGGGGTCGAGATCCACCAGCCCAACAACGCCAACGTGCTGCTGCCCAGCCCGTTTCAGTTCAGCAGGCACGGGCAGAGTGGCATCGTGTTGGGTGAGACCATGCCCCACCTGGCCACTGTGGCCGACGAGCTGTGCGTGATCCGCTCCATGCACACCGAGCATAACAACCATCCCGAAGGCTTGAACATGCTCCAGACCTGCCGGATTTTTCCCGGGCGTCCAGTGCTCGGAGCATGGGTGTCTTATGCGCTGGGTACGGAGAATCAGAATCTTCCTGCCTTCGTGGTGCTGCGTGATCCCGAAGGGTACCCAACGGCCGGGAAGCAGCTCTGGTCCAGCGGCTGGCTGGCTGCGCAGTTTCAGGGCGTGGAGTTCAGTTCCGGCGAGACGCCGGTGCGGCACCTGCATCCCACGGTGCCGCAGCCGCCCGGTGCACAGCGGGAACAGCTGGCCACGCTGGCCAAGCTCAACCGCATGCACCAGAGCCGTCACCCAGGCGAGTCCGCGTTGGAAGCACGCATCCAGAACTATGAGCTGGCGGCACGTATGCAACTGGCTGCGCTGGAAGTTCTGGACGTCTCCAAAGAGTCTGAAGCCACCCGGAAGCTCTACGGCCTGGACAATCCCGTCACCGCCGACTATGGCTTGCGCTGCCTGATGGCGCGGCGTCTGGTCGAGGCTGGTGTTCGCTTCGTCCAAATCTATTCGGGGCCCGGGCAGCCGTGGGACCATCACTCCAAGCTGAAGAAGACGATGACCGAGATCTGTGGCAAGACGGATCAGGGCACGGCAGCACTGGTGAAAGACCTCAAGAGCCGCGGGTTGTTGGACAGCACCATCATTTTCTGGGCGGGCGAGTTCGGACGCTTGCCCACGACCCAAAACTCCGACGGTCGCGACCACAACCGCAACGCTTTCAGCCTGTGGCTGGCAGGCGGCGGCTTCAAGGAGGGCCTGACTTACGGAGAGACGGATGAGTTTGGCTACAAGGCAACGGTGAATCGAGTCAGTGTGCCCGACCTGCAGGCGACCTTGCTTTACCAGCTCGGGCTGGACCACAAAGCGCTCACCTTCGAGCATGAAGGAAGAGAAGAAAACCCCACCAACATCCGAATAACCGGGGCCCGCGTCGTTCCCGACATCGTCAAGAACCCACCTGAGGACATCTGAGATTCGTGGGAAGGACGCTGGCAGCCATGGGTTCTACCCGTCTCGTGAGTCAGATGGCCCTTGTGGTGGTCCTTATACAGGCGGTGAGCGTTTTCGGACAGCCCAGTTTCGAGCGGGACGTACGGCCCATCTTCGAGGCGAAATGCTTCAGCTGTCACGGTGGAACCGTGATGCTGGGGCTGGATCTTCGAACAGCCACTTCGATCCTGCGCGGCAGTCATGAAGGTCCGGTGGTCGTCAAGGGATCGCCCCAGGAGAGCCGTCTTTATGAAAAGCTGTCCACACGGGCGATGCCGCCCCCTGCCTTCAATATCAAGCTGACGGACGCGCAAATCGATACCGTGCGGCGCTGGATCGAGGGGGGTATGCCTTCGGATGAAGGTGCTCGCATCGAGGCCAAGACCAAAGAAGAAACAGCGCGGTTTGAAAAGCTCGCTTTGCCCATCTTTCGGAGCCGGTGCTTCTCCTGTCACAGCGAGGGGAATCCCATGGGTGGCCTGGACCTACGCACACTCCAGTCGGTTCTGAAGGGAAGCACTAACGGACCGGTGATCTCTGAGCTGGGTTCGGACAAGAGCATCCTGATCCGGAAGGTGACCTCCGCCAGCATGCCCCCACCGGGCGCCGGAGGCCCGCTGAGTGAAAGCGACGAGCGAGCGCTGGCCCAGTGGATTGATACCTCTGACTTGCGTCTGCTGCGCCCGCACGTCGAGCGCACCACCTTCAACCAAGCCGAAGCGCCGCCTGTGAGGCAACGCGACCGGCAGTTCTGGGCGTTCCGAAAGCCGGTAGCCGGTCCCGTACCCTCCGTGAAAAACCGGAAGCGCGTGCGCACCCCGATTGATGCCTTTCTGCTGACCCGACTCGAGGCCAAAGGTCTCGGCTTCTCGCCGGACGCCCCCAGGGTGGCCCTGATGCGCCGGGCCTGGCTGGACCTGGTCGGGCTTCCGCCCTCTCTGGAAAACATCCAGGCGTTCCTCGCTGACAAGAGGCCACGCGCCTACGAGCGGCTGCTTGATCAACTGCTGGACTCCCCCCATTACGGGGAGCGCTGGGGACGCCACTGGCTGGATGCGGCCGGCTACAGCGACGAGTCTGGATTTGCCGGCAGTGTCGAGGAGGCGTCGGTGTCTACCGGGATGTGGCGATACCGAGATTGGGTGATCCGGGCTTTCAACCGGGACATGCCTTACGATCAGTTTCTTGTCGAGCAACTGGCCGGAGATGAACTCGTCGACTGGCGCTCGGCCAGGAAGTACACGCCGGAGATCCGCGACAAGCTGATCGCCACTGGATATCTGCGCGCTGTGTATGACCGGACCGACCCGGACATCGTGAATCTGATCGGAGAACGCTACGATGTGCTCTTCCACCTGATGGAGAAGGTCTCGACGGGGGTGATGGGGTTGACCATAGGTTGCGCCCGGTGCCACAGCCACAAATACGATCCGATTTCCCAAAAAGATTACTACCGCATGCTGGCCGTTTTTGCTTCCGGCTATAATCCCGCCCACTGGCTGCAGCCGAAGAATCGCTTCCTGCCCGGTGTCTCCAGGGCTGACCAGGAGGAGATCGAGCGCCACAACGCCGAGATCGATGCTCCCGTCGCCAAGCTGAAAGAGCAACTCGAGGCACTCCACCGCCCTTATCGGGAAAAGTTGCTCGAAACCAGACTCCTGGAGATACCGGAAAACATCCGGACCGAAACCCGAGAGGCTGTGGCCACGGCGGAAGAGGAGCGCGACGCGGTGCAGGAATTCCTGGCCTCCAAGTTCGGGACGCAGCTCAGCATCGGCGCGGAGCAACTGATTGAGACGTTGAGCGACGATGACCGTGCCACTCATGAACGGTTGAAACAGCAGATCAGCACTCTCAACGGCTACCGCCGCTCCTGGGACCGTATTCAGGCCTTGTGGGATCCGGTTCCTGCACCCAGAATACGCCTGCTCCAGCGCGGAGAAGTGGAGCGACCTGGACCACCCGTGGAACCTGGTTTCCTGGAGGTCTTGAGTCGGCCGGGAGAGTCCACCGCCATCAGGCCCGTGGATGCGAAGGGAGAAACGAGCGGACACCGCCTGGCCTTTGCACGCTGGCTTACCAGCGACGACCACCCGCTGACCGCACGTGTTTTCGTGAACAGGGTCTGGCAGCATCACTTCGGGCGCGGCATTGTGGAAACTCCGGATAATTTCGGCAGGCAAGGCAAACCACAGACACATCCCGCTTTGCTCGACTGGCTGGCCGTTGAGTTCAGGCGCCAGGGCTGGAGTGTGAAGAAGCTTCATCGAATGATCATGACCTCAACCGCCTACCGGCAGTCTTCCGAATGGAGGACGGGCCAGTCCCCGGGGGCGAAAGCGGACCCCGAGAACCGTCTCTTGTGGCGTATGAATCTGCGCCGGTTGGAGGCCGAAATCTTAAGGGACTCTATTTTGGCAGCGAGTGGCAAGCTGAACCGTCAGATCGGGGGGCCCTGGGTCGAGGGCCCGCTGCTGGCCGACGGCCTGAAAAAGTTCTTCAATTTCTTCGACTCCGAGAGTCTGGACCGGCCGGCCGAATCGGTCGGGATGTGGCGACGTAGCGTCTATGTGTTGGCAAGGCGCTCCGTCCCTCTGGCCTTCCTCGAGACCTTTGACGCTCCTATCCTGCAGACCAATTGCAACCGCCGGATGAACTCGGTGTCGCCTCTGCAGTCGCTGACCCTGATGAACGATGATTTCGTGTTGGAGAATACCCGGGCCCTTGCCGAGCGAGCCAGCAGCTTCTCCCAGGGCAAACCCCTTCAGGAGACCATCAAGACCGCTTACTTATTGGTCCTCTCGCGGCCCCCGTCAGATGGTGAGCTGCAGATCGCGAGATCGCATATGGATCGCGCGGAAGAACTGTATCTGAAAGCCAACGCCTCGGACGAGCAGGCTCGCAGAGCGGCACTGGAAAGCTTTTGCCACCTTTTGTTACTCACCAACGAGTTTCTCTATAACAACTGACTATTCCAAAGATGCAGCGGCATCAAAAAAACAATCCCAAGAGCATGGTCATCTGTGATGACCGGTCCGGTCGAATCTTGACCAGGTGACTTCGGCTATGGCGCAGAGTATTGGAATCGGGGTCATCGGAATGGGCTGGATGGGTGAGGTTCACAGCCGCGCTTACCGACAGATAACCGACCGCTACTGGGATGCCGAGATCGAGCCGTGCATGGTCATCTGTGCCGATGACGTGGAGGCAAGATCGAAACAGGCTCAGGAGCGTTTCGGATTCCAGGCGTCGACGTCGGACTGGCGCGAGGTGATTGCCGATCCGGAGGTTGAGGCGATCAGCATCACGGCGCCAAACCACTTGCACTTAGAGATTGCCCGGGCTGCTGCGGAGCAGGGCAAACACATCTATTGTGAGAAGCCGGTGGGTCGCAATCCAGGGGAAACCGCACAGATCGAGGAGGCTGCCCGTGAAGCGAATGTTTTTAGTTTCGTGGGGTATAACTATCGCTGGCCGCCACTGGTCCAGTACAGCAGACAGTTAATAAGGGAAGGGAAGCTGGGTAAATTGACCCACTACAGGGGGCGGTTCCTGGTGGGCTATGCCAGCAACCCCCAGGGGGTACTCTCCTGGCGTTTTCAGGAGGAGCTAGCAGGGCTGG
>CAZMGM010000011.1:0-60212 GCA_964565865.1 uncultured Acidobacteriota bacterium | reverse complement strand
GGCGATCTCATGTCCCATGTGATCGATATGGCTCACATGCTGGTCGGTCAGGTAGAGGAGGCGATCGGCAACAGAGATACGTTTATCCCGGAGCGCCCCCTGGCCCCTCCCGGCGAAGGCACCCATTTTTCCGTTAGCTCCGGTGGTCCGCTGGCGCCGGTCACCAACGAGGACTATGTCAGTGCTCTGGTGCGGTTAGCCAATGGTGCTCAGGGCACCTTCGAGGTCTGCCGTGTGATCAGTGGGTCCAAGTGTCAAATGGCCTTCGAGGTCCATGGGACGAAGGGCGCCTTGAGCTGGGACTTCGAACGGATGAACGAACTGAACGTCTTTCTTCCCGACGAGGTACCCGGGTGTCATGATGGTTTTGTCCGGATCTTCAGCGGGCCCGAGCACCCCTCTCATGCCCGCTTCAACCCGGGTCCCGCCAACGGCCTGGGATACGAAGACCTCAAAACGATCGAGGCTTACCACTTCCTGGAATCGATAGCAAAGGGGAAGCAAGGTGAACCCGGTTTTTCCGAAGCCCTGGCAGTGGCCCGGGTGCAGGCTGCAATTCTTCGTTCCTGGGAGAGTGAACATTGGGAAGAGGTCGCTCCTATTGAATTGTGAGTGATGGATAGGGCTAACTTTGGCCGAAGTGAGTGGGGGTTGGGCCCCTTGGGGGTAAACACAATGGGGCCAAAGATCGAACTCACTTGTCCCTTGCTTTGGACGTTCCTAACCAGTCTCGCCAGTTATTGCATTCGCGCAGAATTTCTTTAGCTTCAGGTCTCACGATTGACCCTATTGAGATGAAAGGCTACGTAAATGTTAGTGTTGATGGAGAATGGCTACAAGATGCTGAGCAATTTCCCGTTGTTATGAGGCGGCTGCAAGACAAGGTGGCGCTCGTCACGGGTGCCAACAGGGGTATTGGAAAAGCTTTTGTCGAAGCACTGGTAAAGGCCGGGGCGGCCAGAATCTACGCCGCCGCGCGCAATGTCACATCCGTGACCTCCCTAGTTGCAGATGATCCGGGTCGCATTGTTGCGGTTACCCTGGATATCACTGATCCTGGCCTGGTCCAGGACGCTGCGAAACGCTGCGGTGATGTCGATCTGGTGGTCAACAATGCCGGTGTCCTCCAGCGGGCCCCGCTGATCGGAGCAGAGACCCTGGATGGTGCTCGCACCGAAATGGAGACGAACTACTTTGGAACATTGGTGATGTGCCGTGCCTTCGCGCCGGTTCTCGCCGCAAACGGCGGCGGTGCAATCATCAACGTGCTTTCCCTTTCCTCTCTGGTCAACTTCCCCTCTGTAGGGTCCTACTGCGCCTCAAAAGCCGCCGCCCACTCGATGACTCTCGGAGTCCGGGCCGAACTCTCCCGTCAGGGAACTCAGGTGGTGGGAGTTTTTCCGGGACCGGTGGATACCGATATGTCGGCACCGGATACCCTCCCTAAGGCGCCACCCGCTCAAATTGCCAAGTCAGCGCTGGACGCAGTGATCCGAGGAATTGCAGACGTGTACCCTGACGTGATGGCCGATGATCTTCGGGTTGGTTTGGAAGAGATTAGAACGGTGGTCAAAGAAGCTCACGAACTACAGCAGCCCATCACCTTTGGTGAAAAAGCCAAGGATGGTCAAGGTTTCGGGTAGGTTCCTGGAGAAACGGTACCTGCGCCGGGCTTAATCGAGCCTTCTACATGGAGACAGCCAGTCTCCGCGGAGGGCTCGCTTCTCTGGTTAGTGGATCCCGATAACAAATTATTGCTAATCGTTGCCGTCTAAATATGACCAAATTATGGCCAAATCACAGACAACCAAATAATTATCTTAATAATATAAAGACTGTAAACTATTGGTAAAATTAAGGTTGTAATAGCATAGACGATGGGATTAGATCCTTAAATACAGTTCTAGTCAGGAACCGGAGCAGGACGAATGACTCAAGGATGCCTGGCGGGCGGAAGAACAGGGCAGCCTACTGATGCAGACTGAGTAAATCGGAGAAAGCTTTAAAAAAGGTGTGTGAAGAGCTTTTCCAGAAAGACTCGTGCGGCCTGGTAGATTCCCGGACAATAACTCTCCCTCGGCCCAGCCACGTTAAGGTGCTGGATTTTCGAACGCCAGACCCAACGGAGGATGATGTCGCAGTCGAGAGGCTCTGCCAGATCGACAACCAGCAGCGGTCGGGATCGCTGATTAGCCTTCTTTATAGTCAGTGCAGTGCCTGGGTCGGTCTCGCCATAAAACAAGACCAGCGTCCCCTCCGAGTCGCGGATGTTCCAGTCGGTTCTCTGAGAGTATTCAGCGGAAGGTGTTTCCTGGAGAGGATAGTGTTCCTCGAGAGGGCCATCTTCGGCTTTGCGTCCTCTCGGGCACCAGCCGGTGACTCTTAGCCTGGCGGCAAGGGCAACGTCGAGCGTCGCCCGATCCACTCCAGTCTGGCCGCCGCTGCACAGTGCCTGAAGGACAGGCTCGGTGGGTTTTTCCATTCCGGATTCCTTCTAACTCCCGGGGAGCTCACAGGTGAAGCGCCAAGGGATGCTTTTCCAGGGCTCAGGGATAGAGTCGATGCCGATCCTGGGGCTGCGTTCGATTTCGCTGTCTGGAATCCGGATTCCGGATTCCAGAAACAGAATCGACTCCGCCGCGCAGAGATCCCGACCGTTGTCTTCTCCCTTTAGGTCAAATGCCTGGCAGATCTTGGCAGGTCCATCGGTTAGATTTCGGCTGCGCCCGTCTCGACGTTCCGTCATAACCTCCCGTCCTTCAATGGGCACGATGCTTCGCAAGAGGACGGCAGCAGCGAAGCCATCTCGCTCGGTTACACAATTCAAAAGCCAGTGCATTCCGTAAGTGAAGTAGATGTACGCAACCCCCCCCTGCCTCCACATCATCGAGTTTCTTCGGGTCTCCCCGAAACGGGCGTGACAGGCCAGGTCTTGGGGTCCGATGTAGGCTTCTACTTCATTGATAATCCCCGAGAGCCTTCGCCCCGTGTCGATCTTGACGAGCCGCTTTCCGAGCAGTTCAGAGGCAACTTTTAAAGTTGGCCGGTCAAAAAACGAACGCGAAAGGCGAGGCTCGGATTCGGGCATAGGAACAAGAAGTGCCGGGGGACGGAATTGAACCGCCGACACGGGGATTTTCAGTCCCCTGCTCTACCGACTGAGCTACCCCGGCAGTAAGCAAGGGTTGTATTCTACCCGCATCATTTTGGGCGTGCAAACCCGGCTGCAGAGCTAAAGTTGAAAGTGAGAATTCAAACGTTGAAGGTCAAGAGTACAAGGTCAAAAGGTTGGAGTTCTTGAAACTCGGAACCCGGAACGGGATGATCACCTTTCCCTACGTGCAGAACCCGGCACCCAGAACCTGTCCCCCCAAGATAACAGGGCGGCCCAGAGGCCGCCCTGTTATACGGAAAGTCTCACCTCGGTAAGATGGTTGTTCAGCTGACGGACACTGCGATCTGTCTCGGCTTTGCTTCCTCTACCTTGGGGAGATGAATGGTTAGCACGCCATTCTTGAGAGCCGCGTCGACTTTGGAGTTGTCCACGGTGGTGGGCAGCTTGAAACTGCGGGAGAATCTTCCGTACCAGCGTTCGACGCGATGGAAGTCTCGTTCCTCCTCCTTTTCAAGGTTTCTCTCACCACTGATGGTCAGGACATTCTTGTCTAGAGCGATGTCAATCTCGTCCTTCTCGACCCCGGGTAATTCCACCGTGAAGGTGATTGCAGTCGGTGTCTCCGAGACATCCCCCGTGGGTGACCAGCGGCTCATTGCCGGGTCCCTGTCCACGGACCGACTATAGCGATTACCAAAAAAGCGGTCGAAAGCACTGTTCCACTCTCTCAGATCCCGGAAAGGATCAATTCTCATCAAAGTCATTTTTTGTTTCCTCCTCTTACTCACTGTATTTCAGGTATCTTTTCTTGCTTTTTCGGGGCGGCCGTTTCGGCCGCTCCAGTCTTTATTTAAGATTCCAGATGCAAGCAGTCAAGCTTGCCGTGGACAGACGAGCGGCTATTCTCTGGCGGCCACTTTGCCGCTCCCGAATGCCCTAGTAGCGTCGGGACATAGAGGGGCCGTAAGGCCCCGGGGAATGGGGCAGAGTACAAATGAGTTGCCCAAGGGGGCGAAAAAATAGCCGGATCCGTAAGACTCCGGGGGATCCAGAGCCCCTGAGAAGGAACGGTGTTAGTATTCTGGTGCAGGTTTAACGGGAGGCGTGAAGGAAGAAACGAAAAGAAAATGGAGAGACAAGTCTACCTTGACAACAACGCGACTACCCGTCTGGATCCGCTCGCGCTGGAGGCGATGCAGCCCTATTTCCTAAGTAAGTACGGCAATGCATCCTCCATTCATACTTTTGGCCAGCAGGCCCGGGCTGCCGTTGAGCGGGCTCGTTTCCAGGTCGCCGGGCTGCTTGGTGCGAAAGACAGGGAAATCGTCTTCACCTGTGGCGGGACCGAGGCCGACAACGCGGCAATCTGCGGCGTTGCTCGCCTTTTCGCGTCTGGCCCAGGACATCTAATCACCTCCGGGATCGAGCATCCCGCGGTGTTGAAAAGCTGCCAGCACCTAGAAGCAAGGGGTTTTCGGGTTACCTATCTTCCCGTTGGCACGGAAGGCGTTGTGCGTGTGGAAGATGTAGAACGGGCACTCTCGGATGACACCATTCTTATTTCGATCATGCATGCCAACAACGAGGTGGGAACCCTGCAGCCGATTGCGGAGATTGGCCGGCTGGCGCGGAAGAAAAAGATCCTCTTCCACAGCGATGCGGTGCAATCAGTAGGGAAAATACCCGTCGATGTCAAGCAGTTGAAAGTCGACCTCCTTTCTTTATCCGGGCACAAATTCCATGGTCCCAAGGGGGTGGGTGCCCTCTACATCCGCGACGGCGTGCAGGCGAAACCCCTTATGCTGGGCGGCTCGCATGAGCGATCCAGACGGGCCGGGACCGACAACGTACCGGGAATCGTGGGGCTCGGTGAGGCGTGTCATCTGGCTTCTGAGTCACTGTGCGACCTTAAGAGTCGTGTGGCCCCACTGCGGGATCGATTTGAGCAGGGTCTGCTGGAACGCCTCCCCGGTTGTGTCTTGAACGGGACACGAACCAGTCGCATACCTCACGCCAGCAACGTCAGCTTTGACAAGGTTGAGGGAGAGGCACTCCTGGTGGCGCTCGACTTCAAGGGAGTAGCTGTCTCAACCGGGGCCGCTTGCGCCTCCGGTTCACTCCAGCCTTCGCATGTACTCCAGGCCATGAAGCTTCCAAGGAACCGAGTTCAGGGCGCCATACGCTTCAGTTTGAGTCGCTCAACGACGGAGGAAGACATGGACTATGCCCTCGAAACGGTCGTTGAAACCGTGACCCAAATAAGGAGCGTCGCAGTCGTTTGAGTCAGTGCCTCTGGAAACCTTCATCGGAAATCGTAGAGCAGGCGAACCTAACCCGTTTCATCCACGGAGTGCGCTCGTTGGCTCCCGGAGTGGTTGACTATGCAAGCCTCTACAAATGGTCGATTGATCGTCCCGATCTTTTCTGGGCGGAGGCCTGGAACTTCTTCGAGATCGTTGCCTCCAGGCAGTGGGATGAAGTTGTTGATGACGTCAAGAAGATGCCTGGTGCGCGCTGGTTCTCAGGATCCAGGTTGAACTTCGCCCAAAACCTGCTCCGTTACCGGGATGATCACCCGGCCATCATTGGCTGGAATGAAGACGGCCGCCATCAGATTCTCAGCTATTCCGAGCTATTCCGGAGGACCACCGGCTTCGCACTGGCTTTGCAGAGCGCTGGAATTGGAGTCGGTGACCGAGTGGGTGGTTTGATGCCCAATATTGCCGAAGCCATCATTGCCATGCTGGCGACCAGCAGCCTGGGAGCCGTGTGGTCTTCGTGCTCACCTGATTTCGGAGCCCGGGGCGTCGTCGATCGCTTCGGCCAGATTCGACCCAAAATACTGGTCTGCGCCGACGGCTACCAATATTCGGGGAAATCATTCGATCGTCTGGGAAGAGTCAGGAGGATTCTGGAGCAGATTCCTTCTCTGGAGAGGATCGTTGTTGTCCCATATCTGAGCCCGACCCCGGACCTAGGTGGGATCCCGAAGGCTGTTCTGTGGGACGACTTCGCGGGTCAGGCTGGGAGGCTTGACTTTGCACAGCTTCCTTTCGACCACCCGCTTTACATCATGTATTCCTCGGGCACGACTGGTCTTCCCAAGTGCATGGTCCATGGCGCTGGAGGTACTCTCATCCAGCACCTCAAAGAGCTGGTTCTGCACACGGATCTGAAAAGAAACAGCAGGATCTTTTACGCAACCACCTGTGGTTGGATGATGTGGAACTGGCTGGTTAGCAGCCTGGCGGTGGGGGCGACGGTGCTGCTTTACGATGGTTCCCCCTTTCACCCTGGTCCGGAAATCCTTTTTGACCTGGCCGAGAAAGAGCAGATGACCGGGTTTGGAACGAGCGCCAAGTACCTGGCCCTGGCTGAGAAAAAAGGGCTGCGGCCAGCACGAACGCACGATCTGGAATCCCTGAGAACGATTCTCTCAACCGGATCCCCCCTGGCGCCCTCCAGCTTTGACTATGTTTATCGGGACGTTAAGAAGGATCTTTGTCTCTCCTCGATCTCGGGGGGCACGGATCTCATATCTTCCTTTGCCGCCGGTAATCCGATTGGTCCCGTCTTCCGAGGAGAGCTGCAGGTTCTGAGTCTGGGGATGAAGGTCGAGATTTTTGACGAAGAGGGCCAGTCCACCCGTGGTGGAAAAGGGGAATTGATCTGCTCCCAGGCCTTTCCTTCCATGCCGGTTAAGTTCTGGGATGACCCGGACGGAGCCAAATACCATCGTGCCTATTTCAACCACTTTCCGCGGGTCTGGCGTCATGGAGACTGGGCGAAACTGACCTCCAATGGAGGCATGGTCATTTATGGGCGTTCGGATACGACGCTCAACCCCGGGGGAGTCAGGATCGGCACTGCTGAAGTCTATCGTGAAGTGGAACAGATAACCGATGTCCTGGAAGCGATTGTGGTGGGACAGGAGTGGCAGGGAGATGTTCGTATCGTGTTGTTCGTGCGACTCAAAGAAGGCTCGACACTGGACGAGGCTCTGGTCGAGAAGATCTGCCTTAGAATCCGCGAAAACGCCTCTCCGCATCATGTCCCCGGGAAGGTGGTTCAGGTCGCTGACATTCCCAGGACGATCAGCGGAAAGATCAGTGAATTGGCGGTGCGCAATGTGATCCATGGCAGGATAGTCACCAATACGGAGGCCCTGGCGAATCCGGAGGCCCTGGATCTGTACCGGGGTCTGGAAGAGCTAGAGATTTGAGTCGCCCGTTCTGGAAGTCGAAAGGAAAAGGGCGAAAGATTCTGGAACGGAATCTTTCGCCCAGTCACCTCATGTCTGCGCACCGCATTGCTCTGATCATCTGGCTTTTCTCGGTTCTGAGTTGTCTGGGTTCTGAGCCTCAGCCTGGGGGCAGCAGCGGCGCAGTCCAGTCTCCTCCCGTCAAGCCATTGCCGGTACAGTTCGCTGCCCAGGCAGGGTACGGAGCCGGAAAGCCTAATCGACTGGCTGGGGAGATCAGCCCCTATCTCCTGCAGCATGCTTACAACCCAGTCGACTGGTATCCCTGGGGGGAAGAGGCCTTTCAGCAGGCCAGGAAAAAAATGAAGCCGATCTTTCTCTCCATCGGCTACTCCACCTGCCACTGGTGCCACGTCATGGAGCGGGAATCATTTTCCAATCCGGAAATTGCCGCCCTTATGAATCAACACTTCGTCTGCATTAAGGTGGATCGCGAAGAGCGTCCCGATATCGACAGTGTCTATATGACCTTTGTACAGGCAGCCACGGGTCGGGGCGGCTGGCCCATGTCGGTGTTCCTGACGCCTGAACTCAAGCCTTTTTTCGGGGGGACCTACTTCCCCCCTGAATCGCGACCGGACATGCCCAGCTTTCCCCAGGTTCTGGAGACCGTACACCAGCAGTGGTCGGAAAACCGTGACGAGATTCTGAACTCGGCGAACCGAATCGTCGAGCACCTCCGCAGCCGTCCAACTCCCACCAAAAGCCAGCCAGGCAACCTCTCGGAAACACTGGACAAGGGCTACCAGTGGTACAAGGTTAACTTTGACCAGACTATGGGTGGGTTCGGAACTGCCCCCAAGTTCCCCAGACCTGTCAATCTCCAGTTCCTCTTCTACTATTCTCGCGTAAAGGGATCCAAACACGCTTCGAAAATGGCATTGAAGACTCTTCAAAGCATGGCCAGGGGCGGTATGAACGATCATCTGGGGGGAGGCTTTCATCGTTATTCAACGGATGAACGCTGGTTCCTTCCACACTTTGAAAAGATGCTGTACGATCAGGCGCAGCTAGTGGTCGCATGTCTGGAGGCTTTTCAAATCAGTCAGGATGCGTATCTGGCAAATGTGGCTCGAGAGACGCTGGCATATGTGCTGCGTGACATGGCCAACCCCGGTGGAGGTTTTTATTCGGCCGAAGATGCGGACAGCCGAGTCGCCGGATCGGAGGAGGAAGAAGCCGAGGGGGCCTTCTACGCTTGGAGCCAAGAAGAAATTCTCCGTCACCTTGATGAGAAAACGGGACAGGTGTTTTCCCGGCGTTTCGGAGTCCAGTCCGGAGGCAATGTGGCTCGTGACCCGTTTTCAGAGTTCGAGAATAAGAATGTTCTCTACCAGAATGAATCTGTTGAGAAAGTCGCGTCCGACCTCCGTCTCTCCACAGAACAGGTACAGCAGTATGAAAAAAAGGCACGGCAGCTGCTTTTCGAGGTCAGAAAACAGCGACCGCGTCCGCTCCGGGACGACAAAATTCTGACTTCATGGAACGGCCTCATGATCTCGGCTCTGGCCAGGGCGTCTCAAATTCTTGAGAACGAAGACTATCTGAAGGAAGCTCGCAACGCTGCCTGCTTCATAAGGTCTGAACTCTATGATCTAAAGTCCAGAACCTTGTATCGACGGTACCGCTCCGGAGAAAGAGGAATCCCCGGGTTTCTGGACGACTACGCCTTTCTGATTCAGGGTCTCATCGACCTCTACGAGGCCTCTCTTGAGGAGGAATGGTTGCTCTGGGCGATGGATTTAACACAAGAGATACGGGCGCGCTTTTGGGATCAGGAGGAGGCTGGATTCTTCAGCACGACCGGAGAAGATCGATCCGTTCTTCTGAGAATGAAAGACCGTTACGATGGGGCGGAGCCTTCCCCCAACTCTGTCACTCTGTTGAATCTGATCCGACTGGGGAATCTAAGCGGCGATGAGCGGCTGCTGGAAATGGTCCACGGGGTGGCCAAGACCTTTTCGGGACTGATTAGTTCGGCTCCTCACGGTATGCCTCTCATGCTAGTTGCTCTGAGCCGTGCAGCCTCTAAGCCAATCCAGATCTTCCTGGCCGGCCAACGGAAGGGAGCCGACACACGTTCTTTGCTGCGCGAAGTGCACCGACGCTATCTCCCTAACCGGGTTGTCTTTCTGGCCGACGGTGGATCGGCCCACAGGCGGCTGGCTGCGCGGATGGAGATTCTGGACAGTTTCAGACCCATTGACGGCCGGGCGACAGCCTACGTTTGTGAGAATTATGTCTGTCGTCTTCCCACTACGGATCCCCGTGTTATGGGAGAATTTCTGGACCTCATCCGTCGGTAGTCGGGGTGCCAGACGAATCGGCAAAGGAGATGCTTCCTCAAAGTGGGGGAAGATGGAGAGCTAGAGGTCGGATCAGGGGTGAAAACCGGGATCGCGGGGAGAGGGGGCGCTATTCCGATATTTCAAAATAAATATGCACTGACCTCCGGCAGTTACGAGGGCAGCGAATCTCCCGAATCTCCGGATCTCATAACCTCCTTGCTAGACATAAGATCGTATTGTCAGCATCGGCCGATTAGATATGAGTAAATGAGAATGTTCGGAGAAGTGGGCCAATCAAAGTGTTGAATATTTAGCATTGTTTTTGTGTAACCTCTTTAGCAGTAACGATTTAGAGTTGAATCTAACAGTCCATGGTAAAAGTCGAGCGCGGTCGCGTTCCAGGGAACCGTGTTTCCCAGCAAGGCAAGAGGAGGAAGTTGATGCCGGGTCATCTGCGACGACCAGAAACAAAGCCAGCGATCGCAAACGGGTTACGGGCGGCGCAGGCCCATTTACTGAGTTGCCCATCCTCGCCAATGCTTGGGAATGGCCTGCGTCGGTTCGCCTTGCATCTGCACCCGCAGTACCCCCAATGCGGTCCGAGGGACTTTCACCACGGGTTGCTAAAGGTTGTAAGTTGAGGGTTGAAAGTTGACAACGTTCGTGGTTGATGTGAAACGTAGAACCTGAAAGCTGGAACAGGGAAGAAGTACGGTCAGAACCGCGCTTTTTATGGAAGGAGAAAGGAAATCACGACAAAAATCGGGATCAGAATAATCATGCTGTATGCCATGTAGCTAAAGAAGGAAGGCATGCGAATCCCGGAATTCTCCGCAATGCTTTTCACCATAAAATTAGGGCCATTTCCTATGTACGTAAGGGCTCCCATGAAAACGGCTCCCAGGCTGATGGCGGCGAGCAAGTGCTCCATGATCACTTCGCCCTCCGGGAGTGCAACCACAGGAAGTCCCGGAACGGGAGTTAGCGAGGTAGCGGTCTCGAAGAAGATGACGTAGGTAGGAGCGTTGTCCAGTGCGCTGGACAAGAGGCCGGTGAACCAGAAATACTCGTTCGAAGTGTCAATACCAAGCTGAGGTCCCTTCACGTGAAGGATTTCAAGGGGTACCTGCATGCAGATGAAGATTCCGCTGAACAGTGCGGCGACTTCGGTGATTGCGACATAGTCGAATCGATTGCGGATACGGATGTTGATGTTTTTAGCCAGAAGGGAAGCGACGACGAACAGCAACATCACGGTCTCGCGCAGAAACACAGGCGGACGAAATTCAGTGCCCAGGAAAGGCTCTCCAGGGAGAATGAAAGCGACACTTAGAATGATCCCGAGGAGCCAGACAAAGTTGAAGCTCCCACTCAGCCGAAGCGCGCGGACCTGACGCTCATCCCGAATCAGGTCACGCAGGGTCTCTCTCCGGTACACGACCGAGTCCCAGACGAAATAAATGACCAGGAGGAAACTGTTTACGAGCAGCCAGTAGGGCCACAGGGCTAGCGTCCAGGTGAACTCGACTCCCCGTAGATAACCGAGGAAAAGGGGAGGATCCCCTATGGGAAGGAGAAGACCCCCGCAGTTACAGACACTGAAAATGAAGAAGAGAATCGTGTGAACCTTATGCTTTCGCTCGATATTGGTCAGGATCAGAGGGCGAATCAAGAGCATCGCTGCGCCCGTGGTTCCAATGAAGCTGGCGAGAAGAGCTCCAACCGCAATGAAAGCGGTGTTAGTCGCGGGATGGGCCGGCAGATCGCCAGTTAAATGGATCCCTCCGCTGATCACATAGAGGCAGAAGAGCAGGGTGATAAACGGAATAAACTCGGAAAAAATAGCGTTGCTGAAAGCGGTCCACATGGTTGCCAGACCAGGGGTCGACGAGGGATCGTGAGTAAAGTGGTTCTCGAGGCCTCCTGGATGGATCAGCCCGTAGTAGCAAAGCGTGATTCCCCCAAGGACCGACGCCACCAGGAAACGGTTTTTGTTGCGGTGCCACCAGGCCCGGGTGCTGGAGAGAAGTGGGAAGACAGCAATGGTGAGCAACAAAAGGATGAAGGGGGCGATGGCCCACGGGGGAGGTATGTAGGAGACGGCGTGAATTTCCCGAGGTTCCCCGTGAGGCGATTCCGGAGGAAGCCCGCCGGGCAAGATACCCAGAGAGAGAAGTACGATGTACACTGCGATCAGGGCGAGAATGCCGAGCACGGCCCGGCGCGAGGTACTGCGCATCCGCGCCAAGAGGCTCCTTTGTTCGGTTGGTGTCAGTCCACTGATGGGTCGGGCTTCTTTCATGGGCTTTACAGGAAGCTATTCCTCGCGCAAGATATCCAATTGCTGAGGCGTTGGTGATTCTCTCACAAGCCCTCCCAGGGGCGACCGAGAGGCTGCCCGCAGGGCAGCCGTGACGAGCTCCTCCATCTGGAGCTGTTCCTCGGCTCTTTCAACCTGTTCAATTCGGGCATTTGTAATCGGGTGCTTCGGTACGAACAGCGAGCAACAGTCGTCGTCGGATCCGATTGAGACTCCGAACGTCCCGATCTTTCGGGCCACAGAAATAATTTCCTCCTTGTCCTCCCCGATCAGGGGTTGGAGGACGGGCAGCCGGCTCACTTCAGTCACGGCCCGAATGTTGTCGAGTGTCTGCGAAGAAACCTGTCCGAGACTATCTCCCGTGACAAGCGCCTTAGCCTTCTCGCGGCGAGCAATCCGGTTGGAAATACGGAGCATCAGTCTTCGATATAGAAGAATACGAGTGGGGGCCGGCGTGAGGGCCACGATCTGTCGTTGTGCCGGGGCAAACGGAACCATGTAAACTCGTGTGGGGGGCTGGTAACGGCACAGCAGGTCAACCAGCTCCATAACCTTGTGCTGGGCGTCCAGCGAAGTGTGAGGGTGGCTGTGGAAATGCACGAAGATTGGGCGGCACCCTCGCTTCATCATCTTGTATGCTGCCACCGGCGAATCGATTCCTCCCGAAATCAGAATCACCACCTTACCGCTGCTCGATACGGGCAAACCTCCGGGACCGCGGAGCTTCTCGAAGTGCAACAGGGCTTCGGACCCCAGAATCTTCACGTGGCAGGTGAGCTCCGGTTCCTTCAGGCTGACTCGTTTCTCAAACGTTGACTGGACAAAGGAACCGAGCTGGTTCTCAATCTCGGGAGTCGTGAGAGGATATCGCTTGTCGGATCGTTTTGCCGAAATCCTGAAGCTTTCGAATTCTTTTGCGGGGAGGAGCTGTCCAAGGGCTGTCTCCAGCTGATGCACAGATGAGGGGACGATCCACGCCCGGGCATAGTTGACCAGGCCAAAGACACGTCCTACCCTGGAGGCGGCTTTTTCCACCGGGCCACCCGGATGCAACTCCAGTACCACTCGCCGCGACCATAGACGCAGGCTCCTGTAGGGGAGATCTCCCAGGGCGATCTTCACGTTGGACAGCAGCTTGCGCTCAAAAAAATCACGATTCTTTTTCTTGAGGGCGATCTCGTGATAGTGGCCGACAAGGCATGGTCTCATGGGAGGTGGCTTCGAAAGGAGGAAAGCTTTCCGATAAACAGGTCAGTTTACCTTCTTCACGACCAGCGTGACCACATTCCCTTCGTCGAGCTTCTTGTAGAGGACGTGGACCACCTGACCCTCATCAAAAGTGTCGCTTCCTTTGACAGATGCTGGACCGAAAAGAAAAGTCTGCTGCCCCTGCTTCGTGTCTACGACCAGCCGCTCTGCGCTTAGCGACGAGACAGTGCCGTAAACGTCAAAGTTTCGCTCCTCAACGGGAGACCCCTGTCCCCAAAACTTCCAGACACATCCGGGTTGAAGGGCTAGTACGAAAACCAGTAGTGTGTGCCAACAGAAGCGACTCATCGGGAGATTCTACTCTGTAGTCTGAGCCTGCTCAAGGCTTTGCCGCCGTTGGCTGTAAGGCCACTTTATGGAGGAAAAGCTTCTTCACCTGATGCTCGACCTGCTTACGAACACCCCGGAAGGCCTTGAGAACTTCCAGAGGGGCCCCTCCACTCCGGGACGGGTCGGGGAGGTCCCAGTGTTCATTGCCAACCCCAGCGGGTAATGCCGGACAGTGATCCCGGGCATCCCCACACAAAGTCACGACGCAGTCGAAATCAGACAGCACAAAGGTACTCAAGGGCTTGGATCTCTGATGTCCAATGTCGATTCCGACTTCGTTCATGACCTTGACGGCGTCTGGATTCAATCCCACCGGATCGGTTCCAGCGCTGGCGACCTCCCACCGGTTGCCTCCATAGTATTGGGCAAACCCTTCCGCCATTTGACTTCGAGCCGAATTTCCGGTGCAAACAAAAAGGATTTTAGCCACGACTAAATATTTTGTTGAATAGAAGCTAAATTCATTTCATAATTTAAACAATGAGTACGCAATGGAGGGCCTTTGCGCGATTTTCCTGGATTGCTGCGGTGTTGCTCGCTGCAGGGTTGACTTTGACTCTGTCCCTCCAGTCTCTCGCCGACGGCTCGGCGGATGATCAGAAACTGCTTCAGGCAACAAGTATTATGGTAGCGCACAAATGTGGCTCCTGTCATACTCTCGCGGCGGCGGGTCTGGAATGGGATTCCACCATTGGGCCGGACCTGACCCATCAGGCAACACGAGGACGGTCTCGTCGATGGCTGCGTCTTCATTTGAAGAATCCTGGAGCAACCCCGGACGCCGAGTTGGAAGACCGGTTCCGTGGTAAGCGGAAACTGATGCCCTCCTTTGATCACCTCTCGGAGCGGGAATTGGAATCTGTGATTCATTTTCTGGCCACTCTTCGCTAGCTTCGCTTGAGCGAAGCAGATCTTTGATTTTGAATCACGTTCTTGCCGAGGCCAACAAAGATAGGGATGAGTGTAAGCTCCCAGTTCCGGGAAACAGCAGGCTCCCGCCTTGCCGTTCTGTCAGTGAGATCAAACGTTTCGGCCCCCAAGTGCCGTTCTCGATAGCCCTCAGACCGCTCTCACTCTGCTCCGAAGGGTGACCTCCCCTCCTTCGCCGCATCGTTCTTTCACTTCAGATTGGTGACCGGAAATCGGTTAGAATGGGCTGCATGAGGCGAGCGTGTTACGGACTTCCATTCTGTCTCTTACTGATTCTCCCGGCTTGGGCAGGAGACAATTCCAACTTGACCATTCCCTACCGATCTGAGGAAGTTCTGGTCGATGGCTTTCTCACCGACTGGAAGGATGTACCGTCGCTGCATCTGGACCCCACGGCCAGGGGTGTCAAAGTCGAGGGGGTTCCGGTGGGCGAGTACGCCAGCGCAATCCTCAAGGCTTTTTGGGACGAAGATGGTCTTTACCTGTCGGTTGACTGGCGAGATGACATTTGGGATGTTCGTCAGATCAAACGCAGCGAAGCCGTGTACGTTGCCGGTGACGGCCGGCGTCGAGATCGAATGCTTTTGTATGACAACCTTCGTTTTCGGCTGCGGTCCAAGAACTACAACTATCTCCTCTGGATTTCCCCCAGAGTGGCCGACCGCGGGCCATATTTCTGGCAGCGGCTCCAGCGGGGGGACAAGTTTCTGGAAAGGGCAACTCATGTCCCGGTGGTTACCCCACGAGAGAAGGATGGGAGGGCTACGCTTGAAATCCTGCTTTCGTGGGACCACTTGGGTCTCAATCCCAAGAAGATACGGCACAAGGGACTTCGGGCCCTGGTGACCCTGGCAGACAGTGATTCCCCGGAGATGTCCGCGGAAGCGAAGCTCGACCGGGTTGGTCGTCTGGACTGGGTAGGGCTAGTCCAGTTGGACGATCGATAATCCGAAGAACACAGGAGAGAAGCTATGCGTAAAGCTGTAATCATTTCGAGTGGCAGAAGCCCGGTGGGCAAAGCACCCCGCGGGACACTTTGCCATACGAGGCCGGATGACATAGCGGCTCAGGTGATTCGGGCGGTCATCGAACGGGCCCATCCTCTCGAAAAAGAGGATATCAACGACGTGATTCTGGGCTGTGCCATGCCGGAAGCAGAGCAAGGCCAGAATGTTGCCCGGATTGCCGCTCTGCGTGCCGGTCTGCCTGACCAGAGTAGCGCCATGACCGTCAACCGCTTCTGTTCCTCCGGTCTCCAGACGATCGCCCTTGCAACCCAGAGCGTTGCCAGCGGATCTACGGATGTCGTCGTAGCAGGTGGAACCGAAAGCATGAGTCTGCTTCCCCGGGAAGGCCATTTTTTTTCTCCCAACCCAACGCTGGTTGAGGACGATCCAGACGTCTATGTGTCAATGGGGATCACGGCGGAAAACCTGGCTGCCCGAAATTCCATTGATCGCCGTCAGCAGGACGAGTTCTCTCTGCGCAGCCACCAGCGGGCCATGCAGGCGCAGGATAGCGGACGGTTCGACGAAGAGCTGATTTCATTGGAGTTGGAAACTCGTGAGCTGGTGGGCGGTGTGATGCAGGAAAACGTCACTTGCTTTGCTCAGGATGAAGGAGTGCGCAGAAACACGTCTCTGGAGGCACTTTCTAATCTGTCGCCTGTCTTTCATGCACGGGGTACGGTCACCGCCGGAAACAGCAGTCAGACAAGCGATGGAGCGGCTGCCGCGGTGGTCATGTCAGAGGAAAAAGCCCGTGAGCTGGAATTGCAGCCGATGGGGCGTCTCATCTCGTTTGCCACGGCTGGGGTTCCGCCCGAGATTATGGGCATTGGTCCGGTCGAAGCCGTTCCGAAGGCGCTTAAAGTCGCGGGTCTGAGTCTCCAGGATATCGGTCTCATAGAGTTGAACGAAGCCTTTGCAGTGCAGGCTCTGGCTGTGATCCAGGAGCTTGATCTAGATACTGACAGGGTCAACGTGAATGGTGGCGCCGTGGCGCTAGGTCATCCGCTGGGAGCTACCGGAGCAAAGCTGACGGCCACGCTGCTGCATGAAATGGAGAAACGAGGAGTGAGATACGGCATGGTGACAATGTGCGTGGGGGGAGGAATGGGAGCTGCCGGAGTCTTTGAGTCTCTTCGCGTCTAATCTGCAAAGACGCTTCGGTACAGTACAGCCTGCCCTGGATGCCGGGATTGCCATAACCCATGGAATGGACGAACAAGAAAGCCATCGTTACGGGGGCTTCTTCGGGCATCGGCGCCGCAACAGCACTGGCCCTGGCCAAACAGGGCGTAACTCTTTTTCTAGTTGCCCGCCGTCAAAAACAGCTCACCGAGGTCTGTAGGCAATGCCTTCAGGAGGGCGCCGCGGGAGCGGTGACCGCAGTGCACGACCTGTCCCGGCCCGGTGCAGGCAGGGCCATTGTGGAAGGGTGTCTTCGGAAGTTTGGAGATCTCGACTTCCTGATCTGTAATGCGGGTTACGGGGTTTTTGGTCCGACACGAAGCACCACCCCGAATCAGATGGCTCGAATCTGGCAGGTCAACTTTCAGTCCGCTTACGAATCTATCCACCGCGTCCTTCCCCATTTCTCTGCCCGAGGGACAGGCCATATAGTGCTCACCAGCAGTATTGTGGGGAAGAAGGCGATGGCCTATAGTGCGGCTTACAGCGCCACGAAATTTGCTCAAGTGGGCCTGGGTGAGGCACTGTGGGGAGAGTTACGAGGGGCGGGTATCGGGGTCACGGTTGTCTGTCCGGGATTTACAGCTACCGAATTTCACAGCGTAGCCGAGCGGGTGGCGAACAGTCCTGAGATCAACCGACTAGTGTCGGGACAGTCCCCGCGGGATGTCGCCCAGGCAATTGTCCGTGCGATCGGACGAAACCGCAGAGAGGTCCATCTGACATTGGCGGGAAAGCTTCTCCTGGCCCTGGATCGGTTCTCACCGACCCTGGCGACACGAGTGATGTCCTGGATCGGTAACCGCGAGCTGAAACCGGACAGCCCGGAGAACCCGAAAGGCTGACGGGCTGGCAGGTTGACAAGCGGACCGGCTGAGAACCTGAAGGATGGAAAAGTGAAAAGAAAATAGAGGGTTAAGGGTTGGTGAAACGCGAAACCTGGAACAGACAGAGCAGGGAAGAGTCACGGGAAGGTGCTAGCAGTCCGTGGAAAAGGCTGCCCGCAACGCGGCCCGTGGGACTTTCACCACGGGCTGTTAGATCCGGAGAAGGGACTCTTGAAAGGATTTCCAGAATACAGCTACCAGCGTCTTCGCATCGCGAAGCTGGCCCGAAAGGGCCAGCTGAAGGGCCTCCTCTAGCGTATAGAATTCTACCTCTAGCTGCTCGTCGAAGTCGGGGTTGCGCGTACTTTTGACGAGTTTCGAACTGAAAAAAAAGTGAAGCAGTTCGTCGCAAAATCCCGGTGTTGAATAGAAGCTGAAAACGTGTTCGAGATCGAGGGGCCGGTATCCTGTTTCCTCTTCCATCTCCCGAGCTGCCGCCTTTTTGGGGTCCTCCCCCGAATCTAGCTTACCTGCCGGAAGCTCCAGGACCCTCTCTTGCATCGGATAGCGAAGCTGCCTCACGAAAGGGACACGGCCGTCATCCCGGACTCCGAGCAGCACTACCCCTCCTGGATGTCGCACTACTTCACGAATCGTCGGCTGACCAAGCACCTCCAGCTGATCCACTTCGAGGCAAACAATTTTCCCTTCATAGATGCGCTGTTGGTCGAGGACGCGGCTCCCATCCGGCTCTTTTACTTTTTTCATCTACTTCGACTTTGAGCCTCCTTGAGGCATCTTAGTAATGAATTCCAGGAATACGACAGTGCTTGTGGATAGCTTTTTGAGGCGAGATCATTGCTCCTCTGCGAAGTCCCGGATATCGACTCTTCCTTTGGCTTCGAGTGGGACTTCGGCCCGTTCCCAACCAACGCGAGCATATTCCCTACTGGTAAATAACCTGGTATCAGTAGATTTCGGGAGGCCGCCGCCGCGTGAGCAGCACTGACCTGATCAAATCGAAGTCCTGGCCAGCACTTGCCCTGCTCTGTCTGCTGGCCTGGCTGGCTTATGGGAACTCTTTCCCCGGAGCTTTTCATTTCGACGATTTTGAATTGATGCTGGAGAATCCTTGGGTTTCGGGAAGGTCTTTTGACTTCAATCTCTTCCTCAACCACTATGGAGGACGCCCTCTCACACTCTGGACCTTTCATCTGAACTACAATTGGGGTGGTACTGATCCCGCAGGGTATCACGTGGTCAACCTCATGCTGCACCTGCTAGCTGCTTGCCTTCTCTTCCAGACCGCCGTCTCCTATGGTCTCGAGCCAGATGTATCCTTGCTAGGAGCTGCCATTTTTATGGTGCATCCTCTCCAGACTCAAGCCGTAAACTACATTTGGTCGCGTTCCTTGCTGCTTATGTCAGTCTGGATCCTCATTTCACTCCTGACAGTTAGAAGAAATTCCCCGATCGGTCTAGGAGCTTTTCAACTGGCGATCTGGAGTCGTGCGGAGGCATTGGTGTTGGCACCTGTGTTGTTGGCGCAGAAACGGCGCCACGGGCTGTTCGTGGCTGCACTGGTGTTACTAAACCTGGCGGGGCTGTGGTGGGGGATTCACCAGGAGAAACCGCCCGAGTTTGGACTCAACTACTCGGGGGCAGCCGCATACTGGTGGGCCCAGCCCTGGACGTTGCTGCGCTATGTCTCGTGGTTTCTGTGGCCGTCTGGTTTGAGCATTGACCACGACTCCAGTGAAGTCGGATCGCTTGGAATCGTTCTCCCTGCAATCATTTTTCTGACGTCGGTTCTTGTTTTCCGGTTCTTCGACTCGAGATCGGGGCCGGGGGGCGGATTGCTCGTGAGTCTGGCGGCTCTGGTGCTCCTGCCCTCTGCGCTGCTGGCCAATCCCGATATCTTGAATGAGAGCAGGCCGTATCTTGCGATGGCGGCGCTCAGTTTGGTGGCAGCAGCTGTGCTGCTGAGACTGGCCGGAAAGAAGCCAGTACGAAAAGCAATAGTGGGACTAGCGATCGTGTTGCCGTTGATCCTGCTCACCCGGGTTCGAAACGAAACTTGGCGAAGTGACGTGGCACTCTGGGAGGATGCCGTCGAGAAGGCGCCGGGTAAGTCGCGGGCCCACTACAATCTGGGAGTTGCGCTGGCCAAGGCAGAACAGCCTGGAAGAGCGCGAGGGGCTTTCCAGCAGGCCAGCCGTTTGAACCCTTTTGATGACCTGAGCTATGCTGGATTGGGCTTTTGTGCTGAGCTGCAAGGCCGCAAGGATCTGGCTCACAGTTACTATCAGCAGGCCGTGGAACTGGCTCCCAGTAACGACTATGCTCAGGAGGCACTGGCCAGGATCGTTGCCTCCTCCGACCAGAACGGCCCGTTTGTAACGAATGAAGACGATCCAAAACAATGAAATATGCAAGTCAGATTAACATCGGCATCGTGGTAATCGCCCTGGCAACAGTCGGCTATGCGATCTACGAGACTCTCTTGCAACCTCAGCCCACGGCGCTTTCGGAGAAAGAGAGCGGGGCTGGAGCGCCGAATGTCTCAGGCCAGCCCGGAGCAGGAGGATCGGATGGCGAGCTCCCCGCCCGGGAAACGCGGAAGCGCCAGGGAGCAATACCTCGGCCCACAACTGGGTTGTCATCAGGTCACTCGGATGCCGTGTCCAGTTCCCGCCCCGGTCGAGCGCTTGTCGGCACCCCGCCGCGAACTCGACCGGTAGGAAAAGCTCGGTTTCAAGACAGCTCCCCGCCACAGGCGAAGGTAATCACAACCCATCCAGGTTCACCTCCGGGTGGCGTTGGTTTGACCCCACGCAGGACAGCAGGTGAGCGCCCAGATGAGATCCTGCAGCGTAGGTTTGACGGACCGGGACGGGGGTCCGTGGCACCCGGCAATGAAAGGCTACGAAACCCGGGCCGGTCGGCACCGTCACGCGATCGAACCATTTCGCGTGACGGTAGACGACGAAACAGTCGACAGCCGAATCCTCCACCGGTCCGATCATCGAACCGATAGTGGAACCGCGGCCGCCCCGAATCTAGGATACGGTCCCAGGGGTCACACCAATACCCATAAACTGTTCACGCCAGGAGGTTTACACCGCTAGCTGTCTCCAAAAGATGGAGGGGAGCCTTCTCAGGTTGCAGCATGGAGTTGGGATCAATGAGAAAGGTTTGTTCCAGAGCAAACTGTCCCGAAAGAGCTGCATGGGGCACGCAATCTGTGAAAACCATCCAACTTGAGTTGGGTAAGAATTCCAGTTTGTATTGGGCCTCGGCCTCCTGAAACGTCCGGTTCGATTTCAAATGGTCGTGCAGCCGGAGCATGAACTCGTCGTAGCGGGAAGGTGCAGCCACAGGGAGCCCCAGGGACTTGGCCCATCGAGTTAGATGACGTCGCCAGGTGTGGAAGACTATTTCGCTTCCAGAGGGGAGAGGCATCTCGGGAGTTCCGATATAGGTTCCGAGCAGATGCTCAAAAGACTTAGCCGTCACCCAGTGCCTGGACTCGGCAGGGTTGATGTTGAGAAAAAAACGGAGGATCCGGTACCCGTAAGTGGGCCGGGTCGGAAAAGCGTCAACGTGGAGAAGGTCATTCCTGGCCTTGAATTTGACCTGTCGCCCTTTCTCCTGCCTTGGCCGAAAGCTGGCGTAGTCCAGCCTCCAGCTTGAGGCGTAGGGAGCAAGCAGCTGTTCCAGAAGACTGGTCACCGATGCTGTAAACCTGCTCATGACCTCGAGCATGCGCCTGGAGTCGCGGGGTGATTTGCCCGCCAATCCACTGACGATATGCCGTTCTGGTTTGTAGGCAATATTCTTCCGATAGCCAGCCTTTACCTGACGCTGCTCCAACAGAAACTGGATGTCTTCTTGAGGAAGAAGGGAAGGGGACCGAGGGAAATAGAGGACTTCTCCATTCTCCAGTAGACGACAGAGTTCCTGTGAACGGGAGGGTTGGAGATTTTGAGATTGGAGGGTGACCATCCCCATCAGCACTCACAAGTTTAGGTGACCGCTGGAGGCGGGTCAAACAACGATCTGCACGGGTGGTACAATCCTCATCTCATGACGGATCGGGAACCCTTCGGCCGCAACCGCCTGGTAGACGAAGTTAGCCCCTACCTGCTCCAGCACGGGGCCAATCCAGTGGACTGGTATCCCTGGGGAGAGGAGGCGTTGAGTCGCGCCAGGACTCTGGACAGACCCATTCTCCTCAGCATCGGCTATTCTGCCTGCCACTGGTGTCACGTGATGGAAAGAGAGTCCTTCGAAAATGAGGAAATTGCTGCGCTCATGAACGATAGATTCGTGAACATCAAGGTAGATCGTGAAGAGCGTCCTGACCTGGATGCTATCTACATGAACTATGTTCAGATGACCACGGGCTCGGGAGGGTGGCCTCTGACGGTCTTTCTGACCCCCACCGGAGTGCCCTTCTTTGGAGGAACCTATTTTCCTCCCACCGACCATTTTGGGCGTCCTGGTTTTCCCAGGGTGCTGGAAAGCGCCGCCGCCGCTTTTCGGGATCGAAGAGAGGATTTGGAGCGGATGGCCCCCGAGATTGTTGAAAAACTGGCAAAAAGCAGTGATCTGGAGGCATCCGGGGGGGACCTGACACCGGCACTTCTGGAGGAGGCGGCATTACAAATCGGTCGAACTTTAGATCTTCGACACGGGGGGTTCGGTGGAGCCCCCAAGTTCCCTCAAGCTATGGCCCTGGGCTTTCTGATCCGCCAGTATTGCCGGACCGGTGCCCGGGACGTACTTGAAATGGTGGAGTTGACTCTGCTGAAGATGGCCCGTGGAGGAATCTACGATCAGCTGGGCGGAGGGTTCCATCGCTATTCGGTAGATGAGCGCTGGCTCGTTCCCCATTTTGAGAAGATGCTTTATGACAACGCGCTGCTCGTGCGGGTGTATCTGGAGGCATACCAGGTTACAGGGTCACTCTTATGGCGCGAGATTGCGACGCATACGCTCGACTTTGTGTTGCGGGAACTGACCGGAGAGGAGGGCGGGTTTTATTCAGCTCTGGATGCTGACAGCGAGGGTGAGGAAGGGCGCTTCTACGTCTGGTCCAAAGAAGAGGTCAGCCGGATACTGGGCGCTCGTGCCTCAGACTTTTGCGACTACTATGATGTCTCTGCAGGGGGGAATTTCGAAGGTACTAACATTCTGCATCCGAGGGGCGACCTGAGAAAATTGGCTGAGCGGCGGGAAGTGTCCGTCACCCAGCTTGAGGGGGATCTAGCCCGGGCACGCAGAGAGCTCCTCAAAGCCAGGGAGGCAAGAACCCGTCCCGGCCTGGACGACAAAGTACTGACCGCATGGAACGGACTGATGTTGAGTTCTCTCGCCCGGGCCGGATTTGTCCTCGGCTCTTCCACTTATCTCGAGGCTGCTGTCAAGAATGCCGAGTTTCTTGCCGGGGAGCTGATCACGGAAGGCCGAATCCACAGGACCTGGAAAGCTGGAAAAGCCCGGCTTAATGGGTATCTGGAGGACTATGCAGCAGCAGTTGAAGGGTTTTTGTCACTGTTTGAAGCAAACGGGGAAGCACGCTGGATCCAGCTAGCAGGCGAACTCATGGATCTTACAATCGAGCTCTTCTGGGATGATGCCAGCAGCAGCTTCTTTTTCACCTCTCACGACCATGAACAACTGATCGTCCGACAGAAAGAGTACATGGACAATGCAACGCCAAGCGGCAACTCCACCTGCTGCCTGAGCCTGCAGCGTCTGGGATACCTGCTCGACCGGCCACATTACCGCGACCTAGCGGGGAGGCAGTTAGGGCGCATGAGCCATGCCCTACACAGGCACCCATTGGCTTTTGGAACCTGGCTGCAAGCCCTGGATTTTCACCTGGGTCCGGTGACTGAAGTTGTGGTGCTGGGGCATGAAGGATGGCACGATCCACTTGTGGAGTCACTACGGGGACGATTCTTGCCTGCGGGGGTGTTCGTGCTCGTGCCGGGGGCAGTTCCTTCCGACGAACTGACGAAAACGGTGCCGCTGTTGCGAGGGAAGAGCGTCTCCAACGGGGCGACCACCGTTTATGTGTGTCGCGATTCTGTGTGTACCCCCCCTCTGACTTGTGTTTCGGAACTCGAGAGTCACCTGAACTCGATCGGGTAATTCAGCTTGCTCAGTTTGAGTAGCCTTCTTTTGACCCTGGTGAGAGCTCGGGTTCGGTGAGACACCTTGTTCTTTTGGGAAGGCGGCAGTTCTCCGAAAGTCTTTTGCAGTGGAGGGTAGTAGAAGATGGGGTCGTAGCCAAAGCCTGATCTCCCAGAGGGTTGCAGGGCTATTTGCCCTTCTACGGATCCCGTTTCGAGGATCACTCCCTGCTCCCAGTCCAGACACATGGCGCAGACGAAGCGAGCCGAGCGTTTGGGAAGGTCTTCGGGCTGGCTGCAGTGGTTCAGCTGGTGCAGGATTCTGGCCATTCTCTGTTCATCTGTGGGCGCCCATCTCGAGCTGTATACACCGGGAGCTCCGGCCAGGCCGTCGACCTGCAGCCCCGAGTCATCGGCCAGAGCCGCATACCCTGTTTGGGAGCGGTAGTAGGATGCCTTGATGCGGGCATTCTCTGCAAAGGTTAACCCCGTTTCTCGGGGAGGGGTCAGTTGCCGTTTTCCGTGAAGGCTCAAAAGGTCAAACCCGGGAACCGTGAGAATCGACTCGATCTCCTCGAATTTGTGCCTGTTGGTGGTTGCGACCAGAAGCTTCACGATTCCACGAAGGGAAGAGTACGAGTGAAATTGTCACATTCCTGTGCCAGGACAGCCGTCTGGAACTCGATCAATTGGCTCACCCCATGAGAGGCAAGATCAATCAGCCGATCCAGGTCGGCTCGATCGAAAGGATCGCCCTCGGCCGTTCCCTGAACCTCGACGAATCGACCGCTGTTGGTCATCACTACATTCATATCAACCTGCGCGGCCGAATCCTCTTCATACGATAGATCGAGAAGCGCCTCTGAGTCCACGATTCCCACACTGACGGCAGCCACCAGCTCTTGAATTGGTGAGGCAGGGAGCCTATCCACTTTCAGGAGGTGATCAACAGCCATGGCCATAGCGACGAAGGCTCCGGTTATGGACGCTGTTCTCGTCCCACCGTCTGCTTGGATAACGTCACAGTCTATCCAGATCGACCGGTCTCCAAGCTTCTTCAAGTCAACCACTGAGCGCAGGGAACGCCCGATCAATCGCTGGATTTCCTGGGTCCGACCGGAAGGCCGGCCGCGTGAAACTTCTCGGCTCATGCGCGATCCGGTGGACCTGGGCAGCATCGAGTACTCGGCCGTGATCCAGCCTTTGCCAGTGCCTCGAAGAAAGCGAGGAATCTTCTCTTCGACGCTGGCGGTGCAGATAACTCGGGTATCGCCGCACTCAATCAGAGCAGAGCCTTCCGCATGCTTGTTATAGGGAGACACGATGTGGATTTCACGGAGGCGGTCAAGCGACCGATTTTGGCGGGGCATCCCACTTATTCTACCTGAACACGGTGGCCAGGGAAATGTGACCGGCTAGGGTCTCCGTCTCTTGGCCTCCCAGAATGAATCGGACTCTTTCAACCGATCCTAGATTAGCAGTCAAGGTCCGTGCGATGGCCCGCAGAAGACCCAATTCAGAGGCTACAGATCCTCGAAGCTGGCCCGATGTCCGGCGTGCTAGATCCACGATGGCTGTTCCATCTTCGAGCAGGAAGATCTGGTCGACACCGGCGCGTGTCCCCACTAGAGATCCTGACTTTTCCAGGGATGCTCTCGCGGCGAAAAGGGCTGTCGCAGCAGGGTTGGGGCGCTCTATAAGCTGCTCCGTGGTGCTTCTGAGAACGACCTTTCCGGGTCTGTTCTGGGAAGGCTGAAAATAGAAGACTTCCACCGACCGGGTCTCGGTATCGGCTGCGACTTCCGTTTCAGGAAGCTTGGGCAGGTCCGGGACTAAAATCTCCGGAACCAGGTCCTGCAACCTCTCTCGCTCCCACCGGTAGGTCAGCACAGCTGCCAGAACCGCGATCATCACTAAGAAGAAAGCTATCAACGCTTTGAGCAGAGACTTCATCTAAGGAATACCGCAACAGCATCAGCAATGGAAGCCGCAATGGCCTTCTGGAAATCTGGTTTCACCAGCGATTCCGCATCCTTAGGGTTGGTCAGGTATCCCGCTTCGATCAAAACTGCCGGTGCCTCCACCGGTGCCAGGAGCTCAAGGGGTGCCGTGGCAGGCTGGGTGTTGGTGCCGAACAGCCGGTTCAGCCGTTCCTGGATCAGGGCCGCCAACCTGCGGCTCTGGGGGGCGAAGCTGGACTGACCCCGGTGCCACGGCTTGAGTCGACCCTTCTTAATTGAGTCGTCAGCTTCCGGGCGATGAGTGAAGACGACGGGGCCATGGATATGCTGGGAGAAGCTGCCCCCTAGGTGAAGGCTCAAGAAGACCGTCGACTGATTTCCATTGGCAACTGAGCTCCGATGCCGCAAAGACGGGTTGAAGTCACTACTGCGCGTTGAGTCAGTGACCAGCTGATGAGCTTCGAGTTCCGCTCTGAGGCGGCGGCAGATCTGAGCTGTCAGGTCTTTCTCCAGAACCCCCCTGGCCGTTACTCCGGGTTCCTCACCACCGTGACCGGGGTCGATGGTGATGACCGTTCCCGCCACGTCCCCCGATGCAGGCAGGCCCGTCTTTGACGCGTCGAAGACACCGACAGCGGTGGAATAAATGTCGACGAGGAGACGTTCCGGGTCCCGGAGCTCTCTGCTCCGGTGCCTCCTGAAGTCCAGTCCCTTGACGATTTCGCAGGTAGCTCGTTCCCCGGAGGCCAGGCAACGCAGGGAAGAGACCAGGGACGGTTCGGGTTTGACTAGCGGTTCTAGAAACTGAACATTCTGATCCGATCGCACGTGCAGAGCCCGGTCGGATTCTTCAACTTGGAGCTGTACTCCTCTGGTAGACGGGAGAAATACGAGCGATACCCGGCTCGGAGAGTTCAGCACCTGTACCGAAACTTGCGGTCGCGCTCCCGGGTCACTGAAAGGGAGGAGCCTCACCGGGGAGTCGAGAACGCGGGGAAGAGCACGTTCGATGAAGTCGGTTGGAACCAGCCAGCGGTTCGCCCTTCTCGTTACGGGATGAGAAAGAAGATGATACTCATGTCGGGATCGAACCAGAGACCGACCATCGATCAGCTCCAAAGTGGACCGGGGGCCATGGATAAGAAGCCGGTCTCCATGGGGCTCGAGGATCAACTCGAGTATTGCCGCGATCTGTTCGAGGGGGAAATAGTCCTGGGAGTCGATTTCTATCGACTGCAGGGTCTGGGTCTGATCCTGGTAAACAAGCTGAAGTTCCTGGCCCATGACGAAGTTGCCGGCCAGCACTAATAGCAGGAGCCCACAGGTTGCTGACGTTGGAAGATGCTGCATCTGATGCGATACAGATTACAGGAGAGTCACGGTCGGAGTCGATTGGAAGGCCGCAGGTAAATCACTCTCGGCTACCAATTCGCAGTGAGGGTTGCCATGGGTCAGAGAGGTGGCCAGACGAGTGTGCAGGGCGTGACCAGCTTTGTAGGCATGAATATGGCCGATGATGGGGTGACCACACAGAGAAACGTCTCCGATCAGGTCCAGCGCCTTGTGGCGAACGAACTCATCGGGAGCCCGAAGGGTTCCGCTCACAATAGCATCCTGGCTCAGTACCACTGCGTTTTCAAGCGATCCGCCTCGGATCAGGTTGCTCTTACGCAGTTGCTCAACTTCGGACAGAAAACCAAATGTCCGTGCGAAAGCAATCTCCCTGAAGTAGTTCTCCGGAGTTACTTTCATTTCAATAACCTGCTCCTGAATCAAAGGATGATCGAAGTCGATCTCGTACCGGATGAAAAAATTGTCGCTGGGACGAACCTCAATGAATTTGTCGCCGTCTCGAGCGATTAATGGCTTGGTGACGCGTAAGTAGGTTCGGTCCGACTCCTGTTCCCGGACGCCGGCTTCCTTGATCAATTCCGCAAATGGCAGTGCCGAGCCGTCGGCGATGGGTACCTCCAGTGAATCGATTTCTATTAGAAGATTGTCGATGCCGAGACCGTAGAGAGCCGAGAGCAGGTGTTCCACGGTAGACAGCATAACGCCTTTTTTCATCAAGGTCGTGGCCAGAACGACGCGAGAGACATGCTTCATGTGAGCTTCGATCTCGAAGTTCTGGAGATCGGTTCGGCGGAAGAGGATGCCAGTGTTTTCACAAGCCGGCCTAAGTCTCACGGTTACTGGACTTCCCGAGTGGAGACCAACTCCGGAGAGCTCGACTGAACGGCTAACAGTCCGTTGCAAGGTTACCTCATCACTGCTAGTGGGCCCATGGTGGAAATCGCCCCCTGCACGATCCGTGGGACTTTCGCTACCGCCGGCTCTGTATGCAACAATCCTGCCATTGGAGTCAGGAGCAACAGCACCCGGCCTCCGGCTTCGAGAAGAAGCTTCCCAAGAACCTGGCAAATCGTTGTAAAGGGGGAGGTTGTGGGCCACGACACGGTTGAAGATCACACCGGACAAACGACGATGGGCGGGGCCACTGGGGTCTCCTTCTGTGACCCGATTGCGACAATTGTAGCGCGGAAGCAACAGCTGGGTTCTTCAGTTCTTCCCTTGCCTATTTTTCTTCTTTTCAGCCTTTTTGGCCTGCTTGGGAGTTAGCTGGGGTTCCAGAAAATACTCGGGTGGGAACTGGCTGTTGTAGGTGAGTTCTTCAAAGAAAGTCTCTCGGCTTTTCTCGCCGTCCTCGAAGGAGTGAAAGGACAGCGGAGTGAGGACTCCCCCCTCTTCGTGCCAGTTGAAGAACTCTGTTCTCAATTCGTGTCTAAGCCCCATCTGGTCGGTTGATACGGTCTCTATATGGACTGGCAGGTGCGTCTTTATATTTAAGTAGACCGTGATGGCGAGATTGTTCCGGTCGATAATTTCCACCGCTTCCAGTTCCCCGCTTCCGGGGATGTTTCCGGGGCCGTAGTAAAAGAAAGACAGCCCTTCTTCGTTAAGCCGGGTTCGAAGCAGGTAGTGGAGGTCCTGTTTGACGCTAGTTTTGAAGCGTTCGAGCTGGTCCCGGGGTATTTCTTCTATGCTGTCGAAGCCTTCCTGAATCCAGGCCTTGTCCAGCCCCAGGTTGTAAACTGTCAAGGTTTGCCGTTTCCCTTTGAATGTCTGATGGCGAAAGCGGACGGGATCCTGATAATCGGTCCAGGACTGGAAGGGCACAAGCCCGCTCCTGCGGTCTTCCTTGAAAAAGAAATCTCGACCCTTTACGTACTCCGTCTTGACCGCTAGGTAGTTCATTCCTCCCATCGCCTCGATGGCCTGGGCGAGGGCCTGTCGACCTCGTTTGCTGGGGTCCTTGAATTCCTCAGCACTGAGCAAGCAAAACGTCCAAGATATAAGCAGGAGTACCGGTAGACCTACTGGCGACCAGGATCTTCCACATCTGTGTGAGCTGGCGACTGGATCAGTCCTTCCATGGATGGACATGGACAACCTCGATCAATAACCGATGTAGTTGGCGTAAAGCGATTGCGCGCGGCCGGCGCTCGAGGCCCCACGTATGATCGATCTTCCGTCCCTGAACAGTGTGATCTCACAGCTTTCCACTGAGAGCCGCAGCATATAGTCGGTTTCGAGAAGAGGACCGTGGTCGAGCAGTCGTTGTCTCACGGCCGCATAATCGAAGGCGTCCTCGGCAGGCCAGATCTGGATAGATTCGTCTCCGCAAAGGTGTTGAAGACGAGGCTCCTGTCTCTGTTCGAGAAACTCATAGAGATGGTCCTGACAGGTGGGGCACGGCGCGTCTCTCTCTGGGGATATTGGAGCTGTAGACAAGGAGTCGCTCCACAGGTCAAATGAGAAAAAGCGGTTGCCGCCCCCGTTTCCTACCAGATGCCTTAGAGCTTGGGAGACCTGGAGAGAAGACGCCAACCGTGCGGCGGGACCCAGGATTCCCTCCGTCAAACACGTCTCCACTTCACCGGAAGTAGGCCGGGGACCCAGAATGCAGCGCAAACAATACCCCGAGTCAGGCAGGAAAGTGGCGACTGTTCCACGACTTCCCAGACAGGAGGCAAGAATCCAGGGGAGCGAGTTCTTGACCGCATAGTCGTTCATCAGGTATCGGGTCGCAAAATTGTCCGTCGCATCGAGGATCAGATCGGGCCGACCGACTTTGGCCCCTATGTTCCGGTTGTTCAACTCTGCAACATGGGCAATAACATCGATCTCGCTGTTCATTCGCTGCAGAGACTTCTGGCTTGCGATCGCCTTGGGGTTACCTCTCAGAGCATCTTCTTCAGTAAATAGACTCTGACGCTGGAGGTTCGAAAGCTCGACTAGGTCCCGGTCGAGAAGAGTTAGCGTGCCCACCCCGGCTCTTGCCAGCATCTCGGCGCTGGAACTCCCCAGGGCACCGCACCCAATTACAACCACTGACGCCCCTGAAATCCGTTCCTGACCGTACTCGCCAATGGGGTCAAAAGCGATCTGTCTCGAGTAACGGTGCGTCATTTCGACAGTGTACCATTTGCTCAGAGGACGGTTTCATGACACCTTTAGCTCGTGCTGGGCAGCGCGGTAGGACTGCTGGTTCCAGGCGCAGAGCACGGAAAGCCGGTCCCCGGGGCCCCATCAAACGAAGCCGCACTCACCGAGGCCTCCGCCCGTCTCTCAGAGGACGTCTGATAGGGCTTGCGCTGGTGACGGCAGTCCTGGCTATCTCGGCCACCATCCTGCATTACCACTCGATTTACAGTCGCTGGATCGACGCTCTTTTGGTTTCCGACTCGCCCGTGTCCAGGATGATCTGGGCGCGACCCTTTGGCGTGAGTGTGGGCACTCGTTTGACTGCAGAAGAACTGACCACCCGGCTTGCAAGAGCAGGTTACAAGCGTGCCACACAAGATCAGCACGGTTGGTTCGAGGAATCGGCAGGTGTGATCGTGATTCCGAGCTCTAGGGGGATCCTGAAAGCGCGTTTCTCCGGTACCCGGCTTGCAGCCTTGAGTCTGAACGGGCAGGGCGTCCGATCGGCTCGCCTGAATCCAAGTTTTCTCTCTTCTTTTTCCTTTGCCGGTAGAGAACGCCGCAAGCCACTCCGATTTGAGGATTTGCCTCCTCATCTGATTCATGCCGTCATTTCAGCGGAGGATGATCGTTTTTTCCGCCATGGTGGCATTGATCTGTTGGGGATTGGCCGCGCTCTGGCCGTGAACCTCTGGTCCTGGGAGTTCAGGCAAGGAGGGAGCACTCTGACCCAGCAGTTTGTCAAGAACTATTTTCTATCCAGCGACCGTCTGGTCAGCCGCAAGCTTCAGGAGCTCTTTCTGGCGTTGCTGCTGGAACGCCGCCTGGGTAAGAAGCAGATACTCCTGCTCTATGCAAATGACGTCTATCTGGGACAGATCGGGAGCTTTGCCATCCACGGACTAGGCCAGGGGGCGGGAGTTTTTTTCGGTAAGGAATGTCGAGATCTCGACCTCAGTGAAGCGGCGACTTTGGCGGCCATGATTCCAGCTCCCAACAAGTACAGTCCTTACCGAAGCCCCGACCTGGTGAGAAACCGGCGCAATTTGGTTCTTGATCAAATGGAGAGACGAGGCTATATAACCAACTCGGAACACCGGAACACTCGCAGCCAGCCATTGCGTTTCAGGAAGCCGGGGAAGGTTGAAGTGACAAATGCCCCTTATTTCGTCGACTTTCTAACCCGCCGGCTGGCCGCTCATCCCGATATCGATCTGGGAGTTCCTTCCGACATTGAAGTCTTCTCAACGCTTCATTCTGGTCTACAGATTGCTGCTTTTCAGGCGGTTCGTACAGAATTAGACAAGCTTGAGCAGAAGCTCTCCACTAGAGCGAAGCCGCCCCGTCTTCAGGCAGCCCTGATCGCTATCGATCCTCGAAACGGCCACATCCTTGCCATGATAGGGGGACGGCACTATGCCCGGAGCCAGTACAATCGAGCTACGCGTGCCTTGCGTCAACCGGGATCAACCTTCAAACCGTTCGTGTTTGCGGCGGCACTGGAAGAGTCGTTGCGGCGAGACAAGCGCCTGACTCTTGCGACTCCTGTTCTGGATGCACCGTACACAGTTGAACATAATGGCACGAAGTATTCGCCCCGGAACTACCGGGATCAATACTCGGGGTTGGTCAGTCTTCGCGACGCTCTGGCCCGCTCATTAAATGTCCCGACCGTTAAGGTAGCTGAGTGGGCAGGTCTGGACAGAGTGACCCGCCTGTCTGAGGCGATGGGTTTTTCGGGCCGGGTTCGACCGTATCCCTCTCTAGCACTGGGCAGTTTTGAGGTATCTCTTCTGGAACTCGTGCAGGGTTACCAAGTGCTGGCAAACGGTGGCCTGAGAGTTCCTTTGCAAGCCTGGACCAGAGTGGAAATGGACGGAATAGACCTTGAAGAAGAGTCTACGAGACAGCAGGTCATCAGTCCTCAGACCGCTTTTCTGGTAACTTCAGCCCTTCAAACTGCACTGGACCAGGGGACGGGAAAAGGGGCCCGGCAGCTCGGATTCAAACTGCCGGCAGCAGGGAAAACTGGGACAACAAATGATTCCTGGTTCGTTGGCTACACACCAGACCTGCTGTGTGGAATCTGGGTCGGGTCCGACAATCCACCCGACCTGAAAATGGCCGGTTCTTCTGCGGCCCTGCCTATCTGGAGCCGTTTCATGGGAAAAGCCAGAGAAATAGGTTGTCTCTCGGGAGTCCAGTTCACTCAGCCTTCGGGAGTTCTGCGTGTAGAAATCGATGAAAGAAGTGGTCTCAGAGCTTCAAGGGAATGCCGGTCCGTGCGAAGTGAAGTCTTTCTGAAGGGCACCGAGCCCCAGGCTGTTTGCCGAAAGCATGAAGCTGTGCTGGCCGACCGATTTCCAGGGTCGCCTCTGCGATAATCGTCGGCTGCGCTGTTGGCCGACTTTCGAACAGGGCTAAGAATGGGAACCGGGGCCTGCCAGATTCTAACTAAATAGCAGGAGTGATTGGTTTCCTGAAAGGGCTAGGGCGATAGGTGTTGCTCCGGCACAGGCTGATTGGCATGAGTTACTTGAGGAATTCTGCAGGCCAGCGTCAGGGGTGTCGCAGCTGCCGTTCCCAGGGCCGGGAAAAACAGAAACAGGGCCATCACCCAGGTTCCCTGGTCTGAACACAAATGGCGGCTCAGAAGGATGTCCTTCCAAGCGCCGGAGGATAGGATCCTCCATGAGATCCTTTTATGCTAATCAATTAGCATTTCCTAGGAAACCTCTTCAAATTGACCGAAACGAGCTCAGAAACTGAGTGTCTTAAGATACAAGAAAGGGCCGAGAGTCGCGTCCGAAAATGGAGCGCCCACCTGGTTTTGTACGAAAATTCGTTGACCGTGATGAATTAATATTGTTAATTTATTAGCATGTCAGGTCAAGTGACCTGCAGGATTGTATTACTAGGTGCATTACTGGGAAAATCACTAGGAGGCGACAGTGGCTCCCGCTAACATTCAAGGCTTTAGTCGTAGAGAGCGCCAGATTATGGATGTTGTCTATCGGCTGGGCGAAGCGAGTGTGGCTGAGGTGATGAGACAGATACCCGAACCGCCGGGGTATTCGACAGTTCGAACACTGCTTGGAGTTCTGGAGCGGAAGGGGCACCTTGAACACCAGCGTCGAGGTCATCATTATGTATATAGTCCAACGACTCCATGGGAAAAGGCCAGCAGCTCCATGCTGGAGCATGTGATGGAGACCTTTTTCGATGGCTCAGCCAGTCGCATCGTCTCAGCCATCCTGGATATTTCGGATGCCCAGTTGAGCGAGCGCGAGTACGACGAAATCCTGGCAATAGTTGAAACGGCGAAAAAGGACGACCGCTAGCGACCCGTGGAACTGTCACCATGATGAGATGAACTTTTCCCTTAGGCTTAGACAGCATCTAAAGTTCCAGAGCCAAAGTTTTAACTGTATCAGGAGCAGTCTGAGATGAAGCATAGAACAATCGATCAGATGGCCGGGGCCAATCTGAGGGCCAGTGAGATCGACAATTTTCTGGCATTCCTGTAGACCGAGGAAGGGCGAATTGCCCTGCAGGCGATACCAACCTCGGCGCCTTCTGGATTGTGAACTGGATGCTGAAGGCAGAGCCGTGCTGTTGCGACCCAAGTTCGACTCGAGAGCCTCTGGGAGGATGCTCTCTCGCTGGTTCGGGCTGGACAGAAAGAAGCCGCTCTCGGCCCTCTTGCAGAAGCTTCGACAACAGGGCGGAGACAGAATTGAACCGGCCGATCAGCGCCTGCAACTCTTTATTGACGACCTGATTCGGAAACGCCTGATCGATCCCAGGTTCTAACGTCCCGAATCCTGGAGTCACGATGGAGGCTCTGGTTCTCTCATAACTGGAATCTGGGAAACGAGACTCAAGCATGGCCCCCTCGTCTTCACAATCAGAAACGCCCCCTGCCAGTAGCTTCCTGCCTCGAGCCTTCAGTGCCTTCCGATATCGGGACTTCAGGATCATGTGGCTGGGTTCCTTTACCTCGACTACCGGCACTCTGATGCAGCAGGTCGCCCTGTCCTGGCTGATCCTTCAATTGACAGGGCTGTCCTTTTATCTTGGCCTGACCAGTTTCCTAGGCCAGTTGCCGCTGGTGTTGTTCTCAGTCGTCGGCGGAGCGTTTGCCGATCGACTGGACCGCCGAAAACTCCTGCTTTTTTCCCAGGCTGTCCAGATGACGACAGCGCTCATCCTGACGGGTCTGATCTTCTTTGACCGGATTGAGATCTGGCATTTCCTGGTTCTTGTGTTTGTGACCGGACTAGGTCAGGCTTTTGGTGGTCCTGCTTCCCAGGCACTGATCCCGGGACTCGTCCGACGCCACGATGTGCCGAACGCGATCGCGATGAATTCCATCCAGTTCAACCTGGCGCGGGTGGCCGGACCCATGCTCGCAGCGGTTGTGATGGCAGCCTTCGGTGCTGTTTATTGCTTCGCTCTGAATGGACTGTCGTTCCTGGCAGTCATCGTCTCTTTGCTCCTGATCAAGAGTACCTTCAAGCCTCAAAAGACGAAAGCGACCATGGCCAGCCAGATCAAGGAAGGGATTCAGTTCGTGCTTGGAAAGCGTGCACTCCGGCAGCTCATGTTACTGGGTTTTGTGAGCACATTCTGCGGCGTGCCGCTGCTCACTCTGCTCCCAGCCTTCGTCAAAGGGGTCTACGAGATGGGAGAGGTCACCTATTCCTGGATGATGTCTATAGCCGGGGCTGGAGCTGTAGTGGGAGCACTCCTGTATGCCGGCTTTTCTGGATTGTCCCGCCGAGGTCTCCTCACCCTCTGGTCACAGTTAGCTCTGGCCGTTCTGACGGGAGCTTTTGCCCTGTCCACGCACTGGATCGTGGCCAGCGTATTCCTGTTCGCGGCCGGCACCTGTCTGATCGGACTTTTCGCTTCCATCACCTCCTTGGTCCAGCTGGCGACGACTGACGAGATGCGCGGAAGGGTGATGAGTCTGTTCTTTCTGGCCTTTCGGGGGGGAATGCCAGCCGGAGATCTAACCGCTGGGGCTATGGCTGATTCCTTTTCGGCGCCGGTCTCGATCCTCCTCCTGTCTGTAGTACTGGCCTGTGTCGCGACCGGTTTCCTGGTATTTGGAAAGAGGATGAAGGAGCTCTAATGCCTCAGTGTTAGAGGATTATCCTTGAATTTCTGCTTGAGGGCTGACCGTCTGACAGCCTGACGTTTCTAACCCGGAACGGGGAAAAGAAGCCGGTCACATGGAACGTATAACCTAGATCCTGGAGCAGCGTGAGCAACGCAGGGCAAGAAGACAGAACTCCTGCATAACGTTGACCCAAATCACTGATTTTGCTAGCGTCCTTGTTCTGAATAGGGAGGAGAAGCCCACAGGCTACGAGCTTTTCAGGACAGTGTATGTCTGGTGAGAAAGCAATGGGAGAGGATCGGCAACTGCCAGTGTCGAGAGGGGCCGGTGGCCTCATCCTTGGATGTCAGATTTGGAAATAGGGTAGCCGAGATGCCAGAAAAGGTCCTGGTATTTGATACGACGCTGCGGGATGGTGAGCAATCCCCGGGATGCTCTATGACCCTGGAGAAAAAGCTGCAGATGGCCCGTCAGCTGGAGCGACTGAATGTAGACATCTTAGAGGCGGGATTTCCCATTTCTTCAGAGGGTGATTTCCAAGCTGTCCAGGCGATTTGCTCGGCTGTTCGCAAGCCCACGATTGCGGCCCTGGCCAGAGCCAGAAGACTCGACATCGAACGGGCCTGGGATGCGATCAAGGGCGCAAACAAGAAGAGGATTCACACCTTTATCGCCACCTCGGACATCCATCTCAAACACAAGCTCCGCAAGACCCGCTCGGAGGTGCTACAGCAAGCGGTTAAGGCCGTCAAGATTTCGCGAGATCTGTGCGATGAAGTCGAATTTTCAGCTGAGGATGCAACCCGCAGCGATTTCGAATTTCTCGTCGAGATTTTTGAAGCAGCCATTGAACAGGGTGCCAGTGTCATCAATGTCCCGGACACCGTCGGCTACTCCGTCCTGGAGGAGTACGGGGGTCTGATTCGTCGCCTGATCGCGAAGATCCCGAACAGCGACAAAGCTATCTTCAGCACTCACTGTCACAACGATCTGGGCCTGGCAGTTGCGAACTCGATTTCCGGCGTGTCAGGAGGGTGTCGTCAGATCGAGTGTACTCTCAACGGTATCGGTGAAAGAGCAGGAAATGCGGCTCTGGAAGAGGTCGTGATGACCCTTGCCACGAGGCAGGATCGACTGCCTTACTACACCGGAGTTGTCGCCACGGAGATTTATCCTTCTAGCCGTTTGCTCTGTGAAGTGACAAGGAGCCCGGTGCAGTCTCACAAGGCAATCGTGGGCAAGAACGCCTTTGCTCATGAGGCCGGGATTCACCAGGACGGTGTCCTCAAGAACACCCTCACCTACGAGATCATGACTCCGCAATCGGTCGGAGTGGCAGGCAGCAAGCTGGTCATGGGCAAGCACAGTGGCCGCCACGCCCTGAGCGTCAAGCTCAAGGAACTGGGCTACGACCTCTCACGTGAAGATTTGGAAAAGGCTTATCAATGTTTCACCCGGCTGGCGGACACCAGGAAGGAAGTCAGTGACACCGAACTTGCGGCCATTGTGGAAAACGGGTTCGAAATCTCCTGGGAGTTGGACCAGAAGCTCAAGGCCAGAGCTGCGCGGATACGAGTCTGATGGCTAGGACCCTTCTCGATAAGATCTGGGACGACCACGTCGTTGATCAGCAGCCCGGCCGCCCCGCTCTCCTCTACATAGATTGCCATCTCGTACACGAGGTCACTTCTCCTCAGGCCTTTGATGGATTACGACTTGCTGGGCGGGCCGTGCGGCGACCGGATCTAACCTTCGCAACCATGGATCACAATGTACCCACCTGGTCGCGAAGCCGTCCCATCGAAGATCATCTCTCCAAGGCTCAAATCGACGCTCTAGTCCACAACTGCAAGGAGTTCGGGATTCCTCTATACGGCCTGGACAGTCCGCGACAGGGTATCGTCCACATCATCGGACCCGAACTGGGCCTGACTCAGCCCGGACTGACCATTGTTTGCGGAGACAGCCACACCGCAACCCACGGGGCTTTCGGTTCCCTTGCCTTTGGTATCGGCACCAGTGAAGTCGAACACGTTCTGGCGACTCAATGTCTGCTCCAGTTCAAGCCGAAAGCGATGAAAATCCGAATCAGCGGGCGCCGCCCGACAGGTGTTACTGCCAAAGATATAATTCTTTTCGTGATTCGGAGGATTGGAACCGCCGGGGCAACCGGGCATGTCATCGAATATACGGGTGAAACCATTCGAGAAATGAGCATGGAAGAGCGAATGACGGTCTGTAACATGTCAATCGAAGCTGGTGCGCGAGCTGGAATGATCGCGCCTGACAAGACAACTGCCAAATACTTGCGAGGAAGAGAGTTCGCGCCCAGTGGTGAGACTTTTACAAAGGCGCGTACTTACTGGGAGAGCCTACCCACCGACGATGGAGCCCGCTTCGACCAGGAGATCGAACTAGATGTCACGAATATTCCCCCGCAGGTCAGCTGGGGAACCAGTCCAAGCATGGTGACAGACGTTACGGGTGTGGTGCCGGATCCGAAGGACATGGCGGATGCGAACTCGCGGAAAGCCTGCCAGAGAGCCCTCGAGTACATGGGTCTGCAACCCGGGACCCCGATCGAGGACGTGTCGGTGGACCGCGTATTCATCGGTTCCTGCACAAACTCGCGCCTTGAGGATTTGCGCCTGGTCGCTTCGATCGTGAGCGGCAAACAAGTGGCGCCTGGCGTGCGAGCAATGGTGGTTCCAGGTTCGCAGCTGGTAAAGAGGGAGGCGGAAGAGGAGGAACTGGACAAGATCTTTAAGGACGCAGGCTTTGAATGGCGGGAGTCCGGTTGCAGTATGTGTCTGGGAATGAATCCGGATATTCTCGAGCCTCGGCAGCGATGTGCCTCTACCTCCAACCGAAACTTCGAAGGGCGACAGGGTCGCGGCGGACGGACTCATCTGGTCAGTCCAAGTACTGCGGCAGCGGCAGCCATCGCCGGTCATTTTGTAGATGTACGACAGTGGGACTCCTGACTATGGATAAACGACCGTCGACCGGGGAACTCTAATAATGGAGCCCTTCACGACGCATAGTGGTCTGGCGGCGGTGCTGGATCGAGTCAATGTCGACACCGATCAGATCATCCCCAAGCAGTTTCTGAAGCGGATTGACCGAACGGGATTTGGAGAATTCTTGTTCTACGACTGGCGTTTTCGGGAAGATGGAACGCTTGACTCCGCGTTCGAGTTGAATTCGGCACGGTTCGAAGGAGCCACGATTTTGCTCACGGGAGCCAATTTTGGCTGCGGATCTTCACGAGAACATGCGGCCTGGGCCCTGCAGGACTTTGGATTTTGTGTTCTGATAGCCCCGTCTTTTGCCGACATCTTTTTCAACAATTGCTTCAAGAACGGGATTCTTCCAATCGTCTTGAGTGAGGACACCGTCGGTCAGCTGCGGGATACAGCCCTGGCCACTCTGGGCTACCAGTTGGATGTCGATCTCGAGTCGCAGACCATTAGCGGAGATTCCGGGGCACCCCTTGATTTTGCAATCGATCCGTTTCGGAAGCAGTGCCTGCTCAAGGGAATCGATGACGTCGGATTGACCCTGGAGGTGGAAAGCGAGATTCAGGACTACGAATCGAGACGTCCTGACTTTCTCTGCTAGCCGGCCCGGGAAAAAAACTTCTGCAGCCGATCGAGTACTTTCTGCTCCGAGGACGGTGTTTTGCGCCCCAGCCCGAAGAACCCTCCAGCTGCTTCGGCCACCTTCGTCACCCGACCGATCGCGTCAGCCCTAAGAGCTTCCCGTGAGTCTGCTGGCAGGGTTTCCGAAAGAGCAGAGACATAGGCCTCCCAGGCCTCGATAAGCCTGTGTGTCGGAGGCTTCCTGAGCTTCCTCGAGCAGCCCTCGCTGGCTGTGTTGCTCGTTGTCTCCGATGAACCAGTATTAGTTTCATCCTCAGTGCCTTTCCAGAGAGCGCAGTTCCCTGGCGGGTGACTTTTTGCCATGGACTACCAGGCTTTATTCGCGCACAGGAAGATCGGCCTTGCCTGCCAGTTCCAAATGTACTACCAGGGTCGTTTGATTACGGGAATAGGACCATCGAATTTCTTCTTAACCTGGAAGACGTTGAACCACTCCCAGCGTTTCTGCTGTGTGATACTGATGGGGAGAATCCCCCAGGCTGTGCTGTAAAAGCCGGCGGAGGAATGAAAGTCGAGGATTCGCAGAGGTGAGCCGGCCTGCACCTGTCGTTGCTCGACAAGGACAACGAACTCTTCACTGTCGAAAAGGGTAATCCAGGGCAGGGCAATGTAGGGTTTGATGATGATGTCACCAACCTCTGGTTCCGTCCCGGCCTGGGTGAGCGGTCGGGCTCCCAGTTGATCCATGTAGAAGCGGAAGCCCCATTCTCCCGCGTACCAAATCCGCCTGTCCGGTCTCTCGAATTCCCGGACAAGACGAGCGGATTCCTCTCGATAAGATTCAGCGAACCGATGATCAGCGGCAGCTACCAGCAGCGAGTAGAAGAGAGTCAAAGCTAGGCTCACAAGAAGGTGGGACCGGGCTCTGATCCAGGCATTCCCTGTTTCAATTGCGCATTGAAACAACAATAGAAAGGGCGGCAGGGCCAGTACCGAGTAACGGGCTGATCCGCTGTAAAAGACTAGACTGCAGGCCAGTAGAATCCCCCAGAACCACAGGAATAGAACCCCTAGCATCGCTAGCCTGTCCCGGTTCTGGTCACGGGTGGGACCGTTCCAGAAGATTTCCCGGGAAGCCTTTCCCGGAGACAGGAAATGGAGGAAGAGCCTACCTGTTACCTGGGCAATTTTGAGCAGGGCCAGAAAGCCAGTGGTCGAAAACATTGCGAACAGAAAAGCCTGGATCCACGGCCAATCCGGATGCCACAGGTAGGCCGGAATGAAGGCCAGGAAGAAAACGGCAATGTAGATCTTTCTGGAAGTCCGGCCCGTGAATGCAATCCATGCCGCCAGGGGGAATACGAAAGTCCCCCCCAGATGGAGCCCAAAACTCAGCAGCTTCGTGGCAACGGAAGTCAGGGAATAGGAAGTTCGCTGTTCCATGTGTAAGAAGGTGTTAACGAGCACAAAACGGTCGTAGTACAGATAGGCCCGGAGATACCAGAGCGTCCAAAGCAGGAAAGGGGCGAGAAGTACCACTCCGACTCTCAGGAGCCGTTCATCTGTCCACAGCCGAGCTCTCCTCTGCAGCAGCCAGTCAGTAGCCAGTAATAGCAGAAGGGCAAATGTCAGAAGAGACATGAAGCTGGCCACGAGAACTGCCGCTAGGCAGAGGCGCCAGGACCACTTGCAAGAGGGGTGAGCCAGGAAGTGATGCCAGGAGGCAAGAGCCAGGATCCAGAATGCTAGCAGGGGAACGTCCGGCATCAGAGTGTTGCTCAGAGTTAGAAATGAAGTGGAGGAAACGAGCAAGGCGGCCGCCGCAAAGGGAAAGCTCACCAGCATCCTTGCCAGTTCGTAAAAAGCCAGGGCAGATAAAAGGGGGAATATCAGGAAAGCCAGATGGGCAACCCATTCGCGTTCCAGTCCCCCCGCCAGTTGGACGACGGCCAGGTAGTACGACGTGAAAGGGAGGTGACTGTGGCTAGCCGCATCGGGTGCCACAAAGCCTTCGTAGAGTGCGTCGAAATCATACGGGTATAGGGGCTTCTCGTAGATGTTCCGGGCCACCTCCAGATAGATTCGATCATCGATGTGGTAGGCCTGGTTGAGAAAAGGTAGATGGATCACAAAGACGAGCCCTACGAGTGCCAATCTCGAACGCCAGGTCCCTCCGGGGGTGTGAAAGACGGTCAAAGGGGCTCTCGGTCGAAAATGGGGACCGGGCCTGCCAGGAAGTTGAGGGGGCGAGGATTTTGGGAAGGAGCTCATGAAAGGGAATACTCACCTCGGATCTAACATGGATTGGAGAGGCGCGTAGGACGAACTACTTTATAGACTTCAGACAGGCTTTTCCAGTAAGTTTCTACTCTATGTCCCTCAAAGTGCTCCTCGTTCTTCCTATTCGAGAGGGGAAGAACTTTCAGGTCACCCCCGACTGCGGAATCCTCTACCTGGGGACCGTCTTGCGCAACCAGGGATTCGAGGTGACGCTGCTGGATTGCCCCAAGGAAAAGATGACATTCGGGACTTTTGGGAGGTTCGTCCTCGAAGGTGATTTCGACGTGGTCGGATTCCGCTGTTATAGCCGAGACCACAACTATGTCAGACATCATCTGGAAATGGTCAAAGCAGTTGACCCTTGCATTCTGACACTGGTCGGTGGTCCTCATACTTCCTCTCTGCCCGACTTTGTCCTCTCCGTCATGCCTGACCTGGATTTTGCCTGGAAGGCGGAGGCAGAGGAGGGGCTGGGACAGTTGCTGCATCTGTTTGAGGAATATGGCTCAGGCATTCCGGAACCGGAGCTCGAGAAGATCCCCGGTCTGGTCTGGCGCAGCCTCTCCGAGGAGCGGATCGTGACCAACTCACCCAGTTTTGGAATCGATTTGGACGCATACGGTATTCCGGCCTGGGATCTTCTCGAGCCGGATACCTATCCGGGATTTATCTGGGAGCAGTATTACCCGGTATTGACTACTCGCGGCTGCCCCTACCCCTGTACCTACTGCAACACCCCCGGGCTCTCGGGAAGAAAGCTGCGCCATCGAAGCGTAGAACACGTTGTCGAGGAGTTGGAGTTCCTGAAGCAACGCTATGGGATCCATCGTTTCAGCATCATCGACGATGAATTCACGCTGGCCAATAAGTACGCCATCGCCTTCAGCCAGGCCTTGATTGATTCAGGGCTGAACCTGAAGTGGGATTGCCCAGTGGGGGTGCGCCTGGATTCTCTGAATCCGGAACTGTTGCGAATCATGGAGGCAGCCGGCTGTGAAGCCATGGCAGTTGGTATTGAGTCGGGGAGTGAACGGATTCAAACCCTGATCAAGAAGAGGGTTACGGTTGAAACCATTCGCGAGCGGGCTCATATGATTTCCGATACTAGCAGTATCCGAATTACTGGGTACTTCATGATCGGTCTTCTGGATGAGACGGCGGAGGAGATCAAAGAGACCATCCGGCTGGCCTGTGAACTGCCTCTCGTACGTGCTAATTTCAATGTGGTCATCCCAATTCCAGGGACAGCGATCTTTGATGAACTGGTAGCGGCAGGACTTCTGAAACTGGACGAGATCAGCTGGGACACCTTGACAAGTGATCAAGTCTCCTTCAAGCGTCGCCACCTTAGCGGAGAGAAGCTCATGCAACTGCAGCGCAAGGCATACCTTCGCTTTTACGGACGACCCCACATTCTCTGGGATCTGCTCAAAGAGGCCTTGGACAACAAAGAAGTCATCCGGGCCTCCTTCAACAAGCTCAAGATGCTTTCGTGGCGCGGCCAGACTTACACTTTTACTCCGATGTACCAGCGGGAGAGAGCACCGGCAAGCTGAGGGCGTCATGGTTCACCCCCTATCTCACAAGCTTTCCTCCCGGGTGGGATGAGTATGCCAGAGGCCAGTTTAGCCCGTTGGCAGGACGTCCTGGTCATTGCTATCAATCTGGGTCTCATGGTCGCAATCGGGGTGTATTGCTCTCGCAAGACCCGTTCGGCCGACGCCTACTTTCTGGCCAACCGGAACATGCCGGGGTGGGTTGTCGGCGTCTCCATGATGGCAACGGTCATCAGTTCGGTGTCTTTTCTGGCTATCCCTGGGTCGACATTCCAGGACGACTGGCGTTTCATGCCCGGCCACGCCCTCTACTTCATTCCCGCGATTGTCGGCTACGCAGTCTTCATGCCCTTTTTTCGCGGTGGCCATGTACGCTCAGCCTACGAGTATCTGGAACGTCGATTCGGCACCTGGGCGCGACTGTACGGTGCTGTTGCGTTTCTCCTTCATCACATGTTTCGGATCGGCATTATTTTGTACGCGGTCAGCTTACCGTTTCAAAGAATGAGCGGTGTCGAGCTGGTATATGTCGTCTGCATCCTTGGGATTCTGGTCGCTGCTTACACGATCGCGGGCGGACTGGAAGCGGTGATCTACACTGATTTCCTGCAGGGCCTGGCCCTGGTGACAGGCGGATTGCTCTGCTTGCCCATTATTGCGAGCCTGCTCCCCGGAGGCCTTGGCCAGGTTTTCAGCGAAGCCTATGCGGATGGAAAGTTTTCCGTCGGCAGTACTGCACTCGTTTTCGATCAGAAGACGGTGTGGGTCATTGTCCTGGTGTTCCAGTTTCAGTTCCTACAAGTCGTGTGTACGGACCAGACTATGGTGCAGCGCTACCTGGCCATGCGCACGGACAGGCAAGCGCGGCGAGGATTCGTGTTGAGTACGGTCCTGATACCTCTGGTGTGGCTGTATATGGCTTTTGTTGGCACCGCACTATACGTCTTTTACAAGCATTACCCCGCTCCGGTGCTGAACGGTGCCGAACCAGAGGGAGTCTTACCCTACTTTATCCTGACGGAAGTTCCTGCCGGTGTCGCAGGATTTATAATCGCTGGTCTGTTGGCCGCTGCCATGTCGACGCTCGACTCGAGCATTAATGCATCCGCAGCGACGGTGACGACTGATTTCTACCGCCGCTTTGGTCCCAAGGCAGGAGGGGAAAGACATTACCTCAAAGTGGGGCGCTGGTTCTCCCTGCTTTTCTCGCTGGTCATGATCGGGGTGGCTCTGGTCATCCATTTCACCAGGACCGAGACATTGATGGACATCGCGCTCGTTTTCTACTCGGTTGTAAGCGCGGGACTGCTGAGCCTGTTCCTCTTGGGTTTCTTCACTGTCCGTGTTGGCTCACGAGCTGCTGGAATCGCCACTTTCGCAACGGTTCTCGTAGTCGCTGTCTGGATGTTACTTACCACCGACATGGGTAAGGCCTGCTTGCCCGACCTGGCGGAGAGTCTACCGAATACGTTCTGGATTGGAGTTGTCCCACCCCTCTTTCAGCTGGTGACGGGTTGCCTTTTGACCCTCCTGCTCCCCCGCCGCTCGGGAAAAGGACTCGAAAACCTGACCATTTGGACAAAACAGCCCGATGAACCAGGCGGCGGGACTGTTTCTGGTGCGCTCTAGTATTCCCTGATCGACAAAGCGTTCTTATGTGGAAAACCGAGATACTACACTGACCTAGTAAGATCCATTGTTAAGGGGAGGGAGCCCGGATGTTCATCACGCTACTTGCCGCCCCGTTCCTAATCGCGCTGGCCGCTAGCCACCTGGGTATGCGTCTGTTTTGCACCCCCATCCAGACCATCCTGGGTCGTGTGGTCTCCGTGGAGATCAGCGGCACCGGAACCGCTACCTAAGCGTAGTCGTCGGCGACCCATCTGAAGAAGTCGCTCTCGCTGAGGACTCGGACGGGAAAGCCTTCCGTCACGAGCTTCAAAGCTTTCCTATGTTTCGAGTGTTTTTCAAAGCCTGCAGCTTCCGAACATCCTGCTGTCCGACTACCAGGATGGTAGTCCTCCTTTGCATATTCCGAACACCATCACAGCTCGGCTTCAGCGATAGCGGAGCCAGCGAGCCGGTTCTCGATTGTCTGCAGCATCTGGTCGTGGATTCCTCCGTTGGAGGCGACGATGTCGGGACGCTCCAGTTGAAGGAGGGAGCCGTCGAGGCGGCTGACTCTACCGCCCGCCTCTTCAACGATCAAGGCGCCGGCAGCCACATCCCAGGGGTGGAGGCTGAGTTCCCAGAACCCCTCAAGGCGGCCGGCCGCCACGTAGCAGAGATCCAGGGCGGCGGATCCGGTTCTCCTGACGGCCTGGGAACTCAGAATGAAATCCTGGAAAAGTTGAAGATTGTGCAGAACTTGCTGGCGATGGCTGGCGAATCCAGTGCACAGAAGACTTTCGCTCAGGGCTGCTTCAGAAGTGACGCGAATCGGCTCGCCGTTGAGCTGAGCTCCATCACCTTTCAGGGCGCTGAAAAGGTCCTCAGCCATAGGGTCGTACACAACTCCCAAAACAAGTCTTCCATCGACCTCCAGAGCTATCGAGACACAGAAAAATGGGTACCGGTGAGCGAAGTTGGTGGTCCCGTCGAGGGGATCAACGATCCAGCGAAACCTTGGTGTCCCCGCTTGAATCTGCCGCAGCCCTGTCTCCTCTGCCAGGATTGAGTGGCCAGGAAACCTCTCCAGTATTCGCGAAATGACCAGTTCCTCGATTGCCAAATCTGCTTCGGTAACTAGATCGAAACGGCCCTTTTTGGAGACGCTGAATTCCCGGCTCTGGTAGTCTCGGAGTATGGCTCCAGCCTCCAGTGCCAACTCGGAAGTAAAGGGCAGCAGATCTTCGGTCATGTTGTCTGATTATCCTCCACCAGAAGGACAACTGCCTGTGCCGCGATCCCTTCCCCCCGTCCTATGGGTCCCGCCCGTTCCATGGTGGTTGCCTTCAACCCAATTCGCACCCGGTCAATGTGCAGAACTCGTGCCAGGTTCGCCTTGATGATGTCGATGTGCGGGTTGAGTCTTGGCTGTTCTGCAATGACCGTTACGTCAAGGTTGCTCAGACGCAGTCCCCTGATCTGAACCAACCGGTAAACCCTCTCCAGAAGAACCAGACTGGAGAGGTCCTTGTAAGCCGGATCCGTGTCGGGAAAATGAGATCCAATGTCCGGGAGTCCCGCAGCGCCGAGGAGCGCGTCGCTAAGAGCGTGCAGGATCACATCGGCATCTGAGTGTCCCTCCAGACCTCTCTCGTACGGAATCGCGACTCCGCCTAGTATCAGAGGTCGGTCTGTGCAGAAACGATGAAAATCAAAACCGCTGCCAACTCGAAAATCCATTTATTCTGTGCCGGGACCTTGCAGGTCTTCTTTCCAGGTGATCTTGATGTTCTGGCGCTCCCCCTTCATGATCGCAACCTTCTCTCCCGTACGTTCCACCAGCTCCGCCTCGTCGGTACCCACGATCCCCTCCCGGGATGCCTGTGCCAGGGCCCGCTCCAGCACGCTGCGCAGGAAAGCTTGAGGAGTCTGGGTAAGTCGGAGCCGGCTGCGGTCGAGAGTACGCACAACCAGATGGCCTCTGACTTCCTTAACGGTTTCGGCAATGGGAAGGACTGGGATGCAGGCGGGGCGCTGTCCTAGGCCCGCCAGGGCCCTGCGCGCCAGAGCACGCGTCGCCCACGGTCGAGCCGAGTCGTGTATGAGCACCCTTGTGATCTCGGGGGAAAGAGCCTCCAGCCCTCTGAGCACTGAATCCTGGCGGTTGGAGCCTCCCTTGACGATCCGGGTTCGGTCGGAGCATTTGAGTTGGGAGACGTCGTCCTTTACCCGGTCTACCCATTCTCCGGGCACCGGTATGACGATCTCATCGCACAGGCCGGACAGATTCTCAAGCGAGTACAGAAAAATTCGTTTGCCACTCAGACGCAGGAACTGTTTGGGAACCAAAGATCCGAATCGAGAGCCCGAGCCGGCCGCTACAAGCACGAGACCTGTCAAAGTCTGGAGACCTTCAAGTTTGCCCTCCTTCCGGTTCTCACGCAGTCATTCCAAAGACTGGCAAGTGATAGAGTAAGAGTAGTTTAGTTCGTTTTGAACGTTTCGTGCAATGGAATGACACCTCCCGCTTGCACCACCGGCTGCTTGTCACACCCTGGCCAGACCACGTAGAGCAACTCACTTACACCGGAAGCCGGTACGACTGCTATGTCCTCCGAGCCCTTGTTGCCGGCCAGGTTGGTCCTGGGAAGGATCATCTGGGAAGAACCCCATTCAAACTGCCTCTTTGAGGAGATACTGACAAAACCTACGGGCTGGATCTCCTCCGTCATTTGGCGTTTTAAGACCCGCAGGAGACAGACACGAAAGCCTCCATAAAGCAAGTTTTAGCATGGGTGCAAGTCTAGACCATAGGGGTGGCCTCGCTCACCGTAACCCGAAGGGCTCCAGGGGGTTGCGCCTCCTGCCATGCCAGAGAACCCAGTTTCCTACGCGCTCGATTTTTACCACGGACCGCTAGTGAACCGTGTATGCTTTCTCGCACAAATGCAAGAAAGAAGGAAAGGACCCAGAAATGCCGCTCCGAATTGAAACCCAGGCCGTGCATGCGGGGAAGCCTAAACCGGGAATTTGCCGGGCAGTTAGCCTGCCTGTGTTTCAGTCCTCTACGTTCGAATACGCAGGTGAGACTCGCTACGAAGACCTTCTCTATGCCCGCCTGAGCAATACTCCCAACCATGTGGCGCTAAATGCGAAGCTGGCGGTTCTGGAGGGAGGGGAGGCAGCTATGGTGACTGCCAGCGGAATGGCAGCCATCACAACGTCCCTCCTGACAATCCTGCAGCCGGGAACTCATCTGTTGGCACAGGGGGGGCTCTACGGAGGCACGCACGAGTTTGTCAGCGACGAGCTCAACCAGCTGGGGGTGGAGCATGATTGGATCGGGGGAAATGATCCTGACAGCTGGAAGAAACAACTCCAGGAAAATACGCGGGCCATTTATGTCGAGTCGATCGCCAACCCTCTGATGGAAGTACCTCTTCTGGAGGAGGTGGTAGCCTTCGCACAGGAGAACAACCTCACTTCCATAATCGACAATACCTTTGCCACGCCCGTCAATTTTCGGCCCATTGATCTTGGCTTCGACCTGGTGCTGCACAGCGCTACTAAATACCTGAACGGCCACAGCGATGTGGTCGCGGGCGTTCTGATAGGAACCAGCCAGCTGGTGGGAGAGATCACCTCACGCTTGAATCATTTTGGGGCTGCACTGGACCCCCATGCATGTTTTCTCCTCGACCGGGGTCTCAAGACCCTTCCTCTCAGGGTTCGGTTCCAGAATGAATCGGCTCACCGCATCGCTCGCTTCCTGGCGGCGCACGAGGCGGTGGAAAGAGTGAATTACCCGGGCCTGGAAGAAAGCCAGGGTCACGTCACCGCCCATTCCCTGTTCTCGGGGTACGGCGGCATGCTCAGTTTCGAGATGACCGGCGATTCTACTGGAGTTGATAGCTTTTTCGAACGCCTGCGCATTCCGATCGTGGCTCCTAGTCTGGGAGGGGCCGAGACCCTAGCCATTCGGCCGGCCACAAGCACTCATGTGGGACTATCTGCGCGGGAGAGGAAGGACCTGGGCATTGCAGACAGGCTGATCCGCCTTTCGGTTGGGCTGGAGGCAACAGCTGACCTCATAGAGGATTTGGAGCAGGCACTTGCCTGACTTCAGATTCCAGATCGTGGAACGTGGCTCGATGTCTGGTGATTTGTCGTTTGAAAGAAGGAGAGGCTGGCACGCTTGGCCGCAAAGTGGGCAGCGACCGGGCTGTACAAAACAGAACGGCGCGAACCCGCCGTTTCCCAACGGTGAGCTGATGCCGACGGTTCAGTCCCCTCACCCGGACTCAGGAAAGCGCGAGTGGCAGCCAGAGCCCTTGTCAATCTGGAATCGGAATCCGGAGTTCATTTCCGCCAAAAAGACGGGGAGAGGATGACTAGAAATACGTAGAATTCCAGCCGTCCAGAAATCATGCACGCCGTCAGAGTCCACTTGACGAGGGTTGAAAAGTCTGCGTAATTCTGGGTCGGTCCCACTGCCCCCAGCCCGGGTCCGATGTTGAACATGCAAGAGGCTACAGCCGAAATCGCGGTAAACACATCGACTCCCAAAGCGGTAAGAAGAATGCAGGCCCCGAAGTTGATCAAGAAGGCCAGATAGACGAGGTTCAGAAGGCTCTGAATAGAGGATTCCGCAACCGCTTTCGGGCCCACATAAACGGAAAAAACACCTCGTCTTTCAACCATCCGGCGGAACTCCCGCCGAATCACCTGAAGGAGCATGTCCATGCGGGCGATCTTTAGGCCTCCCGCCGTGGATCCAGTACACCCGCCGCAGAACATGAGGGTCAGCAGCACGAGTTGTGCAAAAGGAGTCCACCGCGCAAAGTCGGTCGACGAGAAGCCCGTGCCCGTGAGAATCGACACGACCTGGAACAGGGCAACGCGTAAGGCAGTGGCCAGCGGGGTTGCGAGCACGAGAGAGAGAGAAACAACAATCGCTGCGGTTGCCAGGACGATGAGCGAGGCATAAAAACGCAGTTCGCGATCCTCTAGGAAGCGCTTTACCCGGCGTTCCACCAGGAGCCGGTACTGTAGAGCAAAGTTGATTCCCGCTAAGAACATGAAGAGAATGATGACCGATTCAACAAAGGGACTTCCGAAGGATTCAATGCTCGCGTTTCGAGTGGAAAAGCCACCTGTCGCCATGGTCGAAAAGGCGTGGCATATAGCGTCGAAGGGGCCCATGCCGGCGGCCATGAGCAGAAGAAAGCAGGCTAGAGTCAGAGTGAAATAAATCCTCCAGAGTGACGAGGCTGTTTCGGCGATTCTGGGCTTCAGCTTCTCGGAAAGGGAGCCGGAAAATTCTGCTCGATGAAGCTCCATCCCTCCGGTTCCGATGAGGGGCAGAATCGCGATGCCCAGCAGGATGATTCCCATTCCTCCTAGCCAGTGCGTCATTGCCCGCCAGAGCAGCAGGCTGGTGGCCACGGTTTCAATCTCTCCGAGTATAGTGGCCCCGGTTGTCGTGAAGCCGGACACCGCTTCGAAAAAGGCGTCTGTGAAACCGGTGAAGAAAGGTGAAAAGTGAAAGGGTAAGGCACCGAGCGTGACGGCCGTCAGCCACGTCAGAACAACCAGCAAGATACCCTCTCGCTGCCTGAATTCAATCGGTGGTCCTCGGAAGAACAAGATCAGGAGGCCTCCGATAGTCCCTGAGAGCACCACAGAGCTGAGCAGGGGCAGAAGGCCGTCATCCCAGAAAAAAAGAGCTACCACCAGGGGCACTATCATTGAAACTGCGATCGCGAGGGTGACGTACCCAAGGACTTCGAGCAGTTTCGGCCAGCGAACTATGGACATCATCCCTCAGTGATGAATGCCGCCTCGAGCTCCTGTACAACATCTTCAAGACAGAAGAAAATCACCCGGTCACCCGGCTGAATCACCGATTCCCCCCTGGGTACAGTGATTGAACCGTCTTTCCTGGCAATGGCTCCAATGATGGCACTGTGAGGCAAGTGAACCTTGCGAAGCTTCCTCCCAACGTAGGGAGAGCCGGCTGTGGCCACGACCTCAATCGCTTCCGCTTCTTCCTGCCTGAATGTGTGCACTGACAGGACTTGCCCCTTGCGCACGAACTGCAGGATACGATCTACGGTGACAAGACGCAGGCTCAAGCTGGCATTGACCCCAAGCAGAGGTACTATGGGCAGCAGGTCAAGCCGGTTGACCAGGGCGACGGCTTTTCTAGCCCCCAGCCGCTTCGAGAGCAGCGAGGCGATGATGTTGTCCTCGTCCCGGTTGGTGAGGGCCATATAGGCATCAATGCCCTCAATATTTTCTTCCGCCAGGATCCGCTGATCCGTTCCATCTCCGTTAATCACCACCGTGCGTTTTACCAGGGAAGAGATTCTCTCGCACCGTCGTCGGTCCCGTTCAAAGAGCTTGACCTGAACGCCAGTCTTTTCGAGCCGCCTGGCCAGCTCGATTCCGATCTGCTTGCCCCCCAGTATGAAAACCCTCTGAAGTCGTGCGGCCGAGGGCAGTCCCATGAAGTCCATGCACTCCTCAAACTTGTTCGTAGCCACCACGATGTACACATGGTCACCGGCCATAAGGCGGTCATGTCTCCGTGGAATGATCACCCGATGGCCGCGAAAAATCATACAGATGAGAGAGTTTTCAGGAGGCGAACTCTCGTCAAGATCTCCCATCGACTTTCCCACCAGCCAGCTGTCGTCTCGAATGTTCATGCCGAAGAGGCGGACTCGACCGTCCATGAAACTCCGAACGTCCGAGACGCCCGGAAGTGAAACCACACGGAGTAGTCGCGTCGCAGCTTCTCCATCCGGATGAATCACGCGATCGACTCGAAAGTTGTGCTGGGAGGCCAGAGTCTGCCAGCGGTCAGCCTCATGGGTGCGGAGCCTCATCACTTTGATCCTGACGTTGGCGTAGTTCTGGGCGATGAGACAGCCCATGATATTGATCTGGTCGCTGTTCGTGGCGGCGATGATCATCTGAGCCTGGTCGATGCCAGCGCGTTCCAGGGTGCCTATACTGGCTGCGTTCCCAACAACGACTTTAGCATCGAGGCGTCCCTCCAGATCTTCACAACGCTGCTCGTCGCGCTCAATGATTGTGATTTCGTTCCCTTCACGGATCAGTCGGCGAGCAACCAGGTATGCGACGGCGCCGCCGCCTAGGATAAGTACTTGCATTTTTGAGGCGGGAAAGAATATAGGGAAACGTAGGGTCCAGTAAAGCGGTGAGCAAAACTTGTGGTACGAGTGGTGTGCAAAACAGTCGGGGTGAAAGTGCAGTTCGTGAGCCGTGTCCGGGCTGATCCTCGGCCTCCGGATGCTAGTATTGCCGCTTGGTGTCTATCCATTGAAACCCCTCGAGCAGTGTGTTGAACAACGCTGCCTCCTTGTCAACTGCCGAAGCCTGTGTCCCGACAGGGAAAAATCCCCGAAGTAGGAAGGGACTTCGGTTGTCGCTACGATCTCCTTTCGCCGATTGGAGCAGATGAAGCACTTGAGCAGGAACGGCTTGGCGGCGTCTTGACCCCATTCCAGGTCTGTGACCTGTGGGGCCGTGCAATTTGCCTTTGAACCGGTCTTCGTCTCTTTCACGAAATCGGCCAGCATTTCCACCCTCAGATCGTGGTACAAAGCGGCCCAACATTTCAACCGGTGCACTGCGCCAGTTTGTTTCCACGGGAGGAACCACGAAATTGGCTATCTGAGACACGCTGCGGGTGTCCATGATCCATCCTTCGGGATGTTCGATGACGAAGGAGCAGAGGTGAGAATCAAAGCCCAGGACTGCTCGAGACCAGGCTATTGAGAACAGCCCCAGAAAAGTTCGTGACAGGAGCAGTTTAAGCACAGTAAAAAAGTCTAACATGCAATTGAGTTTAGAAGAACACTCCGTTATTCTAAGGGAGTTCGAAATGCCGGATGGAAGGTCTGTGCTGCATTTTTTCCAGCCGCTTTCAGTGCCCCACTCTCGTGCAGCGCATCAGTGATTTCTGAGCCAGGGCTGCTCAGGTGCTAGCGCTTCAGGTGTGTCAAGTTCAGGAGAGTCCTGATCTGGGGCTATTTTGAGATCATAGTCGAAGAGATCATATGGGAAAACCCAGTCTCACTATTAGAGATAACCGAACGGGAAGTGAGTATGAATTGCAGATCGAAGACGGCGCCGTCCGCGCCATTGATTTGCGCCAGATCAAGGAAAAAAAAGAGGACTTCGGCCTGATTACTTACGACCCGGGTTTCTCGAATACCGGCTCCTGTCACAGCACCATTACTTACATAGACGGGCAGAAGGGAATCCTGCGCTATCGGGGATATCCAATCGAAGAACTGGCGGAACGAGTCTCCTTTCTGGAGACGGCCTACCTTGTCTTTCATGGGGACCTTCCGGATCAAAACAAACTCGGGAACTGGACATCGATGATCCGCGCTAACAGTGAGCCCCCGAGGGCGCTTCGAAAGCTGATATCGAGCTTTCCCCGAAATGCTGCGCCGATGGCAATGGTGATGAGCGCCGTTGCCGCGCTTTCAGCGCTTTATCCTGAAGCATCGAACCTGACCGATGGACCGGGCCGGCGGGCTCACCTGTTGCGGCTTCTCGGGCACATGCCCAGTATTGCTGCCACCGCCTTCCGTCACACGATGGGGCTGCCGTTTCTGGATTCTGATCCTGAGATGGATCTGGCAGCCGATTTTTTGCGGATGGTTTTCCACGACGGCTCCGGATACGAAGTCAACCCGATTTTCTCGCGCGCTTTGGACATTCTCTTCACTCTCCATGCCGACCACGAGCAGAACTGCAGCACCAATGCCATGCGCAGCGTAGGAAGTTCGCTGCCCGATCCTTACATGGCTGCCGCTTCTGCCATTGGCGCCCTGGCCGGACCTCTTCATGGCGGAGCCAATGCAGCGGTTGTGAAGATGTTGCAAGAGATTGGTTCAAGGGACCACGTTGACGATCACATCGAGCGGGTCAAGAACGGGGAAGTGAGGCTCATGGGATTCGGGCACCGTGTGTACAAGAACTACGATCCCCGGGCCAAGATCATCAAGAAAATGGCCGACCAGATCCTGGAGGAAGCCGCGCCCAGCCCGTTGTTTGATCTGGCCAGGTATCTGGAAGAGATCGCTCTCAAAGAAGATTATTTTGTGAGCCGAAAACTCTATCCAAATGTGGACTTCTATTCGGGTCTGATCTACTGTGCGATTGGATTTCTTCCATCAATGTTTCCGGTACTCTTCGCGGTGGCTAGAACCAGTGGTTGGATCTCACAGTGGGAAGAATTCATGAAGGATCCCCACCGGCGCATTGCCCGACCTCGTCAAATCTACAGTGGACACATGCTGCGGCATCTTGACTGATTCGTCTGGCTTTTCCCGAGTAAAGTAGAGAAGGGTAGAGGGTCAGCTCACCGTTTAGAAATGGCAGGCTGACGCCTTGCTGTTCTGTTGTCCTGGTGTCGAGGAAAAGGCCGCAGAGCGGTGAAGCGTACCGGCGTTAAGACAAGGCACAGAATGGGAGAGCGCAAGTTCACCATCGAACGTCGGACTTCAGAAACGCGGCCAGAGGTACCCACAGCTTCTGGCGGGAGTCCCCGGAAGCGGTCAGCGTGTTGTAGGAAAAAACTACAAACCCATCGGCGCCCAGCCTGCGCGACAGTTTGACCTGCTCAATGATTCCCGCCCCATCGAGTTTATAGGCTCCAATTCCGGCCCACAGTTGGGACCGCGAACTGGTTTGATGGGCGGTTCGGATCCGGTCCTCAAAGATCATCGCCCGGGGTGTATAAGCCATAGGGCAAACCACATCCAGGATCCCTGCCTTCAACCATTTCTGCCAGTCCTGGAGACAGGAACTGTATGCACGATTGGTATCAGCCACGACGGCGGCTGAAAGGAGTATTCGAGGATCTTCCTGACTCACCCTGTGCTGGATTCTGGAGACGAGCCGGGTCACCTGGTCCCGGCGGAACTGATCCCACTCTTGGGGATACTTTCCGGCAATGGCAAGAGATCGGGAAGTAGACAGTTCCTGCGGCCCGATAGGCCCTTCGGGAAGTGAACGGGTAAACTGCCTTATAGCACCAAGGCCGTAAGCAGGATCGGTTCCCGGATATCGAACATAGTCCAGATGGAGGCCGTCAATCCGGTAGCTCGAAACCAGTTCGCTAACCATCTCCAGCAGGTGAACCTGTACCTCGGGGAGCGCCGGGTCGAGAAATAACCCTTCTGCCGCTTTCTGCTCGTGGAAATACCGGCTCAGCAGTGACAGTTTTCGCGCATCCCCGTCCGGAAGGGCCCTAACCTCCTGGACCAAATCGGACGGAGTCAGCAGCCAGTCTGGGTGTCGCAGTGCCACATGCTCCCGGGATCGGGGCCTCCGGGCGAGACTCGAAACCAGAAGCAGGTTGATCCAGGCATGGACTTTCAGGCCCTGTTGTCGGGCCAGTTCGATGGTCGTCTGGAGAGGATCAAAGTTGGGAGGCTGGCGGGATAGTTGCTCGGCCCTGGGGATGAGTTTGGACTTGTAGAAGGCGTCTCCCCGGCCGCGGACCTGTACCAGCAGCGTGTTGAACCCCCCCTCGACGGCATCATTTACCACCAGGGAAACGGATTCGGGGCTGACCATAGCGTCTCTAACCACCCAGAGAGCTCGTGTCTCTCGAGAGGTCGGAGTGCAGTCGTTCCAAAAGGAGAGTGACAGGATAAGGGTGACCGCCAGCAATCCTTTGCCTGCCTGCGGCCATGTCTGGGTGAGTATTCCAACGGGCATCTCTCAATAACTAACAAAAACGTGTGTCAAACGGTCCGGCACAAGGGTGGCCCCTAGGTCCGCCGCTCCTGTCGGTAGCGTGCGTGACAACAAGCAGCGCGTGGTTGTCGAACAGCAACGCGCTTACTATCGTGAGCGCTTCTATCTGTTTCCGGTTCCGAGTTGGGATGTCAGCCTTCCAGGCCTGCGAGACAGGATTTACGTCCAGAGGCCAGCGTCCAGTAACCTTCATCTTGAAACGCCAAAGGCGTTACAATAGGATCCATGCCGATCTACGAATATCGCTGCGATGACTGTGAAACCAAATTCGAAAAGATCATTCTGAGTGAGCCTGACCTCATTGAGTGTCCCGACTGCGCAAGCCAGAGCACACAGCGGCTGGTCTCGGCCTTCGCCGTGGCCAGTCAGGATTCAGTTGTATCCGGAGCCCGGGAGGCTGGTCCCTGTGCTTGTGGAGCCCCTCAGAGAGGCATGTGTAGTAACTAGCTGTTTCTAAATCGTTCTTTCAAATAGCTGTTAGTGCTGAGTTTCCTGGCTTTCACGCCGATTCTAGCGGTTGCAATCCTACTGGTCTGGCTTCGCCTGCCGGCTCGCAAAGCCATGCCCCTGGCTTATCTGGGGACGCTTCTTATGGCGGCCGCTGTATGGAGGGTCAAGCTAGAGGTGCTGGCCGCGGCTACGATCCAGGGTCTGATTCTAGCCGTAGCGCTCCTGTACATCGTGTTCGGTGCGCTCCTCTTGCTTGCCACGATTACACGGAGTGGTGCCGTCTCGGGCATCCGATCCTCTCTTATGGGTCTCAGCCGCGATCGTCGAATTCAGGCGATCATTGTGGGATGGCTGTTTGGGAGCTTCATTGAAGGAGCCTCCGGTTTCGGCACTCCAGCGGCGGTGACCGCCCCGCTCCTGATGGCTCTGGGTTTCCCGGCGGCGGCTGCGGTCATGGTGGGGCTCGTCATTCAGAGCACCCCCGTGTCATTCGGAGCGGTGGGAACTCCTATCCTGGTCGGGGTAGCGGGTGGGTTAGATGCCCCGGTCGTCCATGAATATCTTTCGAATCGCAACCTCCCATTCTCATGGCTGATCGAGGATGTTACCTTTAAAGTCGCTCTACTACACGCGCTATGTGGACTTATGATTCCGCTGTTCCTTTGCGGTTTGTTGAGCCGGTTTTTTGGGGCCCGGCGGCGTTTTCGAGACGGTCTCGATATCTGGCCATTCGCCCTCTTTTCGGCGGTTGCATTTGCCCTTCCTTATGTGCTGTGCGCGAGGTTTCTTGGTCCCGAGTTTCCCTCCCTGATGGGAGCGGCGGCTGGGTTGGCCATCGTTGTTCCGGCTGTCCGGCTGGGCTGGTTTCGTCCCGCCTGCTCCTGGGATTTTCCCGATCCCTCACTGTGGGAGCCAGACTGGTCGGGACAACTGGATCCAAAGGCTGAAGAGGCAATATCGAATCCTTCCATGTCCACCCTGCGGGCCTGGTCACCCTACGCCGTTGTTGCCTTGCTTCTCTTGATCACCCGAATTCCCGAACTGGGGATCCAAACCTGGTTGCAAAGCGTTTCGATTGGTTCTTCCAACCTCCTGGGGACGGGAATCGGACAGAGAATCCATCCCCTCTACCTGCCCGGGTTCATGTTTCTGGTGACTGTTCTGATGACATATGCCCTGCACGGGATGACCCGATCGCAGATTCTCGATTCTTGGCGACTGGCTGGTTCGCAGATCCTGAGAGCGGCCGTAGCGTTGATTTTTGCAGTCCCCATGGTACGGGTGTTTATCCAGTCTGGACCCAACTACAATCTCTCCGGACTCGAAAGCATGCCTCTCCTCCTGGCAGAAACATCCGCCCACCTCACTGGTGCGGCCTGGCCCTTACTGGCTCCATGGATCGGAGCATTGGGAGCATTTGTGGCCGGAAGCAACACCATCTCTAACCTGATGTTCTCGCTGTTTCAGTTTTCCACTGCTCAGAGAATCGACGTTTTCCCCACGCTCATTGTGGCGGCTCAGGCCGTGGGTGGGGCGGCCGGGAATATGGTGACTGTCCACAATGTGGTCGCGGCATCTGCTACGGTTGGCCTGCTGGGTCAGGAAGGAAACCTGATTCGGAAGACCATCATTCCAATGAGTTGTTATTGCGCGATGGCCGGGTTGCTGACCTGGGGGATGGCTTTTTTGGTTACCGGTTGAAAGTTCAGGGTTGAAGGTTAAAGGTTTGTAAGACTGTAACGGGAGCACAGAGTATAAGGCGCACCGGGGCAGCGACATTTTGTGCCAGCGGGCTAATCGAAGCCGTACCTCACTTTTCGAGCAAGAGCTCGAGTTCCTTCTCCAGAATTCTCTGGTCGACGCCGGACTGCTCGTGAAAGGGCAATCCGCGGGTGGCGGCAACTCGATCGGTAAAGGTCAGACCCAGAGGGCCCACATATTCCTCGGCAGTGGAGTAGACGGGATCATCCAGAGCCTCTACCACGGTGAGAAAACGGTACCCTCTCGCTTTCAGAGCTTCGATCAGAGGAGTAATCATCAGCGCCGTCGCCACACCCATGTGCAGCTGGAGCACGTGGGGAATGTTCCTCCTGAAGACCGCCTGGCTTTGTTTCTCGGCATAGTCAAGCGATGTCTGAATGTGGCTGAGATACTTCTCGCGAAGAGGGCCCAATTTCTCACGTGACTCCCTCTGAGCAATCACGAAGGGGCGGTTAAAAAAATTCCCGGCCGTCTTCACTGTCACATGTGCAATGCGGTAACGGCCGCGGTCAAGATCTTTGCGGATGCGTTTCTTCTTCTTGGGAGTGTTGCCCTCGTGAAGATACGGGAAACGCAGAAAACGAAAGTTGTTGGGGTGGGCCCTGGAAATTGTTTTAAGGTACTTCTGCCCGTCGCGAATATGCTCGAAAAAGTAATTGGGTTCGAGGTCATTCAAGTCGGCATCGCCCCATGTCTGATTTCCCAGAAGGTGACCCCGGGAGGCCCAGTCGTCCAGAACTACGTAAGTGGAGGGATCTTCTTCAACTTTTGACTGGACTACGAAGCCGGCGGCTTTGATCTTTTCCCGTTCCAGGCCGCGTAGAATCATGTTGCTCAGTTCACGAGCCCTGAAGAATCCCAAGGGCTTCATGAACGGCACGTAATCGAAGGTTAGGGCGATTTGTTTCTCGGTCTGCTCTGCAAGCGCTGGTTGGGAGAGAGCTGTACACAGAACACAAAAGAGCAGAATCTGACGATTCGGCATATTCGGCTAGCCGTCTCCATTCGTCGGTTTATTGAGAAGCAGAACTTTCCCCATCGTTTCACGTCCTTCCAGGACTCGATGAGCCTGGGAGGCCTGTTCAAGAGGGAAGGTTCGATCGATTCGTACGGACAGTTTCCCCTCTTCCATCCATCGATAGATGTCATTCGACCGCACCAGAAGTTCCTGCCTGGTGGCGGCATAGTGGTAAAGAGATGGCCGGGTCAAGAACACAGAGCCGGAGGAATGGAGGATTTGAGGATCGATTGGAGGAACCCCACCGCTGCTCTGGCCAAAAAGGCAAAGCAGTCCGCGTGGTCGCAGGCACTTCAAGCTTCCCTGGAACGTATCCTGCCCCACCCCATCATAAACCACATCAACGCCTTGCCCGTCGGTGCCCTCTTGTACCCGCTCCACGAAGTCGTCTACCGAGTAGTTAATGACGTGCTGAGCCCCGGCCTCACGAGCGACTTCTGCCTTGGCTTCACTGGACACGGTTGCGTACACCTCTGAACCCGCAATGCGCGCCATTTGGACGAGCAGACGTCCAACACCTCCGGCAGCCGCGTGGATCAGTGCGGTCGACCCGGACTTCAATGTGAACGTCGATCGGCTCAAGTAGTGAGCCGTGAGTCCTTGTACGGTTGCGGCCACTGCAGAGGGAAGGTCCAGCGCTAGGGGCACCGGCAGTAGGGTATGGGCCGGAACGGAGGCCCTTTCGGCGTAGGATCCCAGGTGCATACCAAAGGTCACTCTGTCCCCGACTTCGACTTCGTGTACATCGCTACCGATCTCGAGAACCGTGCCGCCTCCCTCCACTCCCGGAATAAAAGGAAATTCATTCGCATAGACTCCGGTCCGGTGGTAGGTATCAATGAAGTTTACGCCGGCCGCCTCAATCCCAATCAAAGCCTCTTTCGGACCTGGGGAAGGCTCTGGAACCGACACCAGTTTGAGGACCTGGGCTCCTCCCGGACTAACGGCCTGAATTGCTTGCATAGCTGTGTCTCCTTTCCGCACCTGATGGCTAGCCCTCAAGCCCCGATCCTTTGCCTTTGCAGAGCACTGCCAGCCCAGACCAGTCGTGAATCATCCGGGTTACAATGAACCCATGGTGACAGTCATCGCCCACCGCGGATGCTCGCCAAAAACCCCAGAGAATACTCTAGCAGCTTTTTGTCTGGCAATTGAGCGGAAGTGCGATCTCATTGAAAGGGACGTCCAGTTCTCGCACGACCTGGAGCCGCTCGTGATTCACAACCCGACTCTGCACCGGACGACCAGCGGTAGGGACGCAATAGCCACTTTTCGTTCGCCGCACAACTGACCGGCTGCCCGAGGTGGAATCTGTTCCTCATGATCTGTTTGATTCTCGGTTGCCCCAGATTGTGACCTTGTCCTGGTATGGGGCCGGTATCTACCCATGCAGTATTTGCATCGGACCTTTTCCTATTCCACCGAATTTACCGTGTTGGCCGCACTGCTGGGGAGAATTGGCCACCCCAGGCTCTGATTGTTGTGCCGGGCAGGCACTCAGGATTCATCACGAAAGAGTCCTTCGCGTTTGAGAAAGAAGTGGGTCTGGGAGGAAAGAAAACAGGCACGCAAGCCCAGGCGACCCAGCAGATACGCCTGCTGGAGCAGCAGGCCGGCCACAATCCCTGGCCCCGACGCCTGGGGCATCACGTAATTCAGTCCGGCATACACGAGCGCCCACAAAACCCCCGACAGGACCAACACTAGGTACAGCCCGGCGGCTGGGAGCAAGTTGGAGATGCAAAACGTGAGGGCCGAGAGATAACCGAGAAAGATGGAAGTTCGGTCTTCCGAGGTCACCGTAATCTTGGCATAATCAGAGATCATCTTGAGGCCTAGAATCAGGAGGAGAAACGCTCCCTGAAAGGATACAGCGAGGACGAAGGCA
>CAZMGM010000010.1:0-74219 GCA_964565865.1 uncultured Acidobacteriota bacterium | reverse complement strand
AGAGACCCTTCCAGCCCAGGCTCATGAGCTGGTCGTACCGGAAGCGCGGCAGGGTCCAGCGCAGCTGCATGAAGATCCAGCAAAAAATCACGACCTTGATCGAAAAGCTCGCCACCCCGAGAAGCACGTAGACCAGATTGGAGACAAGCAGCTCAGCCCCCCAGGGGAAGTGGAAACCGTCCGGCATAAGAAAGGGCACCTGCCAACCGCCGAAGAAAAGAGTGGTAGCTAGACAGGCCACCATGATCGTCTCCAGGAAGTCGGTGAGGAAGAACATCCCGAACTTCATTCCACTGTACTCTACAAAGTACCCGACAATCTCCGACTCGGCTTCAGGCAGGTCAAAGGGGAGTCTCTTAGTTTCAGCCAGGGCCGCGGTGAGGAAAATGACGAAGGCCACCGGCTGGGCTACAAATCCCCAGAAAGGGATCCACCCGCTGATCAGATATCCCTGGCGCCGCACCAGTTCACCTAGGTCCATGGTCCCGTAGACCATGATCACTCCTATTATCGCGACTCCCAGTGCGATCTCATAGGAGATCATCTGGGCGGTAGCCCTCAACCCCCCGATGATTGCGTAGTTGCTGCGCGAGGCAAAACCGGCCAAGATCACACCGTAGACGCCCAGTGAGAGCATGGCAAAGACATAGAGGAGCGCCGCGTTGATCTTGGCCACCTGGAGATCGATAACCAGGGTCTCGCTCAGGATGAGGCGGTCTCCAAATGGGATCGCGGCGAAAGCCACCAAGGCAAAAAACACTGAGAACAAGGGGGCAAGGGTATGGAGCGTCTTATCGGCACCTTTGGGCACGATGTCCTCCTTGGTGAACATCTTGAGCACGTCGGCCAGCCCGTGAAAGATCCCCAGCAACCGGAATCCAAAAATCGAGGCCCGGTTGGCACCGATCCGGTCCTGGATCAAGGCCGATTGCTTGCGCTCCACCCAGGTATGAAACCCTGCAAAGTTCAGGATTACGAAAAAGACGATTCCTGCTAAAACCAGCTTGATAATTAGGACTTCCATCATTATGAAACCTGCCAGGCCAGGGGTTCAGTCCCCCGCAGCTTAAGTCCCTGTGCCCCGATCATTTCATAACTCAATCCCTGGAAAGGTCCCGCTACCCCAGCCAGCTCCTGGAAAATCTCCTCCGGACCACGCCAATCCAGGGACAGACCCAGGTTCGCAGCCAGTTCCAAGAGCATTCGCCAGTCTTCCCAGGAGTCACCGATAGGTGGAAAGGCCCGACCAATGCGTTGGACCCGACCATGGCAATTCACGAATGTCCCGTCCTTCTCCATATAGGCGGCCGTTGGAAGCACCCAGTGGGCCAGGGCAGCGGTCCCGTTGTCGTTGGTCCCGGAGAATACAAAAAGGGGCATTCTTTCAGACAGAAGCCGAACCGGCTCTTCTCCAAAAAGCTTGACCAGATCGTGCCCCAGGACCCACAGCACGTCGAGGTTTCCGTCTAGGCCTTCCTGCACGAGGTCTCCAGCCCCGGGTGAATCAGAACTGACCAGGCCCAACAGAGTCGCACCCGCGGTGTTCGGATTCTTGTCAGCCTTGATGAGAAAGTCATCACTCGATCCTGCTTCCTCGGGAACAGAGGCAGTAACCCGGGCGCCGAGACCACTCCCAAAAATCTCCCGGATCAGGAAAAGCTCCTCGTTGGTGAGCTGGGTGGAAGCGATCACTCCAATTCGGCTTTCTGTCTCGGCCTCTGCAGTGGCTCCTTCCCGGCGCGATGCTCCCAGAGTACCTGAGATCTCAGTTAGGAACTTCTCCCAGTCGGCGTCAGCTGAAGGGCCCCGCACCTTCTTAAGCCGGCGCTGGTCCACCCAGTCAAAACCGTAGCGTCCCTCATCGCACATCCACCACTGGTTCACGTCCGGGTTGGGGCGTGGTTTGATACGCACGACCCTGGCCCCGTTGTTGAGGTGGGGTCTGTCGAGCACGAAGTGGAGATCCATGTTGCATCCCTGGCTGCAACCGTTGCAGACCGTGGGGGCGGTGGAGAGGTACCAGACTCTAGCTTTGAAGCGGAAATCCGCCTCTGTCAGGGCCCCCACCGGACAAATGTCTACCACGTTGGCTGAATAGGGATTGTCGAGCACCTCGCCGGGGCAGAGTCCCAGTTCGGCCTGATCCCCTCGATTGAAGATGCCGAACTCACCGGTCCCGGTGATCTCGTCCGTAAAGCGCACGCAGCGGGAACAGAGGATACAGCGCTCCTGATCGAGCATCACGTGAGGGCCGAGTTCCACCGCCTTGCGCTTCTTGACCTTGTGCTCCCTGAATCGAGGATTGTAAAGCCCGAAGTTCATGTAGAAGTTTTGCAGATCGCACTCCCCGGACTGATCGCAGACGGGGCAGTCGAGCGGATGGTTAGCCAGAAGAAACTCGAGTACCGCGCGGCGGCCCGCCTCGGCTTTCTCGTTTCTCGTGTGCACAACCATCCCCTCGGTCACCGGGAGGTTACAGGAGATCTGCAGTTTGGGAATATTCTCGACGTTCACCAGGCAAATTCGACAGTTCCCGGCAATGGAGAGACCCGGGTGATAGCAGTATCTAGGAATGAAGATCCCCAGTTTCTCCGCGGCCTGGATGACCGTGCTTCCTTCCGGAACACTTATTTCAAGGCCGTCGATGCTCAGGTTGGGCATGGAGCAACCTCCTGTTTCGCCGCGGAGCTGCCACTCCGGATATAGTCGTCGAACTCGTCACGGAATTTGGTGATGTAGGACTGGACTGGCCAGGCTGCGGCATCTGCAAAAACGCAGATCGTCTTCCCCTCCATATCTCCCGCGATGGCGAGAAGGTCTTCCAGATCCCGCGGCCTCCCTCGCCCCTCAACAATCCGGCGCATAATGCCATGAACCCAGCCCGTGCCCTCACGGCAGGGTGCACATTGTCCACAGGATTCTTCGGCGAAGAACCGGGTCGCAGCCTCGAGTGCCTCTACCATACACGTGGTCTCATCCATGACGATCACTCCCCCTGACCCCGCCATGGTACCGGCGGCCATCAGAGAGTCAAAGTCCATGGCCACGTCGATTTCATCGGCCGTGAGAATCTTGGCTGAAATGCCGCCGGGGATAACGGCCTTGAGCCGATTCCCGTCACGGATGCCCCCTGCTTTCTCGATCAGTTCTCGGAGGGTGATACCGACCGGCTCCTCGTAGACTCCCGGCTGCACAACATGCCCGGCCACGCAGAATAGCCGTGTCCCGCCCTGCGAGGCCGTGCCAATGGTGGCGAACCGTTCGGCTCCATGGCGGATAATAAAGGGGACGCAGGCCAGAGTTTCAACGTTATTGACAATGGTGGGGCAGTCGAAGAGACCGGAGATCGCAGGAAATGGGGGCTTGAGCTTGGGGAAACCCTTGCCGCCCTCAAGGGAAGTCAGAAGTGCGGTCTCTTCTCCACAGATATAGGCCCCGGCTCCCCGGTGGATAACGATGTCTAGATCAAAGCCTGTCCCCTGGATATCTCTACCCAGCCAGTTCTGGTTGTAGGCCTCATCCAGGGCACGCTGTAACCGCCTAGCCGACCGGAAGTACTCGCCACGAATATAAACATATGCCTTGTGACTACCGATGGCAAAGGCGCCAATGATCATGCCTTCGATCAGGGCATGGGGGTCCCGCTCCATGATGTAGCGATCCTTGAAGGTACCGGGCTCGCCCTCATCTGCGTTGGCTACAAGGTATTTTGGCTTTCGCGTTTTCTTGGGAACGAAGGACCATTTCCTGCCTGCCGGAAAGCCCGCCCCCCCCAGACCGCGCAGGTTGGGTTTCGAAACCTCGTCGATTACTTGTTCCGGGGTCATGGAGGTCAGAACCTTCCTAGCTGCCAGGTATCCGCCGTCAGCGACATAGTGCTTCAGCCAGGCACCCCCTGGATCTTTAAAACGCGTGGATAGTACAGGCCCATCAGTGGAGATGAACGGTTGCGGTTCGGGCAGGGCTAAAGAATTTTCCGGATTCTGAAGAGCCGTCTGAAGAACGACATCCAGGGTCTCTCCTTCCAGGGGCCCAATGAAGGCTTCGTCGAGCTGGGCCATCGGCGACATCTCGCAGGCACACAGGCATTCCACTTCCGTGAGCGTCACTTCCCCACCCGGGGTGGTCTCACCCGGGCCGATCTTCAAGCTCTTTTGGATCTGTTCCAGTACCTGTCCGGCGCCGCGTAGAAGGCAGGGTAGGCTTGTACACACCCGAAGCTCGCGGCGTCCCACCGGCTTTGTATGAAACATGTTGTAAAAGGACACCACCTCGCGCACCTGGGCCCGGGCTACACCCAGGATGCTCGTAACCCAGGCCTCCGCCTCCTGGGAGACGTAACCAAAGTTTTCCTGGACAAGCCATAACATCGGGAGCATTGCTGCTCTTGGTTGCTCGTAACGTTGCAGGATCTCTTCGGCCCGGGGTTGAAGGTCGGAAAATTTCATCGATCGAGCTCCCCTCCAATCATGTTGACCGACCCAAAGGTAGGGACCAGATCGGCCACCATGTCACCGACCAGAAGCTTGGGCAGGGCCGACATGATAGCGAAGCAGGGAGGACGGACCCGAACCCGGTAGGCGGAGCTGGCCCCATCGCTCACAATGTAGAATCCGAGTTCCCCGTTGGCTCCCTCCACTGGAAAATAGACTTCTCCGCTGGGCGGTCGCACGCCGTGGCCGTACATGACCAACTTAAAGTGGTGCATGAGCCCCTCGATGTTGCCGTAGGTATCTTCTTTGGGAGGGAGGAAGGCCCGCTTTTCGTCAGTGGCGATGGACGAATGGCGGTCGCGACCCGAACCTTCCAGCGTTGGAGCGGTCACTGCACTTCCCCCCGATATGGCAGCGATATCTCCAACCTTCGCCAGGTCCACCATATCGGCGGCCGGGATTGGTCGACCCGTTTCAGGGTGGGCCTGAACTGGCCCAACCGGAATGTCGCGGAGCGCCGTCTCCACGATCCGCATAGACTGCTCCATTTCCTCCATGCGAACCAGATATCGGTCCATGTTGTCCCCTCGGGTCCCAACCGGTACATCGAAAGGGATCTGGTCGTAAACGGCGTACGGGCAGTCCTTGCGTACGTCGTAGTCCGCACCGCTGGCTCGAAGAAAGGGGCCTGTAACCCCATAGGAAATCGCATCTTCTGCCGAGATCATCCCGGTTCCATTCATTCGGTCGGTGAAGATCCGGTTGCGAGTAAGCAGGCTGGATGCCTCGTCCAGGACCTTGCGGGTTTCCTTGAATGCCTGGTGGCATCCCTCTCCAAAACCCTCAGGAAGGTCGGCCTTCACACCTCCAACGCGGCAGTAACTGACCGTGAGACGCGCGCCAGTTACCATCTCCACAAGCTCCCAGAGATACTCCCGGGCCTTGATCATATAGAGGAAAACGCTGAACGCACCCAACTCCATGGCCGTCGCCCCCACACATGTAAGGTGGTCCGAGATCCGAGAAATCTCCGAGACAATGACCCGGACATAGTGGCAGCGTTCCGGAACCGAGATCCCGAGCAGCTTCTCAACGGCCATGCAATAGCCCATGTTGTTGATGAGCGGGGACACGTAGTTGAGGCGGTCCGTGTAGGGGATGACGCCATTGTAGTCCACTACTTCGGCCATCTTCTCAAAGCCGCGGTGAAGATAACCAATCTCCACATCGGTACTCTGAATCTTTTCCCCATCCAGCTCCGCCACAATCCTGACGATCCCGTGCATGGCCGGGTGGGCGGGGCCAATGTTGAGCATCATGTCCCGGGTCTCGAGATCCGAGGCGGCGCTCTGGGGTGTCTCCCGTGAGGAGGATGGATCGAGCGTCATTGGGTTTGAACCGGGGGGCAACAACGCGAGGTTGGGGTCGTCATCAATTAACCGGTCCGGTCAGCGGCTGCCGTTTGTTGACAGGATAGTCCTTGCGCAGCGCGTGGCCGTCGAATTCTTCGTACATGAGAATGCGCCTGAGATCAGGATGCCCCCGAAATCGAATGCCGAACATATCCCAGACCTCACGCTCGAGCCAATTTGCACCAGCCCACAATGACGTTAGAGAATCCAGCTCGGGCTCTGCTTCCTCCACCGGGACCACCAGCCGGAGGCGGTGCTTGTGCTTCAAAGAGTAGAAATGGTACACGACCGCAAAGCGTGCCGTCCCGGGTGGTCCTGGCCACGGCTCTTCATCCGTGATCTGGGCCAAGGGGCGCACTCCGACGCCGGACGAGGCGAAGAACGCGGGCGCAGTGCTTTTCCCAAAGGCGGAATAGTCTACGGCGGTCAAGTCCACCAGTAAATTCATCAGAATGGCCGCGTCTTCTTTGAGAAAGCGCGCGACTTCTACCAGAGCCTTCCTGTGTAAAACCACGGTTTCGTCGCCACGGTAATTGTGCGTGGCCGTCACTGCATCGGGAAAGCGTTCGCTGACAGACTCGATCAGAACAGAGGTATTCATGCGTTTAGACCGTCCGAGCTCCTTTCGGAAGCCGGGCGGTTACTGGTGGTATGCTCGGCTTGAATCTTGTCCTGCAGTTTCATCAGCCCGTCAAGGACATTTTCCGGGCGTGGAGGGCAACCCGGAATGTAGACGTCCACCGGAATGATGGTGTCAATACCCATGACGGTCGCATAGTTGTCGTAGAAGCCGCCCGTGCAGGTGCAGACCCCAAAAGCAACAACCCATTTGGGCTCGGCCATCTGTTCGTAGATTCGCTCCAGGATCGGTGCCATCTTGTGACTGATCGTGCCCACCACAAAGAGGACGTCTGCCTGGCGCGGAGAGAATCTCGGAAGACCGGCTCCAAAGCGGTCTACGTCGTAGTGAGAACAGGCCGTGGCCATGTACTCCATCCCACAGCAAGCGGTCACGAATGGGTACTGAAAAATTGAGAATTTTCGGGCCCAGCCGAGGGCTTCCTCGAGACGGCTCGTAAAAAATAACTTGTCGTTTAACATATCATTGCCATTCCAGGGCACCGTTGTCCCAGGCATAGACGAAGCCCACCATGAGGATCCCTAGAAAGATCCCCATTTCCACCAGGCCCAGCAGGCCGAGCTGGCGGTAGATCACGGCCCACGGGTAGAGAAAGACGAGCTCAACATCGAAAAGGATGAACAAAATAGCGATGAGATAAAACTTGATCGCCAGCTTTCCACCGGGAAGGGAAAAGGGGTCCTTTCCGCACTCGAATGGCTCTGATTTCACCGCCGAGGGCTTCTTCTTACCCAGTATGGAGGCCAATAATACCATTGCCCCCGTGATTCCTCCGGCCAGGGCAAAGCAAACTGCAATACCAATGTACTCGCTCATGGTCCTTTCTTACCAGGCTCCAATTATACACTGCGTGGCGACGGCACAGGCTGCAATATTTCTGGGATCGAACCCAAGTTGGCGGCGCTCCTCAGAGGCTTGTAATGGCTGATACTCACCTTCAGAGCGCGGACCACCCCCGACTATTTCCTGTTGCTCCCTCAAGGGCAAGAGACGGTCTGTAGCCTCGACCCAACCCCCGAAAGGGGCAACAGGGAATAGCCCGGTTCGGTCCGCGCTCTGAACACCTCGTATTTCCCTCATGGCGCCACCGTCCAGAAGGTTAGGCTGCCCGGGAAGACACCTCCAATCACGGTGACCAGAGCGGCCACCGCCAGAGCCGCGAATACTGCCAGGGGGTAGTGCGCAGGTTGTGGTTCTCGGGATTCCTGCATGTACATCAAAACAGCCACGCGCAGGTAGACAAAGCCTGAGATGACACTGCAGATCACTGCCAGGACAGCCAGTGCAAAATAGCCGCCGCGCACGGCGCTCAGGATGACAACGAACTTGGCTGCGAATCCTGCAGTGGGTGGAATTCCTGTCAGGGACAAGAGGAAGAGCAGCATCAGCGCAGCGGTCCCAGGCCGCTGCGCGGCCAGTCCCCGGTAGCCCTCGAGGTTCTCGCCTCGGCGGCCCAGTGCGATCACAACACCGAAAGCTCCCAGCGTCATGAAGACATAGAGAAACACATAGGTCATGGTGGCCGATACCCCTTCGGGCGTCCCCGAGATGATTCCTAGGAGGGCATAGCCGGCATGCGAGATCGAGGAATACGCCAGCAAGCGTTTCATATCGGCCTGGGCCAGAATAATGATGCTCCCCACTATGATGGAGAGCGCGGCGAGTCCCGCCACCATCAGCGACAGAACGCCGGCTTCAGGGGCCAGCGCAACCAGGCAGACTCGTCCTACCGCAGCCAGACCGGCGGCCTTGGTGGCAGTAGCCAGGAAGGCGGCTACCGGGGCGCTGGCTCCCTGGTAGGCATCCGGCGCCCAGGCGTGAAATGGAACCGCCGCAATCTTAAAGGCAAGTCCCGCAACCAGCAGACAGATGCCGGCCAGGAGAATCTGATTACTCACCAGACCTCCACCGGACAGGCTCAAGGCAATAGCTGTAAAGCCCGTGGAGCCCGTTAATCCGTAGATCACCGCAATGCCATAGAGGAGTAGGGCCGAGGCAAAAGAAGCCACAAGAAAATATTTGATCGCGGCTTCGTTTGCCTGTTGTCTCTCCACCGTAATCCCAACCAGGCTGTAGGAGCAGAGCGTCATGAGCTCCAGACCGAGGTAGAGGGTCAAGAGATCCAGGGCTGAGACTGCGAACATCATGCCCACTGAAGCCAGAAGCAGCAACGCATGGTACTCGGCCGGCTGAATATGATCCGTATCGACACGCCTCACGGAGAGGAGCACGGCCAGGGCCAAAGCACCGGCAATCAGTACCTTGAAAAACTGGGAGTAGCCGTCCACGGTGATCATGCCGCCAAACCCGGTCCGGGGGCCCTGGGACAGAACCCAGGCCGCGGCCAGGCCCGCGGCCAGCGCTGCTACAAGGGCCGGAGCTGAGGCACAGGAAACATTCCGAATTCGGCGCGCCATTAGGATGAGCGCTAAGGCCATAGAGCTCAGGATCAGCTCCGGCCAGATCAAGGCTAGATCAGCTATATTCGGACCGTTCATGGCAGGACTCCTCCCGCCAGGAGTTCAGCCACGGGAGCATGCAAATAAGAAAGAACCAGCTCAGGGTAAAGTCCGAGGCACAGTGCCAGCAGCACCAAGGGCGCCAGAGTGGCCACCTCGCGGGCATTGAGCTCGAGCTTGAGACCCTTCAGCCCGGAATTCGTCGGGCCCATGGCCACCCGATAGTAGAACCAGACCAGGTAGGCCGTGCCCAGAACCACTCCCCAGACAGCCATTACCCCCAGCCAGCCCTTGGTCTGGAAGGCACCACTGATAATGAGAAACTCACCCACGAACGAATTCAAACCGGGGAATCCAGCGGCAGCCAGACAAAAGAACGCCAGCAAAGACGTGTAGACAGGCGCGACCCTCGCAACCCCTCCGTAGTCCTTGATTTCCCGTGAGTGAGTACGCTCATAGATCATGCCCACGCACAGAAAAAGTGACGCAGAGATAATCCCGTGGTTGATCATCTGCAGAATTGCCCCTTCCACTCCGTTGTGGTTGAGAGTAAAGATTCCCAGGGTGACGAAGCCCATGTGGCTTACACTCGAAAACGCGATGAGCCGCTTGATGTCGGTCTGAACCAGCGTCACGTAAGCACCATAGACGATAGCCACCGCTGAGATGACGAGCATCGGTGTGAGAAAGAGCTGCACTGCGTCAGGAAGAATGGGCAGCGAAACCCGCAGGAATCCGTAGGCACCCATCTTAAGGAGGATCCCGGCCAGGATCACGCTTCCGGCGGTGGGAGCCTCGGTATGAGCGTCCGGGAGCCAGGTATGTACTGGAAACATCGGCACTTTGACAGCAAACGCTGCCAGAAAGGCTGCAAAGAGCCAGGCCTGAAAGGCAGGCTCTAGCGTAGTGGCAGCCAGGCCCTTGAAGTCCAAAGTCCCGCAGGCGTGGTAGAGGGCGATCATGCCCACCAGCATCAGAACGCTTCCAGCCAGGGTGAAAAGCAGGAACTTGACCGCTGCGTAGACTCTCCCTGGCCCTCCCCAGACGCCTATAAGCAGAAAGAGCGGAACGATCATCAGCTCCCAGAAGATATAGAAGAGAAACAGGTTGGTGGCGGCGAACAGCCCGATCATGGCTGTTTCGGCGACCAAGAGCGCGGCATAGAACTCTTTTACCCTCGTGCCCACCGCTGTCCATGAGCCTCCCACGCAAAGAACACTCAAAACTGCTGCAAGGAAAATGAAGGGGAGACTGATCCCGTCCACGCCCATCCCGTAGGAGATGTTCCAACTCGGAATCCAGGCTGCTGACTCGACGAACTGGAGTGCGCTGGAGGTCTTGTCGAAGCTCCAGTACAGAGGGGTTGTGACCGCAAGGGTGGCCAGTGTTGTGCCAAGAGCAATCCAGCGTGCGAGGCGTTCACCAGCGAGAAACAGGATGACCACAGAGCCCGCAAGGGGCAACAAAGTTGTGATTGTCAGAACGGGGTACTCTGTCATGGTGATGCGAGCACTGCGAGAACGAAAAGTGCCAGAACTGCCGCCGCCATGATTAGACCGTAGTGCTGGGCATTGCCGCTCACGGTGGTCTTCATTACCTCACTGAGAGACCGGGTCAGCCTGGCCACGCTGAGGGCTGCCACATCAACGACCCGTGTATCCAGCCTCCGCAGGAGACTAGCCATGCCCAGTACGGGTCGCCGGATGACAAACTCATAGATTTCACCCACGAATCTGGATTCCAGGCGTTCCACCGACCCCTGGACGACCGTCATTCCGGCTGTAGCACCGCGTCGGTAGAACCAGTCTGTGTCGAGGCTGATCTTGGGTTCCGGGTCCAGATGTTTGAGTAGCAGGAAAAAGCCCAGTGCCGTGAATCCCAGCATCCCCAGGGTGCTGGTGATGTGCTGAGGCGTATAAGGAGCGTAGTCCACAGCGTTGGGCAGGTGCTGGTACAGCAATCCGGGGAACACCCCGATCAACACACAGGCGGCGGCAGCCAGACCCATGGCCACAAGCATATTTCGAGGCGGCTCCTGGGCACGCACGCCCGAGTCCTTACCGAAGAACATGTAGTAGGGGAGCTTGAGGCCCGTGTGCAGAAAAGTCCCGGCGGAAGCAAGCGTGAGCATGAGAAAAATCAGTCCCAGGTGAGCTTCACCAGCGGCTGATACGACCATGGACTTACTCACGAAGCCGCTGAAGAGTGGCACCGCCGAAATGGCGAAGGCACCGATCATATAGAGGCCCATCGTAATCGGCATGGTTTTATAGAGCCCACCCATATCGCTAAGCTTTCGCAGGCGGGTCACCTCTAGGACAGCACCGGCTCCCATAAAAAGTAGTGCTTTGTAAAGGATGTGCGCGAAGGCGTGTGCGGTCGTCCCGTTCAGCGCCAGCGCAGTGCCGATTCCAACACCGCACACCATATAGCCAACCTGGCTGACGATATGGTAGGCCAGGAGCCGTCGCGCGTCATTTTCCAGCACGGCGTAGACCACGCCGTAGATGGCCATGATGGCTCCTAGCCACACCAGGAGTTCCGTCCCGGCAAACCCTCGAATCAAGGCGTACACCGCAGACTTGGTGGTGAAGGCCGTCATGAAAACCGCTCCCGTAACCGTGGCTTCCGGGTAGGCGTCTGGAAGCCAGGCCCCCAGAGGCGGAACAGCCGCATTGATGAGAAAGGCAACAAGAATGAGGATCCAGGGCATGCTCCAGGACAAGGCCCCCACGTCCTCGAAAGCGACCGATCCAGTTTCAGACCAATAGGCTGCGATCCCTGCCAGAAGAAGTAGGCCGCCCACGAGGTGGACCAGCAAGTAGCGAAAGCCGGCCGCCACGGCATCGGGTTCGTGGCGCAACCAAATGAGGAGCACAGAGGAGACTGCCATGAGCTCCCAGAACAGCAGCAGCGAAAGAAAGTCGCCCGCAAACGTGACCCCCAGCGCCCCCCCCGCATAGTTCAGGGCTGCCACATGCTGTGCATTGTCCTCAACATGCAGTGCATAAACCATTCCCAGGAACGCCATGATCGAGAAAACATAGGCAAAAACCAGACTCAACTGGTCGACCCGGCCAAACACCAGATCTTGACCCAGGAAATTCACCTGCCCATAGATACCCGGCGTCATACGCAGACAGATGACCAGGGCCGCGGCCGGCAACAGGAGCAGCGCCAGCCTCCTAACCCGGCCCCTGAGCAAAGGCAGGGCCCAGGCCCCCAGGATCAACAGTAGTCCCGGATGCACCCACTCAAGACTCATAATAGTCTTCCCGGCGCATGAGCCACACCTTCCCGAGAAACTTGGACACCACTATGATCGCTACGCAGGAGAGCACTCCGTAGAGAGACCCCCAGGCGGGAAGGGACTCAAACCAGAAATGCCCGTGGATACCATGCAGCACCAGTGGCAGACTAATTTCCCCCAGGGCTACCACTACCAGACCCACGTAGAACCAGAGCTTGATCCGCGCCAAACGGACCGGGTTTTCCAGCAGCCTTTCTAAGAAATTCATGGCATTACCCTCCCTGCCAGTTCCAGTACAGGAGCGGGATAGAGACCCAGAAGCAGGCTGACCGCCGCGCTGATAGCGAGGGGCGCAACCATCCAGGGCACCTCGTGAACCTCCTGCTGGGTCGGTGGCGGTTTTTCGAAGTACGCCTTGTAAACGATCGGGCCGAGGTAGGCGGCGTTGAGAAGCGAGCTGATGAGGAGAACCCCCAGGAGGGTAGGGCTCTGAAGCTCAACCGAGCCTAGGGCCAGGAACCACTTGGAGACACCTCCGGAGGTTCCGGGAATGCCCACCACGCTGAGAGAGGCAATTGCAAATGCCGCCATGGTCCATGGCATTCGCCTGGCCAGACCGGACATCTGACTAATTTTGGTCTTTTGCGTAGATACGTAAATGGAACCCGCACACAAGAAAAGCGTTATTTTCGATACGGCGTGGTTGGTGATGTGGGCAACCCCCCCCAGAATTCCGCTTTGGTTAAGAAGCGCTGCCCCCAGGATGATATAGGAGAGCTGGCTCACCGTGGAGAAGGCCAGACGGGCCTTGAGGTTGTCCTGTCCGAGGGCCAGGATCGAGCCGACCAGGATGGTTAGAGAGGCGGCTCCCAGCGCCAGCTGGTCAGCACCGATCTCGCGCATGGCATCCGCGCCGAATATGAACAGGAAGACCCGGAGGGTGGAAAACACCCCGGTCTTGACCACGGCCACAGCGTGCAGTAATGCACTCACCGGGGTGGGCGCCACCATTGCGGCCGGTAGCCAGCTGTGCAGGGGTACGAGCGCGTTCTTGGCAAATCCGAAAAGGAACAGCCCGAAGATCAGATAAAGAAGCAGCGGCTGCGATGCGATCTGCTTGGCCGATAGGATCCCTCCCTTGTGAAACTCCAGAGTTCCGGCCACGTTGTAGGTCAGGATGATGGCGGCAATGAGGAGCACCTTGGCGGCTCCCAGAAGATAGATAAGGTACTTGCGGGCGCCAGCCTTTGCTTCGGCCGTCTCCTTGTGACCCACCAGAGGGTAGGTGACCAGGGTCAAGCCCTCATAAAACAGAAACAGGGTGAATAGGTTGGCCGAGAAAGCCACCCCCATGGTGGCGGAGAGAGCCAGTGCAAAGCAGGCAAAATACCGGGTTTGTGCGTGTTCTTTGAGAGAACGCATGTAACCGACCGAGTAGAACGAGGTCAGGATCCACAGAATCGACGCGCCCGAGGCAAAAAGGAGACCGAAGCTGTCGACCCGAAAGGCGAGTTCGATGCCGGGAAGAAGCCTGAAAAGAACGCATGTAGGCGTGCCGCCCGCCAGGACCTCTGGAATCATGCTGGCAACAAGGGCAAACATCGTGACACCGGACGCTATAGACCAAAACTCTCTTAGATTGGCCCTTCGCTCCCCCGTGCAGGCAATGAGTAGCGCACCAACGGCGGAAACCAGAATGGCGAGAAGGGGTGTGACCGAACTCAATATGCTGTCTCCACTGCCGTTACCATTTCAGCTCAGTCAGATCTGTCACACTGGCCCCTGGCTTGTTCCGGTTCAAGGCGATAACCAGTCCCAAACCGACCGCGGCTTCCGCTGCCGCCACCGCGATCACAAAGAGGGCCATGACCTGACCACTCGGATCATTGAGGTGACGACTGAATCCGGCAAGGCTCAGGTTGACGGCATTGAGCATGACCTCTATCGAGACCAGCATAAGGATCAGGTTGCGGCGGGCCAGAAATCCAAATACTCCAATCCCGAAAAGGACAGCGCTGAGGGCCAACACCACTTCCACGGGGACGATCATGGGCCTACCCTCTTTCTAGCGAGCACAACTGAGGCCACGATGGCGGACAGAAGGATCAGCGAGGCGATTTCAAAGGGGAGCGCAAACGGACCAAAGAGAGCCTTGCCGATTTCCGAAAGGCTCCCTAGAAGCGGGGCGTCGCTGGCCGCTTCCACGGCAACCGGTGCGGCCCCGGCTCCAACCGGATGGAAAGTGTTGACCAGGGCCAGCCAGGCCAGAACCCCGAATCCCAGCCCCCCCGCAACGGCCAGGGGCCAATGCCCCCCGAACCGCGGCCGAGCCGCCTCGCCGGGCAGGTCGAGCAACATGAGAACAAACAGATAAAAGACGAGGATGGCTCCCGCGTAAACGATCACCTGGACAGCCGCTAGGAACTCCGCACCCAGCAGGAGAAAGAGGCCAGCCACGTGCAAAAAGAGAGCCAGCACCCAAAGCATGCTGTGAACGGGACTCTTTCGAGTCACGGCCAGGATTGCGCTGGTGACGCTGGCCGCCGCCATGTAATAAAAGGCCACCTGTGCAGTAAAAACGGGCATGAACTAGTACGGCTCTGAGTCAGACATGCTGCGGTTGTCGAGACTGCGTGCGGGGGCGCGCGGTACCGAGAGCGCTGGTCATGATCTCATGAAACACTGCTAGGAGCTAGTGCAGCACGTCTGAGCCGGGAGTCGGCTCGATATTTCTCGTCAACGGTTAGTGTTCCGTGGGACCGGGAGGCTCCCGATTACTGGCGATAGCGGGAAAGCCATTTGCAGACGGCCGACTGGCTCATTCCCAGATCACCCGCACCCGGACCACCGGATCGCCTCACTCAACTCGATCCACCATCAGGGCTCGACTGTGCGGGCAACTTCGTTCAATGTGATGAATGTCCATTCGCTGTCTCCTTTGGATGCTGAAGGTTTAACTCCCAATCAGCATTCCTGAAGAAGCTCGGATGGACAACCCCTTTTACTGAGCAACCTGATGAGAATCCACAACTGTGGACTGTACTGTTAAAGTCCGCTAGCAGCTAGTCAGCGAACAATCCAGAAACTTTCAGGAGAGGGCGGAACACGTGAATCAGTCTCCCCTCTCGATTTGTTTGCGTCTCAGATTTTCAATCTTGGACATCTTCCGCTCCACCTCAACGGCCAGATCGATCTGCCTGGCGTTCGCGTAGTTGAGCAGTGCAATCGCTGTGTCTGCCGCTTCTTCTGCAAAGTCGGCAGGCGCAATTTCAACGCCCTTCCAATCTTTCTTTTCCAGATTGGCGATTTCTCCTGCCTCGCCACACAGTTCGAGGGAAAAGAAGCGCGGGGGACGGTCAGGAAATGCATGTTCCTGGTACTCTTTGAACTGCCTTTGAAGTTCTTTCAGGCCGCTGTAACGGCTGGGGAGACGTAACGGTCGATCTTTCACGCGGACTACTCCGTTTCTAGGGAAAGAAGGCGGGCAGGGCTATCGGGTGACTTCCCTGAGCGTCAATCCTTCGTCCTTCAAAAATCTCAGAAGGCCCTTCCGGGTCACGGTTCGGAGGGCGCGAGCCGAGAGCTTCACGCGCACCCATCGGTCCAGCTCAGGAACATATAGCCGTTTGGTCTGTATATTGGGCAGCTGCCGGCGGCGCGTTTTCTTGTGGGAATGGGAAACTCGGTTCCCGCTCATCGGGCCCTTGCCGGTCAGTTGACATCTCTTGGCCATGATGCACTCCAGATTCACACTTTCAGTCTGGTTCTGGCTGCGCGCCGTTGGCCACGAAAGTGTAAACTCGCTATTTTAGCCAAGTTCCCGGCTTCGGCTCAACCAAAATACAAGCCGTGTCCCGGAGGACCTTCCCATGACCGCCAGGAAAATGGAGACACAGAAAGGGCGCCGGCATGAGAAGACGCGGGCCCTCTTGCTAATCAGTATACTGCTTCTCCTTGCGGTGTGGTCGGTACAGTCCAACTCCCCCGTGGATTATCTGAAACCAGAGATCCTGGCGGAGTATCCACACGACACACGGGCTTATACCCAGGGTCTGGTGTGGCACGGTGGCCGAGTCTACGAGAGTACTGGGCAGTACGGTAGGTCAGAGCTTCGAGAGGTTGATCTGGAAAGCGGCCGGGTCCTCAGGAGGCGCCATCTGGAAAGCCGCTATTTTGGTGAAGGACTGGCACTGATGGAGGATCGGCTGGTGCAGCTCACCTGGACCGGCAGCCTTGCCTTCGTTTACGATCTCGCCACCTTTGAGAAACTAGACACTTTTCCGTATCGAGGTCAGGGTTGGGGTCTTTGCTCTTTGGGAGGGCGTTTCTATATGAGCAATGGGAGTGATCAGCTGGTGATCCGGGAGCCCGAACGGTTCCTGGCAGTCGATCGCAAGAAGATCACGAGGGAAGGCAGGTCCGTCTCCAGCCTTAACGAGCTTGAGTGTGCCGATGGCCTGATCTGGGCCAACATCTGGAACAGCGACCAGATTGTGAGGATCGATCCGGACAGTGGCCAGGTCACGGCCATTGTAGACGCCTCCAATCTGCACCCGCATCGAGACGGCTCAGGAGAGGATGTATTGAACGGTATCGCCTACATTCCAGAACGCCAGTCGTTTCTGCTGACCGGGAAAAACTGGCCCAGGATTTTCGAGGTTCGATTCGTCCCTGATTTTTGACCATTCTGCTGTCCCTTGGGGGCTGGTGATCGGCTTACACCGTTGACTTCCATGGCCTCGCGTCCACGGTTACTCCCTGTCAGCCGCTTTCCCCGCCTCGATTCAGCCCCTGCAGAGGGCGACAGAAAATAGACCGAGCCGTCAGGACCGTGGGGGATATACAGAAAACATGCCCTGCTCGTCAGCCCTCATTCCGTTTCCTGACTTCCAGAACGGAACCGAAAGATGGCAGCGGCCAGTTCGAGCTGGCACGGGGAAACGAAGCGGGGAAAGCGAAAACGCAGGAGACCGATGTTCATGAGACTTTGCGTTGCCAGACTCAATCGCTTTTTTCTGACAGCTCGGCAATCCTCTCTACTTCCTCCCACACCCTGAGGAGGTTCCCGGAGCAGATCCCCTGAAGCTCCTTTTCGGAATAGCCCCGGCGCAGGAGTTCCGCAATCAGATTTGGGTAATGGGAAACGTCCCTTAAACCAGTGGGCATCGTGTCCCCGACGCCGTCGAAATCGGAACCTAACCCGACGTGGTCAACACCCACCAATTCGCGGACATGATCGACGTGATCTGCAACCTCGGATACGTTTGCCAGCTCCAGTGGATTAGCTTCTTGGAACTGGAGGATCTGCCCGGCAGCCTCCGGATCGCTTCTTGTCAGTCCGATCCGTTTCAGATGCTTATTGATCTCTCGGCGTCGGAGGGCATGACGTAGGCGGTAGTCATTGCTTATGAAAGACGACCCAAAGGAAATTTGAATCACCCCGCCTATAGCCGCCAGCTTACGGATCATGTCGTCGCTCATATTTCGTTCCCAGCCCGGAGTAAAGTGCCGACAGGAGGAGTGAGAAGCAATGACCGGGGCCTTAGTCAGTTTGATTACCTGGAGAAAGGTATCGTCCGAGACATGGGAAACGTCGATCATGATTCCCAGGCGGTTCATTTCCTTGACCACTTTCCGGCCAAACGGGCTCAATCCATTCCAGCGACGAGTAGAATCATACGAGGAATCACAGATCTGGTTGAAGCGGGAGTGGGTCAAGGTTATATATCGCACTCCCCGGTCGTAAAAATACTTCAGATTCTGCAGACGGTCCTCGATCGGTGCACCGTTTTCCATTCCCATGGGAAGGGCAACTCTCCCGCTTCCGAAAACAGCGAGTAGCTCGGCTACCGAGCGAACCACCCGGAACTTGTCAGGCCATTCCTTTTCAAATCCAGTGACCATGTCGATGAGCCTGTCTGCATACTCGCGCGCTCCCCCCGACTCCTGGTAGCCGGCCGGCACAAAGATGGACATGAAGGCGGCGTCCAGGCCCCCTTCTCGGGCTCTTGGATAGTCGAAGTCTCCGCCTTGCGTACGAATTGAAATGTCTTCCATCCGTCGAATCAGCCGGGCAGGAATGTCGACATGTGTATCGACGATAAGAAGTTGCCTGGCCAATTTTTGGGACTTTTCCTGGACGGTCCCAGCAGCAGTTAATGAGAGCAGCGGCTCGACTGGCTTCCCACAATAGGGGAACAGAGACAGGAGAGTTGTCGACAGAACGGTCCTGATCCATTTGCGCATGTCAGCTCCCAAACTGCAGGCGTTCCTCGAGTCGTGCAGATGTTACCATGGAGTGTTGCCATCCGGGTTCTGGGGTCTCGCCAAAGGGAGGTGCCTCCGGGCTGCACTGCGTGATTGTCAAAGCGATGAGAGATTTCGGACCGCCGAGCAACCGGAAGAAAGCGTGCCTGCCTCAGGATCCTCCCTGCCCGGCTTCCGCCGGGGGCTCTGATTCACACCTCAGGCAAGATATCCGAGTCGGTTCTCTATGCGGGCAGCCCACTAGTGTGGAAGTGTCGGCGGTTTTCTGAGCTCTAGTCTGGGCCCCCCGATCAATCTGATACAGTGTGGAACTGCAGCGAAAACGGCATTCAGGCATTCCTCAATGGCTCGTGGGTTGCCCGGCAGGTTCAGAATCAGACAGTTTCCCCGGAGGCCTGCTGTCTGTCTCGAAAGCAGTGCGGTGGGAACCTTGCCTGCCGACACCCGGCGCATTTGTTCCCCAAAGCCGGGCAGCATTTTTTCGCACACTGCGCAAGTTGCTTCGGGGGTCTGGTCACGAAGCGAAGGCCCGGTCCCACCGGTAGTTACGATGAGGCTGCAGCCGTGGTGATCCGCCAGTCTTTTCAATTCGTCACAGATGCCGTTCAGGTCGTCGGAAACGATTCGCTGAAGAGTTCTCAACGGGCTGACAACGTTCCCCTCGAGATAGCTGACGACAGCCGGACCTCCACGATCTTCGTATTCCCCTCGGCTGGCCCGATCCGAAACTGTCAGAATCCCTATAAGGCTTTCCACCATATTTGAAATGATAGCCTTCCAACCCTCCGATGTTCCAACGTTCACCGTCACTGCAGGTTGTCAATTTGTGCAGAGGTCGTTAGAATCAGCTTCTCCCGCTCGAAGGACAGGCATCAGCGGAGGAACACCGTGAAGCACCTGACTCTCATTCTCGTCGTACTGGTTTTATTGACCCTTGGCTGGATGATTCCCGCCTGCCGCCCGGCGCACTATGATTCTATGGAGACGGCAGCTGCACTGCCAATCGGGGAGCCGGTTGAACTGGCCAGCCCTCTGGGACTGCCCCCCATTCCAGTCCCAGGCGACAATCCTTCGACCGCTGAAACCATTGAGCTGGGTCGTCGGCTTTTTTATGACACCCATCTTTCCGTGGACGATACAATCTCCTGTGCCAGTTGCCACAACCCGGACTTTGGTTTCTCGGATGGAGAATCCGTTTCGGAAGGGGTCAACGGTCAGAAGGGCGGCAGGAATGCTCCCACCGTCTTCAACGCCGCTTTCTACACCTCCCAGTTTTGGGACGGCCGCTCGCCCAGCCTGGAAGATCAGGCCGCGGGCCCTGTCCAGAATCCGATTGAAATGGCTCACACCCTGGACGAAGTGGAAAAGACCTTGGCGGCCGATCCTTCTTACCGGGCCTTGTTTGAGAAGGCCTTCGGGCCTCGTCCCATCCGCTATGAAATGGTGGGAAAGGCCATCGCTGCCTTTGAACGAACCGTCGTCAGTGGAAATTCGCCTTTTGACCGATATTTTTACAGGGGAGATGAGACAGCGCTCAGTAAGGCCTCCCGGCGCGGCCTGGAGATTTTCCGCAATCCTGAAAAAGGCAATTGCACTGCTTGCCATGTTGTGGGGCTCTTCACGGATAACCTCTTTCACAACATCGGTGTGGGAGTAGGGGACGATGGAGAGCTAACCGACCTAGGCCGGTTCGATGTAACAGGTAAGGACTCGGATCGGGGTGCCTTTAAGACCCCGTCCCTTCGTAACATAGCACTCACAGCACCGTACATGCATGACGGCAGTCTCAAAACACTCGCTGAAGTCATCGACTTCTATGTCGGGGGAGGCAACTCGAATCCGCATTTGTCACCTCAGCTGAAAGTGCTGTCTCCTCTGACCGAAACAGGGGAAGAGAACTGGTCGCGAGCAGACCTGGAGGCTTTTCTGGAGGCTCTTACGGGAGAGATCCCTACGGAAGTGGGCCCTCCGCCTCTTTAAGCAACGGAAAACGAAGGCCGACGAGAACACCGGCATAGCCCCCGGACATCCCGAGTCTGTCGCTTCACTGGGAAAAGCTACAGATACCCCGCTCAGAAGATTCGATGAAATTGGCTAACTCGGCCAACAAAGGAGAATCCCTGGATTTCAGCTCCTCGAGCTTCCCTGCCAGTTTCAGTTCGGTGGAGGCGAGCATTCGGTAGGCCTTTTTCAGGCTCCGCAGGTGTGCTTTACTCAGCCGGCTGCGCCTTAGTCCCACCAGGTTGAGGCTGCGATGAACGGCTGGCGCCCCGTCGACTAGAAAAAAGGGGAGCACATCCTGCACGACCTTGGCCTGTCCCCCGATCATCGACATCTTGCCGACGTGGCAAAACTGATGAACCCCCGCACCTCCTGCCAGGAAGGCATGGTCCCCGAGCGTAACGTGACCGGCCAGGGCCACATTGTTGGCCAGGACAACATGGTTTCCTACGATGCACTCGTGGGCAACATGAGAATAAGCCATGAGGAAGCAGCTGTGGCCAATCTTGGTGCGGCCCTCGGGCTCGGTGGCGCGATTCACAGTCACGTTTTCCCGAAAGACGTTTCGGTTGCCAATTTGCAGATAGGAGCGCTTGCCCGAGTACTTGAGATCCTGGGGCTCACCGCCCAGCACCGCACCTTCGGCAATCAGGTTCCCGCTCCCGAGGATGGTGTGCTGTTTGATTACGGCATGCGCACTAATGGTGCATCTATCCCCGATCACCGTATCCTGCTCGAGCACGGCATAAGGCCCGACCTGCACCCCGGATCCAATCTCGGCTCCGGGGTCGACCACCGCAGTGGGATGAATCAGGACCTGGCTCATCGTGCAGAGTGTAGCATGCATCTGAATCGGCTCTGGAGCTCTGCTCTCCTGATCCGGCAACACGATCAGAGCCGGCGGCCCTGTGTGTCAAACACCGTTACGGTGCCGAGGCTCTGGAGCGGACAAAGGAGTTGGTCTGCGTCACCCACCACCGTGATGACCACTCTCTCCGGGTCGAAGTAGTGCGCTGAAGATTCCAGCACCGTGGCCGGTGTCATTTGTTGCAGGGATGGGATGTAGTTCCGGTAGTATTCCTCGTCAAGCTGCCCCAGGCGACGGTCCATCTCCAGCCCACCCATGGCGGTTGCCGTTTCCATTCTGCGCACAAAACCACCAATGAGTTCGGCACGGGCCAATTCCACTTCCGACTTCTCCGGTTCCTCCTCCCGCATTCTCTTTAGTTCGTCCAGGGTCTGGCCAATGGCATCGGGAATCGCCTCTGATCGCACATCGGCGGCTGCCGAGTAGAAGCCGGATCCCATATACCCCCGGAGCAGACTATAAGCTCCGTAAGTGTAGCCTTTATCCTCACGCAGGTTCAAAAACAGGCGGGCACTCGCTCCTCCTCCCAGCACCTGATTGGCAAGGCCAAAGGCCAAGTAATCGGGGGCCGTTCGAGCCGGTCCCCGGCCGGCCACCTCAAAGCGGGACTGCACAGAGTAAGGACGGTGTACGAGCAATACCTGGCCGGGCTCCGGCTCTGCCACATCGGGCACTGTAAGCACTTGGGCCTGGCCTGGCTCCCAGGCCGAGAGATGGCTCTCAGCGAGGTCAACGGCATCCTCCAGGCTGATCGGTCCCGCCAGTAGTAGATAGGCATTGTTGGGAACCATCCGGCGCTCTAAAACAGTGACCAGAACCTCCCGGGTCAAATTCTTCAAATGATCCAGGGGGATGGTGACCCGTGAGTAAGGGTGGCGGGGAAAAAGCGCAGCCATAGTTCTCTCGGAGGCGAGAATCGCGGGCCGTGCTCTCTCGGAGATCAGGAAACTTGTCCAGCGAACCTTGAGTTTTTCGAACTCGAGTGCGTCATAACAGGGTTGAAGGAGAACCTCTGCCAGAATCTGGAAGGCCTCCTTAAGGTACGAATCCAATACTGCGAAGAAAAACCGACAGGACTCCATGTAGACATCAGTGTCTGCCTGAATGGCAAATCGGTCGAGTTGCTCAGCCAGTTGCCGGGAGGTTCGCTTTCTGGTGCCTTCGAAGAGCAGATCCGTTCCCACCTGCAGGGCGGCCAGACTGTTGCCGGGATTTCCGATCCGCCCCCCGGGAACCCCCAGACATATGGAGACGCGGGGGAGCCGATCCTCTCGAAGGGCCATGACGGTCAGACCGTTCGGAAGCCGCCTTTCCTCAATGAACGGGTAATCAACATTGGGCAAGGTTCCTACTGAAGGTGGACTGGTTGGGTAACCGGGATGGGTGGTCATGGCGACGCTGCTCTTTCCTGGTCTTGGCGTGAGGGCCCCGTTTCGACAACCACAGTGGTTCTATTGGCCGGGACCAGGAACTGACGGGCTGTCTTCTGTATCTCCTCGGCAGTTACTCCCAGATAACGGTCCACCTCGTTGTTGATGAGCGAGGGATCAGAAAAAAAGGTCATGTACTGAGCCAAGGCTTCTCCTTTTCCGTAAATGGTGGCGCGACTGGAAACGAATCGGTAAAGGACCTGGTTCCTCGCCTTTTCAAGCTCCACATCCGAGACCGTCTTCTCTGTGGTGCGGAGAACCTCCTCCTCGAGGGCCTTTTGAACGCTCCGCGCTCGGGCGCTTTCCTGAACCTGGCACCAGAAAACGAACATCTGAGGTCCACGATAGAGTGTGGGACCGGACGAGAGGCTGGCAGCCCAGTTATTGTCATAGATCATGCGGCGATAGAGTCGCGAAGATTCACCTTTTGACAGGACGAGAGAGAGCATGGAAAGAGCATAGTGAGCAGGAGATCCGGCTGGCGGCATGTGGTACCCGACGTGAATGGCTGGAAGTGGCGCCAGTGTGTCTCTAATCACCTCCAGCTTCTCCTTCTGTTGTGGGGGTTCACTCAAATCAGGAAGTCGAGCATCAGTAGCGGGATGGATGTCTTCAAAATGTCTCCGGACCAAACCGAGTGTTTCTTTTAAGGAGATATCCCCGGCCACCACGAGGGTCGCGTTGTCAGGCCCGTAGTGCTTCCGATGAAAGGTCACCGCGTCCTCCACCGTTGCTTTTCTAAGGTCGTCCACAGATCCGATAGTGGGGTGGGCATACGCCCAGTTCTCATAGGCGAGAGCGTCAAAACGTAAGAGGGCCGCACCATAGGGCCGATTGTCGTAGCTTTGCTTCTTCTCCTCAATCACGGTCTTTCGCTGGTTCTCAAAGTTTTCCTCGGTGACTCGCAGGGAGCGCATGCGGTCAGCTTCCAGCCAAAGAGCCAGTTCCAGGGCGCTGGAAGGAACCGTTTCAAAATAGCCGGTGCGATCCTTGCTGGTGCTGGCGTTCCAACGACCCCCCACGGCATCGACGTGCCGTCCGTGCTGGGCCTTTCCCACGTTTTCCGAGCCCTGGAACATCATGTGCTCGAAAAGGTGAGCCAACCCGGATTTGCCGGGTTCTTCATGGCTGGACCCGACCCGGTAGTGCAGAGTTACATGGGCGAGCGGAACCCGCCTGTCAACGTGCAATACGATGTCCAGGCCGTTCTTAAGGGTTTCCTGACTGAATCTCAAAGGAGAAATGTTGCTCATCAGAGAGGGGAGACGGCCCGTGGCCGGCTGCGAGTCATTGAAGCGGGAATTCAAAGAACATCAGACTCTCCTGAGAGTCGAGATTGGTGATGTTCGAAATGTAGATTCGAGTATCGTCCTGAAGCTGCAACCATTCAAAGAAGACCACTCCCGAATCGCTACCGTGTGGAGGGATCAGTCTTTCACCAAAATCCTTTCTCTCGAAGTCGGCCACCATGTTCTTATTCTTGAGCTGGCCCAGGAAGATGTCGTCGTGGATCGGATAAGTTGATTTCTTTTTCTTGGCGATGCTCAGAAGAACCCGTGTGTACGGTAATGACGGATAGTTGTGGCCGGCATCGTTCAAGTAGATGTCTTTTCCTGAGATCCGAATCGCGAACTCATTGTTGTTTTCGACCACCACGAATACGGGCATGATCCCTTTCTCGTGAAGTTTCTTAGTATCAAAGGCCGACAGGATTTCGTCTTGCCGGTCGAAGGCCTCAGCCCCGATGACGATATTCTGAAGTGACTGATGAGACGGGTATTCGGCGGCCGCCTTGACCGGAATGTCCTTGATCTTGTATTTAGCACTGACAAAGCCGACTGCCAACAGGAAAATCCCGCCTGTAAACGACCACCGACTCATAACTGAATGATACAGCAAAGACGCAGCCCGCGTTGACAGTCCCACGGGTCTCCCGTCCCCAGGGTAAATTTCCAAGAACCTGCAACTTTCAAACAGGAAACCAGTAACGGTCAAACGCTAACCAGGCCCTCTCCGAATGTAACCAATCCAACCGCCGGAGCGTTTTTTTTGTAGCTGTTGTAATCTAGATGCTCAGCGTAATGGCAAACAGCGGACACTATCGCGTGGCGGTATCGAGCCCGGACGTAGCATCGGTTTCTGAGTTCGGGAATTCGTCTGTCCCGGCGCAGGTGGCCGACGAAGAGCTAGTGAAAAGGATGCAAGCCGGTGACCTGACCGCCTTTGACAGTCTGGTTTTGCGCTATCGACGCAAGATAACCGCCGTAGCCTGGCGTTTTTTCCCTGATGCTGCTGACGCCGAGGATATGGCTCAGGATGCCTTTGTTCGGGCCTTTACGAATATGGAAAAGCTTAGGCCGGGTGTTCCTTTTCGAAATTGGCTGTACCGGATCACGATTAATCTCTGCCTGGATCAGATGCGCAAGCAGGCACGGAGACCTCAGCAAACCGAGACGGACCTTACACGGACAGAGCAGGACTGGCTGGAAAGGAAGTTGTATCGGGAGGGAACCTATTCAGAGCCTCGCTTCCGAGACCACCTGGTCGCAAAGGAGCTTATCAGCAAGGTCCTCCAGCGAATAGCTCCAAAGGACCGTCTGGTCCTGCACCTGATTTACGGGGAAGGACGAAGCGTCAAGGAAGTTGCTTCGACGTTGGGATGGAGTAACACGAATGTCAAGGTGAGGGCATTTCGGGCCCGCCGCGCTCTGCGGAACTACTTGAATCAGCTAGAGATTGTCCGCGAGGAATGAACTATGCCTGCAAGAAAGCGAGAACAGTGGAAAGAGGTGGAGCTATTCCTGGAGAGAGTTTTCCGCCAGGTGAAGTTTTCTGAACACAGCGAGGATGAGACCTTCCTTGTAGGTTTTTACCAGAAGCTGAGAGAGGGTGTTCGTATCGAGCCGCAGACTCTCGGGGTCTGGTGCTGGAGGTTGGCTCCGGTAACCGGAATCTGCAGTTTTCTGATGTGCCTCACGCTGCTGGTAGGCTACCAGTCTGCAGGGCCCACTATTCCGGATGGTGATGACGAAGTAGTGGTGCTTTTGAGTGAAAACCTGGAGGGAGACACGATAGTCGAGGCAATCCTGCATGCGGAAGGGGGGGGATGAAATGAGTTTCTGGAAGCGTTTCGTAGGTGTGGCGTTACTTTTTTCTCTGGGTTTCCTCACGGGTGCCATCGTGTCCAACACTCTCGATCTGAGGCCCACCGCTGACGAGAAAAAATCATACCAGGGCAAGACCTCCCCACTCTCACACTCGTTCTACTCGGGAATGGATCTCACTGATGAGCAGTGGGGTTCGGTCGAGAAGATTCTGGAACAGTGCCGCTCGGAACTTGCTGAGCTCCGAAAAGGTATGGTCCCCCGAATTCATGAACTCCTCTCTCAGTCCCAGAACGCTATCGAGCCGCTGCTCGATAGTGACCAGAGGTCCCTATACAAGGATCAACTGGCCCGGTGGGAAGAACGCCATCGTCGCCATGTCGAGCGCAAAAGGCGGCGCCTCAGTTCCCAAAGCGGATCGGACAACGATTCACGCGTTACAGTCCACTAGACTCCCCATACGGAAAACACTGCTCGCAGCTGCCATCAGCTTATTCTCTCAGCTTCCCCTTCTCGCTGCCCATGGCATTGAAGGCTCTTGACAGACTGAATTCCAAGGCGCCCGCGGCGACCAGAGAACAGTAACTTGCCAATTCAAGGAGAAAGAAGGGCGTTTGGAGGGGACCGTAGTTTTGGGAAGAGGATCCCTGCCTGTAGAGAACGGTCAAGTGCAGGGCGTGGCTCTATCTTTCAAAGTTACCCTCTCCGTCGGGAAAACCGACCTCACGCTTCATTATACGGGGGAGCTTCTGGAGGAAGTACTTCACCTGGTTCAGAAGACTCGAGAAGCAACCCGCCAGCTTACCGCCCGACGGCTCTAGCAGTCCGTGGTAAAAGTCGCGCGCGGTCGCGCTCCAGGGTGGATCTCCCAACAACTATCCGAGCTCGATACGGGCGGACTTGACTCGCTCTATGGCACCAAACAGATCCTTCTGTGAGACAGACGCCTGGTCCCCCCTGGCCGCACGCAGTGCGGCGTCGATAACGGCGTTCTTAATGTCCCGACCGCATACATGGTTGATCTTGGCAAGTTCATCGATCGAAACATCCCCGGCCAGGGGCAGCTGTTCGGGCAGGTGCCGCTGCCAGATCTCCCGCCGTGAATCCTGGTCGGGCAGGGGGAAGTAAAGATTTCGGACCCGGGTTTCGAATCCCCTGTCGTAGTTCTCAACCAGGTTGGTCGCAAAAATCGCGATGCCGGTAAACTGTTCCAGGCAGACCAGGAGTTGACTTCGCATCGAGTTAATGGCCTGTTCCGCTCCCTGCGTTACGTTGGTCAGGCGCCGGGAAAGCAAGGAATCGGCCTCGTCGATAAAGAGAACGGCCTTGTCTCTGCGGGCAGCGAAAAAGACCGCCTCGATATTCTTGGCTCCGTCCCCCACGTATTTGCTTTCGATCTGTCCATAGCTGGCTAGCAGAATGGGACGCTTCAGGTACGCAGCCAGAGCATGAGCCGCCAGAGTTTTTCCGGTTCCTGGAGGGCCGTGGAAGTTCAGAGCTGTTCGCGGGAAGGGCTCGATAGCCTTCAGATTCCAGCGGTCGAAGACGAGTGCTTCCAGGCTGACCAGGTCAACGGCAGAAAGCAGGCTCTCCCGCAATTCTTGAGGCACCACCAGAAAATCAAAACCATAAAATGGTTGTCGCGAAACATACTGCTCCGCCCTTTCTTCCACCGAGACCTCATCTTCCCTCCCGGCTCCTCGAGGCTCGACAGGTTGCTCCCGGGAGGCAACCTCGTTGCTGCCCACCAAAAGCTTTACCTCACCAAGGCCGGATAGTTCCATCAATTCCCGCACCGCCTCCACGAGACGGGCTGTGCACAAGTCGGCGATCCCCCTGGGCACCGTCCCGGGTATCCCCTTCACCACGATGGACTGTTTCTCGGCAGCCTCACGGCTGCCCTGGTCCCTGTTGGAGGTCATGGTTTTATTGCTCCGGTCCCGTTAATGGCCAGACGAACGCGCCCTTTTACATCAGTTGACAGCGGTGGGAACGGCCAGGCTGAAGGGAGCAATCTCAGCTTCGAACTGCTCTTCGTCTTCGCCCACCATTCGGTACTCTCCATGCATGGACCCAACTGGGGTCTTGAGAGGGCAGAAGCTGGTGTACTGAAAGGAATCCCCGGGCTTGAGAACCGGTTGCTCCCCGACTACGCCGAGCCCCTCGACGGTTTCCACATGCCCCTCCGCGTCCGTGATAATCCATTTGCGGCTCACCAGCTGAGCAGTCCTCGAGCCAAGGTTGGAGATAGTGACCTGATAGGCGAAGAAATAGTAGTTCTGGTCGGGCCGGCTTCGCTCTGGAATGTGAAAGCTCTTCACTTTCACCTGAATTCCACGGTTGATCTCTTTACTCATGGAAACAAGATTATGTCACAGTGCGCCTCACTGCGACTAAAGCTGTAGCAAAGCCCGTATCTTGTCAATATCGGGCGACACCCGGAGAGGGGGATTGGAGAATTTTGACTCGATCTCCTGGGAGTCACCGTCGCGGGAGTCGAGCTCGAGTTTTCCGAAATGGTAGTTCGCAGTGTACTCGGGGTCCTTGAGTTGGTGTCCCGTGAGAATGGCCACTACCCTCTCCCCCCGGTGGATGGTCACGGGGTCTTCTTCATGATTGGCTTCCAGAAGCTTCTTGAGTCCTGCTACGGTGGTTGCGGAAGCCGGTTCACAACCAATCCCGTCGCGCCCCAGAATCGCTTTCGCATCGGCAATTTCCTGTTCGTTCACCGCGTCGCACCAGCCATCAGAAAGCTCCAGAGAGCGAAGCGCCTTTTTCCAGCTTACCGGGCTGCCGATTTTGATAGCAGTGGCGCGCGTTCTGGCCGATGTAAAGGGCCGAAGTGTTTCCAGGCCCGAGGCCAGCATCGAATGGAGGGGCGAGGCACCGGAAGCCTGCATAATCGTGAGCCTGGGAATGCTATCGATCAAGCCCAGCTGCCGCAACTCGTAAAATGCCTTTCCCAGGGCAGCGCTGTGACCGAGATTGCCTCCAGGTAAGACAATCCGATCAGGCACCTGCCAGTCGAGCTGATCGAGGAGCTCGATTGCCACCGTCTTCTGACCCTCCACTCGAAAGGGGTTGATCGAGTTCAGGAGGTAGATTCCAGTTGACGAAGTAAGCTCCCGAACCAGTTGCATCGCTGCATCGAAATCCCCCTCAATCTGCACGGTCACGGCGCCGTACTCCATAGTCTGGGCCAGTTTCCCAAAAGCAATCTGGCCCTCGGGGATGAATACGATCGCCTTGAGACCGGCCCGGGCCGCATAAGCGGCCATAGACGAGGAAGTGTTGCCAGTCGAGGCACAGGCCACGGCACTCACTCCCAGCTTACGAGCCTGGGTCACCCCTACCGTCATCCCGTAGTCTTTAAAAGACCCAGTCGGGTTCCACCCAAGGTGTTTCACGCTGAGCGAGTCAAGGCCGATGTATTCGGCTGCCCTTGGAGCGTCGACCACGGGGTTGTTCCCTTCTCCGAACGTCACGGCCAGGTCATAGTCGCCCTTCTCGAAAGGGAGAAACTCGCGAAACCGCCACACTCCGCTCTGGTCCAGGGGGTAATAGGATTGACGGCGCTTTCGAAATGTAGCCTTAAGCTCGTCAGGATCGAGGTCCGGAAAATTGTAGACGAGATCCAGCAGGTCGTGACAGTCGGGGCACTCGTAGATGTTCAGATGAACGTCGAATTCTCTTCCACAGTCCGAATTGATACAGCGGAAGAAAAAAGGAGGACTCATTCCTCCAGGGCGTCGCGGAAAAGGTCAACTGCTTGCGGGGAATTCCACTCCGCCCGGCCGACATGCGAATAGATGACGCGACGCTTCTTGTCGAGGACAAAAGTGGTTGGCAACCCGATGACCTGGAGCCGCTCGGTCAACTCTCCCCGCGGATCGATCATGATTTGAAACGGGTACGGATGGCGTTCGAGATAGCGAGCTACCAGCTCCTTTGGCTCTTCGGTTACCGCCACCATGCTGAGGCCGTCTTTCCCCAGAAGGTCGTACAGTGCTTCCATGGCGGGCATTTCGGCTCTGCAAGGGCCGCACCAGGTTGCCCAAAAGTTGAGAAAGAGCACCTTTCCTGTGTCGTCGGACAGTGACACCTTCTTCCCGTCCAGCGTGAGGAGTTCTCCGGACAGGTCTAATGCGGGACCCGGGGGGTTATTCAGAGAAGCCGCTACGGTCTCCGGAATCGGGGAGGTCCTGGGAATCAGAGCGAGTAGGCCTGCCAGTACAAGCATGCAGAGCATCCGGCGGCTTCGTCGAGCCACAACGAATCCCAGCAATAACCACGTTAACAGCAGAATGACCGCGGCTCCGATCCAGTAAGGCATCCGATTTCTCCACTCGGAAGAAAGCCCGAGTTCTCCGTAGTTTAGCATCAACGGTTCGTTTCTTTCCACGGCCGAGTGGGACCCTCTATCCCAGGACCTACCCCACGAACTGGCAATCCGTGCCATGCTTACGACGGGCTGTCGGGGTAAATTATGGGCTCGGACATAATGGGAACCTTGGACCTTGAAAGTTGAACTTTGCACTTTGCACTTTGCACGTCGACCCTTCCACCTTAAACTGGACCTGCACTTTGTGCGTCGAAGTGATTTATGAAGGTTTCCCTGTTTGTCACCTGCCTGGTCGACCAGTTCTATCCTCAAGTCGGTCTCTCTGCTGTAAGGATCCTGGAGCGTCTGGGGGTCGAGGTCGACTTTGATTCCAGACAAACCTGCTGCGGGCAGCCTGCTTTCAATTCCGGTTATACAGAGGAAGCCAGACAGGTCGGCTGCGGCCTGTTGGATCTCTATCAGGATCAAGAATGGATCGTCACGCCCTCGGGTTCGTGCTGCAGTATGATCAAGGTTTTCCTCCCTAAGATTGTGAGCGACGACCACCACTATTCCGAGCTGGCACGGGACGTCTCCACCCGGGTCTGGGAGCTTTCTGATTTCCTCGTGTCCGTCCTGGGAGTGGAGTCTACAGGAGCTTCTTTTAAGGCTCGAGCCACCTATCACGACTCCTGCCACCTGCTGCGTGAGCTGGGTATTCAGGACCCCCCCAGAAGACTACTTCGTGAAGTTGCCGACCTCGACCTGCGGGAAATGGAGGGTAGTGAAAGGTGCTGTGGTTTCGGAGGCACCTTTTCGGTGAAGTTCCCTGAGATCTCTTCCGAGATGGGCGACAACAAATTGCGGGCAATCGAACAGACTGGAGCCCAGTACGTGATCGCTACGGATGCCAGTTGTTTGATGCATCTGGAAGGCCTCATCAAGCGTGAGAAATCGGAACTACAGGCCATGCACATTGCCGAGGTTCTGGCTCAGTTCTGAGGAAGTCCATGAGTTCGAAAATTGAGTTAAAGATTGCGGAAGCCTTAAAAAACAAGCAGGTGCAGGAGAACCTCCCGCGCGCACTCGGACATTCCCGGCGGGCTCGCGCCAGTTCCATTGAGAACGTGGAGAACTGGGAAGAACTGAGAGACCACGCGAGCCGGGTGAAGAAGAACGCGCTGAGCCGGCTGGATCACTATCTGGTCCAGCTCGAGCAGTCCCTGCAGAGGGCCGGTGCGAAGGTAATCTGGGCCAGAGATTCCTCCGAGGCCGTCAATTTCATAGTCCAATTGCTACACGAGCGAGGGGCGACTCGGGTCGTCAAAAGCAAGAGCATGACGACCGAGGAAGTGAACCTCAACGAGGAGCTAGAAAAAGCTCACGTCACACCGGTTGAAACGGATCTGGGAGAGTACATTGTGCAGCTGGCCGGTCAGAAACCGTTTCACCTGTTGGCTCCGGCACTCAACTTCTCGGCCCGGGAAGTTGCGCAACTTTTCGAGCAGAAAATAGGTATGCCGTACACGGAGGACGAGAAAGAACTGACCGCGATGGCCAGAAAGAAGCTCCGCTGGGAGTTCCTCAACGCCGGGGTGGGGATCACCGGAGTCAATTTTGCCGTCGCAGAGACCGGAACCCTGGTCATCGTCGAAAACGAGGGGAATGCTCTTCTTTCCACGGCGGGCCCTCCAGTGCACATCGCTTTGATGGGCATCGAGAAGGTGATCCCTCGGCTCTCCGATCTGCCCATCTTTCTCAAACTCCTGACTCGAAGTGCCACAGGACAACCCATTTCCAGCTACGTTCACTTCATCAACGGGTCGCGCTGCCCGGATGAGCCCGACGGGCCGGAGCAGCTCTACGTGATTTTGCTCGATAACGGAAGAAGCGGGATCCTGGAGGATCCTTACCTTTCTCAGACTTTGAACTGTATCCGCTGCGGCGCATGCCTGAATGCCTGTCCCGTCTATGAGACCATCGGCGGACATGCGTACGGATCCACTTACCAGGGACCCATAGGTGCAATACTGACCCCTCAACTGCACAGTTACAAGACTGCTTTGAAGCATCCATTTGCCTCTTCGCTGTGTGGAGCCTGCGGAGACGTTTGCCCGGTCAAGATTGAGATCCCCCACATACTTCTGAAGTTGCGTGAGCGAATTCAGAACGTCCACGATGCGACGGCTTCCAGGCTTCCCCTGGAACGGTACGGGTTTCGCCTGTGGGCCTGGTCCATGATCCGCTCCAAGCGCTTCGAGACCTTGAGTCGGTGGGCCAGGAGACTGCAGGGAGTGCTCTTCAGCGGGCCGGCCCTGAAGCTGCCTTTTTCACCTCTCAGAAACTGGAGCCGGAGCCGCGAGTTGCCGCGTTTCTCCCAGGAGAGCTTTCGAGAGCTTTACCGAAAGCGGAGGGATCGTGAGTCGATCTGAGACCCTGGAAAAACTGAGAGCAGCCCTGCGAAGCAGGACTGCTGCCGGGCTTCCCAAGCGAATTCCGGAGTTGCCGCGCTTCGAGGACCCTGCGGCGGTCTTTGCCCAACACTTGTCGGAGACTGAAGGCATTGTTCTGGACAGCCGCCGGAAAAGTCTCGAGGAGTGCCTCTCTGAAGTACTCGCAAAGGCCGGAACTTCGGTCATTGTCTGGGAGGAGCGAGAGACCTTGGAAACCCACTCGATCCCTTTCACCATTCGCAGTTCGGAGGCATTCGAGGAACAGAATCTCGTTTTCAGCAATCATCCTGAAGCACGCGTCACCTTTCCCCTCAGGCTGGCAACCTCTGAACTAACTGTGGAACGGGTTGAGAGCGTTACCCTGTCAGCCGGTTCGGCAGAGGTTGCGATCGCCGAGACGGGAACTGTCCTATTCCGCTCGGGTCGAAGGCGCAGCCGGCTGCTCTTCGGACTGGCCCCCTGTCGTTTGACACTCGTTTCCAGGCGGTCCATCGTCGATAATCTCACCCAGGCCATCGATGCCGGTCTACGGCTGGAGGAGAGTAGCCTCTTGACCTGGGCCACAGGACCAAGTCGCACCGCGGATATTGAAAAAAGGCTGGTGGTCGGGGTTCACGGACCGCGCAGGTGGTTCGTGATCCTTACTGACTGAACTTTCCTGTCCTTCCAGAACAGAGTTGCCGGGTTATCCCGGTCGCGGGTCTTCCGAACCGCCACTCTATTCCCTAATGGTCACCACCCACCGGAAGGCCCACCGCCACCTGATGCAGAAGTCACGACATCCAGCGGACTCCAGCAAGTCGAGAAGTTCCCGGCGTGTAAAGCCCTTTTGCACGGAAAGAGGCCCGTCATTGCGAACCGCTCTGGAATGCGAAAAAAGACGAGCGAGGAGGCGGCTGGCCCAGTAGGCTACGGGGTGGCGATGGAGGTCATTGATGATGATGGCTGTGGTAGTCGACTCTCGAAGACTGGTGAGAATTTCCACCAACTGCCGATCATCAAAATGGTGCAGAAGTGTCGAGCAGAGAATGAAGTCGACCCCCTTTTTTACCAGCGGCAGGTTCTCTACATCTGCACGCACTACGCCGATCTCCGGCCAGATGCGCACTCGCTTCTGGGCCACACGGCAAGCGACCGGGTTGATGTCCATAGCCAACATCTGCACACGATTGCCCTGGCGCTGAGTTCTAGCGGCCAGTGCGCAAAGAATGTCTCCCGAACCCGCGCCGATGTCAACAACGGTAACGGGGCCCCGCCTGGTTTCCCGCGAAAGGAGCAGGGCGATGGACCTCAGACAGGCGGAAATCCCCCCCAACCAGCGGTTTACCAGGGCCAGCTCGATGAGGACCTGCTCCATTTCCTGCTCCGAAATCCGAGCAGGATCGTCTATGATTTCACGCTCTGTCGACCGTCGTGAGAGGTCCGGTCCCTGGCTCCAGCGCAGCATACGTTTTGGACTAGTACTCATGTGCAACAATAACGACAATGTTCGTGGGGAGCACGACCGGATACAGGTGTGATCACGAACGACTCCCTGACCCCTGGCTCAGAACTTATGCCTTACAGGACTAGACGAACCGGACTAGACGGACTCCGATCCGGCGGCTGGAGTCGTTGCTGGGGCGATTCCACTGAACCAGAATGGGGCTTTGATACTCCCCATGAACGATCGAGCTGTCCTGATCTTCTTCCTGACCGGAAATGAGTAGACTGAGCGACCGCTTCATCCACAGGAAACGCTGCGCAGGCACAGCCAGAAACTTGTCAACGATACGCTCGACGAAGGACTCGGTCAGGCCCAGAGCATCGACCACCTCATTGACGACCTGGACCAGATCATATTTTGCGTAGTTGAGAGCTTTTCCGGGAATCAATCGAGGCTCCCTGATCATGCGTCTTCCCGTCTCTGCCATGAACCGCAGCGGGTTCCGGAGTACTTCAACCAGGTCATTTTTCATGAGAAGTGTTTCGTATTCATTAACCGTGAGTCCGGTTTGCAACTCTGCAGCGTCTAGGCGAATGTCCACTCTGCCCTTGACGACCTCGTGAGAGTCGATCAGTTCCTCCAGTTCCTCGAAGAGACCCAGGCGTGGATCTCGTAGGCTCACAGAATCGATGGGGTGGCCCGACACAGGGATATCGCGCCACAGTTCCCGGACCGTCTCCTCGCGATTGAAACCAATCACAGTCGTGTGGCGCCGCCGAGTTGTCGTTTTGTAAACGCCGTCCAGGTCTACGAAGAAAACGGGCATTGCCGGTTGGTTCACATAGGTCACGCAATTCATGAGACCCGACCCGATGAAAGTCAAATGGGAATCCGCATTGCGAGGTTCGATGAGCTTTTGCTCTTCACTGAGTTCCTCCCGTAATTCCAGGCAGTCATGCCAATAGTCGGCATCCGGTGGGAAAAGGGTCTGGAAATAGCGAACTACCTTGGAGATCATGTCCCGACTGTAATCCAGTCGTTCACAAAGGTTCTGTTCGAAGTATCCAGCCGTCGTGTGATAGGAATGGTACAGCGCCTTCCGGTACCTGGTGAGGACATCTCCGAATTCTTCAGTGACCTGTTCGTTTACGTCGATCAGGTCGAAGCGCCTGGCGGGTGTGAGGTTCAGATTCAACTCTAAGCGCGGCGAAACCATGGATGCTTCCCAGGTCCCAAAATAAATGATTCGAAACCAGAAAAGCAACAACGCCTGTGACACTTGTCGCAGCCTGGAAGCGTCCTGTGGCAGCCCTCCCACCCGGGATCCCCTGAACTACTAAATTAGCTTCAGGCTTTCCGAACGGACCCAGCCGTGATCCCCGTCGGTCAGTCCGATTTCATACCAGTCGTCTCGGATCTCATCAATACGTACTTTCACTCCTTCGTGGAGGACAAAGACCTCAATACCGCCGCCGGGAGACCCAAAAGCTCGGATGCTCTCTCTCAGCCAGTACGATGACCTCCATGGCGCCAGAGCGGCACTGCTGCTGCCCACCAAGCAGAGTCTGGCTGCTGACCAGGATCAGCAGCCAGAGGCCAGCTGCCGGGAGGCCCCAGTGCCTTCACATGGGGTTGCTCCTTAGCCACAGTACCGGGAAGACGATAAATCCAAGCCACGACACCATCAGAATGAGGGTCAGTAGAGTGGCGGGAAGTAGATGAACCAGGGCCCCCCACAGCCGGAACACCCAGAACTCCGGCATCGGCGTTATTTTATCAACCACCCTCAAACGGCTCAGCTCGAGATTATGGGCCAGAATGCAATCGTCTTCGGGAATTACCTCACAGGAGCGTTTCGGTAAGCCTATGAATCAAGCCAAATTCCCGCTGGGCATGATTCTAACAGTAGGCGTTGCCCGCAGTGCCTACCAGGCGGTCGCTCTTGCGGTACTCGTCGGAAATCGAAGGATAGGACCTCGAGATCCCCAGTGTGACAGGAGTATCGGCGGGAGCTATCACCGCGGCCTGGGCATACAATAGGTCGGAGACACCGCGACTTCCTCAAATACCTCCTATTCGAGCAGGGCTATGTCAAGAGACGAACGTAGCTTGGATACGGGGACACCCTGTCCCCACAGTCGGGATATAGATGATTTCCCAGGAAGTCAATGGCCTGTGTGTAGGACCGTGCCGGGACGAAACACTTGTTTCAAGGGTGCCTATTGTACTAAACTCCCCTTCAGGAGTAGAAAAACTCTAGAGCAGTTTCAGTTAGCTGCAGGAAGCCCTCCTCTTTTGATGATCGGCAGGCAGAAGGCCGAGGCAACGGAAAGACGAGAGAGGCGACATTGCGGGTCCCCGCGATGAGAACCCAAACCAGCAGCCTTCGCGTGGCGCGTTAAACGCCAGCAATCGCGTCGGAGCTGGAAAAGGGCCAGTTTCTATGGCCGTACAGAAAAAGCCCGGTCGCTCACGCTGGCGCAGACGCCGCAAGAACGGATACAAGCGGAGTTCTCGCCCGCGTAGAGGAGATGGTGGAACGCCTCACCACGAAGGCAACTCAAAGCCGGTGTCCGTAGAGGGTGTGCTCGAAGTCCTCTCCGACAATCGAGGCTATCTTCGACTGGCCGAGAACCGTTACTGCCCCCATGCTCAGGATGTCTTTGTTCCGCCGGACCTGATTCGAAAGTTCGACCTGAAAACCGGTTGTGAGATCAAGGGAGAGGCCGTTGCCGGCAGAAAGAACCATCGGCTCCGATCGGTGGACACGGTAATGGGAATTCCACCGGAGGAGTTTCAACAGCTCACTCCCTTCAGCCAGCTGATTTGTATAGACCCCATCGAGCGCTTTGAGGTGGACCGCGGCAATGATCACAGTCTGCGTATCATCGATCTGATCACTCCCATTGGCAAGGGCCAACGGAGTATGATCGTGGCCTCTCCCCGGACCGGAAAAACAATCCTGCTCAAAAAGCTGGCAGGGGTGATTACTGAGTTTCATCCGAATGTGCATCTGATCGTCCTCCTGGTCGATGAGCGGCCGGAAGAAGTGACCGATTTCAAGCGCTCGGTGGAGGCCGAAGTCATCTCCTCCTCCAATGATGAGCCCCCTTCTCAACACGTGCGAGTTGTGGAGATGGTGCTGGAGAGGTCCCGGCGGCTGGTTGAAGCCGGGGTCGATGTGGTCATTCTCCTTGACAGCTTGACGCGCGTCGCTCGTGCCTACAACTCTCAAACAAAGGACCGAGGAAGAACGTTGTCCGGTGGCCTGGGAGCCAGAACCATGGAAAAGCCTCGCGAGTTTTTCGGTGCTGCCCGCAAAATCGAGCACGGGGCCAGCTTGACCATCGTGGCTACGGCTCTGATCGATACGGGGAGTCGAATGGACGATGTAATTTTCGAAGAGTTCAAAGGCACGGGCAACATGGAGCTGGTCCTCCACCGTGGCCTGGCAGAACAGCGTATCTGGCCCGCCATCGACATCAAGAAATCGGGAACGCGCAAAGAAGAGAAGCTGAGAAGCCCGGAAGTACAGAACAAGATCAATCTGGTACGGCGGGCGCTGTCAGGTCAGAGCCCCCAGGACGGCCTCAGAGTCCTCCTGGCGAAGATCGAAAAGACCTCCAGCAACGAGCAGTTTCTGAGCATGCTGAAAGCCTAAAAAGAGGACAGCCGACTCTTTCCCCTTCCTTCCTGAACTCCAAGCTTTCAACCTTCAACCGGGAGAAACAGTGAACGCTTCCAGCCCAATAACCTTCTTCACTCGTCTCCACAGCGACGGCCTAAGTGCATTGCGCAGGTTCTCGAGTTCTTCCCCATCATTGGTAGGCGACTGGACACACCCTGGGCGCACTCTTGCGGGCCGTGACCCACAGGGTCCCCGCCCTGCCTCTGCATTCACATCGCATCTGGCTTGTTGTAGCATGGGAACCGCACTCTCCTATGAGCTCTGATTTTTTCCAGAAACTCAGAAGTAACGCGGAAGCCATGCCTGACCACGTGGCCCTGCAGATCCTGGGCGAGAGGAGAAGAGAACCGTTTACGTTCCGCAGGATCTGGGACGAAGTCACGAAGATCAGTCAGCTTCTCGTCCGCCACATTCAGCCAGGTGATACGGTGGGAATCCTGATGGAAAACCATCCACGCTGGGGGATCGCCTTCCTGGCGGCTCAGAGTGCCGGCGCTCGGATCGTCCCCTTCGACATCCTCCACTCCTCGGAGACCCTGGCCTATCTTGTGCTGCATTCTGAATGCAAGTACCTGATTTCGTCAGAGGAAGTCTTTCCCAGGCTTCAGGAGATCCAGGACCAGCTGCCCGAGCCCCTCCCCGGCCTAGTCGCGGGTCCCAGATTTGACGGATACGAGCACTGGGATACGGTTTTGAGCCGCCCTGCCACCACCGAGACCCTGCCCCTGGTACAGCGTGACCCGGATGAGACTTTCCTGCTGGTCTATACGAGCGGCACCACGGGGAATCCCAAGGGAGTCATGTTGACGCCCCGCAGTATATACCTGACCGTGGAATCTGTACTGGACGTCGTGGAAGTATCCCACCGGGATCACATCCTCTCTGTACTGCCGCTGTACCACATGCTGGCGCTGATGGCCAATTTTTTGGCTCCTCTCTACGTGGGAGCCCGGGTGACGTATCTCGATGCCCTGGATGCGGGGCGAATTCTGCAGAGCTTTCGTGAGGAAGGGATCACGATTTTCGTCTGCGTCCCTCAGTTTTTCTACCTCGTGCACCGCAGGATTTTCCAGGAAATCCAGAAAAAGGGCCTGTTGAGACGCTCTCTTTTTCGGCTGCTTTTCAAGATCTCAGAGATGAGCAACGAATGGACCGGGTGGAATCCTGGAAAGCTTTTCTTCCGACCGATCCACCGCAACTTTGGCCAGTTAAGACTGTTTGCCGTGGGCGGAGCCCGCTGCGACCCGGAGGTTCTCTATTCCTTCCGAAGCCTGGGTTTCCAGTTTGCTCAGGCCTTTGGAATGACGGAAACGTCGGCAGTGACGACCATGGCCTATTCCGGAGGCCTCGGATCCGTGGGCCGGGCCCTTCCCCACTCCGAGGTCAAGATCTTCGACCCGAATGCAGACGGCATTGGCGAGATCCTGATCAAAGGCCTCCATCTCATGCAGGGTTACTGGAAAAATCAGGAAGCGACCCAGGAGATCCTGTCCAATGACTGGTTACACAGCGGCGATCTCGGATATCTGGACTCTCAAGGCTACCTGTACATCACAGGCCGAAAAAAGGATGTCATCGTCCTCAGCTCCGGAAAGAACATTTATCCTGAGGAGATCGAGCATACGTATGAAAGAAAGTGTCCCCACATCAGTGAAATGTGCGTGATCGGGGTAGAGGAAGAGAGGGGTCAGGAGACTCTCCACGCGATCGTGGTGCCGGACTACGAATACCTCAAGACCCAGCAGATCGTGAATGTGGCAGAAATTATTCGCTACCAACTAGAAAACATCTCGCAGGAAATCCCCGCTTACAAGAGGGTGCGCAGTTTCGACATTCGGCAGGAGTCCCTGCCTCGGACCCCGACTCGAAAGATCAAACGCTTCGAGGTTGAAAGACAGTTCCGTGAGGAAAGGGACCGCCGGACCCGGCCTGCGCCAATCGAACAGACCCCTCCTCGAGATTCTATAGAAGCGCGCCTTTTCCAGCTTTTGAAGGAAACGGGCAAAATCACAGCAGTAAACCGTTCGATGAACCTGGAGTTCGACTGTGGTTTCGACTCCCTGGGACGAGTCGAGTTTCTCTCCCATATCCAGGATGTCTTCGGCGTCCACATCGATGATGACGAAGCCATGACTATCTTTACAGTCGAGAATCTCGCGGACGCTGTAAGAAAAGGACTGGACCGGGCTCCTGAAGTCGGTTCTTCAGGTGAAAAACTCTCGTGGTCCAAGATTTTGGATAGTCCCCTAAATGAGGAGGAGGCCGGAGAGACGCATAGAGTGCTGCGTCGCAGACTGTTTGTGGAGGGATTTTACTTTTTCTTGAGCCGCTGTGTCTGGCTGCTGGGTAAGCTCTTTTTTCGTTTGCGCGTCGAGGGACGGAAGAACCTGCACCTCCCTGAGGCACATATAATTTGCCCAAACCATCTGAGCTATGTGGACCCCTTCATGATCAGCGCCTGTTTGCCTTTTTCCACCATCCGACGAATGTTCTATGTGGGCTACAGCAACTATTTCCAGGCCGGTACACTTGTCGGGTCTCTGGGCAGTCTCATCAAGGTGGTCCCGGTAGATCCAGATAGAAACCTCCGCCAGGCCCTGCGACTGGGAGCGTACGGCCTCAAAGAGAATCTTGTACTGGGAATCTTTCCAGAAGGCGAACGGTCGATCGACGGGACCCTGAAAAGCTTTCGAAAAGCCGCCGCCATCCTGGCCTCGGAACTTCAGATCAAAGTTATACCGACAGCAATTACTGGGACCTTCGAAGTCTGGTCACGTGGATCTTCTAGATTCCGGCTGCATCCAGTAACCATCCGTTTCGGTGAACCACTGGCAGCGCAGCCAGGCGAGTCCCATGACGAGTTCAACCTGCGCCTGAAATCTGCCGTCGACTTGCTCCTGCGAGGCACATCCTGATCAAACCAGAAAGAATTCCCCAAGCCCATTTCGACTACCTCGAGACGCTCTGGTTTCAGGTTTCTGGGACCCTTTGCAATCTCCGTTGTACCCACTGTTTCATCAGCTGCTCCCCCAACAATGATAGCCTGAAAATGATGGAGACGGGGGCTGTTCTCAGTTACCTGAAAGCGGCCAAGGCGCAGGGCGTAAAGGAGATCTATTTCACCGGCGGTGAGCCCTTCCTGCATGGAGACATGCTGCTCATCCTGGAGCAGACACTCAAAGACTTTCCGGCTTCTATTCTGACTAACGGTCTGCCGATCAACGAATCCCGTGCCGACGAACTGGCCCGGATCTCTCAGCAGTCCACATACTCTCTCGAGATCAGGATCAGCCTGGATGATTTCGACGAGGGCAGAAATGATGCCGTTCGAGGGAAGGGCGTATTCAAACGGGCCCTCCAAGCTTACCAGAGACTGTGGCAGCGGGGATTGCTTCCCATCCTCACGGTGACTGAGATTCAAGACTATCTTTCCGAAGGCGATTCTGTTCTGAATCCATACCAGAGGTACGTCGATCTGCTGCAGTCGATGGGCGTGACCCGTCCCCGTATTAAGATCATTCCCGTGTTCGAGATGGGTATGCTCCCGATCCCCCACCGGCCTGTCGTGGTTACTCACGGGATGATGAAGAACTTTGACCATGGCTTACTGCAGTGCTCGGCGTCGCGGATTGTTGCCCAGGATGGAGTCTATGCCTGCCCGATTCTGGTCGGCGAAAAGAAGGCCCGCATGAGCAAAACAAGCCTGGAGGAGGCCGCTAGGCCCTGCAACCTGTATCATTCAGCCTGCACTACCTGCTACGAGACGGGAATGACCTGCCGGAACTACTAGTAGAGTTCACTAGAGCAATCCGTGGTGAAAGTCGCGCGCGGTCGCGCAGGCCCGGGCACTGTGTTCGCTGGCAAGGCAGAAGGAGGAAGTCAATGCTTGGTCATTTGCGACGACGAGGAGCTGCCAGGGTATGAGTGCGGACCTGCCAACTTATCAGAAGGTCGTTGTCTTTGGAGGAGTCTACAGCAATTACCTGGCTCTGGAGGCCCTGCTCGAGCGAAGCCGGGAGCTGGCGGTGGACGGCGTGTTCTGTCTGGGTGATGTTGGGGGGTTCGGCCCCTGCCCGGACCGTAGCTTCTCCTATCTGCAAGATGGCGACGTGGAGACCATTGCCGGGAACTACGATATTTCTCTGGCCGAGGGCCGCGAAGATTGCGGGTGCGGATACACTGACCCCCGGGATAACCATTTTGCCAAGGTCAGTTACGACTACACCTTTCAGAACACGTCACATGACCACAAGGAGTGGCTGGGGAAGCTGCCCCGTTCCCTGCGTTTCCATTTGGGGGACAGGATCGTAGAACTCTGTCACGGATCTCCTCGAAGAGTGAATGAGTTCCTGTGGGAAACCTCATCTCCGGATCATCTCCTGGAAAAGTTTTTGGATGAGGCTGGCGCCGACGTATTTTGCTGCACGCACACCGGAATAAAATGGCGTCGCAGGCTTTCGCAGGGTCGTGAATTCATCAATACAGGCGTGATCGGGCGCCCGGGCAACGATGGACGGACTCATGTCTGGTATACCCTTCTGGAGGCCGGAAAAGAGGAGCTGGGATGTCGTTTTCTTCCCCTCGAGTATGACTACCGAAGGCTGGCATCCGAGATGCGCCAAGAAGGTCTCCCACCTGAGTTTGTAGAGACTACTGTAACGGGCTGGTGGACAACGTGCCTGGAGATCATGCCCGCCAAGGAACGGGCGGGCGGGATTCATTAAGTTCTTGGTCCGGTGCAGTTATCCTGTCCGAGGAGCTGTTGCTTTAAAGCTTATAGAGGACATGTTTTCTCGTCTACCTGTACCTCGGGTTCGAATCCTTTCGTCTATATTATAACCTGAGTGTTATCCATGGTTTACCGGATTTCTATTCTTAAAACAATTCTTTCGTTATCCGTGTTTCCATCATAATTTGGTCATATTTATCCGGCAACGATTAGCCATAATGTTTTAATCCGGGATCCGCTTTCAGCCCGCCCACGCAGCAGTGGATGCCGTAGCCGAAGTGCCTGTTGGGATGCCGGGTGCTACCGAGCCGGATGGCACAGGAGGAAAAATGAAACGCATGGTGACAAGATTTGTGTTTGGATGGATGGGCGCAATCTAGTTTCGGTTTCACGACACGCGCTCCTCACGGAGAACCGTTTCACACCTGGGTAGTGTCCCACTCGGCACAGCTGATGTAGCCTGCGTCCACGACTAGCGAAGTGCCGGTGACGCCTGCCGAGTCCTGGCAAGAGAGGTATAAGGCGGCTCGAGCGATATCTTCCGGCGTCAAAACCCGGTTCAGCGGCACACGGGTCAACCGGGCCACCAGCGCAGCCTCAGGGTCAGGCAGAGCATCCATGTGTTCACGCAGCATCGGCGTGTCGGTGATACCGGGGCAAATACAGTTGCAGCGCAGTCCGTCCCTCGCGTAGTCCAGGGCAATGGAACGGCTCAGTCCCAGCACGGCATGCTTGGACGCAATATAGGCGGGTGTCAAGGCCTGGCTGATATAACTGCCTACCGATCCAACGTTGACCATGTAGCTGCGGGGGTTCTTTCGCAGGTGTTCGATGCCGCACCTAACCGACCAGTAGATCGACTTGAGGTTCACCCCCATGAGTCTGTCCCAGTCCGCTTCGGCATATTCGTGCAGCATCCCGACGTGAACGATGCCAGCGCAGTTGACAATAATCTGCAGCCCTTCGAACTGGTCGACGGTCCGGGCGATCGAATCGTGGACCTGGTCACCTTGGGTGACGTCGCAGTGGGTGAAGATCGCTTGGCCGCCACTGTGATTGATCCGGTCGGCGACCTGTTTCCCGGCGTCCAACTGGATGTCGACCACCGCTATTTTGGCACCTTCCTGAGCGAAGTATTCGGCAATGCTTTCACCCATGCCTGAGGCACCGCCGGTGATCCAGGCAGTCTGTCCGTCAAGACGCTTCATCGGGGTCGTGCTTTCCGGATACTCTCCCAAAGGACCTCTCGAGTGGCTTCATGTTCAACTTGCTGTGCCGCAGATTGATGTTGGGATCAATCTGCGACTCAAGGCAGGCCAGGAGCTGCGGGTCCGTGGCCAGCTCCTTGAAGTCATCGTGCTAATCATAAGGGTTGTAGATGGGTCGGGTTAAGACCTGCCCTTCTACCTTGTCCGATTCCACCTCCAAGCTATCACCGAAGTCACCACTGGCCACTACATCGTCCCTGATCTTCTGAATCCGCGCAGCGCTGCGGGCCAGTATCTCGGCCCCGCAGAACCCGGGCGCCACCAGATAGCCCTCACGCTGGTCCTTTTCAGTGCAGATTCCTCCCCAAGAGATCGGGGCGAAGATCGAGTGTGCTGTGCCATCTCTCTTCATGATCAGGTGGGACGTTGTATACGTTCCCATTTTCCCTGAAAGCCTGGCTGCTCGAAAACCTCCGGGTTGAGCACGCCCCGGGGCCTTTTCCCCTGGGCCAGATCGATCATGCTCTGGCACACCGCTCCCCCGATATCGCGAAACAGCTCTCGGCTGAAGCCAATGGAGTGCAATGCCAGCAGAACATTGTCGAACTGGGCGAAACGGGGAGGGGTAGTCAGCGGCTCTCCGACGAAGCAGTCCAGGGCTGCCCCAGCGATGCGCTGTTCTTGCAGTGCGGCAAACAGCGCGTCTTCATTGACGATCCCGCCGCGGGCCGTGTTGATCAAAAAAGCTGTTGGTTTCATCAGAGTGATTTCCTTTTCACCGATCAGGTCAAGCGTTCCCTCGGACAACGGACAGTGGACGGACACAAAATCCGCCTCGGACATAAGGTCGTCCAGGCTGACTAATCGTACACCGAGGGCAGTGGCCTCCGCCTCCTCCACGAATGGGTCGAAGGCGATCGGTGGATTCATACGAAATCCCTTGAGCAACTCGACTGCCCGGCGAGCAATGCGACCCAGTCCTACCGTGCCGAATGTGTGGTCGCGCAGTTCACTGCCTGACAAGCTCCCTCGATCCTTCCACTGACCCGTACGGGCCAGCTGGTCTTTTGCCCAGACCCGGTGGCACAGAGCCAGCATCCAGCTCACGGTGGCTTCAGCCATCGAGTGGTCAACCGCGCCCGGGGTGGTCAGAGCCAGCACATCGGCCCTGGTGCAGGCGTACACATCCACCCTATCGTAGCCGACTCCAAAACGGCTGATGGCCAACAGCTTTTCGGCACCGGCTAGCGTGTCAACTGTGACCCATGGACTGCCTACGATAATCCCGTTGGCATCACCGTACTGGTCGGGACCGATCTCGGATCGATGTTCGTCGAAGGTTTTAGTCTCGATCCACTTGTAGGGCTCGAAGGCTGAAAAACCCACCTTCGAAAGTATCGGATTTGTTAGTAAGTCGGAGGTCACGGCAACTCGAAACGATCGCGACATATGACTTACCACGGGACGATTGCAGATCGGAGCGACTGAAACCGACTTCCTGCTCGAAGAGATTCTAAACTGGACCATTAAAGCTTAACATTCCAGGCAATAAGTGAGAAGGATGCAGCTTCTTCGATACGGGGAACGAGCTGCTTTTCCCGCCTTCCTGTATCCTCCGCTTCGGTCACTGCTTGAACGATCGGGGTGCGCAAGGATATGGTTGGCTAGACCTTTTGGCTCGTTTAGGCTCAATCCAGCAAAAGACGGTTCATGACTGACCGTAAAAACGGTGAATCAGCGACGATCAAATCGCCCACGCTCTTTGAGCGGCTCGACCAGCTGTACGAATTTGAGCGGGAGCCGGTCACTCCGGATCGACTGGAGAGCCGTCGCCACTTCGCTGCCGTTTTTGCCGGCGAACATGTCGCCGGAACGGAATTCGTCATCGGCGCGCTCTTCGTCTCCTGGGGGGTCGGACCCCGGGAACTCATCCTCGGCTTGTTGCTAGGTAATCTGCTGGCGGTTCTCTCCTGGACGTTCATGTGTGCGCCCATCGCCGTGGAGACACGGCTGACACTCTACTGGTATTTGCGGCGCATCACAGGCCCGGCCGTGACCACGATTTACAACCTGGTAAACGCTGTCTTATTCTGCGCCCTAGCGGGTGCCATGATTACAGTTTCGGCATCAGCCGTGCGCATCCCCTTTGGCATCCCGCCCCAAACCCACTGGTACCCGACCGATCTGCGCTTTGTGCTGGTGGTCGTGGCCGTCGGCGCGGTAGTCGTGATGATCGCGATTCTAGGGTTCCGGCGCCTGGCCCAATTTTCGACAATCTGTGTTCCCTGGATCTTTGTGATTTTCTTTGCCGGTGCCCTGGCCGTTCTGCCCCAGTTGACGGCCAGCACTCCCGAGGTGACTTCTATTCAGGGCTTCGACGACCTGTGGCGCCTTGCCGAGGAGCGCGTTTGGATCGGTCATCCAGATTCAGTCTTCAGCCTCTGGCACGTAGCCGGGTTTGCCTGGCTGGCGAATCTGGCATTCCATGTAGGACTCTCGGACATGGCATTGTTGCGCTATGCGCCACGGGCCAGCTACGGTTTATTTTCGGCCTGCGGGATGTTCATGGGCCACTTTCTGGTGTGGATCGCCTCGGGTGTAATGGGAGCTGGGGCTGCCTTGCTACTGAAGACTTCCCTGACTAGCCTGGACCCCGGGGAAGTTGCCTATCAGGCATTGGGGGTGGGGGGAGCTTTGTGTGTGATTGTCTCTGGCTGGGCCACGTCCAACCCGACCCTCTATCGAGCCGGTCTTGCCCTGCAGGTCATTACACCGGGGTGGCCCCGGTGGTTGGTAACACTACTAGCTGGTACCGGGACCGTCATCATTGCCTGTTTTCCCTTTATTTTTCGATATCTGCTGGAGTTCGCAGGTGTTTTCGCCCTTCTGATGACACCGGTTGCGGCAGTGGTATTAGTTGAGCACTGGCTCTTTCCCCGCATTGGCTTTAGTCGCTTCTGGTTCAGTGACTCGGGAAGGCTCGTCAACTGGCCGGCGCTGATTGCCTGGCTGGTGGCAGAGCTCGTCTGTCTTGGCCTGTGGAGGTCTGAGGTCTTGCACATAGTGTTTATTCCCGTCCCGGGCTGGTTGCTCACGGCGATTCTGTACACTGCTCTGGCCGCCCTGGCGGGGGCACGCCGGGAGGGCTCCGGAGAGCTCCAGACTGAACCGCCCCAAAGCACTCCCGTTCTGGCGGTTACGGCATCTGCTAGCCACCGGCTGGCCGAGTCCTCATGGTCCGCTGTGCGAATCGTGAGCGGAGTGGTCGGTGCCCTGTCGCTGGCCGTGTGCCTGGGACTTGCCCTGTGGGTGGGCCTTATGGGGGAGGAGGGGTACGACGTGCGACTTGTGACTTTCAAGAGCTACCTGGCCCTGGCCAGCCTTGTACACCTGACTGCGGCGGCCATCTGGGTCTTGCGCTCTGAACAAACGAAAGCAACCTGAGAAAGGTCCAACCCCTACCAGCGGTTCTGGGCTACCCAAGGAGGAGGATTTCTCATCTTTAGCATAGACTGCTGTCCAATGAGCGAGTTACGACTGGTAAACCGGGTAGCTTGGATCAGTGGTGCCGCCTCGGGAATAGGTGAGGCGGCCGCAAGATTATTTGCCAGGGAGGGAGCTGACGTGGCCATTGCCGACGTGAACATGGCACGAAGCCGGAAAGTGGCCGATCAGATCAACTCTGGCGGAGAAGGCCGGGCCCTGGCGGTTCATTGTAACGTTACTCGCCATGAAGACATCGAGCATTCGATCGGGACGGTTCTCAACCGGTTTGGCGGCCTCCACATCGTGGTGAACAACGCTGCCGTCGGTCAGTATAGGAAGCTCCACAAGTGCGCCGAGGACGAGTGGGATCTGGTCATGGGGATCAACGTCAAGGCGGCTTACCTCAGCTTCAAGTCGGCTTACCCCTATTTGCGGAAGGCCAGGCACAGCCATGTCGTAAACGTTGCATCCATCAGCAGCTTTGTTGGCCAAGCCAGCACGCCCGTCTACACGGCTTCCAAGCATGCACTTTTAGGGTTAACCCGTTCGATCGCACTGGACTACGCGGCGCAGGGAATCCGTTGTAATTGTGTTAGTCCCGGGATTACGGATACTCCAGGGCTGCGCACCCATCTGTCCCAGTACCCGGACCCCGATGAGAAGCTGGTCGAGCGCCTCCGACGCGTGCCCTCGGGAAAACTCCTGACAGCGGACCAGATATCCCGTGCGATTCTTTATTTCGCGTGCGAGGATTCCGCCGGAATTACGGGCACCTCCTTGGTGGTAGACGGCGGATACACGGCGGCAACCGAGTGGGACAGTAGAGAATAACGGCTGGAGAAAAAGGAGCAGCGCTTTTCCCGCTGAAAAGCCTCCGTGGAAAAACAGGATGGTGCGGTACACCTGGTAGCCGTAAAGTGCGCAGGCTCCGCATTTCCTCTTATAATCCAACCTGCCCTTGATCACCCACCGTCTGATGAGCGCTGGACGATCTTCATTCTCCTCGGTGGCGAGAACTGTGGAAAGATTTAATCTGGATCAAGGCACGCACATCAAGGGGTTAGTGGCGGGGCCGACGAGACTCGAACTCGCGACCTCCGGCGTGACAGGCCGGCGTTCTAACCAAACTGAACTACGACCCCACCAGGGGAATACAAATTATATGGTATCCCGGTTGAGCGGAGCAATGTTCTCGTCCCCATGGGCCGGACCGAACAACGTATAAGCCGATCTGCTAGGATGGTTGCGAGAAAGTTCAGATCATTGGCATAGCACAGCAAGGAGAATTATGCTTGCCGGAAAACGCATCGAAATCATCTACTGCGACGATTGAAAGTACACAGCAAGAGCCGCCTGGATGGCGCTGGAGCTACTGTCCCACTACAGAAAAGAACTTGCAGCGCTGACTCTGGTTCCTTCCGGGGGAGGGCGTTTCGAGGTTAGTCTCGACGATTCTCTGGTCTTCTCGAAACTGGAAACAGGACGCTTTCCCGAACCCAAGGAGTTGAAGAACCTGCTGGAAAAGTGACCGCCGCTCCTTCCATCGGATACCCCGGCCTCAGACCCCAGCCTGGAGCTGCCTGCTAGCGCATCCCCTCGTGAATTCTCACCCCAGGAGAGCCGGAGGTCATTGGTCACAGCAGCAGGGGCACCCTGTCCAGCCATCGGGGGCCAATAGCGCCAGCAGCAGCAAGCGGCGATCGACTCTGGGGGGGATTCTAACCAAGGGCTCTAATACTCGGTGACCGAGTCGCAAAGGCGTTGCCTCACTGCCAGGTGGTCCACATCCGCCAGCTTACACCAGTAAGGAAACCCGGACTCATCCGTGCTAATCCACTCAATCGCCTTCTTCTTGAGCAACCTGTAATCGTTTCTTGAAGTCTCTTTGACAGACCTCAAATCCATCACGGCTTCGTGCCACGCCTGGCGCAGAATTGCAACTGCCAGATTTCTCTCAGATCTTGACTCTGGTAACTTCCGACTTTCCCCCCCCCGCGAAGCACGCCTGAGCCGCATGGCAGTATCATAACACAGAATTTTCACAGTTCCGGAGAAAATATGTGGACTCGGTTCGAGCCCTAACATTCACGTTTTAGTATAGGCTAAATATCTGTATCCAGTGAATATTTATCGAGATTATCAATCCGGTGCCCCGGCCGTTTTCCACAAGCTATTTGCCACTTGTTCACTACGCCGATAGTAGTCCCCCCCAGGGTGCCCGGAAGGGTTCTCCCACTGCGATAGTAGTCCAATCACTTCAATGGGGGGTGAGGTGGGAACAACACTGCAAGCGTTCGAGTCACGTCTAAATCCATGCCCCAGAATCGCACACAGCCGACTGAATCTTCAAGGTTCGTCGTCGTTCCTCCCTGGGCCGGCCAGATCGTTTTACTGCCTTCGGTTTTTCGGGGTTTTCCGGTCCGCCCAATGTAAGAACCTCGCAGGAATGGAGCCGCTTGGATTCGTCCGACGGCGCGTCAAAAAGGGAGCCGATGAAACGCTGGCAGGAAAAGGCTATTCTGATCCTTACCCTTCTCTCTCTCCAGCAACTCTTTGAAAAACAATAGCAACTCGAGGTGGGCCAAAGGGAACCTCCTATACCTCCAGTTTCTTTTACACTAAGGCGGGAAGGGGGATATAATTCAGGCCATGACTACACCAATGCTCCAGATTCTGGACGCTGAAGGAATAGTCCAAGATGATGCCGATCTCCCCGGACTCGGCAGGGAACGACTGGTCGAAATGTATCGCCTGATGGTGCTCAATCGCCGCATTGATGAGCGCATGATCACCCTCCAACGCCAAGGCCGAATCGGTTTCTATGTGGCCTCGATCGGCGAAGAAGCGGCCATCATCGGAAGCGCGGCGGCTCTGCAATCCAGTGATTGGATATTCCCTTGTTACCGGGAACTGGGAGCCGCCTTGCTCAGGGGCTTTTCGATCCAGGACCTTTGCAGTCAACTCTTCGGGACCAGTGAGGATGCAAGCAAGGGTCGTCAAATGCCCAATCACTACGCGCTTCCCCTACTCTGTTACTCTTCGGTCTCCAGCCCCGTTGGAACACAGATCCCTCATGCGACCGGTGTGGCGATCGCTGCCAAAATCACCGGTAAGCCGGACGTAGTTCTGGTCTATTTTGGTGACGGGGCTACCTCTACAGGCGACTTTCACGCTGCTGCCAACTTCGCTGGAGCCATGAAGGCTCCCGTGGTGTTTTTGTGCCGGAACAACCAGTGGGCCATTTCGGTCCCAGTAGAAAGGCAGACTGCCGCCGCGTCCCTTTCAGCAAAAGCAGCGGCATACGGGTTCAACGGGGTCCGCGTGGATGGTAACGACTTCCTGGCAGTCTACCGGGAGACTCGGAATGCCGCAGAGAGGGCCCGAAAAGGCAAGGGACCGACCTTGGTCGAGGCAGTCACTTATCGAATGAGAGGGCACTCGACTTCAGATGATCCAAGGGCATATCGACCGGAAGAGGAAGTCCAGGCCTGGGCACAGCAGGACCCGCTGAAACGGCTCCGGGCCTACCTCATCCGCGAGGGCGTGTGGAGCGAAAACGAGGACCACAACCTGGAGGCCGAAACACGCGACCGAATTCTTGCGGCACTCCGCAAAGCCGAGGCTGTCTCCCCGCCCAAGCTGGAGAGTTTGTTTTCCGATGTTTACGATGAGATTCCTTGGCACCTTCAAGAGCAATGGGCAGAGTTGCGGAACACCAAGCAACCATTGACCGTGAAACAGCAAGTTTGAGTCCCTGACATGCCACGAATGAATATCATCCAGGCCGTGAACTCGGGGTTGCGCTGCGAGCTTCAGCGCGATCAGAAAGTTGTCGTCTTCGGAGAAGACGTCGGGCAATTTGGGGGTGTCTTTCGGGCAACAGCCAATCTGCAGAACGAGTTCGGGGACCAGCGTGTTTTTGACACACCGCTATCCGAAAACGGTATCGTGGGAGCCGCGGTGGGCATGGCCATCTACGGCCTTCGGCCTGTTCCCGAAGTCCAGTTTGCAGACTTCATCTATCCCGCCTTTGATCAGATCGTGAACGAGGTCTCCAAGCTACGCTATCGCTCCGGTGGTCAAATGGCCTGCCCCATGGTGATCCGAACTCCTTACGGCGGAGGTATCCGAGGTGGGCATTACCACTCGCAAAGCCCCGAGGCCTACTTTGCCCACACTCCCGGACTAAAGGTCGTGATTCCCTCTAATCCTTACGAGGCAAAAGGACTGCTAGCAGCTTCTATCCGCGACGACAATCCGGTTTTATTCATGGAGCCGAAAAAGCTCTATCGTTCGGCCCAGGGAGAAGTTCCCGAGGAGGCTTACAAAATCGAGCTTGGAACAGCCAAAGTCGTTCGGAGCGGAACCGATTTAACGCTGATCTGCTACGGAGCCATGGTGCCGGTGTCGATGGCGGCGGCGGAGCGGGCAGAGGAACTTCTGGGGGCGGCCATTGAAGTGATCGACCTCAGGACTCTGGTCCCATATGATGTCCAGACCCTGCTGGCGTCGGTAAAAAAGACCGGCCGCGCGATCATCACCCATGAAGCCCCCAGGACCTGTGGGTTCGGGGCCGAGCTGGCTGCCACGATTACTGAAAAGGTGCTCCTGCACCTGGAAGCCCCCGTATACCGTGTTACCGGTTTCGACACCCCCTTCCCCTATGCCCTTGAGGAAGACTACCTGCCGACCCCGGCGCGGATCTTGAGTGCCGCCCGGGACAGTCTTGCATTTTGAATCGTGTTCCCATGCCGTACGAATTCAAGCTTCCCGATATTGGTGAAGGAGTGATCGAAGGTGAGATTATCCACTGGCTGATCCAGGGCGGTGACCAGCTAGAAGAGGACCAGCCAATGGTCGAGGTAATGACGGACAAGGCCACCATCGAAATCCCTTCACCGGTCAAAGGTGAAGTGCTGGAAACAATAGGCAGTGAGGGCGACATCATCGCCGTGGGCGCGACGCTCGTCGTCATCGCCGCTGAGGGGGGTGGTCCGGGCCATGCCTCTTCCGCTTCCGGGGTTGAAGCGGAAGAGGTCCGAACACGCATTGAACAGGTTCCAGTTCGCGGCCAGAAACAGGGCAAGAACCTGGCCACCCCGGCGGTGAGGCGCTTCGCCCGAGAAATGGGAGTCGATCTGGCCGGCTTTCACGGAACCGGCACCGAGGGCAGGATCACGCGACAGGATGTTGAGTGTGCCATGGGTCAAAAACCGAATAGTCCTGGGGAGTGCGGCGGTGCGGCGGACTCGATACCCTACCGGGGAGTCCGTAAGAAAATCGGGGATCATCTTCTAGCTGCCAAAAGATTTGCTCCGCACTATACGTATGTGGAAGAAGTAGACGCAACTTTTCTTGTGCACCTGCGCTCCGAGTTCAGACGCCACCACGACGGACACGATATCCACTACCTTCCCTTCATCATCAAAGCCTGTGCAGCGGGACTCAAGAAACATCCCCTCCTTAATTCCACTCTGGACGAGGAAAAAAAGCTGATTCGATTCCAGCGTTCCTTGAACATTGGCGTGGCCACCGCCACTCGGGAAGGACTGGTTGTCCCGGTGGTCAAAAAAGCTGACAAAAAAAATGTTCTCGAGATCTCTAAGGTGATTCGATCCCTGGCCCAGCAGGCCCGGGAGGGAACGATCAGAGTCGAGGACCTGCGCGACGGAACCTTCACAATCACCAGCTTGGGTTCCCTAGGAGGGGTTCTGGCAACACCGATCATCAACTATCCAGAAGTCGCAATCCTAGCAGTTCACAAGATCGAGGAGCGTCCGGTGGTCCGGGATGGGGAAGTGGTGGTAAGACACATGATGAACCTGAGCCTTTCACTCGACCACCGGGTCGTCGACGGTATTGTGGGGGCAGCTTTTCTTGGAGACGTTATCTCCTACCTAGAGAATCCCGGCCTCCTGTCCATAAACTAGAATCTCTTGTCTCCTATCCTCCCCCAGCTGGAAACCACCTCAAAGTATTTTTCATGGGTCTTCGCAGCAGGGGGGTCTTCTTCCGATAAGGGGTATGGTCCAGGCCCGCAAGCGGAAGCGTGTAACAAGCGTCGGGGCAAGAATTTCTGGGCCGGCAACCGACTCTCGCTTGTTCCGTCTAAAAGCTGCTGGACAAAAATTCCAGAATCTGGGGCAGGTGGGCCATTACCAACCCCCAGCCGTGGGGCTCTTCATCGTATATGTGGAGCTCGTAGTCGACGTTCCGGGACTCCATTATCCCGCCCAGGTGGCGAATGCCGTCTTCCATTGGAATGACACCATTGTACCGATCCGCAGTTCCGTACAGCACCATCACCCGTAACCCGTTCAGATTTCCGCTGACCAGATTTGCCAGGCGGTTCTTTTGCCAGTGCCGCTCATCGACGGGGTTTCCGTAGACTTTGTGGAGCAGTTGGGAAAAGAGTTGAGAGCGTCGCGAATCTTCACCACCCAGCAATTGCGCCGGGTCGTCGCCTACCAGCACGATTGGCGAGCCGGCTGCTACCGCAGAGTAAAAATGAGAATGCTTGAAGGCCAGTTTGAGTGCTCCGTAACCGCCCATAGAGGTTCCACCGATAGCACGACCCTGCGGATCACTCCGAATGCGATACCTGCTCTCCATAGCGGTGATGAAATCATCTTGGAAGGCACGCTCGTACAGAGCCTTGCCGTCGGCACTGTCCGTATAGTATCCCTGCTCTCCAGAGGGATGCAGCATGACGAACTCAGGAAGGTGCTGTTCGCGGATTGTTTCGTCCACAATCTCCGGCAGATTCCCATAGCGACTAGCACACCAGCTTGTGTGGTCATTGTTCATCCCGTGTAGAAAGTAAACTACGGGATACGTGGTTCCCTTCGAATCATAGCTGGCTGGCAGGAACACGCTGTACCCCAGGTCCTTCTTCAGCGACCTGGAACGAAATGTGTGAAACTCGACTCGGGAACCCGAGGGCAGCTCAATGGTCTGGGGGTCGGCAATTCTTCGTGGGAGACTGCATCCCTGACCCACGGCCGGCACCCAGGTAAGAACCGGCACAAGCGCAACTAAAGCTGCTCTGCAGCATGCCGACATACAGCGATTATAGCCTTTCCCGGGTCGGCGCTGAGCGCACGCCTGGAGATGCCAGCGATCCCGACCTCCAGCGTCGTTTTCAGCCTATCTCGGTGGCTGCCCACGAGCAATATCGTTGCCAGATCTTCTGGACATAACTGGAGGTCGGAATTGAAATTCGGTACGGATCCGCCCACATCCATCCCGGGCGATCCCCGTGGGGCTCGAGAAGCTCACAGACAACGGGTTCGAACCTCAGTTTTCGATATGTGACTTGATGCCTAATCTCTTCCAATTGGCCAACGGGGCGAAGATGCAGCTGGTGCTCGGAAAGAAACGACTCGTACAACCCGCTCGGTCCTGATTTGACCTTTGGGAATTCCCACAATCCCTGCAAGTACGGCCCCTTATGGTTCCTGGCGAGGAGTGCTCTCGCCCTTTCGTCCAGAACAATGGCACTGATAAAGCGGTGCTGCTCGGTTGGCCGCTTTTTTCTAGGGGTGGGAATTTCTTCCTGGACACCTGCCTGCCGGCCCCGGCAACACTGTTGAAAAGGGCAGTCCTTGCAGCTGGGGCTACGGGGTGTGCAGACCAGGGCTCCCAGCTCCATGAGAGCCTGATTGAAGCTCTCAACGCGACGCGCGACCGCAGGAGTCCTGACAAGGTTGTCGAGCAACCTCTGAAAATTTCTTTTCACTTCAGCGTTTACCTCGTCAATGCAAAGGAGGCGCGCCAGAACTCGTCTTACATTACCATCTAGAATTGCCTCAGGAAGACCATACGCGATGGAAAGCACGGCACCTGCAGTGTAGACGCCGACCCCCGGCAGAGCCAATGCTGCTTTGCGCTCAGCTGGGAACTGACCCCCGTGTTCCCGGCAGATAACGCGCGAGGCCCTCCACAGATTCTCGGCTCTCCGGTAATAGCCGAGCCCGGACCACGCACCCACCACCTGCTCCCGCTCGGCCCGGGCCAGATCCTGAACCGTCGGAAACAGCCCGATAAAGCGTCGATAGTAGGGCAGCATCGTCGCAATCCGGGTTTGTTGCAACATGGTCTCGGCCAGCCAGATCCGATATGCGTCGGACTGACCTCTCCAGGGAAGATCCCGCTTGGCCCCCTCGTACCATGTCAGAAGCTGCTCTACAAAGCGGGAGCCGGAGACCGGCAGGCGGATGGTTCGGGGTTTTTCGCGACTCACGAGCGGGACGCCTTATTGAACTGAAAGGTAGTGAGTGGACCGATTCACGACCGCACCGATGCATTGTCCGAAGACCTGCGCGGCCGCCAGCTTTTCCAGGAGACGGGACGCCTCATTCGGGGGCAGACCGATGAGAAGGCCTCCAGACGTTTGTGGGTCGAGAAGGATTTTCTGGATCAGGGACCGGGTGTTTCCCCACTGAACCGCTCCACCCAGGTAGTGTCTGTTTGATTCAATCCCTCCGGGAAGTAGCCCGCGCTGGGCCAGTCGCTCTACACCCGTGAGCAGGGGTACTTCGGCTGCCTCTATCTCGAGACACACCCCACTTGCGATCGCCATCTCGAAAGCATGTCCAAGCAAGCCAAAACCCGTGACGTCGGTCACCGCGTGGACTTCGGAACCTCCCAAATGAAACGCGGCGTCTCGATTAAGAGTCAGCATCCATTGCGTCGCTTCCCTGAGGGCTTCCTCGGGGCATTTCCCATATTTGATTGCTGTTGCGATGATTCCGGTACCAATCGGCTTGGTGAGAATCAGGGAATCCCCGGGGAGCAGCCCCCGGTTGAGGTAGAGCCGCTCCGGATGAGCCAGCCCTGTAACCACATAGCCAAACTTCATTTCGGGATCTTTGACGGAATGCCCGCCTATGACGGGGACTCCGGCTTCACGCATCTTCTCTGCGCCACCCCTGAGAATCTGGCGAAGCGTCTCCACGTCGAGGTCGTCCTCGGGAAATCCGACAATGGAAAGAGCGAAGCGGGGCGTCCCTCCCATGGCATAAATATCGCTCAGGGCATTGGCCGCAGCGATCTGGCCGTAGACAAACGGGTCGTCGACGATGGGCGTGAAGAAATCGACACTCTGAACAAGGGCCCGCTCTTCGTCAATTCGATACACGCCGGCGTCGTCGGCAGTTTCGAAGCCAACCAGCACATCGGCGTCCAATGTCCCAGGCAGATCCTTCAGAGCTTTTTGCAGCACTCCCGGTGCCAGCTTTGAAGCTCAGCCCGCGCAGTCAACGAGTTCCGTCAATCTCTTCTTGCGACGAAAAATCATGCGTTCATTATAGAGCATCTAGGAATGGCGCCAGGTGATACGCAAATGAATATAATGTCCCTGGAGAAAGCAGGTACCCGTGCCCGATTTTGATGTGGTTGTCATTGGCGGAGGCCACGCCGGCTGTGAGGCGGCAGCGGCTGCCGCTCGCCTGGGCGCCCGGACGGCCCTCTGTACCATCAACCTGGCCATGGTGGCCCAAATGTCGTGCAATCCTTCGATCGGGGGAATCGCCAAAGGCCACCTCGTCTGTGAAATCGACGCCATGGGCGGGTTGATGCCGCGAGTCGCGGACCGTTCCGGCACCCAGTTCCGCCTTCTCAACCGGCGACGCGGACCCGCTGTTCGGGCACCCCGTGCCCAGTGCGACAAAAAGACCTACCGCAAGACCATGCAGGACTGGCTGCGGAAAATTCCGAACCTTTCGCTTGTGCAGGATGAAGTTTCAGGTCTGCGGGTCAAAGGAGCTTCCGTGTGTGGGATCGAGCTTGCCTCCGGCCTGGAACTCTCGTGCGGGGCGATGGTTCTGACAACAGGAACCTTTCTCAATGGGTTGTGCCATGTGGGAGATCAACAATTCCATGCGGGACGATCCGGGGAGCGCGCGTCGCTCCGGCTGGCCGATGCCGTTCGCGCCAGGGGATTTGAAATGGGACGCCTGAAAACCGGTACCCCTCCGAGGGTGGACCGTGAGAGCGTCTCGCTGGGACGCCTTGAGGTTCAGCCAGGAGATGCCAATCCCGTGTTTTTCTCCAGTCAGACCCGGGAGGTGGCCCAGCCCCAGGTCCCGTGTTGGATTACCCATACCAACCAGAAAGTACACAATCTCCTAGAGGCCAACATGCACCGAAGTCCCCTCTACAGTGGTGAAATCGTGGGCATCGGCCCTCGTTACTGTCCCTCCATTGAAGATAAGATCGTCAAGTTTTCGAACCGAAGCTCTCATCAACTATTCCTGGAACTCGAGAGCCTGGACGGAAACTCGATCTACGTGAACGGCCTTTCGACCAGTATGCCGGTGGACGTTCAGCGGGACATGCTCGCTGAGATTCCCGGGCTTGAAAAGGCTGTGATTCTACGGCCCGGCTACGCCGTCGAATACGACTTTGTGAACCCGCAGCAGCTCAAACCGACACTGGAAACGACGGTTCTCGGAGGGCTTTTCCATGCCGGCCAGATCAACGGCACAACCGGATACGAAGAAGCCGCCGCTCAGGGCCTGGTGGCCGGTATCAATGCCGCGTTAAAAGTTCAGGGCAAGCCGGCGTGGGTACCAAAACGAAGCAACAGCTACCTGGGCATCCTGATCGACGATCTGGTTACCCAGGGCGTGGATGAGCCATACCGAATGTTTACTTCCCGTGCCGAGTACCGGCTGCTGCTGCGAACCGACAACGCAGATCGTCGCCTGATGCCGGAGGCAGCGGACCTGGGATTGATCGACTCCAGGGTATTGGAGCGACATCAAAGAGAGTGGGAGCGTATCGATGCAGTGGAGGACTACCTGAGAAGGAACCACTTGCGCAGCAGCACCCGATTGCACTCCAGCCTACAACGGCAGTTCGGGGCCAGAGTCGGTACCCCCCTGAGCCAGTTGCTCAAGCGGCCCGAAGCCAGGATCGAGGACTTCCGAGCCATCCTGGCGGAGGAAGGTCATAAACTTACGCAGAGGGAAGCAGAGCGCGTTGAAACCCACGTCAAGTACGAGGGATACATACGCCAGCAGGAGCAGGACGTGGAGGCAATGACCCGCCTGGAAACCCAGCCCATACCTGTTGACCTAGATTACGCTGGCATCCCTGGCCTTTCCTCTGAAATGGTGGAGCGCCTGAACAAAGTCCGGCCAGCCAGCCTGGGACAGGCCTCTAGGGTCCCCGGTGTCACGCCGGCTGCCGTCTTCGTCTTGAACATCCATCTGCAGGTGCAGGCTCGCAAGCACCTTCAAAACTAAAATGCCGGCCAGGCCTCTATATTCCAGCGCCGAATTGCGGCACCTCGTCCGCCGCATGCAGGTCCGCTTCGAGCTGACCTTGAGTCCAGGTCAGCTCTCGAGACTGGAAACCTACCTTGACACACTCCTAAAATGGCAGGAAAAGGTGAATCTGATCTGCGAGCCGTCGCTACAGCGCCTCCTTCAGTTTCACTTTCTGGAAAGCTTCTGGATAGCGGAGCATTTTCTCACCAACCAGACTGATTTGACAGATGTGGGCAGCGGTGCAGGCTTTCCAGGGCTCGCAGCCAAGATCTACCGCCCTGGGCTGACTCTGACACTGATTGAAAAGAAGGCGCGGAAAGCCCTCTTTCTAGAAACAGTCATTCGCCAGCTCGATTTCCCCAACGTGTCGGTATATCCTCTGCGCTGGCAAGAGTATCAGGACTGGAAACCAGGGGGAACGGTCTGCATCCGGGCACTCAAGCCCTCTCAGGGATTGATGGAAAGACTTCGAAAACACCGGCAAGTGCTACTGCTACTACACTCGTCGGAGTTGTCTCTGGAATATCGTAACTACATGATTGTAAAGCAGTTACTTGTTCCAGGATCCCGCCGAAGAGTGGCGACTCAACTGCTACTCAAGTAACACCGTCAAAAGGAAGATCCCGAACTTTTCGAGGTGGTTGCGGAATGTTTCACGTGAAACATTCTGACCCAAAACCTGCCAGAGTCCTTTGCTACTCTGCGCCTTATGGCGCGTGTAATTGCAATTACCAACCAGAAGGGCGGCGTTGGCAAGACTACAACGGCCATCAATCTGGGAACGGCCCTGGCGTCGGCTGACCTCTCGGTCCTGGTTATCGACCTCGATCCACAGGGCAATGCCACCTCCGGCCTGGGATTGGAACGGGATAAGCTGCCGGTCACGCTTTATGAAGTTCTGCTGGGCCAGTCTCCTCCCAACGAAGCTGTCTTTTCAACGCAAGTGGCCCATCTGGACATCCTGCCGGCTAACCGGCGCCTCATCGGTGCCACTATCGAGCTTCTGGAGCTACCTCAGCGGGAACAAAGACTTCGAAACCTCATGCCAGCGGTCTCCGACAACTACCACTATATAGTTATCGATTGTCCCCCCTCGCTGGGAATCCTCACACTAAATGCTCTGGTAGCAGCAGATTCCCTGCTCATTCCCACCCAGTGCGAGTACTTTGCCCTGGAGGGCCTATCCGAGCTTTTCCGGACAGTCTCTCGTGTCCGAAGCCACTTGAATCCCGGCCTGGAAATTGAAGGTGTGCTGCTGACCATGTACGACGACCGGCTCAATCTAGCCAATCAGGTTCGGGGGGATCTAAGTCGGCATCTGGGTCCTCAACTGCTTCAGACGATTATCCCCCGTAATGTACGTCTGGCCGAATCCCCCAGTTTCGGACAACCCGTGTTCCTCTACGATGCCCGGTGCAAAGGAGCCAACAGCTACATTGCTCTGGCCGGTGAGATTCTTTCCCGCTCGCAGGAGCGGACAGCCAAGGTGGGTTAGTACCTATGAAACGTAATGTCCTGGGAAAAGGTCTGGACGCCCTCCTCCCGGAGCCCGCCCTGGAGAACGGGCTCCGTCAGATTGACATCCACCTGATCAAGCCGAACGGGCTCCAGCCGCGCATGCAGGTCGGGACCGCCCACATCGAACGGCTGGCCGACTCCATTTCCGAAAACGGGGTCCTCCAGCCCATCGTCGTACGTCGTCGCACCAGCAGCAATGAATACGAACTGATCGCGGGAGAACGACGCTGGAGAGCAGCTCAACGGGCCGGGCTGTCCTCCCTTCCCGCAGTCGTCCAGGACGCATCAGACGAAAAGATGCTGGAGCTGGCCCTGGTAGAAAACATTCAGCGAGAAGACCTCACCGCCATCGAGGAGGCACACGCCTACCAGGTGCTTGTCGAGACATTCCACCTATCTCAGGAGGAGGTGGCGCAACGGGTCGGAAGAAGCCGTAGTGCCGTAGCCAATACCCTCCGACTTCTCAACTTGCCAAAGAGCGTCCAACATATGCTCCTGGAAGGCTCCCTTTCCATGGGGCATGCCCGGGCCCTGCTTCCTCTGCCCGCAAGCCAGCAAAAGCAGCTCGCTGAGCGCATCGCGCGTCGCGCTCTTTCGGTTCGTCAGACAGAAAGGGTCGTTCAACATCTCCTTCATCCCGCACCAAGAAAAATATCGGCCTCCAATGATCCCCATGTGCGAGCGGCTCAACAACGGCTGGAAGAACGCTTCCAAACAAAAATAGAAATTCAGCAAGATAGGAAGGGCATCGGGCGGCTCGTTTTCCATTTCCATAACGGGGAGGAACTGGACCGCCTTTTCGAAGCTCTAATTGCCTAGCCGTACGTGGTGAAAGTCGTGTGTGTTGGCGCCACCCAAGACACCGGGAACAAATCACAGCAAACGGCGGGAGGCCTTATTTACCAATGCAGAACGTCGAAAAAATCTGGTCTAGAATGTCTTCTACCGTGGTATCACCGGTAATCGTCCCAAGGGCCTCCAGCGCCTTCCGAAAGTCGTGAATTGGGAATTCTTCGCTCCATCCCTGGCGATAGGCCTCCATGCCCCTGGTCAGCCATTCCCTAGCCTTTACAATAGCCTCATAGTGACGAATGCTGGTTAAGAAAAAGGTGTCCTTTTCAATCTGCGATGTCAGATTTACCTCGCGCCATACGGCAGCTACGAGATCCTTCATGCCATCCCCTTTCAGGGCCGAGGTCGAGAGCCTCTGACGCTCTGAAGTCTTCGCTTCGGGGGGCAAACAGATTTTCTGCGGAAGGTCGCTCTTGTTCACAACCAGGATCGTCCCCTTATCCCGCACCAGGTCCCAGATCTCGCGCTCTTCTGACCCGAAGGGCCGGTTCCCATCCAGAACAAAGAGCACCACGTCCGCGCTGGCCAAGTATTCGAGGGTCTTCGCGATGCCAAGTTCTTCGACCCGATCTCTTGCCGTCCGTATTCCCGCTGTGTCAATCAGGCGTGCCGGCCAGCCCTGAATGCTGATCATTCCCGTCACAGCATCTCGTGTGGTGCCCGGAATAGACGTCACCAGGGCCCGATCATTCTTAAGTAAAGAATTGAAAACACTAGACTTACCGGCATTAGGGGCGCCTGTGATGACCACGGCAATTCCGGACCTAACAAGTTGACCCAACTCGAATCCCTCCTCTAGCCCGGAAATTCTCGCCTGCAGCCTGTCCAGGCGTTCTTGAAGCAGCTTGCTCTGCTCCGGCTCGACCTCATCATCCACAAACTCCAGCGCAGTCTCCATGTGACTGAGAACATTGATTAGTTCTGTTTTGATCGGTTCGAGGCGTCTGGAGAGGCTTCCCCCGAGTTGCTCCGTTGCTAGCCGGGACTGAAACACTGTCTGACTCTCAATCAGATCACGAACGGCCTCGGCCTGGGTAAGGTCCAACTTCCCATTGAGAAAGGCTCTTTTTGTAAACTCGCCCGGCTCCGCCAGCCGGGCACCGGTACGGATCAACAGCTCTACAATCTGCCCCGCAATGAACGGGCTTCCGTGACAAGATACTTCGACCACTTCTTCCCCGGTATAGGAGGCTGGGCCAGGAAACCAGGTCAACAGAACCTGATCCAATACTTCGCCGGATTCCGATTCAATCCGGCCTAGAACGGGGCTGCGAGCCACGATTTCGGGCTCAGGCCAGGGCCGAAAGATCTTTCTGGCGATAGATTTAGAACTTGGACCCGAAATACGAACCACGGCGAGCGCGGCTCTGCCGGGAGCGGTCGCCAGTGCAACAATATGGTCCTCTTCAGAGGCTCTCAATCGTTTTCAGGTATAACGATGACGCGACGATGCGTCCCTCGTCCGTCACTCTCGGTCCTGACCTCTTGCCGGTCTGCGAGGAACAGGTGGATGATCCGCCTATCACCGGCCGGCATCGGCTGGAAACCAAAGGGGTGGCCGCTCCGGGCAGCTTTGTCGGCAGCTTTGTCAGCTAGCAGCTCAAGCTCGACAGTGCGGGTGGCCCGGTACCCATTGCAGTCCACAACAAATCTATGCTGCCCCCGGCCCCTTCGATAAAAACTCTGGCTCACAAGATGGTTCACGGCGTGCAGAAGGCGGGCGTTTTCGGTCAGAACTAGCCCCGAATCCTGACCCGAAAGTTCAACCACAACTTTACGCTGACTCGTTTCCACCCGTACCTTTAAATCTAGTCGGGCTCGATCCAGGAGCTGCTCAGCGAACTGTCGGACTTTCTCAACGATCTCGTCGGCCATGGCCTTATCGGCTCTTCCTCTTCCTGCCCCTTGAATTCTTTTTGGGATTGCTGGAGACCTTGGGTGGTGTCTTCGACAGCTCCGGACTCATTCGCTGGACGATCACCTGAAACAACATCCCGAAAACATTGCTAAACAGGAAATACAACGCCAAACCGCTGGAGACACGCAGGAAGAGCGCCGTGAAGACGACCGGCATCATCATCATCATTCGTTGCTGCGACGGATCGCCGGTACTCGGACTCATTTTTTGCTGGGCCAGCATGGTCGCCCCCATCAGAATGGGCGTAACATAGTAGGGATCGTACTTGGAAAGATCTTCTATCCAGAGAATAAAGGGTGCTCCCCGCAGCTCAACCGAAGTCCAGAGCATCCGGTAAAAGGCAAACAGGAAGGGCATCTGTAGCAGCAACGGGAGGCAGCTCCCCAAAGGATTGACCCCATGCTGCTTATACAGACCCATTACTTCCTTGTTCATTTCCTGCTTCTTTGGGTCCCTTCGAGGAAGACCCTTATACCGATTCTGTATCGCCTTCAACTGCGGTTGCAGCTCGGTCATCTTCTTCATTGAAACAATCTGCTTGTAACGGATGGGGACCAGTACCAGGTTGATCAGAAAAGTCAGAATAATGATGGCCCAGCCGTAGTTCTGTACAAACGCGTAAACCCACTTCAGCATGAAAAGAAGTGGCTTAACAAGAAACGAAAACCAGCCAAAGTCGACGAGTTCCCCTAGGTTGGAACCGGCACTACCAAGGGTCTCCAGTTCCTTGGGGCCAAAGAAAACCCGCAGCCGTCCATTGGGTGGTGCCGTCGCCCGTGCCGAAAAGAGGCCAACCGTCACCCCATCTTCCCCTTCAGCTTGTACAGGGTGGATAGCCATCTGAATGGACCCCAGAGGCTCCGCTAAAAGAGCTCGAGCGAAGTACTGACTGTCGACTGCCAACCAGTTACTGCCAGGTAGATTGACTCCGCCCTGGAGGTCATCCTCCCAGTATCGGCTGACCGTCTCGGTGGTACCGACAGCGACACCGGGACTCGCAAAGTCATTCTCAGGCGTCGCCCGCACGGGGCCCATTCCGGATCCCAGAGAGACCTGAACTGGTAGGCGCTCGCCACCGCGGTAAAGGCGTGTTGTTACTTCAAATACATAGCCGCTGGGAGGAAGTGTCACGGTTCTCTCCACCCGGATTTCGCCGCGCTGGTAGACAAGTTGCATCTCCCGCAGTACCTGTGCCCCGCCTGGGCCCATACCTTGAACTTCGTATACCGCTTGGTCCAGCAGGTCCTGGACTCGCGAGTCATCCGTCGCAATCTGTAGCGGCCGGGGTAGCGCCGAGGGAATATTCTGCGGCAGCAATTCCAGGGGTTCTCCTTCCTCAAAATAGGTCAAGAGGCGAATACTACTGATCAGCCCACCCCGCGTCGAGAACCGCAATTCCATATCTTCATTCCCCAGCACGATCTCCCGCATCACACCTAAAACGTCCTCTCTGAGGAGCGGCACTAATGGAACTTCGGTGCTCTCCACCGCAGAAGGGCTTTCTGGGGGCACGGGGTTTTCCGGGGGTGCAGGGGCTTCACCTCTTGTCTCTATCGGGGCACCGGTGGGCGGTGGTGGGTTGAGACGGTGCAATATATACGGCGTGGCCAAAAGGACCAGGGTAGAAAGGACTAGGGCAAGAAAGAGGCGTTTCTCGTTGTCACTGGAGCCAAAACCGGGCACAGTCATTGCTGGTTTCCATCAGAACAGCCTGGCACCGGGTCGAGCCCGCCGGAGGCCCAGGGGTGGCAACGAAGAAGTCTATACAGGCCCAGCAACAACCCCTTTGCCACGCCCCACCTTTCAATCGCCTGCAATCCATAACTAGAGCAGGAGGGGTAGTAACGACAGGTAGGGGGTAGCAGCGGAGAGACCACAAGTTGATAGCCGCGAAAAGCTGCCGTCAATACATACTCAACGGGTGCCATAGGTCTCACCGCTTGTTGTCCTTCTTTTCAATACCACCCAGAACCCTCAAATAGTCACGTCTCAGGACGGCATACGAGGCCCTAGCGGCCGGCTTCCTGGCATTGACGACAATATCGAAGCAAGGAGGGCACTGTTTCTTGCTGGTTCTGAACAACTCGCGAAGGCTTCTTTTGACACGGTTTCGAGTGGCAGCTTTGCCGATTTTTCTCGACACCGTAACGCCCAATCGGTGTCGATCGCCGACGTTCTCAAGGAAATACCCAACCTGCGTAGGTGTGTAAACTCGCCGTCCTCGACTGTATAGACGCAGAAAGTCCTTCCGCTTATGGAGACGCTCGCCCCAGCTCAGGGTCTGGCCAGGCATCGTAGTTGCTAAGCTGTCCTCCGAACGAAGCACCAGTTGCTAGCCACTCACGGTCAACCTTTTCCGCCCTCTCGCCCGGCGTCTCTTCAGGATTAATCTCCCTGACTTCGTGCGCATGCGGGCCCTGAAGCCATGCTTCTTTCTGCGCCGCCGGTTGTTTGGCTGATAGGTCCGTTTCACTGATCAACCCTCAAGGAATTGAAGAACCGATATGGTACCAAACCCCTTGGATCCCCATCAATAAATCTGCCTTTCGAGGAATCCAGGGATCAGTCTCAGGTTCTAGGGCTTCGTGGCCAAGCGGTCTTTCCCGGAGAGCCCCAGGCTACATATCTGCAACTTGCCTCCACCTTTTCCTGGCTCCAGGGAAACAGGGCTGGCCACACCGTGGGACCAAGCCCAAAGAGTACTTACTCCCCGTCCCGCCGTTTACCCAGTGAGGGGCCGTGCCCAATCTTCTTCTTTACCTTCTCAATTCGGCTTACATTCTCATCATAGGTCCCCTCACCCCGACCGAAGGTGCCTGCCGGATAAATCGATCGCGTATACAGCGGATGTGCTTCCGTCCTTAAATGAGCCAGCATTTGATGGGCTTGCCGGTCCTCCTTCTCTTGTCGCAGAAGGTCGATATTAACCGGGCCCACCACGATCTTTTCCCCACCCCCGGGGCTCGCCTGGCTCACAATTCGCCCGTCGTGGTCTATAACCATGCTACCCCCGGGCCAGGAAAACGGCGGATAGTTTTTCAGGGAGGCTCCCTGATTAGCCGCAACGACGTAGCACAAGTTTTCCAGCGCCCGGCAGCGGTTCACAACCGTCCACCAGTCCATGGGCTCGGTCATACCAAAAGGCTCCATATAGGCGGAGACTCGAATCAGGACCTCCGCTCCGTTCGCCGCAAGCTGCCGTAATACCTCTGGAAAAAGCCAGTCATAACAGATCGCGGCTCCAATTCGCCCTATTGGCGTCTCGGCCACGGGATACAATTCTTCCTCATAACCTGCAATGTCGTGTGGGCTCGTATGGACCTCCCACGGAATCCAGGGATAAATCTTTCTGTACTTGAACTCGATCCCCTGAGGACCTACTAAGCATGTAGTATTAAAGAGGGCCCCCGGGTATTTCTCGTCGATCTCCAGCATGGATCCCGTTTGAACCCAGAGGCCGAACTCCCGTGCCTTTTTTCCCAGCGCTTCCGTGTGCTCATTGGGAATGCGCACACCCAGCCGGGAAACCAATTCCTTAAGCGTATTGTAAACAGGGGCTGCATGCGCGAACTCCGGAAAAACAACCAGTTTGACCGGAAGAAAAGGCTTGTAGCCTTCTACTGCCATTGTGATCAACTGCAACATCCGAGCCGTATTATTCTTCATTTCGGCACGGGAAGCTGGGTTGGGAAAGTCCGTCTGAACAGCTACGGCGTTGTATTTTAATACCAATGTGTTCTTCACTCCTCTACTGTTTGCCACTTTCCCGTGAGGTGCGAAGAGCAACAGGCTACAACCCGCCTCCGCCCCATGGCTTGCTCCGGCACCGACCTTGTCTAACCCGATAACAATCCCATTAGAGAAAACATGGTCCCGGGTGGAATAAACTCCGGTCTTTTGTCTAGGAAATAACTATGATCCTTCACCCGAATAACGCTGGCGGAGGCACATGGGAATCGAACCCACCAGCCACGACTCTCGCCGCAGCTCAACTGGTTTTGAAGACCAGGCCCATCACCAGACAGGTCGTGCCTCCGGCTGAATATGTTGCCACCCGGGTGGCCTTCTCCAGGATATCCCATCGAAGACAATTGGAACGACAAGGTAAGGTAACGCATATCTACAGAAGCCGCTGTGTACGCCCTGTGCATGCTGCGCACCCACGCCTCAAGGGGCTACCCCTCAAGTTTATCCTCAATCAATAGGTGTCCTCTTTCACAGGGTCTTCCCTGTTCAGATCAGGATTCGCACAGTTTCCACAGAGCCTACTACTACCATCAAAAATACATATTTATATATAAAACCATTCTTAAGAAGTTGTGAAAGTTACCGCCAAAAGACCTAATTACCGGTTCGCAGGTTGGTATACTCGCAGCAAAAATGAAGGTAATTGCTAACCCTTCGGCCGGATTTGGCCGCGGACAAGTCTCGATCGAGGAACTTCGGCAACTAGGAGCTGGGCTTGGAATAGAGATTCTGGAAACAGCTGGTCCAGGCGATGCCACCAGATTTGCCCGTGAACTCGTTGCGAAGGAGGAGTCTCGTCTTGGGGTAATGGGGGGCGATGGGACGATCCGCGAGGTAGTCGACTCGGTAGTAGGTTCCCCAACAGAGCTAGCAATTCTCTCAGTAGGGACAGGAAACGATATTGCGCGGAGCCTGGGTTTACCCTGCAATCACCTTGCAGCCGCTCTAGAGATTTCCCAGAATGGGCAGAGTAAACGTGTCGATGTAGGAATGGCGGGCGGGCGGCATTTTCTATCCGTTTTGGGTGTGGGATTCCCAGCCCAGGTCGCGGATGAGAGCAACCGGTTGAAGTGGCTGAGGGGACACCTGGCATTCATAGTAGCAATCTACAAGGCGCTCTGGAAAATGAAACCGGTAGCAATGGAGATTGAGCTTGACAACCAGATTCTGAGTCAGGACTGTACGTCTGTACTAGTCTTAAATACACCCTTTACCGGAGGAGGGCTCCAGTTTGCACCGGACGCGAAGGTTGACGACGGGCTGTTTGATATTGTCGTGGTTGGTAAAATCGGCAAACTTGATCTGATGGCTAATTTCCCTAGGGTCTATACGGGAAGCCACCTCAAGCACCCGAGTTTTTCACTCTTTAAGGCTGCTTCGGTGGACATTCGAACCGAGGTCCCGACAGCAAAGATGTTGGATGGAGATGTGTGCGGGGGTACCCCGGTAAAAGCGAGAATTCTACCCCGGAGCCTAAAAGTGGTTATCCGTTAGAAGTAAGAGGTCTTTTCTTTAAGGGGGGAGGCGTTCATAGGATCGGTTTATGCAGGGAATTGCCGAATACCTGAAAAAAAAGAGGATTCTTGTAACCGGAGCAACGGGCTTTCTGGGGCAACCTCTAATTGAGAAGATTCTTTTTGCTGCACCTACGGTTGAGAGAATTTATGCCTTGATTCGTCCCTCCCAGAGACTGAGGGGTAGAGTTCTTTCCGTCCAGACTAGGTTGGAGCGGGAGATTTATACATCAAGTGCCTTCGATCGCCTGCGGGGTTTGTACGGGGAAGACTTACCCGAGTTTTTGCAGGAAAAGATTAGAGCTGTAGAAGGGGATATCTCGAAGGACGACCTGGGTATTAACCGAGAGACAATAGAACAACTACGACACGAGATCGATGTAATTATCAACTGTGCGGCCGTAGTGTCTTTCGATGCCCCGCTCGACGAAGCTCTTTCCCTCAATGTAATGGCAGCTGGGAGGGTAGCCAAGTTTGCTGAGTCGTGTGAGGCTGTAGTTCTGGTTCATGTTTCAACCGCCTATGTGAATGGGGCCGTCCACAAAGAACCCTCCGAAGATCTTTATCATAGTGCCCCACCCCACACCACAGAGCCCTTTCCTCAAGGTTATTTTGGAGATGTGAATCGCGACATCGCACAGGTGAAGTCGATCATTAAGGATGTCCATGCAGAAGCCGCCAGCCAAGCTCGGGAACGAGAGTTCACCCTATTGCTCCTCAAGCAATCCCGAAAGAAAAAGAGGGCCCGCCCGCACCGCCGCGCTCGCCTGGAGCGTATTCGAAAAGCCTGGATTCAGGAGCAGCTACAGCAGGGTGGAATGCAATGGGCCAGGAAAAGGGGTTGGAATGACACCTATACCTACACCAAGGCGATGGGCGAGCAATTAGTGCTAGCCGCTCGCAAAACGGTTCCGACTGTAATTCTTCGCCCCTCGATTATTGAAAGCAGTCTCTCGGAGCCCTGCCCGGGGTGGCTGGACGGGTTACGAATGGCGGACCCGCTCATTGCCGCAATTGGTAAAGGCCGTCTCAAGCTGTTGCCTCTTGACCCCGATGTTCTGCTAGATCTGGTGCCGGTCGACATGGTGGTTAATGCTCTCCTGGCGTCGCTGCCCGCTGCGGCTGCAACCGGAGGAATTCAGGTCTATCAGGTAGCGACTAGCTCGAGCAACCCGATCGCCCTTGGTGAACTCTACGATCTAATCTTCAGATACTTCAAAAAGCACCCCATGCTGGACAAGAAAGGCCTCCCGATTCTCATCCGAAGACTACGTTTCCCCAACCCGACCACCTTTCGATTACAGCATCGCCTCAGAACAGTACCGCTACACACAGCTGAAAGAACACTGGAAAGGCTGGCGGTTTTTGAGACAACCAAGAAGGTAAGACGCCGCATTTCCGCTGCGAAGCTGGCTAACCAAAAACTTTACTACTATGGGGAGATCTACGAGCCCTACTTGAATCTTGCTTGTCAGTTCCAGGTGGACCGCACGACCGAACTTTTTGACTCACTTCGTCCGGAGGAAAAGAAGCGCTTCAATTTTGATGTTACCCGCATAAACTGGCGCCACTATATCCAGAATGTCCACATCCCGGGCGTTAAGAAGTTCATCCTGAAGATCGAAGGCACGGGGACGATGGAGCTGGAGGGCGAAGCATCTCAGTTGCCGGCTGAGACCATAAATGAACTTCTTGACCGGAGCAGCCGTGAATATGCCCAGCGTGTAGCACTACAGATCAAAAGAAACGGGGAGTGGGTGCAGTACCGCTACATAGATTTAAGGGAAGCGGCTCTGACGATTGGGGCAAGATTCCACGCCCAGGGGCTGCGCAAGGGCGATCGAGTGATCCTGTTCTCCGAAAATCAGCCCGAGTGGGGGTTGGCGTACCTGGGTGCTGCCCGAAACGGTTTGACGGTCGTGCCCATAGATGCTCAGACCTGGCACCGGGAAGTGTGGTCAATCGCAGCGCTTACTGACGCCAGGGCGATCTTGGCCTCTGAACGTTGCTTCTCTGGCCTCAGAGAGGAAGCGCTGGCCGAGAATGAGGCCAGTGAATCCCCTGTGCTGCTTTTGAACGTTGACCAGGAATGTAGGGCTTTTCGGGAGTCCAGTCTTCCCCGGAGTTGTGCGCAAGTTGTCGCCCCGGTTCTCTTTGAACCGCCGAGGGTATCACCGGATGATCCAGCATCGATTATTTTTACGACCGGTACCATGGTCGATCCCCGAGGTGCAGTGCACAGCCACCGAAACTTTCTCACAAATCTTTTCGGAGTTGACAAGAACCTCCCTGTGGATCGGGACGACGTGTTCCTGTCCGTGCTACCCCTGTATCATGCGCTCGAATTCACCGGTGGCTTCCTGATGCCCATCTCAGGAGGGGCTAGGGTTGTCTACGCAACGACGCTAAAACCTCGCGTGATACTGGAGACGATGCGCACAACCGGAACGACTTGTATGCTGGGTGTTCCCACGATCTACTCGCTGTTAAGAGATTATCTCGAACGCAAGGTCCTGGGTACAGCGGGTTCCACGTTCAAATCCAACCTGATGGCGACATCCAAGCAGATCAGTCATTCTGTGGAACGGCGCTTTGGCCGCAACATTGGCCGCAAGTTGTTTTCCAGGGTACATCAGGAATTTGGCGGGCGAGTCAGAGTGCTTGTAAGTGGAGGCTCGACCCTTGGCGAAGATCTTTTCCAAGACTTCAAAGCGCTGGGCATGCCCATCTATGAGGGATACGGCCTCACCGAAACGGCGCCTGTCGTGACCGTTAATCCACTGCACCGAGCACGTGCCCGGTCAGCGGGGCGGCCCCTCCCGGGCGTGGAAGTCCGCTTGGATCATCCCGACAAGCACGGTGTTGGAGAAATTGTAATCCGGAGCCCTAGCCTGATGAAAGGGTACTTCAAGAACAATGGTGCCACACGGGCTGTCATGGAAGACGACTGGTTTCACACAGGTGATCTGGGCTGGGTCGACGTCGATGGTTATATCTATATTACTGGCAGAACCAAAGACGTCATCGTCACTGGGGCCGGAAAAAATGTCTACCCAATGGACCTGGAAGCAATCTACCAAGAGATTCAAGGGGTACGGAACATCGGCGTCGTGGGAATACCGAAAGGCTTGACTGAGGAAATACATGCGGTTATCCAGGCAGACGACAATGGCGCCGAGGGGGCAAAAGAGACGGAGGAAATGATCCAGGAGGAAGCTCGAAAGCTGGCTCGGGAACTCCCCAGTTACCATCGACTGCAGAGGATTCATTTCTGGGCGGAGGGAGTGCCTGTTGACGAGGATGGGAAAATCGACCACCCGAAACTCAGGCGCCGTCTGCTACGAGAGCTGAAGGAGAAACGGGAGCCGAAGGAAAAAGAAACTCACCCGTCCGGGAGAAAGAAGCGGACCCCTTCTCCAAGAAAAGAGTTGATCTCTGAACTGAGCCGCCTTTCGGGCCACCCAGAGGCCGACATTATCGGCTCTACGGATCTTTACGACGATCTGGGGCTGGACTCATTGCAAGCCATTGAGATGCTTCTCCTGGCAGAGGAGGTTTTGGGTGTGCCAATCCCAGATGAGCAGGCAGTGCAACTGACCAAAGTCGGAGAACTCTTTGAACTTCTGCGGGTGCTCAAAGCCGATGAGTCTGTGTTGGAATCCGCCCCTCAATCAGCGCTCAGTTCAACTTTGCCGCTGGTTGCTAAAAGAAGGCTGGACCGGGCCCTTTTGAGAGCTTCATTTGGTGCGGCACGGAGCATTCTGACGTCCTGGTTTGGGTTGAACGTGAGGAACGGAAACGTGGTTCCGGTCGGGAAACCGTACATATTAGCTGCCAATCACAGCAGCCACCTCGACACCGGGGCCGTGGTGGCTGCTGTGGCAAACTCGAAGGGCCTAGATGAAGCTCTTCGACTCCACGTTCTGGGCGCGCGCGACTATTTCTTTTCTTCGAAATGGTTGGAATGGTTGGTCAGTAAATTGCTAAATGTGGTGCCGATCGAACGGCATGAGAACTCACTGGCGAGCTTGAAACTGGTGAAGGGAATCCTCTGGTCGGGGGAGCCCGTACTGATTTATCCGGAGGGCAGCCGGTCCAGGAGTGGGGAGGTGCAGGAGTTTAAGGCCGGGCTGGGCCTGATTGCCTGGGAGCTACAAGTTCCGGTCGTTCCCATCGCCATCTCCGGAACTTACAAAGCTCTCCCGGCAGGGAAATCCTGGCCGATCAGGCACCCGATCAAAGTGGCTTTTGGGGAGCCGGTGCCAATGCAACGGTACCAGCATCAGCTGGGACGCCTTTCCAGGGAGGAGCTTTACAGATTGATCGCTCGGGATGTCCAGGCAGCCGTCCGAGAGCTCCGGATAGCGAGCCCCGATGGATGAGCGTACGGCGGCCTTCTTCGACGTCGATGGGACTCTACTCAACGGGAACATTATTCGCTACTATGCCTTTCTCAGACGTCGAGAGATGGGAAACATCGGGAGATTGGTGTGGACGGCTGGCCTTCTCGCCAGAATACCCGGATACTTGATCGTGGATCGCATTAGCCGGGAAAAGCTCACGACCCGGTTCTACCGAAACTACAGAGGATTCACTCCCCAACAGTTGCGCGAAGGAGCCGAGGCGCTATTTGCGGAGGAGCTGAAGCCCAAAGTTTATCCTCAGGCTCTCGCCTGCATCGAAAGCCACCGGGCTGCGGGACGAGACATTGTACTGATCAGCGGTTCCATCCGCCAGATCGTAACACCTGTAGCCGAACATGTGGGGGCCGATCATATGTTGTGTGTGGATCTCGAGGTAGCCGACGGTGTGTTTACCGGCGCGCTGCAGACGGGCGCGCTGACGGGACCCCAGAAAGCGAAAGCTCTTGCGGATTATGCGTGCAGCCACCGGGTCCGCCTAAAGTCCAGCCACGCGTATGCGGATAGCCTGGATGACGTGCCGATGCTGAGCCAGGTGGGGAACCCAGTGGCGGTCAACCCCGATGCACGGTTGGAGAAAATCGCTTCACGGAAAGGTTGGGACGTGCAGCAGTGGAATCCGGGCTGCCTGGAAACATGAGAGCGATTGAGTATAGAAGAAGTGTTCCGCGCTTCCTGGCCGCCCGCTACCCGGGAAGATACTGGAAGTGGATTTGCACGTCGCCACTGGGGACAACCCGTCTGGCTGAGTTGCCAGAGCCAGAGCTCCCCGGGAGTGAATGGATTCGGATCCGTCCTTTGCTGAGTGGAATCTGTGGTTCGGATCTGGCCACGGTCACGGCCACGGGAAGCACTTACTTTTCGCCCTATACTTCCTGTCCTTTCGTATTGGGGCACGAAGTCGCTGGGGAGGTTGTGGCTGCCGGACCAGATGGGGGCGAGTTCGCCGTTGGTGAGCGAGTCGTTCTGGAGCCACCTCTTCACTGTAGAATTCGGGGCATTTACGAGCTTTGCACCGAGTGCCGGGCTGGCCATTTTGCCCAGTGTCGCAATGTGACGGAAGGTTGCATCTCGGCAGGGGTGCAAACTGGTTTCTGCCAGGACACGGGAGGGGGCTGGAGCCGTTCTTTCGTGGCCCACCCCCTGCAGCTGCACCGGGTTCCAGAGTCTCTGGGTAACCAGGAAGCGGTGCTCGTCGAACCGCTCAGCTGCTGCCTGCAGGCGGTGGTTAGCGCGCAGGTAAAGCCTGGCCATACCCTGCTGGTTATGGGATGTGGGACCATCGGCATTCTCACGATTGCAGCGCTTAAGCAGCTCCAGCCGCAAGCCACGGTGCTAGCAGTGGCCAAGTACCCACACCAGAAGAACTGGGCAGTCCAATTCGGTGCGGAGAGGGTCTTTGCACCGGGAAGAGGCCTTTTCGAGGAGCTTGCAGGATTTCTTGGGTCCGAATTGTTCCACCCCGAGCTGAGTAAACCGGTTATGTCGGGCGGAGTTAACATGAGCTTCGATTGCGTAGGAGGCTCGTCCAGCATCGATGACTGCCTGCGATTTACGGCTGCCAGGGGAAAAGTTGTACTGGTAGGAATGCCGGGGATACCTCGAGGAATTGACTGGACCTCGATCTGGTACAAAGAGCTGCGGGTTGTCGGTAGTTATACGAGCACCTCCCAAATCTTCCGGAAGGCGCTGGAGATGGCCAGCCATCTGGGTGACCGGCTCCAGGGCGTGGTCGGTGCACGCTACCCGCTGGAGCGATTCAAAGAAGGGCTGGCCTGTGCTCTCCACTCCGGCCAGGTCG
>CAZMGM010000009.1:0-77862 GCA_964565865.1 uncultured Acidobacteriota bacterium | reverse complement strand
CAGGGTTACGTCCCATGGCAGTCAGAGGATTCGGACCAATTCGGGCGGCCGCCCGTTTCCACTCCATATGCCGGGAGGGATCCTCCTTGACCCGAATGGTGCCACGCCAGGCTTCCAATTCCTCGCCTGATTTCACTCCCAGCGCTGGGGCGGAAGCTTCTAATACTTTTTCCAGCGCGTCCAGAGCGGCCCTTCTAGTCGAGGAACTCACACCCCCCACGTAGTACTGCCCCCAGAGGGCCCGGACTGCGGGTAGCTGCTGTCACCTATCTTGACCGTTACATCTTTGATATTGAGTCCAAAAGTCTCTGCCAGAACCATAGCTATGATCGTCCCGGTTCCAACCCCTAGATCCTGGCTACCGAGTTTGGCCTCCACACCGCCGTCAGGATAGACGACAACCTCGCAATGGCTGGTATGCCCCCGGCCGCCCCAGGTGTGGATCCCCAGGCCCAGACCTCGCTTGACTGGACCGGATCCGGCTCCTTGTCCCCGGGGGTGCCAGTTTTCTTCCCATTCAATCATCTTGGCGCCAATATTCAACTCCTGCTGGTAGACGGCAGCCAATCGTCCGGTCAGGTGAATATTCTTGATCATCAATTCCAGGGGATCCATTCCGATTTCGGCCGCCGTGTCTTCGATGGCCGCCATCGTGATCAGGCATGCCTGGGGATGATTCGGAGCCCTCCAGGCCCGGGCCGAACCGGTATGGGTTGGAATAGCGCTGTGCTGTTTCTTGATATTGGGGAACTGGACAACGTAGGGCAGGGGTGGATTCCCTCCCCTGGCTACGCCTCCAGAACCCCATGATTCCGATTCCCAGGCAGTCAGTTCCCCGTCGCGTGTGCACCCCACCTTGACATTGGCATAAGCGGAAGGGCGGTCACCAGCGACGGCTATCTCGGCATCGCGCAGAAGCATCATCTTGACAGGCGCCCCCGCTTCGCGGGCCAGCTGGGCACACTCAATACCCCAGCGATCCACCGAAAATTTGCTGCCGAAGCCTCCGCCCATGAAGGGCGTGATCACCCGCACGTTGGCGACAGGAATATTCAGGGCCTCTGCAAACTGGGGGGGCAGGCCGGAAACGTTCTGCGTCGAACACCAGGCAGTAAGATGCTTGTCGTCTTGCCATTCGCATACCTGGCCATGGGACTCAAGGCAACAGTGAGCGATCCTGGCAATGCCGTAGTACCCCTCCATCACCATGTCCGCCTCGGCTAAAGCTTGCTCCGGGTTGCCGGTAGTCTGCGCTTCACCCGCGTTCTCTTTCGGTGCCTCGTCTCGCTGCTCCTCAGTGACGAAATGGGGAAGAACTTCGAAATCGATTTCGATGGCTCCCAGGGCATCGTAGAGGGCCGCTTCGCTGCTGGCGGCAACGGAGACAATGTCGTCCATCTCCCATTTGATCTCGGTTCCAGCATCCTGGATCACGCGCAGGGCCTTGACCTGGGGCATGACCTGAGCGGCGGCGACCTCTAGACGCGTAATCCGAGCGTGAGCGTGAGGCGATTGGAGAATACCTCCAAAGAGCATGCCCGGCCGGTTCACGTCGTAACTGTACTTGGCCTCACCCGATACTTTGAACGGTGCGTCCAGCCGCGTCACCTTGCTACCGATGAGGGATCGCTTCGAAAAATCAGGCCATTTATACTCAGGCATTCGCCACCTCCTCCTCCAGCAACTCGGCTAGAGCGTCGTGGATTCCGGCATAGGTTCCGCAGCGGCAAAGGTTTCCACCCAGACCCTGTTTCAGGTCATGCCCGGAGGCTTCGGGGTGCTCATCCAGGACCGCTTTACAGGCGACAATGAAGCCGGGTGTGCAGAAGCCACACTGAGAAGCGTCGTTCTCGACAAAGGCCGTCTGGATCGCATGCATCCGATCCGAAGTCCCCACCGCTTCCACCGTTTCAATGCGGCTTCCCTGGGCATCAATGGCTAGAACCGAGCAGGCGTAGACAACCTTGCCGTCCAGCAAAACCGTGCAGGCCCCGCAGGTCCCGCGGTCGCAAACTCGCTTGGCTCCAGTAACATCCAGGTCGTTCCTCAGGGCATCTAGGAGGGTGACCCTAGGCTCTATTTCCAGAGAACGCTTCTTGCCATTCACCTTGAGAGTGATGGGAACTGCGGCCGGCCCGACGAGTTCATTAGCAGCCGCTGCCACGGTCGTGGTCGCTTCTGCAACCAGACTCCCCGTCAGAGCACCGGTAGCGCTGGTTCTAAAAAAATCACGGCGGGAATAATCAGTCTTTTCCTGCCCGCCCCTTTTTCCTTCCGCCATTGAATCTCCCTCCATTACGACTCCAGATCTGGTAGGCGTCAACTAACTATACTCGGTACGGGTTCTCACAGCAATCTTCTACGGCAGCAGAGCATTGCTGCTCAATCAGTGAGGATTTCTGGGGGCAGGCCACTCATGGAGACGACTGTCGTGGGCGGCCACCCGAAAGGGGCCAGTAGATGGCACCAGCGGGCCGGCGAGAGACCGGCCCCCAGTCAATGTATGGACGGAAATAGAACTTGAGAGTCTGATTTCACTTAGAGTTCCAGAGTGGTCAAGATGCACTAGAAACTCCAAGGGAACCGCCTGGCAAAGGGCCGTAATCAAAGGGAAGATTCACTTGGAGTGTGAGTTCTTCCTCATCTGGTGTCTCCGCTTACGGCGAAGCTTACCTCTTCTTTTTCTCTTCTTCTTCAGAACACTACCCATTTAACTTCTCACTTCTCTAATAATAAGGCACAATGACTTTGAGATGTCTATCGTAATAGAAAAGAGTGTCTACTGTGAAGTCAACCAACCCGGGCTGGGGCGTGCGAGCCAGCTCGATGGCAACTTCGCAAGGTACGAAGGAGGTAGTCAATGGACCCCGAAGATTATATCGATCTGAAGAACTTCAAAATGCCCGACCTGCTGAGTCGCCTCAAGCTTATTCCCATGGTACTGGTCGCTCTGCTCGTGATTCTGCTCTTCACTGCCTGGTTTCAGGTCGAGGCCAACAGCGAGGGCGTCATCCTGCGGCTGGGAAAATATCAACGGACGGTTGGTCCCGGACTGCACCTCAAGATTCCCTTCGGCCTCGAAAAGGTCAGCATCGTTCCATCTCAGCGGCAGCTCAAGGAAGAATTCGGCTTCAAAACCGTTCAGGCGGGTGTCCGCACTCAGTACGCGGCCCGGGACTACCCTGAAGAGTCTCTCATGCTGACCGGCGACCTGAGCGTAGCGGACGTGGAATGGAGTGTGCAATATAGGATTGCAGACCCCTTCAAGTTTCTCTTCAAGGTCAGAAATGTTCGCGAGACGTTCCGGGACATGACGGAGGCTGTCATGCGGGAGATCGTGGGAGACAGGACGGTCAATGAAGTCCTAACGGTGGGCCGAACCGAGCTGGCCCTAGCCGTGGAGGAAAAGCTGCAGGCACTGTGTGAGCAGTACGAAACAGGACTCCGGGTGGAGCAGGTGATCCTTCAGGACGTGGCCCCACCGGATCCGGTCAAGCCCTCTTTTAACGCGGTGAACCAGGCTCAGCAGGAGCGCGAGAAGCTGATCAATGAAGCCAGAGGGGAATACAACCGGGACGTCCCCCGGGCTCGGGGGGAAGCGGAGCAGCAGATCAGCCAGGCTGAGGGATATTCCATTGACCGGGTCAACCGGGCAAAAGGTGAGGCCTCTCGATTCAATTCATTGTACGCCGAGTATCGAAGAGCACCGGAAGTCACCCGGCGGAGGATCTACATTGAAACCCTGAATCAGGTCCTGCCCAAAGTCGGCCGAAAGCTGATTCTAAACAAAGACACACAAAACATCGTGCCTCTGCTCCAGATTGGAAAGGGAGGAACAGGCCAATGAAAACCAAATTTATAGTTCTAGGCCTTCTCATTATTACCGCCATCATCCTCATCAACGGACTTTTCATCGTCGACGAAACCCAGCAGGTCGTGATTACCCGTTTCGGGAAACCCCAAGGAGACCCCATATTGAACCCCGGGGTCCACTTCAAGTGGCCACTCATGGATCGGACTCACTTCTTTGACAAGCGTTTTCTGGCGTGGGATGGCGACAGCGATCAGGCCACGACGGCAGACAAACGTTTCATCTGGGTGGATACCTATGCGCGCTGGAGAATATCTGATCCCAAGCTGTTTCTGGAACGTCTTTCTGACGAGCGCGCTGCCCAGACTCGGCTCGACGACATTATCGATGGCGCTACCAAGCGGGCGGTTGCGAAACACGATCTCGTCTCTCTGGTTCGCTCCACCAATCGGCAAGTGACTCCGGATCCCACCTTGCCCGAGTCGGAGATGGACGAGCTGGAGACCATCGTAAAAGGACGCCTGGAAGTCATGCAGGAGATCCTCACCAATGCCAGCCAGGACACTAGCGATCTCGGTATCGAAGTCGTCGACGTACGCTTCAAGAGCATCGACTACGTGGAAGCAGTCCGACTGAACGCCTACGAGAGAATGATCGCTGAGCGCAATCGAATCGCCCAGCGCTTCCTGTCCGAAGGCCAGGGCGAAAGCGCCCGCATCCGCGGGGAGAAGGAGCGTGAGCTAAAGAAGATTGCATCCGAAGCCTACAGAAAGTCTCAGACGCTGGTGGGTAAGGCGGATGGAGAAGCGACGGCCATTTACGCCAAGGCCTACAATAAGGATGTCGAGTTCTACCAATTCCTGAAAACCATGGAATCCTATGAAGACTCCCTTGACAAGGAGTCCTGGCTGATCCTCTCCACGGACAGCGATTTCTTCAAGTTCCTGGACAGCCATCGACCCCGCTAATCGAGATCTTGCTTCTAATGAACGCAGCAAAACGGCTTCACTGTGAGGAATCCTGAACCCAGTTGGTTCTGTAGGAAATCTGCATCCCAGGTCCTCTCCGTTACGCTAGAATGGCAGGACTTCGCTTCCAGATTCTACCGTGTTTCGGGTGGGAAAGGTTGAGATCTGTGGCAGAGCTTGACGAACGAAAGAAGGATGTGCTGCCAGAAGATTCGCGGCATCGAGCCCCAAACCCGATTGCTTTCCATTAGGAGGGTCCCACACCGCACCAACCCGGGCCAACCGAGCCACCCATCGACGCAAGCGGTACTTAGCTGCGGCGTCTGTTGACAGGGTATCTGCTGTTGAGTGTGATGTCGCTCTCTTTTGTTGTATGCGTTATGGGCGTTCAAGTCGTGGAGGCGCAGAGCTTCATACCTGCGAAGCCGGTGGCGAATGGGAAGGATTTCGAAGTAATTCCGCGAGCATTTTGAGATCAACATTGCCCCCGCTCAGCAGGCAGGCGACTGGAGTTCCCGGACTCAGTCTTACTTTTCCGCAAAGCATCGCAGCTACTGTCGCGGCCGCGGCCGGCTCCGCTAAGACCTTGCAACGTTCCAGAAGCAGCTTCATCGCGGCTGCAATAGACTTGTCGGAAACGGTGACCACGTCGTCAACAAGTGCCTGCACGTGGTGCAGATTCTTGAGCCCGACGAAGGGAGCTGCCAGACCGTCTGCGATTGTATCCATTCGATCGAGATGAACCGGCTCTCCCTTTTCCAGGCTTCTGGTCATAGTAGGGGCACCCTCCGGCTCCACACCTATTAGCCTTACTGCAGGGTTCTTCCTTTTCACGGCTGCCGCGACGCCTGATATGAGGCCCCCTCCTCCAATTCCAACGACCAGAACCTCCACCTGCGGAATGTCCTCGAGGATCTCCAGCCCGATGGTCCCGTGTCCGGCGATGATGTGCTCGTCGTCGAACGGATGTATGAGAACCAGTCCCTGGTCATCGCGCAGTTGAAGGCACGTTTCCAGAAGGTTCCCAGAGGTGAGGACAACCCGGGCACCATAGGCCCGAGTGGCCGCCACTTTGCTGCTCACACTCCTTTCGGGCATCACCACCGTGGAGGGAATTCCACGAGAGGATGCCGCCCAGGCGAGGGCTTGAGCATGGTTGCCGGCTGAAAGGGAGATCACGCCTCTTTCGCAGGCCTCGATGTTCAGATGCGACAGTCGGTTGAGGACGCCGCGAGGCTTGAAAGATCCAGTCTTTTGGAACAGCTCCATCTTTAAGTAGACTTCCAGGCCGGCCTGCCTGCTCAGAATCTGGGATCCAACCACTGGCGGTCTATGCAGAGCGGAGTGGATAACGTTACGAGCCGACAGGATATCCTCGAGCTGCACCAGTGTGATACCGGTACCCGGGGCATACATGAGGAGCTGCAGTATAACATGCTCTCTTGCTGATCAGCCTGGTGCTCTCTCTCAGACTGGAGTGGTCTCTGAAGACTCTTCGATTCGTTCGATCGTGAATCCGGTCAGTCCGTAGACCGCCGTAGAGAGCAACACAATCAGAAAGACCACCGGCGACAGAGATTCAGCAAGCCCCGGCTGTGCGGGTCAATCAACCATTGCTAGCAGCCCGTCGTAGGTAATGGGTTTTTACTCGCTGCGCTGGCTCGCGTCTGCTTGACCAGCGCCGAATCGCTCCCCTACGTATTCTTCCAGAATATTTTGGAAGTCAACGGCAATGTTGGAACCCCTCAAGGTCGTGAAGTGGCGACCGTCTATGTAGACAGGAGCTTTGGGGCTCTCTCCGGTCCCGGGCAATGAGATTCCAATATCGGCGTGCTTTGACTCGCCCGGGCCGTTGACGACGCAACCCATCACCGCTACCTTCAGTTCCTCAATACCGGAGTAGGCATCCTTCCAATCCTGCATTCGAGCCACCAGGTAACTTTGAATGTCTTCAGCCAGTTGCTGGAAGAAAGTACTGGTGGTTCGCCCGCAGCCGGGGCAAGCACTGACCTGGGGCGTAAAACTCCGGCTCCCTACAGCCTGGAGAACCTGCTGTGCCACTCGAACCTCGCGAGAGCGGTCGCCACCCGGCTGCGGAGTTAAACTCACCCGCACCGTATCTCCGATCCCTTCCGTCAGGAGCACCGCCAGTCCGGCGGTACTGGCCACTACACCTCGGGTTCCCATCCCCGCCTCCGTCAAACCGAGATGCAGTGGATAGGCGCACCGTTCCCCGAGCTGCCGATAGACCCTGAGTAAATCGGGGACCTTTGACACTTTCGAGCTGAGGACGATGCGATCCGAGGGCAGGCCGTATTCCTCGGCCAGTTGAGCGGAGCGAAGAGCACTTTCCACAATCGTCTTCATCAGGACCGAGCCGGCGTCTTCGGGCTCCGGCAGCGCCGCATTTCGTTCCATAAATCGATCCAGAAGGGCCTGGTCCAGGGATCCCCAGTTGACGCCAATCCGGATCGGTTTGTCGTTGTCCAGGGATACCTGAATCATCTTCCGGAAGTTTGAGTCACGGTGTTTTCCCATACCCACATTGCCCGGATTGATTCGGTACTTGGCCAGTTTTTGTGCACAGCCTGGAAAACGGGTCAGAAGGAGGTGGCCGTTGTAGTGAAAGTCTCCGATGATCGGGATCGGGCAACCCGACTCTTCGAGGCGCGCCACAATCTCGGGAACGGCCAGAGCGGCCTGCTCGTGGTTGACGGTGACCCGCACCAGTTCCGAGCCGGCTTCGGCGAGCTGGAGAATTTGGTTGACAGTGGCTTCGATATCAGCCGTGTCGGTGTTCGTCATGCTCTGGATGACCACTGGATGCAGCGAGCCCAATGGAATGCCGCCGACCCAGACCGTTATACTCTTACGCCTCACAATCATGCGACCATTTTACCCCGAAAGGCGCGCAACCCTAGCAGTCCGTGGTGGAAATCAACAGCGGCCGCGAGATTTTCACCAGTGGCCGGCCGGGTCCTGGCTGAAGGTTGAAAAGTGAAAGGTTCAAGGTTGAATATGGAGGCCGGCAAGGGTACGGTGCAACCTTAAAGTCATCGAAAATATAAATGCCTGACACTGGAACGCTGAAAGAATGAACGAAAACAAGGAAACCAGAAACGAGGAACCAGAAACGAAAAACGTAGAGGAGGTTCTAGAGGAACTGTTCCAGAGTTCCAATCCGAAGGTCTTTGTAAAGCGGTTCAAGGCCTTGGAGGCGGACTGGAAAGAGCCCTCGGATTTCATCCGGCAGGTGGCTTCCAGCATTCCGCTGAAGCTTTACGAGAAATTCTATGATGATCTCGTTCCCCACAGCTTCTTTGGACTCTCCTGTGCTGCCTCGACCCTGGATCTGTTTCCTGAGGAGCGCCGTTGGTGGCCCTGTGTCCAGCAGGGGTGGTTCATCGCCAGAGCACGAAAACGATCGGCCTGGGACGGGACCCCTAGGGATATCGTGGCCCTGGATTCTCCGGAGGAGAGCTGGAATCAGTTCCAGAAGTTCTTGTCGAGTCGCGATTTTGAGCGTTGCTTCGCTCTGCTTCGAGGATTCCTTGCAGATCCGTCGCACCGTGACTTCTTTCGAACACAGAGCCTGACCCGGGCCCTCGGGGACACGGCTCACGGAGGGCTGAAGTTCATTCAACTGGCAAAGGCCTGGGAGTTCGCCGAGATTCTGGGATGGCAGAATGCCGATCAGATCCTCTTTCCGTCCTTTCATTTTCTGGTTTTGGGACCGTGTCGGGACGAACTGGAAACCCGGGTCGGGGCGGCCGGACAACTCGCGATCCCCGACCAGGCTGGTGACCCCGTTTCCCCGGAAGACCTGCGCCAACTGGAAAACATGGTTCTGTACTCTGACGATTCCCTGGCTGCCCTCGACGGACTTGCCCGTCTCGCCAGCCAGGGACATGGTTTTTCTTCCATTCATGAAGCTCTTCTCCTGATCGCTGCCCAGGCGCTGAACAATGCCCAGGTGGGTCGCTGGCTTTCTCCTCTGAGAGCCTTCCTCTACGCTGAATCCTGTCGTGTCTGGGCGCAGCGGGTTCCGGCAAGTGAAAAAGGCCAGGGGCTAGCACTTGCCTGCCTCTTGATTCAGCGAGCCTCCGGAAAGAGCCGTGAGCACTCTAAGAACCGCGTGGTCGTGGACCTGGCGGAGAGTGTCTGCCCGATGAATCCTTTCAACACCTTGCGGAGCCTGGTCAGCCACAGCGACCCCTATGCTTCAGCGAATACGGTTCAGGCGATCCTGGGAATGGGAACGGAGGCTTTCGAAGAGCTGACCCAGACGCTGGTTACGCTGGCGGCCAAGAACGATGCCCGGGTGGGACAGGGTTATGACCTGCTTTTCGTGCAGACTTGCTGTGAGGCCTATCAGAGATCCGACTCGGAGCTGCGGGAGAGGTTCCCGGTCAGCTGCGGTTTCTTCCTAGGTCGGATTTTGAAGAACTACGAGCTGTTTGGAGCGTACAGTGTGAAGTAGGAGGAGCAAGCGATCAACCATTAAAAGAGCCGGCGGTGGAAATCTTACGAGGCTTGGCTTCCCAGTACTGGACACTAAAATATTGATTCGAGTCGTACCACATCTTCCGCACAGAAAAGCCACCCCGTGCAGCCAGGCCCAGAGCCTTCTCGGGACTGTACTTGTGACAGTTTTCCGTATGAATCAGCTCGTCTTTCTTGACGCTGAATACGTGGTCACCAACGATGATTGTCTGCTGACAGTTTGAACGGACGTACATCTCGATTCTTTCCAGGGTCGAGTTGTAGAGGACAAAATGAGAGAAGTTGGCCGAAACGACCTGAGCCCCAAGCTGCCGGCGCATCCGCTCCAGCAGGTTTAGGTTGAACTTTGCCGTGACTCCTGCCCGATCGTCGTAAGCTGCCTCCAGAATGACAGGATCTTTGACTAGATCCATTCCCATCAAAAGAGCTCCATCTTCACCGACAAGGTCGCCAATCTTTTTCAGAAAAGATTCTGCCTCGGCGTCATTCATGTTTCCGACGGTGGAGCCGGGGAAATAAGCGATAGTGCGTCTAAAAGGGGCCGACGCTACCGGGAGAGTGAAGGCAGACAAGTAATCGGCAGCCAGTGGCACCACTTCAATGCCAGGGTAATCCACAGCCAATTGTGAAGAAACAGACCCCAGGTGGCTTCGCGAGATATCGACCGGCATATAGACGGCAAGCTGGTCCAAAGAGTCCAGCAGAATCCTGGTCTTCACGCTGTTTCCACTGCCGAACTCGATGAGCCTGGTCTGAGGTCCCATCCAGGCAGACATCTCCCCGACACTGCGTTCCATGATCTCTAACTCGGCCCGGGTCAGATAGTATTCGGGAAGGTGGCAGATCTCCTCGAACAACTTCGAGCCCCAAGCGTCGTAGAAATACTTACAGGGGATTCGTTTGGGGGTTGAACGGAGGCCTCTCAGGACATCTTGTCTAAATTGATCTACACTGGCTGGGATCTGCACTTGCTGCATGACGCGACGAGTCCCTGTCAACGACTCCCTGCCAACCTAAATCCCAAAAACTGGCAGCCAGCTGATACCGTGAAAAAATCACTGTAGGTGGGATGCATGTGCGCCGAATGGACTTGCATTGCTTCAGGGCTCAAACGCATCGCCAACTGTTCCGAAAAAGACCGCACTCGTCGATACTCAAGTTCAATCTCGCCGCTCTCGCTGGAGGCGGCAGCAGAGGTAATCACTGTGTTCATCTTTTTTCCTGACGCGTTCGTATTCCATCACCAACATCGTTGAACTCTTCGAGGACTCGCGTTCTTCAACTCGGTTGTTCTGGTCCTCCTGGGGGCACTCGTGTACTTTGCGGGGGTGAGAAAATCTCCCTGAACCGTGCTCACGACATGAACGGTATCCTGCCAGTCAATCTCCTTCTTGTATGCTATCGGTGGCGATTGTTTTTCCCTGGGCTGTCTTCCTTCAATGAAATCCACGCGGATTTCATTGTAACGGGCCAGTCGATCCCGGTACGGTGTCTTGGCCGGTTCTTCCGGTGAGACGATTCAGCTGTGAAACTGCGTCGAATCTGACAGCACAATGGCACCCGGTACCATGCACCTCTACCCCTGATATAAGGTTAACTGAAGGTAGGCACCCTCAAAGGGGGCCTGGCAAACTACTCTTTATTCAACCCTGACCTTGTGTTTCAGGTTAGCCTTCTGCTAACTTTTGAACCATAAATATCAAAAGAGGTTTACATGTCCTTAGAGAGAGTTTCAGTAATAGTTGCGGTACTACTCGCAATTCTGGCTGCCTTTGCCAGTATTCCAAACGTGGCAATAGCCTTTGTAATTCTCGGTCTCGTCGCCGGTTGGGTGATCGCCAAAGAAGACCATGTTCGGGTTTTAGTCACTGCCTTGGTATTGGCAGCTGCCTCTGACGCCTTGGGCTCACTCCCAGCGATTGGAGAGCACCTGACAGCTATCATTGGCAACGTTGGCGCAGTTGTGGCGGCCGCTGCAATTGCTATCATTGCCAAGAATGTCTGGGCAAGGATCATGCCCTAGCAGGCTCTCAGACATGGGCCCCATTTCTTGCTTGCATAGTTTGGCGGCAATACTAAGGTGGACTTAGGGTAGTTTCACATTGCCGTTAAGGGGTGAGGTGGAACGAGCCCCCCTCCAGCTTTTTCGAGTCCACTGGCCAATCATGGGGGCAGTCCCCCCATGATTGGCATTAGAGGGGCATTGGTGTTGTAAAGATCGCGCAACCCATTGCCGATTCTCTCGACGGGCTTGTGTGCCCCCCCGTTTAGAAAGCATTCCGATAGACACATTTGTATTCGAGTGGTCGTCATACCCTCTCGATGAAGATGTTAGCCATCCAGGAACCTCTACCGTCCATCGAGGTTCGGGCTGCTGCCTGCTGCAGGACATCGAAAAACGCCGGCGATGTAAATTGGGAAGCTGGTCGGTGTTGAAGATCTCTGGCGCACCATACCAGCCCAAGACCAGCCGGTTGCCAACAGTCAGACCCCAGGCCTGAACCAACCTCATCTGTCTCGCCTTTTCCGGTTCCTCAGAATGATCCCCTTCGTTTCTGAAGCTGGCCCCGGTGATTTCCAGTCGTTGGTCCCCCCCGGCCAATTCCGGATTGAAGACTCTCTCGGTGGTGGCGAAACCGCCCACGGCCACGTTAGGGAGAGGCAGGAAGTCCAGCAGGAAGTACCCGTTTTCCATCCCCGCCCTGGCCAGTCCCCATTTGGGTCCATCGCATCAGGTCAAAATCATCCGGTGAACCGGGGAACCTGGGAACCATGTCGACCAAGAGCTGCAGCGGCACCGATGATCTAACCAACCTGAGGCGCGTCTGCCCCAGCTGTCACGGCCGAAAAAGACGGTTAGTATGACGGTGGGATCAGTCAAAGAGGTAGGGGAATAAATCTCTACAGAGGTAGTGGAGACCGAAAGAGAAGTTCCCTGTCCCGTGTGATCAATCCCATTTGAAAAATTATGGGTAATCGTCGAAAGCCAGATCCCGATGAGGAGTATTGCGTCACCTGGATCTGATCATAGCCCATGGTTTCGAGGACCTCCCGCTTACCATTCGGTTTACGGACGGCCAGCTTGGATTTGGTGAAGACAACCGGTGCAGGATCAGCAGGCAGACCTCGGAGTGATTCCGTGGAACCCATAGCGATCATGGCCGAAGCAGCCACAACTTTCATATCTACCTCTTTCCTGAATTTTCCCGGATATTGACTGGAATATGACCAGTGTACTCAGGCGGGAGTGAAATGCCCTCTAGCCATTTCAGGACTTCCCATTTGTTACCCAGAGGCCACAATCAGGGCTTTTTTCCAGAGAGAGAACTCCTGTCAGTTATTGAAATTAAATGGTGAGCCGCGCTGGATTCGAACCAGCGACCCTCTGCTTAAAAGGCAGATGCTCTACCAACTGAGCTAGCGGCCCACCATTTCCCCGAAAGGCGAGAATGAACGCTCTTCGGGGGGCTTGATTCTAGCACAGGGTCACGGTTGCGCTCGCTCGCTCCTTCGTCTTTTTCTGGTGCCGTAGCAGACTCACGAAACCCTTGTGTTTTGTGTCCAGGCATAATGAAATCCAGCTCCACTGACGCCCCAGCATTGAGGAGTACCGGATTACTTGATCCGTTCGTCGATGAGATAGCCGGCACGGTCCCCGGCTTCGCGCAAAGCCTGAACCAGGGAGACGATGACTGCTTCCTGGAGCCACTGGCCCTCGGAGGAGCGGACAAACTCCAAGTACTGACGAATCTCCTCGTCCTCGAGGGTCCGGAACTTGAACTGCAGCAGCAGCCGTGTGCTTTCCCTAAAGAAGGGACGTATCTGGGCCTCGATCCCCTGGATCCGACTGGCCAAGACTTCATCGGGGAACTGCCCTTTTTCAGGTGCCAGGCGGTTGATTCCCCGAGCCGTGGCGCCAGCCATCTCGAGCAGCAGCCTGATCCCCGATTCGGTCACGCTGGCCGCTTTGTCCAGTTCGAGGAACAACTGGACCCTTGGAGATTCGGGATCTAGGTCCTGAGACTCCCGAGCGTACTCTTGCATCTCGTCCCAGGCTTCGGGCCGAGATGCTTCCGCCTCCAGCTCAGAAATGCGAGCGGCCAGCGGACCGCGTAGCCATTCCAGTGACGGGCTGAGATCTAGCCCCTCGGACTGGCGGTAGAAGGACTCTCTCAGCGAGGCCATCAGCTCGTCTTTGGCATAGGCTCGAGGGAGCACATCCTTGAGGATCTCAAAGGCTTTGGGATTTTGCGTCCCTTCGTAGCTGTCCATCTGACTCCGGATCTGGGCGGGAATCTGTTCCACCTGGGACTCGACCCCGTAGAGATATAGCACCTCGTCGAGCTGGAGGTGCGGAGCCTGGGTAGACTGAGCCAGGGGCGAAAACAGCAGCGTTCCAACAAGACCGAGGTCAGCACAGGTGGCCATTGACACAATTCTACAGGAGGCGTTCCCCCTGTGTGCCCCTTCTGTTACCCGGGGGCCCCTGACCTCGCAACGAACAAGCGAGGGAAACAGTCTCCGTTTCCCTGTCATCCCAAAGGGGCCGTCCTTCTTTCCTCAAGGATTCTTCCCTCACTTGTCCCGAACTTCCTAATGAACGAAGCGTTCCAGAACTCTCTAACGGCAAGACAAGTGGCTGAAACAATCAGTTAACGCCCTTGAAGACGGGTAGGACATGAGCTGTCTATTTTACAAAGTCCGGAAGACATGGAAACAAATAGTCAGACTGCAGGGGGCGACTAATGGGGGCTCTGGTGAGAGCTCACGCTGTTCCAAATTGGGAGTTCTGGATTCCCCGGATATTCTGTGGGCGATACACCACGCGTTCCAGTCGAGATGTCAGATTACAGGTTGGGTGATGTACGAAGCCCAAGGCTCGGCGACGGAGAACAACTCAGGCTTCACGTTACTGGTCATTATCTACTCTTAGGGGTTGATGGTTCGTGCCACTCGGAACACGAAACACAGGAACTCGAGGAAATCAGGCCAGCAGATCAGGCAATCTTGGGCTTTCCTCGAGCAGGATAGTTGACTTGCGGTCCGGACCCAGCGAGATCATCGAAATATCAGTTCCCACCAGTTCGGAAATACGTGCCAGATAGTCTCGGGCCGGCCGCGGCAGCTGTTCGTGGCAGGTCGCGCCAGAAGTATTCTCACGCCATCCGGGACAGCTCTCGTAGACCGGCTCTACCCGGGCCAGCGTCTCGATCTGAGCAGGAAAGTGTTGCAGAGTTTCCCCCTCAATCTGGTATCCGGTACAAATCTTGATCTCGTCCAGTTCGTCGAGACAGTCCAGTTTGGTCACCACCAGTGTGGTCAGACCGTTGACGAGTCTGGAGTAGCGGCCAACTACTGCGTCGAACCATCCGCACCGGCGTGGCCGCCCGGTGGTGGCTCCGAACTCAACACCCCGAGTGCGGATATGTTCTCCGATTTCATCTTCGAGCTCGGTGGGAAAAGGACCACTTCCCACGCGAGTAGTGTAGGCCTTGGTAACCCCGACAACACCATCGATGGCCGACGGACCCAACCCGGTTCCGCTACAGGCACCCCCGGCGCTGGCGTTGGAAGAGGTGACGAAGGGATAGGTCCCGTGGTCAACGTCCAGCTGCGTCCCCTGGGCCCCCTCCAGCAGAATACTCCGACCCTGCGAGACGGACTCGTTCAGAAACTCGACCGTGTCGGCGACAAACGGCTTCAACTTTTCGCCAAACACAAAACACTGGTCGAGAATCTGGCCGGAATCCAGCCGGGGAGCTCCATAGACCTTCTCCAGGACAGCGTTCTTGAAATGGAGATTGGGTAGGAGCTTTTCCTCCAGCCTGGCTGCGTCGAGCAGATCTCCGATGCGGATGCCGCGGCGAGCCATCTTGTCCTCGTAGCAGGGTCCAATTCCTCGAAAAGTAGTGCCGATCCTTTCTTCTCCGCGGGAACCTTCTTCGGCAATCTCCAGGGCCTTGTGGTAGGCCAGGATTACATGCGCTCGATTGCTCACGTACAGCCGATTTTCCAGCTCCAGTCCCAGTCCTTTCTGGAGCTCTCCGATCTCCTCAAACAGGGCTTCTGGATCTACCACGACCCCGTTCCCGATCACGCATGTCTTTGCGGGATGGAGGATTCCGGAGGGAATGAGATGGAAGACGAACTTCTCACCTTCAATGATCACAGTGTGACCCGCGTTGTTGCCCCCCTGGTAACGGGCCACGATGTCGAAATGGTCGGTCATGAGGTCGACGATTTTCCCCTTACCCTCATCGCCCCACTGGGTCCCCACAACGATTACGTTTGACATGCTGTTTACCTAATACTGCCAGGTTGATTGGCCCAAAAACCACTTTCGCCAGCCGGTGGGAGATTATTGTAACTCGAACGGGTGAAGAGTCGTTTTCTATTCCTGCTTCTGGATGCCATCCGGAAGTCGGAACGGCGCGAGCAACGGCCAGGGAACGGGTCCAGAACCCAGAACCTTCCCAGAAAAAAAGGCCGGTTGCCCGGCCTCGATGGCATACTGCGTTGGTGACTCCACGACTACATTTGAGCTTCAATCATGCGGACGATGTTGTCTTTGGATGTCGCTCCCACAATTTGATCCTTGATGACTCCGTCCTTGAACAGAAGCAGCGTTGGGATCCCCTTGATGTTGTATTTCATGGACGTGGCACCATTCTCGTCCACGTTGAGTTTGACCACCTTGGCCCGGTCTTCGAAGTCTTTCGCCACCTCGTCTATGGTTGGGGCCAGCATGCGGCAGGGAGCACACCAACTTGCCCAGAAATCGACCAGAACCGGTCGTTCCGAGTCCAGGACTTCCTGCTGGAAATTATCGTCTGTAACTTCGTTTACCTGGCTCATTTTTCCTCCATGCATTCTTCGAATCCAAGTACCCTGAGCAGCCCATGGTGAAAGTCTCCACGGGTCGCTAAGGCTCGTCCTTCAGATTTAGCTTATGCTACCATGGCTGTCCGGTTGACTGAACGAATTGAGGCCAAGAAAGATCTTGGTCAGCATTTTCTGACTGATCCCGCCATCTGTCGGCGTATCGTTCACTTTGCCGGGGTTTCCTCCAACGACATCGTCCTCGAGATCGGACCCGGTACCGGCCAGCTAACCACCGAGTTGCTAGCTGTTGCTGGCCAGGTGATCGTCATTGAAGTCGATCCAAAATTAATCCCGCTTCTGCGCGCTCGCTGGAGCGGGGACACAGCCGAGCGGCTTCGCATCATCGAGGGCGACATCCTGAGAGTGCCTCTCGAAGAGATGCTTCCCTGTACCGGAATCCGCCTGGTCGCCAACCTTCCATACAATATTGCCACTGCAGTCATTAAGAAGATGACAAAATCCAGCGATTGGTTTCACAGTCTCACCATGATGGTTCAGCGCGAAGTGGCGAATCGCATCCTGGCCCCCTGTGACAATCGCAATTACGGGTACTTTTCCCTTTTCGCACAGTTTCACCACCGGCTCGAAAAAGGATTCCAGGTTTCCCCGGGGGCATTTTCTCCACGGCCCGCCGTTACCTCCACCGTTATGAAGATGACGCCCCGCCGGAGCACCCGTGGGAAGGTTTCCTGGGACGACTTGGACTCTATTGTGAGCTGCGCCTTCCGACATCCCCGCAAGACGCTGCGAAATAACTTGAAGTCTCTTGCTGTTCCCGGGAACCGTCTTCGAGAAGCCTTGTCGGCCTGTGAAATCGAGCCGGAGAGGCGGCCTCACCAGGTCAGCATGGAAGAGTTCTGCTGTCTGGTTCGAATGCTATAATTTCGCCGGTTTATGGGCCAGTCTGTAGAAATCATACCCCTGGGAGGATTAGGCGAGTTCGGCATGAATTGTGCCGTATTGCGTTGCGGGGAAGAAATGATCCTGATTGATGCCGGGGTCATGTTTCCGAACGGCTCTTTACGGGGACTGGGGCTGGACCTGATCGTACCGGACATCACCTTTCTCAAGGAGAACAGAAAGCATCTGCACTGCATTCTGCTCACCCACGGACACGAGGATCATATCGGTGGTCTCCCCTTTCTCGTCAATGAGGTGCCGGTGCCGATATATGGAAGTCCGCTGGCACTGGGACTGGTGCGAAACCGTCTTTTGGAGCGAAACCTGCATAATGCGGTGTCGCTGAACCCGATCAAGGCCCGACAGAAGCTTCAATTTGGAGTTTTCCAAGTTGAGCCTCTGCACATGACCCATTCCATGCCGGATTCCTTCTCTTTCGCTTTCCGTACTCCTGCCGGAGTGGTGATCTGGTCAGGGGACTTCAAGTTTGACCAGAGTCCCATTGACAGCCGGCTCAGCGATATGGGACGACTCGCTGAATACGGCGACAGCGGGGTCCTACTCCTCTGTTCGGACAGTACCAACGCGGCTATGGCAGGTCTCACACCCTCGGAGCATTCTATCCGTGAGCCCCTTCGAGCTATTTTCCGGAAGGCAGAGAGCCGCATCTTCGTCAGTTGCTTTGCCAGCAGCATCCATCGGTTGCAGGTAGTGATGGACCTTGCCAGAGAGTTTGACAGGCAGGTGATCGCCTTGGGCAGAAGCATGGTCACCAACCTTAAGATTGCTCAGGACCTGGGATACTTAAAGGTTCCCCCCGAGGTTCTTCAGCCATTTTCGGAGCACGCTCGGTTGGCACCCGAAGAGACTGTCTTTCTGGCCACCGGCAGTCAGGGCGAACCCCGCTCGGCGATGAACCGCCTGGCCTACGATCAGTATCGCCGGATCATGATTCGCGATGGGGACACGGTCATACTGTCTACTCGAATCATCCCGGGCAACGAGCGGAGCGTCACGGGTATGATCAACCATTTCTACCGTCGGGGAGCTTTCGTCTACGACTCCCGTACTACCCTGGTGCACTCATCCGGCCATGGTTTTCAAGCGGACCTGAAGATCTTGCTCAACCTGACCCGTCCCCGCTACTTTGTTCCCACGCACGGCGAGTACCGGCAGTTGGCCAAACATGCAGGGCTGGCCGCAGATCAGGGATTGACCGCCGATCGGGTCCAGATCCTGGAAAGCGGGCAAGTGCTCGAGGTTTCCGAAGACCGCTTTCACCTCAAGGGCGAGGTACCGGTCGGTTACCGTTATATTGACGCTGGTAAACGAGAAGAGATCGGGATCGACGTGATTCGGGAACGCCGCTGCATGGCCCAGAACGGCATTGTCCTGCTTTGTTTCCCTTTGGTCCGTCCCTCCAAACAGGCGGCCGACCCTCCGAAGGTGATTCTGAAGGGTGTCCTGTCTGGAAAAAAGGCAGCTCAGCTGGAAGCTGACCTGAGGAGACAAGCACTCCTGGCCACAGCGGACCTTTCGGACTCCGAACGACGGGACGAGAAACTGTGCGCAGAACGTGTGGGTCGTCATCTCAAGAGGTTCCTCAAGAAGACGATCGGAAAGCGTCCTCTGATCGTGCCCGTTTTCCAAAAAATGTAAGGTCAAGGATTCTTTTTCAATGTCGGTTTATCCCAAGCAAAAGACCACCGAGTTGATTGGTTTGGCCTGTCTCATGTCCGCCCTGCTCCTGATTCTGGCTTTGTACAGCTACAGCCCCCAGGATGGGTCCTGGAACGTTTCTACCAGTAGCAATCAATACCTCAACTACATCGGGCGCACAGGAGCCTGGCTTGCCGATTTCCTGTTTCAGCTTTTCGGGGTGGCTTCCTTTCTGATCCCTGTGGTCCTCTTCTCGGCAGGGTTTCGCCAGCTGCGCGGTCTGGCCCTAGATTATCCGATCATTAAAACCTGCGGGGCTGTGGGGATTCTGATCACAACGGCGGCCGCATTCGCAATTTTGAGGCCGTCTCTGGCCGACCACACCGCTTATGCGCCGGGGGGCGTCGTGGGCATCCTCGTGGCCTCCGTTCTGGAGTCCTCATTCAACCGGTACGGGGCCCTGATCCTGGTGTTTTTTTCTCTTCTTTTTGCCCTTGTGCTCACCACCCGATTTTCGTTTGAAGCCCTTATCAGCTGGCTAAGCGAGCAGAACTGGAATCCAGTTGCCAGCTTCCGGGAGAGCTTTGCAGCCTGGCGAAAACATCGCCAGAACCGTCAAACTCTGAAGCAAATGAGAGAGGATCCACGAGCAGTTGTGAACCAGCCTCCAGGCCACAAAATTCGCCTTGGGAATCTCTCCGAATCTAACGGGGAAGGAGCGACTGGACGGACCCTCCAGTTCGAGGAAGGCACTGGCACCCCACAGGTGACCAGGGTCGATGCCTCGACCTACGAGTCACCCTCCCTGGAGATCCTGTCTCAGTCCGAGGGCAGCGTGGCAATAGATGAAGCGGAATTGATGGAGCGGGCTCGGCTCCTCACCAGCAAGCTCGGCGAGTTTGATGTGAGAGGAAGCGTCCTGCAGGTCCACCCTGGCCCCGTGGTTACCACCTTTGAATTCAAGCCGGACCCTGGGGTCAAATATAGCCGCATTACCAGCCTTGTCGACGATCTTTGTCTAGCCTTACGCGCCGAGGCAATTCGTGTCGACCGCATACCTGGGAAAAACACAGTGGGCATCGAAGTCCCCAATCACCGGCGCCAGACGATTCACCTGCGAGAAGTCCTGGCCTCCACTTCCTTTCAGCAGAGTCCATCGTTGCTCACCCTGGGACTCGGCAAGCTGATCAACGGAAACACCTTTTCCTCCGACCTGTGCCAGATGCCTCATTTGCTCATTGCCGGGGCCACAGGATCCGGCAAGAGCGTAGCTGCGAACTGTATTGTGACTTCGATCCTGTACCGGGCGTCTCCTCAGGAGGTGAAGTTCATTCTGATCGATCCAAAGCGCCTCGAGCTGGGTTTGTACGAAGACATTCCCCACCTTCTCACCCCCATCGTCACAAGCCCGAAAAAGGCCGCCAATGCCCTGAAATGGGCAGTCAGAGAGATGGAGCGACGGTACAAACTCCTGGCTCGGGCGGGAGTCCGCAACCTGGTCCAGTACAACAACTATGTCGAGAGTCTCCCCCTGGATGAAAATGAGGAGGGTCTGGAGCATCTTCCGCTCATCGTGGTGATCGTCGACGAGCTTGCAGATCTCATGATGACCGGCGGAAAGGAAGTCGAAGCTTCCCTGACCCGCCTGGCCCAGATGGCTCGCGCTATCGGAATCCATTTGATACTCGCAACTCAGCGGCCGTCGGTAGACGTTCTTACGGGCCTGATTAAAGCCAACTTCCCCTGCCGTATTTCTTTCCGCGTTGCCTCGAAGATCGACTCCAGGACTGTCATCGACATGAATGGCGCCGAACAGCTTCTAGGGCAGGGAGACATGCTCTTTCTCTCGCCTTTAACCGCCAGACCCGTGCGTGTTCACGGCTGTCTCGTCACGGAGAAGGAAACGGAACGCATCGCTTCCTTCCTGAGGTCGCAGGGTTCACCCACCTATCAGGAGGATGTCCTGGAGGGTCAGGAAGAACAGGAGGCCATCCTGGTCGACCTGGAACACCTCGAGGATTCACTCTACGACGATGCCGCTCGCTTTGTAGTGGAAACAGGAAGGGCCTCCACTTCCCTGCTGCAGCGGCGTCTCCGTATCGGCTACGGAAGGGCAGCACGACTGCTGGACATGATGGAACATGAAAGCCTGATCGGTCCTCCGGACGGGACCAAAGCCCGCCAGGTTCTTGTCCCTCCCAGCTACTTCGAAGAAGTGAGCGGGGACTAGCATCGTTGCAATTGTGGACGAGCTGACTGACCAATTGGCTCAGCTTCACATTCAGGGTAGCTTGGATTAAACTAACCTTTCAAGATGTGTTTTTCTGTACGGGTAATGGTTCTTGTCGCTGCTTTCAGCGGGCAGATCGGACTTGCCCTGCAGGACCCTGCCCGGGTTCGTGTCGACGTCGACATGGTGGTGGTTCGCATCAGCGTCACAGACCCTCTCAACCGTTATGTGATCGGCCTTGAAGAGGATCACTTTCTCGTCTTCGAAGGAAAGGTTGAACAGGAGATCATTCATTTTTCCAACGATCGCTCGCCAGTCTCCGTAGGAATCATCCTCGACATCAGCGGATCGATGTCCGACGACATCATCAGTGCTCGAAACTCCGTGGTTCGATTCCTCGAGCAGGGCCATGAACTGGACGAGTATTTCCTGATCACGTTCAACGATCGCACCAAGATGGCCTATGATTTCACATCCCGCCGCGAGAGCCTTCAAGGCGAGCTCTCCATGATCAAGCCCAGAGGCCGGACCGCTCTCTACGACAGCGTTTACCTGGGGCTCGAAAAGATTCGAGAGGGACGCCACGACAAGAAGGCCCTCATCATCATCACCGACGGCGAGGACAACATGAGTCGCTATACCTTCACCGAAGTGAAACGGTTTGCCAAAGAGTCGGATGTCCAGATTTATGTAATCGGCGAACGGGGAAGGCTTGGCTACGGAACCGGCATCATCGCCGAGATCACACGCCTAACCGGGGGGAGACCTTTTTTCCCCAACAACTTCAAACAGCTGGACTACTTTGTCGACTTGATTCATACGGAGCTTCGCAACCAGTACGTGATCGGTTACGAACCCAGCGACACAGCACCCGACGGGAAATGGCGCAGAATCAAGGTTAGGCTGGACCCGCCAGACGGTTTGCCCACCCTCTCGGTTCGTGCTCGCCAGGGCTACTACGCCCCACAGAACTAGGGTGGACGCCATTCGGAGGCACCTTGCATCTGGACCTTCCGAGTACCCGGCTCGATCCTTGGAGTGTTCACTGAAAACTGGTAGGCACTCACTTCCGCAGACAAGATGGTGTTTATGAAAGGGAGAAATTGAATCCTGCTCGTTGTCGGCTAACAGCCCGTGGTAAAAGTCCCGCGGCCCGCTTCGCGGCCGCCCTGGGTGCAGATGCAAGGCGAACTGATGCAAGCCATGCCCAAGCATCGGCGAGGAGGGGAAACGCAGCAGATGGGCCTGCATCAACTTCCTCCTTCTGCCTTGCCAGCAAACGCAGATCCCTGGCGTACGACTTTTACCATGGACTGTTAAGGTAGTAACGTCATGGTGAGGGTGACACTCAGATCCGTGCTGCAGACCGTTCTACCAGGGACCGCGCTGGTGTTTCTCATACTTGCTCCGTTGCCGGCCCAGACACCGAGGTTCCGGGCCGATGTTGAACAGGTGGTCGTCTACGCGGCCGTCTACGACGAGCAGGGACAGCTTGTCTCCAACCTAAAGAAGGACGATTTCCAGGTTTACGAGAACAAGATCCTGCAGGAAGTCACCTACTTCGGCCTTGACGACATCCCCTCCACGATCGGCATCGTGATGGATAACAGCGGCAGCATGCGAGGGAAAAAGGATCTGGTGGATAGAGCTACCGAGCTCTTCCTGGAGACGAACAACCCTGCTAACGAGCTGTTCCTTCTGTCCTTTAATTCAGAAGTGACAATTGCCGAGGACTTTACGCGTGATTTCGAGGATATCCGAGATGCTCTCTTCAATCAGATCGTCAGTGGAGGGACCGCTCTCTACGACGCGATTTTTCTGGCGGTTGATCATGCCGCCGAAGGGAGCGAGCCCAAAAGAGTGGTGGTCGTTTTTACGGACGGTGAGGACAAAGACAGCTATTACACGCTGGAAGAAGTGGTTGAAAAGGTCGAGGAATCGGTTGTGAAAGTTTACCTGATAGCCCTTCTGAACAAGGATATTTCCGACAACGAGGGGTTCTTCGGAGTCTTCAAATCCGAACGTGAGAAAGTATCGAAAGCCATGTCCAGAATCGCCCAGTCGACTGGAGGTAAGGCCTACTTTCCCAAGGAAGCGAGGGAACTCCAGAAAATCTTCAAGCAGATCGGCTACGAGCTGAGGAATCAGTACCGTCTGGCTTTTGTTTCCAACCTTTCTGAAGAGGCAAATGAGAAGAGTCGGCGGTCACTTCAGGTCCGTGTTGCGGACGCCCGGGAGCGAGGCCTCAGGGTACGGGCCCGCACCGGGTACTATAGGAAGTCACCGGACGAACCTAATGATTGACTTGGTTGCGGGGCCGTGCAGGCCTGTTATTATGATGCAGAATCATGTCTGAGATACGAGCACAGAAAATCTGGCACAACGGACAACTGATTGATTGGGATGACGCGAACATCCATGTCCTGTCCCATGTTCTGCACTACGGCACCTCCTGGTTCGAGGGCATCCGGTGCTACGAGACCCGGAGAGGATCCGAGATCTTTCGGCTCCAAGAACATGTAAAACGGCTCTTCAACTCGGCCAAGATCTACCGCACCGACATCCCCTTCTCCCAAGATGACGTGATTACGGGGATCATAGGCACCATCCAGGCCAACCAACTGAAATCCTGTTATATTCGACCGATCGTTTTCCGCGGGATGGGCACCATGGGAGTTGATCCCATGCCCGCATCCGTGGAAACGTACATTATCGTCTGGGAATGGGGCGCTTATCTGGGCGCCGAAGCCCTCGAGAACGGAGTGGACGTGATGACCTCCAGCTGGAGGCGGGCTGCTCCCGACACCTTTCCGACTATGGCCAAAGCCGGGGGCAACTATCTGAACAGCGTTTTAATCAAGATGGAGGCGACGGCCCAGGGCTACTCCGAGGGAATTGCTCTCGACGTCCAGGGATTTGTGAGCGAGGGAAGCGGGGAAAACCTATTTCTTTTCTGGGAAGGGAAAATGATCACGTCACCGACTGCCAGCGCCATCCTGCCCGGAATTACCCGAAACAGTGTGATGCATCTCCTCAAAGAGCGGGGTGTCGAAGTCATCGAGCAGCAGATCCCACGCGAAATGCTTTATATGGCCGAGGAAGTCTTCCTGACCGGCACGGCTGCAGAGGTGACGCCAGTTCGCTCGATCGATAGGATCAAGATCGGAGCCGGTCGGCTGGGACCGGTTACAGCCAGGGTCCAGGAGGACTTCTTCGCTTACGTTAGAGGAGAGGTGGATGACAGGTTTGGGTGGATGACACCCGTTAAGACTTCCCGCTCCGTCGAAACGTCTGTAGAGCCTTGAGCTCACCGGAATCCGACCTCCCGACAATCCGCCGGCACGCTCTGCGACTCCTCTCCAGGCGGGCCCACAGCCATCGTGAGATAGAGCGAAAACTCCTGCGACACTACGACCAGGAGCCGGTGGAGGCCGTGCTCGAAGACTTGGAAGACCGCAACTTACTGGACGACGACGCCCTGGCAGAGGAGCGCGCACTGATGTTGCGCCGTCGTCGGCTCTGGGGGGCCCAGCGCATCGGCAGTGACTTAAGAAGACTGGGTATCAGTGCTAAGATAGTGGCTCGTGCAATAGATCGGTCCGAGTCGGCATTCCCGTCGCGGGAAACTCTGGAGAAGGTTATCGAACACTGGACTCGTAAGAACGGGGTACCGGCTTCGGTGGCCCAGATCAAGAGACTTTTCGACCACTGTAGACGTCGGGGATTCCCAGCCCAGCTGGTACGGGATCTCATCGACCCTCTCTGGAGTCGGCTGAGCAGGTGAAGTTCATCCAGCAGTCTCTTTGCTAGATTCTTTATGAAGACCGCAGACGAAATCCGGGAAGAGTTCCTGAGCTTCTTTGAAGCCCACGACCATCGCCGCATCAAGAGTAGCTCCCTCGTTCCCCACGACGACCCTACCCTGCTTTTCACCAACGCGGGGATGAACCAGTTCAAGAATATTTTTCTGGGCAGGGAGAATCGAAGTTATCGACGAGCGACCACCAGTCAAAAATGCATGCGGGTCAGCGGCAAACATAACGACCTGGAAGAGGTGGGTCGGACGCCGCGGCATCACACCTTCTTCGAGATGCTGGGCAACTTCTCTTTCGGCGATTATTTCAAGGAAGAGGCCATCGATTTTGCCTGGGAGCTCTGCACCCAGGTATACGGCCTTCCCAAGAAACGCCTGGTGGCAAGCGTCTTCGAAAAAGATGAAGAAGCATACCGCCTCTGGAAGACGCGGATCGGTCTTCCAGAATCCCGGATTTACCGCCTCGGAGCTTCCGAAAACTTCTGGTCCATGGGGAACACCGGACCCCGTGGTCCCTGCTCTGAAATCCACTACGAACTAGTTTGCGGGAGTTCCAAGGTAGATACCGAAAAGAAGCCCGATCCCGCCTATTTTCTGGAGATTTGGAACCTAGTCTTTATGCAGTTCAACAAGGATACAGCGGGCCACCAGACTTCCCTGCCTTCCCCTTCTATTGACACTGGAATGGGCCTGGAAAGAATTGCCTGTGTACTTCAGAGCGTGCAGACCAATTACGACACTGACTTGTTCGTCCCCATCATCCAGGAAGCCTCCCGACTGACTGGAATTGAGTACGGGGAAGATGCAAGAACCGACATCAGCCTGCGCATCCTGGCTGATCACAGCAGGGCCTGTGCCTTCCTCATTGACGATGGCGTCGTACCGGGTAACGAGGGACGGGGCTATGTACTACGGAAGATCCTGCGCCGGGCCATCCGCACCGGCAAAATGATGGGTCACAAGGAACCCTTTTTTTTCACTCTGGTAGCTCTGGTGGCCGATCTTATGAAGGCCTCCTACCCCCAGTTGAAATCGAGCCGAGAGTACGCTTCACGCCTAGTCAGGGCCGAAGAGGAAAAGTTCAGCTCCACCCTCAACTACGGACTGCAGCTTCTCGAGGAGATGTTCGAGACGGCGAGAAAGAAGGGTCACAGTGAACTCTCCGGTGCTGAATTGTTCCGGCTTTATGACACGTATGGATTTCCGCTAGATCTAGCCCGGGAGATCGCGGGGGAACGGGGCTTGGTTGTGTCTGAAAAGGGGTTTTACCGCGAAATGGAGAAACAAAGAAAACGGGCACGCGCCAGCTGGAGCGGAGGAGAAACGGCCGTTTCGACCGCCTATCAGATACTGGAGAAAGAACTTGGAGAGACGGACTTCACTGGATACACCGAGCTGGAACAGGTGCCCGGTCGGATCGAGGCACTGTTGCGGGACGGTGCACGAAGGGACCGGCTCGAAGAAGGCGAACGAGGTGAACTTTTACTCGATCGGACACCCTTCTACGCCGAGGCAGGCGGCCAGGTCGGGGACACGGGAAACATCGAGTCAGAGGCCGGCCTGCTAAAAGTATGCGATACTTACCGACCCCTGCCAGAACTGAACGTTCATCGTGTCCAAATCCAGCAGGGTGCTTTCTCGCTGGGAGACGAAGTTCGATCGAGCGTCGACCTGGAGCGCCGCCGGAACACGGCAAGCAACCACACGGCTACACACTTGCTGCACGCCGCCCTTCGCGAAGTCCTGGGCGAGCACGTCAAGCAATCCGGTTCCCTGGTAGCGCCCGACCGGCTTCGCTTTGACTTCAGTCACTTTCAAGCCACGAGCCGCCACGAGATCCGTTTGATCGAGGAGCTGGTGAACGACCAGATCCGGGAAAACATCGAACTCAAAATCTCGGTCAGTACCCTAGAAGAAGCCATCGAGGCCGGAGCAATGGCGCTTTTCGGTGAGAAGTATGGGGAGCAGGTGCGCACCGTGGCTATTCCTGGCTACAGCCTTGAACTGTGTGCTGGGACACACGTTGGATTGAGCGGCGAGATTGCTCTCTTCAAGATCCTCCATGAGAGCAGCATTGCGGCTGGTGTCCGCCGCATTGAGGCCATCACCGGCCAGGGAGCCATCCAACGCTTCGTGGAATCCGAGGATGCGCTGGGCCGGCTTTCGGTTGACCTAAAGGTTGGACGGGATGACATCGAACACACAGTTATTCGCCTTTCTGACCAACTCAAGAAGACCCAGAAACAGTTGGAAAAGCTTCAGTTCAAGCTGGCCCAGCAACAGACCTTTGACGCACTCTCAGAGGCTCTTGATGTACTGGGGGTCAAGGTCCTAGCCAAAAGAGTAGAGGGGCTAGACCGGGCCGGGCTGCGCTCCCTCGCCGACCAGTTGAAGAACAAACTAGAGTCTGGGGTGGTGGTGCTGGGAACCGCCTCCAACGGCAAAGTCAGTCTCATCGCCATGGTCAGCCCGGATTTGACGGAACGCGTGAAGGCAAACGAACTGGTTTCCAGCATTGCCCGTGTCGTGAAAGGGGGGGGGGGGGGCCGGCCAGACATGGCGGAAGCCGGGGGTAGCGACCCTTCCAGGCTCGATCTCGCCCTCAAGACCGCTTACGCCGAGGTGGAATCGACGCTCAAGTGAAACGTGAAATCTGGAACATATTCTTGCCGACTTCCCAACTCCTTGTGGCATCCTATACAGGTGACTATACGAGGGATTAGTCTGCTTGTCCTGCTCTGCTGCCCTTCACTGAGCGCCGAAAATATTCGTTCTTATGTGGATGAGAACGGGTCCCTTGTGCTGACGAACATACCGTCGGGCCTGCCCCAGGGACCTCTGAGCCAGGTCCGGGAGAGTATCGAACGGCAGCCGGCCCGCTCAGCTCGCCAGAGACAATTTCAGCCCCTGATCGAAATGATATCCGGGGAGCAGGGAGTGGATGTCAACCTGGTGGAGGCTATCATCCAAGTCGAAAGCGACTTCAATCCACAAGCAGTATCCAGGAAGGACTGCAAGGGACTGATGCAGCTTCACCCCGACACGGCGAAGCGTTTCGGAGTGGTGGACGTCTTTGACCCCGAGCAGAACATTCGTGGAGGAGTTACCTATCTACGCTGGCTGCTCGACTATTTCGACAAGGATCTGACCAGAGCTGTGGCTGCCTACAACGCCGGTGAAAATGCTGTTCTGATGCACAGCGGAGTACCCCCATATCGGGAAACACGCGCTTATCTAAAGAAGGTCAGCCGCCTCTATTCCCTGAATCAAACACACGCTCCCACTCCCTCGCTCCAGATTCACCGCATCGAAACCGAGGACGGCCGCATCGTCTTTACCAATACTCCCTGGATTGTGGCCAACAAGTAAGGCTTCTCTCGAATCCCAGATTCCAAAACTCAGAAACGGAACCATCTCCCCTGAACCCCGTCCAAAGGCTAGAATGAAAGGCCGCGCTTGCGTGCGCATTGCACATGACATGCTCAAGAAAAAGCACTCAGTGTGGATTCCGATTGGTTTGCTGGTCGCCCTCCTGACACCACATACAAAGGCTGACTTCAGCGCATTGGTTCCCAATCTCGCTGATTATGAAATCGTCCCGGTCAGAGCCGGTAGTGCGTCTCCAGCGGCCGACTTCACGGACGCAATCCTACAAGAATATGGCTTGCTTTCCTTTTCTCCGTGGCGCATCCGGCCCGGAGACGCGGTCCTGGAAGTCTACGAAATGGACGACACCCAGGCTGCCTACGGTATCTTTTCGATTTGGGAAGTCGAGCAGAGAGAACAGGGGAACTCACTCCCCATAGGAATCGAGAATCTGCGACTGGGCAATCGCGTGGCTTTCTGGCGAGGGCACTATTTTTTCGTCCTGAGTTGTACTGCCGCCAGTCACGACTTGCTTACTGTGTTCCCTCCCCGGCTCAAGAAGGCCATTGACGAACGGAATCTGCATCCGGCTAGCGTCTTCCAGCTACCAGACCGAAATCTGATTCGGTCCTCGATCCGTTTCTATCTGGGGCAGGAAGCCATGGCCCGGAATCCGATAATTCCCGCCCAGCTCATCTCTCACCTGGGATTCGAAGACGCAGCCGAGGCTGCTCTGGCCGGCTACGAACCTCATGGGTTTCCACTTCTGTTACTCGCCTACCCTACGGCGTCGGTCGCCGCCGCTTACGCCGTCAAGATTCAGGATGCACTCCAGTCCGTGGTCTCCAAAGATGGAATCTATATGAAGCGCTCGGGACCCCTGCTTGGCCTCTTCCTGGGTCCCCTGCCGGCCGCTACAAAGGTGCTGGGAGATCTTCAATACAAGGCCACCGTGGAATGGGTGTACGAAAAGGACGCGCTGCTGCTCCAGATGGAAAGAGGGCGAGGAGAAATCGTCACTTTTCTCGGCGTGATTACGCAGTCCATCGTTTCCACGGGCGTTCTTTTCCTGGTCGTCCTGGTCCTGGGATTCGCTGCAGGGTTGCTGCGGGTTGTCCTTATACGTTCGGTTCCGTCCTTCGGGCATCGAGGCGAGACCATCTTTCTCGACCTCAAGGGCCGCAGCGGCTGACGGGATGTAGACCCTGGGCCACAGGCGTTCCAGCCAAATTTGTGAAGATCCGGTAGCTCCCATTAGGCATTAAAAGCCTGCTGTCTTATCACAAATGTTTTCTAGTGGCTCACCAGCTAAAAAATTTCGGAGATTTGCCTTAAACGCTTGACGCCGCATCTCATATAACTCGGGCGTTAACGCAGAGGAGTGGGGAGTTAAAATCACATTCTCAAGACTCCAAAGCCTAGATTTTTCGTCAAGTGGCTCTACCGCTGTGGCATCTAGAGCTGCACCCGCTAGATGCCCCGATGCAAGTGCATCACACATAGCATCTTCATCCACGATCTCTCCACGAGAAATAATAATAATGTAACTTCCTTTAGGCATCACAGCTATTCGACGAGCATCAATCGAATTCCGAGTGTTTTCAAGAACTGGTGCTGCAATCACCAGAAAGTTAGACATTCGGCACAGATCATCTATCCGATCTAGGTTCCAACACTCACGGACGCTAGCTGGAATATTCACCGGACCAGGGTCGATTGCGAAGGTCGTCGTGCCGAAAGCAGCGACGCGATCTGCAACCGCCCTTCCAATCGCACCAAGACCAAATATACCAACCGTTGTACCAGTTAATTCAGTTATACGTGAGGCATACTTTTGCGTATCCCAGATTTTCTTTTTCCGATCTTCAAAGGCCTCTTGAAACCTGTGGGTCAAACCGATCATGGCACCTACGACATGGTCTGCCATCGATGTGACGTGAGTGCCAGGAGCGTTAGTAATCGGTACGTCCGAGTCAACGATGTTCTGATAAGCAACAATCTTGTCGATTCCCATACCCGGACAGGCAATCCATTTTAGTTGCCGTGCAGCGGAGAACGCCTGATCATCAGGCCAGCCAAAAAAGGCATCCGCATCACGAATCGCCGCCTTATGGTCCTTGGGGTCATAGGCCGTGACAAAATCGATTTCGGGAAAAGTGTCAATCAATTCATCAACGTATTGGCTACCAACATGATCAGTACCAATAACTACTTTAAGTGTCGCCATCGTTGTACTCCAAGTTTTTGCTAGACAAGTCCAAATAGTCTCACATCAGATCTGGGCTGCCAAGAATTCCTTCTCGTGCACCAAATCGATAGGATGACGATCCTCCCTGAAACTATGGTAATTGATGGAAAGTGGTAATACTAAAGGTGTTACACCCACCTGATTCTGCCAGATCCCTTCCGTATATTCATTACTGTAAGTATTAGAGCAGCTAGGCAAAGCGCTGCCGAAGCTTGGATGCAATGATAACTGGAACCTCGATCCCAGTGAGAATGATGTACAAGCCACTCGCCTAGCCTTGTACTACTTGTTCTACGAGGCAACCCTAGGCAAAATATGGGCGAGAGCCGATAAGCCGAAGGTCTACATTCGCACGGCCGTGACGCGCCGCAACAACGCCAGATAGTTGATCTAATCCTGCAGGGTAAGTCATATGATCAGGCTGCTGAGATCTTGGGTACAACTTCAGGCTCCCTCCGCGTCCAAATGCATCGTCTGAGAAAGAAGGCCCGGCAGCTCGCGTAGCGAGCCCCTCGGATCCCCAAACTTTTTCAAATTTTTTCCCTTCTTGTTAACAAAACACGATAGCTGACGGCTCTATAGGAGTATGCGGCCGAAGAACCCCCCGGCCCTACCTGTTTAGGAGGTATGTATGGCTAACATTTCAACCTCGAACTCGGAAACCGATCAAAGACTCGAATCCAGGTCGAAAAGACTAAAAGGGGGCAACCCTCGATTCTCGATCACCTGGCGGCTCAGATAGGTCTCGAAGAGCTCCTGGTAGGACTCCGCGGAAAGATGCTTTCGGTAAACATGTAGATCTTTTCGGATTCCCTTTCTCACCTCCCGGCGTGAGTCGCGGTCCTGCGCTTTCAACAGGGCACCGGCCACCAGTCCTCCGATGTGGCTCAACGATCGATCTACTTCCTCGTAATTCGGTCGGGACTGCTCTCGCAACTCCTCCGCCAGGCTGGCCAGCCTCGATCTGGCACGCTGGAAGTCCTCGGCTTCTTCGCCTGCCAGGGCTGTGGACAGGTCCTGCAAGAGTCTCTCCACCTGTTCCTTGTTAAATGCCGATGGCTCAGTCTGACGATCCTCTTCTCCGGCGCCAACATGCGCGACCTGATGTTGCTCGAATGCCTCTGTCACTCCCGGATGACAGTAATAAAGAGTCCGGGGAGGTCTCTTGCCCGAGGAGACAGCCCCTTTGAAGCTGCGGTCGATTCCCCGTAGTACAACATGGAGGGGGATCCCACTGTTTTTCCAGAGTTCAATCAGGCACCAGTCCATCGGAGAGACGAAGAGGTGACGCTGGCGAAGTCGTGAGAAGTGTTCTTCAATCTCTGTAAAGTAGTTAAAGTAGTTTGACAACTAAGATTATCTAAAAATTTTGGATATTAAATTCTCTTAATCCTAAAAGAGTCAGATCCTTTTCGATTCTCTGGATATGAACAGACTCTTCACAGATCAGGGGAGCCAGGCCGCCCGTAGCAATCACCGCCGCTTCTCCGAGTTCCCTCTTCATGCGCTCGATAATGCCGTCGACGAGCCCAATGTACCCGTAATAGAGTCCTGACTGCATGCTTTTCACCGTTGACGTTCCCACCGTCCTCTCGGGTCTGTGAATCTCGATTCGGGGCAGCCTCGAGGCTCTCAGGAAAAGAGCCTCGGCGGAGATTCCTGCCCCCGGTGCGATGACTCCTCCTACATAGGTCCGGGAGGCATCAACTGCATCAAAAGTAGTGGCGGTTCCAAAGTCGACGACGATGAGAGGTGGTTTGAGCATCGTCAGCGCGGCGACGGCATTGACGATTCGGTCGGCCCCTACATCGGATACTGGCTCGTAGCGAATCTCTAGCACCCTCTGAGAGTCCGGCTCAACGAAACTCGGACGGTTGCCGAAGAACCTTTCTGACAACTCCAGGAAGCGGTCGTTCAGGGGAGGCACCACCGATGAGATGACAATCGACTCAATTTCCCGCGGCGAGATGTCGTGTCGGTGAAAGAGGTCCGAAAACAGAACGCCGTATTCGTCGGAAGTCCTGTCCTGGCGGGTCGCAATCCTCCAGGAGCAGATGAGTTCCGAACCTGAAAAGACTCCGGCCACAACATTCGTGTTGCCGATATCAATGACAAGAAGCACTTCCTAATGATACCCAGATGTTGAAAACGGGGACAGAGTAGATTGTCCCTTTTTCAGTGGTGAAAATGCCGAATTCCTGTCAGGACCATGCTCATGCCGTGCCGATCTGCTGCTTCAATAACCTCGTCGTCGCGCATCGAGCCCCCGGGCTGAATCACCGCATTGACCCCGACCCGGGCGGCAACCTCTATGGAGTCAGAAAAAGGAAAAAAGGCATCGCTGGCCATCACTGAGCCGGTGAGCGGGAGATTCGATTTTCTCACGGACAATTCCACCGAGTCGACCCGGCTCATCTGGCCAGCACCAACGCCCAGCGTCTGCTCGTCTCTGGCCAGTACGATCGCATTGGACTTGACGTGCTTGCACACGATCCATGAGAACAGCAGATCCCGAATCTGATCATCCGTCGGCCTTGCCTTGCTGACCACTCGAAGATCCTCGCCTTTGACGAAAAAGACATCACGGTCCTGGACCAGAAACCCGCCCTCGATGGAACGAATGTCGATCTTGCCGGAAGCGCCGGATTCCCAAGGCATTTCGATGACTCTCAAGTTCTTCTTTCTGGAGAAGATTTTCAGCGCCTCGGCGCAAAAACCGGGAGCAATGACAACCTCGACGAACAGCCCGCTCATCTTCTCGGCCGTCAATCCGTCAACACTGTGGTTGAATGCGATCACCGAGCCAAAGGCCGAGACGGGATCGCACTCCAGTGCTCTCTCAAAAGCCGGTGCGGGAGAGTCCGCCACAGCAGCACCACAGGGATTGTTGTGCTTGATGATGCAGCAGGTGGTTCGATCAAACTCTTTGCACAGCTGCCAGGCCGAGTCCATGTCAACCAAGTTGTTGAAGGAGAGGTCTTTTCCCTGATGCTGGACACCGGCCGGGAGGCCCGCCGTTTTTCCTGAGGAATAAAGGCCGGCTCGCTGATGGGGATTCTCTCCGTAGCGCAGGGTTTTTACCTTGCCCAGGTTCAGGGCTACCCGGGCTGGAAGCTCGTCTGGCTGCGACCGACCACTACTCTCCAGCCAGGCAGCAATAGCGGCGTCGTAGGCTGCCGTGTGCTGAAAAGCCTTGGCCGCAAGGTCCTGTCGAAGGGGCAGGGACACGCATCCATCTCCAGCCTTCATCTCGGCAATCACTCTCGGGTAGTCTTCCCGCTCCACGACCACAGTTATGGAGTCGGAGTTCTTGGCTGCCGCGCGCACCAGAGTGGGTCCTCCGATGTCAATCTTCTCAATAGCTTGTGCCCGAGTGACCTGGGATCGTGCGATGGTACGGGCAAAGGGGTACAGGTTGACGACGACCAGCTCGATGGGATCGATCTCAAGTTCCTCCAGAGTCCGGAGATGATCCGCATCTGAGTGCCGAGCCAGGATCGCAGCATGGATCCGAGGATGCAGCGTCTTGACTCGGCCGTCCAGGATCTCGGGAAAGCCCGTGCGCTCCGAGACCCTGATGATCTCGAGTCCCGCCTCCTGCAAAGTCCTGGCCGTACCCCCGGTGGAAATCAGTTGGACTCCCAGTTCGCTGAGAGCGGCGGCGAAGCGGGCCACTCCCTTCTTATCCGAGACGCTGATCAGAGCCGTTTGGATCTTTATCATCTGTCCCCCAGGTTACCGGGTAGAGGTTGCAGGTTAAAGGTTGAAAGTTGAAGGTTTTCTGGAGCTGTCTACCGGAACTCCCGGCATCAACCCTTAACTTTGAACTTTCAACTGCCAAAGGAGCACACCGTATAATAGTCGAGTGACCCAATCGAGTTCTCTCCGTCTCATCCCGGCCGTCGACCAGCTCTGTGAGGATCCGGTGGTTGAAGATCTCTTCGAGCAATACTCGAGGGAGCTAGTGGTGAACGAAATCCGCGGCCACCTTGATCGACTGCGCCAGACCACCCGCAGCGGCAAGCTTGATTCCGAGAAGCTGAGATCCCGAATCGAACAATTACCTGCCGCTATCCGGAACTCCTTAGAACAACGGCTCGCGCCTTCTTTGAGGAGGGTCGTGAACGCTACGGGAGTGATTATTCACACCAACCTGGGCCGTGCTCCGATGTCCCGAAAAATAGCAGGAAAGGCACTTGACCTGGCTGCCGGCTACTCCAACCTTGAACTCGACCTGAACAAAGGAACCCGAGGACATCGGGATCGGCACCTGGAAGCACTGCTGACCCGCCTCGTAGGGTGCCGTGCCGCGACAGTCTGCAACAACAATGCGGCCGCCCTCTTACTTATCCTGAACACGTTTGCCCTGGGGAAAAAGGTTCTGGTCTCCAGGGGAGAGCTGGTTGAGATCGGCGGCTCCTTTCGGATTCCAGAGATTATGCAACGCAGTGGCGCCCGGCTCCAGGAAGTGGGCACTACGAACAAGACAAGGAAAGAAGATTTCGCCCAGGCGGTGGATGAGGACACCGGACTGATTCTGTCGGTCCACCCCAGCAACTATCGAATCGTCGGTTTTACCCAGTCTCCTACTCTGGAACAACTAGTCGCACTCTCTGCCCGAACATCCGTTCCCCTGGCCCATGACGTTGGAAGCGGCCTGCTTTTCGACTCTCCGGATCCGTCCCTCCAGGACGAGCCGAGTGTCAAGTCGTCCCTCGAACAGGGTGCCAGCCTGGTCTGTTTTAGCGGCGACAAGGTGCTCGGGGGCCCCCAGGCGGGCATTATTCTAGGAAAGCGGGACCTCCTCGAAAAAGTACGTAGGAACCCGATGATGCGCGCCCTCAGAATTGACAAGGTGACCTGTGCACTGCTGGAGCACACTCTCCTGGAGTACGAGCAGAATCGAGAAACCAGTGGAATTGAGGTGAGAAGGATGATTTCTACCTCGGGGGCTGAGTTGCGGACACGCACAGAACGAGTCGCCGCTCGCCTCCAGAGCAAGGCCCTGGACATCAGCATTGAGGAAGCGGAATCCGTAGTGGGGGGAGGGTCGGCACCCGGTCAGCAGATCGCCGGCCCGGTCCTGTGCGTGAACTCCTCGCTCCATACCCCGAATCAGATCGAGGAAGGGCTTCGGCTTCACCGGCCTCCCATCATGGTCCGCATCGAAAAAGACCGCCTGTTGATCGACCTGCGCACCGTCCTGGAAGGGGAGGAGGAAGAGATTGTGGCAGCGCTGGAGAAGGTAGGTGCTGGGATTGGCAGAAGCTAGGATTCGCTTCCACGTGGCGATCGGATCGGGCCATGGAAGGCCCTCCTCCCTTTAGAGGCTCGCGAGCGCAAAGCTAGAACCCGGGCCCCGCCTTTCGTAGGGCCACATTGGCCGCGATCTGCAAAGGATCCCAGAGAGTTCCGAAGGGAGGTGCATATGCAAGGTCCAGCTGGCTCAAGTCGCGCACGGTCATTCGTGCGGTGAGGGCTGTCACGAGCGTATCGATCCGTTTGGCCGAGGGACCGCCACCAATCATCTGGCCTCCCAGGAGCCGCAGCGTCCTGCGCTCAAAAACCAGCTTCACATGGAGGGGCTGTGATTCAGGGTAATAGGCAGCCCGATCGAGCGCCTTAATGTGCACGGAGTCCGCCTCAAAACCGTCTGCAACTGCCTGCCGGAGGGTCAGACCGGTGCGGGCAACTCCGAGACTAAAGACCTTTTCCACAGAGGTCTCAAGGGTTCCAGGGAACTGGGAGCGCCTGCCCGCCAGATTCTCTCCCACCACTCGCCCCTGTTTGGCAGCCGAAGTTCCCAGGGCAGGTGCAATCGGCTTTCCCGTCACTAGGTGGATGGTTTCGGCACAGTTTCCCGCTGCGTAAATCCCAGGCAGCTGTGTCTGGCCTCGCCCATCGACCTGAATGGCACTACTCATTCCCAGAGGTATGCCAGCCTGCTCAGCCAGATCCGTGTTGGGCCCTACGCCGACGTCCACCAAGCCCAGGTCACAGGGGAGCGTCTCTCGCCCGACCTGGAGCGCCCGCAGCCGTCTTCCTTCCTCAACGATTCCGGTGACTCGGGTTTCGAGCAGAACGCCCACGCCGTTGCTCTCAAGCTCTTGCTGGACGATCCTTGCCATGTCCTCGTCCAGCTCACCGCAAACCTGGCGATTCCGGTCGAGAAGGGTGACTTCCAGACTCCTCGCGACCAGAGCTTCAGCCATCATCAAACCAATGTAGCCTCCCCCGACGACAATGGCCTTCCGGCAGGACGAGGTGAGATCGTGTAGCCGGATTCCGTCCTCTAGCCGACTCATTGTGAGCAGGCCACGGATTTCGTGTTGTGGGATGAATCGAGGCAACAGCGGCTTGTACCCGGTGGCGATGACCAGCCTGTCGTAGTGGACGAGAGAATCACGCCCACTTTCGCTCTCCAGGTAGCGCACCCGGCGCCGTCCAGGCAGAATCTCCACAACTCGTGCCCCGGTGCGGGCGCGAATGCCCCTTCTTTCCTTTAGCGTCCGGGGCGTGAACTGAACAAGGTCAGAGTGGCGTCCCAGTATCTGTGCCACGTAGTAGGGTAGGCCGCAGGTGCTGTAGGAGATGAAACGGCTGGCCTCTAGAATCTGGATGTCCAGGTTCGGGTCGATCCTTGCGGCCCGGCTGGCTGCCGTCATGCCCGCGGCATTTCCCCCAACAACGACTATTTGTTCCGACATCCCGGCAAAATATTAGCAGATGGCTTCAGCCAACCCATCCCCGACATTGAAATCATGTCCTCTCTTTACTCGGCGGCTCGAGATGGCAACTGCACCAACATCCCCGAAAAATACCGTCCCCAGAACTACCGGACACCGGGCTTCGAAATCCATCCGCTGAAGGGACTGTTCAACGTGGGTGGCAAGCTGAAGAATTCTAAACTCAAGCTCTCTGCGTACCCCTGGTTCTGCGAAGTGCTAAAGGACAGAACCGACCAACGCACGCCCCGAGTGTGCACCATCACGGTCCTATTAGGTGAACCTTCCTATTCTTCCACTCGTTGTTGTAGACTGGCCGCCTGCCGAACCGGTGCCGGAGTGGTGGAACTGGTAGACGCGCTGCGTTCAGGGCGCAGTGGGCCTTGCGCCCGTGGGAGTTCGAATCTCCCCTCCGGCACCAGAATCCTGCAGGTGTACGCCTACCAGCGACGATGGGATACAAAGGCTCGGATTCTCGAACCTTCTCAGGTTGATTCACCAGTGATTTGGGATTGAATCCGTTGTTTCCCAAGATACTCCTGGACCCGTCTGGATTGAACCGGCGAGGGGGAGGCCAGAAGTTTGTGCCCCAATCAGGCCAGGTCGTACAAGAGGGCGGTAAACTTGGATCCGGTCAGGGTCTTTTCGATGGTAGGCCAGGCGCGCTGATGCTCATCCGTAGCCACCCATTTCCTTCGTAGTTCTTCGCTCTCAAAGCTGATCAACAGTCGGTAGCGGGCGTTGACAGGGGCCCGCCCTGCCAACGCCCGCCGTATTTTCAACAACCGGACATCCAGGAACCCGGGCTGGCTCTGAATCGCGGGACGGAAGATGTGGTGGTAGTTATGTTCCATCTCTGCTTCCCGTGAAGGGTGCACTTCCAGGTCAGCATGAAGCTGAATCGGAAGTGTCTGAGCCCTGGGGAAACGGTTCCAAAAGGGAGCTGTGCCTAAGAAAGCAAGTAAATAAGTTCTTCGGTCCATACGGCGGATTGTACCAGCTCAGCGCGGGCCGGAAGGCTCTAAGCAAGGGGCACATTCACTTTCTTGCTTCCTCCGCAATGCAATAAAGGTTGCGCTCTCCTCGCAAGAACAGCTCGCCTCCGACGACAGCAGGTGAGGCACTGAACCGGTCCTGCAGCCGGTTTACGGATAGGATTCGGGGGGTGTCTCCGTGGCTGACCACGACGGTCGTGCCATTACGGGCGGTAATGTACACGCGGCCTGCAGCACCGACGGGAGAGGCATACACATTGCGAATGCCTCCCAGCCTGAAGGGCCCAGACCGTTCTTCCCCGGTCTTTGCTTCCACCCGTGACAGGATCCCCTGGTAGTGGTGCAGGAAATATAGCCAGCCTTCGTAAAGCAGGGGCGAGGGAACATAGGGTGTTCCTCGGGTGCGGGCCCACACCACCTGGTTGGTTCCGGTGACGTCGCTCCGGGCCCCGCTGAGGCGAATCGCCAGCATGGCCTGCGTGTCGTAGCTGCTACCAGCGAAAACCATCCCCTCCGCCGCTACCGGCGAAGCCACGATGTTGGCAGACAAACCACCACACTCCCAGATGACAGCTCCGGTTCCCAGGTCATACGCGCGCACACGCCCACTGCCGCTGACGATGACCTGGACTCCCCCCTCATGTTCGACAATGAGAGGCGTGGCCCATGACGTGACTTCATTTCGCTCTACTTTCCAGCGCTGTGCCCCACTCCTTTTGTCAAGCGCCATTACGAATGATTGTCCTTCGTGGTCCCAGTTGATGACCAGTGTGTCGCCGTGGAGGGCCGGCGAACTTGCTTCCCCGTGGGCGTGTTTGGTTTGCATCTGTCCAAGGTCCATGTTCCACTGTATTTCACCGCTCAGGCCCAGGCCGTATAGACCGCGAGATCCAAAGAATGCGAAAAGATGTTCGCCGTCTGTCACCGGGGAGTTCGAAGCAAAACTGCCCGTGTAGTGACCGCCTTCCTGAGGGACTCCGTAATGCAGAGTCCGCTGCCACAGTATCTTGCCGTCGCAGCGGTCAACAGCGAGGACAACCGACCTATGGCGATGGGTTACAGGAAGGCTGTCGTGGGATCCAGCAGCGTTATCGTAACGCGGTTCCAGTGGTTCTCCCTCTGAAACCGCGGTTGTGATGAAAATACGATCCTCCCAAACAATGGGTGTCGAATGCCCCTTGCCGGGCAACCTGACCTTCCACTTAATGTTCCTACTCTCACTCCACGCCACCGGAGGGTCAGCATCCGGAGCCGTCCCACTGGCCAGAGGGCCACGCCACTGGGGCCAGTAACGATCCTTGCTTTCCGCCATGGAGGCTGTCTGCAAGAAGTGCAGTGCGAGGGTCAGAAAGAGCAGTCGTTGCACGCGCAAAATCCCTATTTCTGGAAACGTCTCCGACCCAAAGATACCACTGGACCCCAGCTTACCGTAGCAGAAGTCTCGCGCGGTTGGATCTCCCAGAAACACCGCGTGTTGGGAGGATCGGGTGAACCGGATCCTGCCGTCCTCAAGACGAGATGCTACGCGGCTGGTGTAGACTGGTTCACCAATCATGGATGTATATTGGCATTGGGGGTTTAATCGGACAGCCCTGACGCTTCTCCCGGGATTGTTGTTTTCCTCCATCGCCGGCAGGGTCGTAATGGGGCAGGGCGGTGGAGACCGAGTCACCGGCAGGCCCTTTGCCACTCGCAGCCCGCTGCTGGCTCAGAATGGGATTGCGGCGACCAGCCACCCTCTGGCCTCGCAAATTGCCGTGGACATTCTAAAGCAGGGAGGCAGTGCCATAGATGCAGCCATCGCGGCCAATGCTGCTCTGGGACTGATGGAGCCTACCGGCTGCGGCGTCGGTGGTGATCTATTCGCAATGGTTTGGGATCCGGAGACCCAGCAGTTGTACGGTCTCAATGCCAGTGGACCCTCACCGTCCAAACTGAGCTACGAAAAGATGCTCGAGGAGGCGGGGCCGGCCCGGGCTATACCAGAGCGTGGCCCCCTTCCCGTTACGGTGCCAGGCACCGTGGACGGCTGGTTCAAGCTGCATGGCCGGTTCGGGAAGCTGCCCATGGCCAGGCTGCTGCAACCGGCCGTTGACTACGCTACAAACGGATTCCCGGTCACACAGGTGATCGCCGCTCACCTGTCTGAAAATCTTACTGCACTGCGGCAGGCCCGGGGTCAGATCACAGAATTTGATAACTTTCAGAAGCTCTTTCTCACCAATGGTCGGACGGCCCGCCAGGGCGAGGTTTTCAAGAATCCCGATCTAGCCACAACGCTCGAGCTAATCGGGCGGCGGGGTGGGGATGTTTTTTACCGCGGCCAGCTGGCCGATATCATGGATGCATATGCCAGGAGAGTAGGGCTGTTTCTCCAAAAGTCCGATCTGGCGGGCTTCGAAAGCAGCTGGGTAGAACCGATTTCGGTTTCGTACCGGGGTCACGAGGTTTACGAACTTCCCCCCAACGGGCAGGGATTGGCAGCACTGCAGATATTGAATATTCTGGAAGGATTCGACCTGCAGGCCATGGGCCACAACAGCACAGACTACCTCCACGTCCAGATCGAGGCCAAGAAACTTGCTTTTGAGGATCGTGCTCGCTTCTACGCGGATCCGCACTTTTACGCATCGCCACTGTCGAGGCTCCTTTCGAGGGAGCGAGCTGAGCGGCAGAGGGCGATGATCTCCATGGACCGGGCGAATCGGTATTCATATCTGGAGGAAAAGAAACTGGAACACGGGGACACGATCTATCTCACGGTGGCCGACCGGGAAGGGATGATGGTTTCTCTGATCCAGAGCAACTATATGGGAGTCGGAAGCGGGCTGGTACCCGACGGGCTGGGCTTCGTCCTTCAGAACCGGGGCGCCTTGTTCAGCCTCGACCCAGAGCATCCAAACGTCTACGCCCCCGGGAAAAGACCGTTTCATACGATTATACCGGGGTTCGTTCTCAGAGAGGGCCTCCCCTTTCTCAGCTTTGGTGTCATGGGAGGCGCCATGCAACCCCAGGGACACGTCCAGATTCTCTGTAACATCCTGGACTTCGGGTTGAACGTTCAGGAAGCGGGAGACGCCGCACGTTACAGACACTTTGGAAGTAGCCAGCCCACAGGCAGCGAAATGACGGATGGAGGACACGTGGCACTGGAGAGCGGCATTCCGGTAAACACCCGAGTTGAGTTGTCCGGTCGGGGACATCAAATTGCCCGGGAGCCCGGACAATTTGGGGGCTATCAGGCTATCCTCTGGGACCCTGTTAATCGCGTCTACCACGGGGCTTCCGACATGAGAAAGGACGGACAGGTTGCCGGCTATTGAATCGATCAGTTGAAGGAGTACTTCGTGATGGAAGGCAGAGTCTGGAACCTCTCGCTTCTGCAACACCTGATCGTCACCCTGCCGTGCTTCCACCTGGATCGACTTGCAGCAACATCTGGTCCGCTAAGGCGAAGGCGGACTCGTATCCGTCTGAATCAGTTTTGACGGGAAAGCAGAAAGGCTTGCCCGTTTTTTTTGGGTTCAGCCCAGAGATCTCTTTACCCCGACCCGGTACCACTCTTAAACTCAGTACTGTAGCTGACCCGCGGAGTTTTACGGTGACGATTCTGATACTCGGTTTGGTATTCGCAGCGATCGTTCTGGTGGTCACCATCTGGACTCTCGCCCGAGGAGAGCGGCGATTTCAGGAGCCGGTCGAATCGAACGCGTCCGGGGCGGGCGGAGCCCAAGGACGTCCGGAGGAGAGGCCCCCGGGACATCAAGGGCCTCCCTCGGCAGGACAGGGTCTGGACGCTTTAAGGGCAAGACTGTCGGACATGCCGACGGAAGGTCTGCAGTCCATGCTTGACATGGGAGCCACCCTCAAGCCTGGAGCCCAAGAGCTGATCCGGAATGAGCTGGAGAGACGCCGCTAGTCCGTGCTTTCCCAGCGCAGCATTTTTCGCCTCTGGAGTCCTCTGGCAACTACCTGGGTCATGATGGCGACCGAAGGTCCCATCCTGGTCGCCATTGTTGCGAGACTACCAGAGCCCAAGTTTAACCTGGCTGCATACGGCGTAGCTTTTTCCATCGCCCTCATCGTCGAGGCGCCCGTGATCATGATGATGAGCGCCTCCACGGCCCTGGTGCGGAACCGGGACTCTTACTTGAAGTTACGGAACTTCACTTTCGCACTTAGCCTTGCGGCCACCGCCGGGATGGCGCTTCTGGCCCTGCCTTCAGTCTTCTATCCGCTGGCGATTCGGCTGATCGGCCTCCCGCCCGAGGTCGCGACACTTTCCTACTGGGCCATTGTGCTCCTTCTGCCCTGGCCTGGAGCGATCGGGTACCGTCGTTTCTATCAGGGATTGCTGATTCGCCGTCATCGAACCCGCCTAATTGCTGCCGGCACCCTAATTCGACTGCTGACTATGGCCATGGTCGCTTTTTCGCTGTTTGGATCCGGCCTCCTGTCGGGAGCTTCGGTGGCTGCAGCGGCTCTCTCGTCAGGTGTCCTGGTCGAGGCGGTAGCCAGCCGTCTGATGGTCGGTGCGACACTTGAGGAACTGAACCTGGAGGGCCTTTCCGAGAAATCTCTTGGCTACCCCGCGATCGTCATATTTTACTACCCGCTGGCCATGACCTCCTTCCTTGCACTTGGTGTCCAACCGCTGATCACTTTTTTCGTTGGCCATAGTCGAGAGGCTGTGGCATCTCTGGCAGTCTTACCCGTGGTACACTCCCTCGTCTTCCTGTTTCGGAGTCAGGGACTGGCTCTGCAGGAGGTGGTAATTGCCCTAACAGGTAGACAGTTGGAAGGCTACCGGCCCCTCATGCTCTTCACGCGCCGACTGGCACTCGTGACCTCTGCGGGGCTGGCTCTGATTGCCTTTACACCGATCCATACTTTCTGGTACCAGTGGCTGTCCGGGCTTCCTACAGAATTGGCCGGACTGGCTGTCACAGCCACGCGGATACTGTTCCTGCTCCCGGCTATGGCCGTCGCTCTCTCTTTCCAAAGAGGTCTACTCGTCACCCTGCGACGGACCCCGGCCATCACCTGGGCATCAATTCTGGAAGTGCTGGTGATTATGGCGGTTCTCTGGTTCTGCATTGCCCGTCTGGATCTACTGGGAGCCGTGGCAGCAGCCGTGGCCCTACTGATGGGTCGCGCCTGTTCTTCGCTCTATCTTGGGTACACGGTTCGGCGAAGTGTCCTCTCCCAGAAGCCTGTTTGAAACCATTGCTCGATTCCCTGCCAGCCGCCGGCTCGAAGCGGCACCACTCCCGCGGCGCAGCTTGATCTCTGGAGGCCTAAGGTTGTAACGTGCCGTCTGTAATGGAAGAGAGAAGATTGACACAGGATACGGCCCTGCAAGCACTGAATACGGTCGCCGATCCGGATTTCACCGGTAAGATCGTGGATCTGGGCTATGTTCGTAAGTTGGATCTGAGAAACGGCGACATCATCGTCCACCTGGTTTTTCCCTACCCCGAATCACCCTCCCAAGAAGTGGTCGAGAAGGAAGCTGAAGAAGCCCTTCTCCGCCTTCCGGGTGTTGAGTCAGTCGCTTTCGAGTCCGGATGGGAAGTGACCTCAAGGAGCTCCGGACAGGCTGACCGTCTGATCCCTCTGGTAAAGAATGCCCTGGCCGTAGCCAGTGGGAAGGGCGGAGTCGGAAAATCAACCGTAGCCGCAAATCTGGCCACCACCCTTCATTCTCTAGGCGCCACTGTTGGGCTCATGGACGCTGACGTCTACGGGCCGAGTATCCCAAAGTTGATGGGGAACGGCAGTACGCCCCAGTTCACCCCTGAGAAGCGGATAATCCCACCTGAGATAAGAGGGATCAAGCTTATCTCCATGGGGTATTTCCTGCCCAAGGACGATGCCGTGATCTGGAGGGGCCCAATGCTGCATAAGATGATCCAGGACTTTCTGGGCCTGGTCGAATGGGGAGAGCTCGACTATCTGGTCATCGATCTGCCTCCGGGGACGGGCGACGTACAGCTCAGCCTCTGCCAGACGATTCCGCTGACCGGAGCCGTGGTAGTTTCGACGCCTCAGGATCTCGCACTCGAGGTCGCGTCCAAGGCGATTGCAATGTTCCGGAAGCTGAATACTCCCGTGCTTGGAATCATTGAAAACATGAGTTATTTCCATTGTCTACACTGCGGGGAACGGGACGACATCTTTGGCCATGGTGGTGCCCGACAGGCCAGCCGAGACCTTCGCTATCCTTTTCTGGGAGAGATTCCCTTGAGTTCGGTGATCCGCCAACGCAGCGATCGGGGTCAACCCATCGCGCTGGACACCGAGTCCGAATATGGTCAAGTCTTCCGTCACATCACCCTCCGGACTGCCAGGGAGGTGGCGGCGGCTAACCGGGCCGAACCTTCTGAGATATCGATCGAGATTTAGCAGTTTGTGGTAAAAGTCAAGCGCGGTGGCGCGCCACTGAACTACGTTTTCTGGCAAGGCACGAGGAGAAAGTTAATACTTGGTCATTTACAACGACGAGAAACACAGCCAACGAGAGCAAACCACTGCTCCCCTTTGGGTTGCGGGACTTTCACCACGGACTGCTGAGCCTTGAGCCCCACACCCCGCAGGATCCGGCTGGTAGAACCTTCAGACATCAAGATTACCTGGAATGACGGAGCCGAGACGAACTTCCCCTCCTCGTTTCTTCGCCACAATTGTCCTTGTGCCACCTGCACGGGCCATGGTGAGAGGCCCACACCCAGAGCACCCGAAGAAGACCAGTTTTCGCTCCCCATCCTGGGCCAGTTACCTTTACAGGTTACGGGAGCAGAGCAGGTTGGCCACTACGCGATTCAATTCTCTTTCAGCGACGGACACAAAAGCGGAATCTATTCGTTCGAGTTCCTCCGGCAGCTGGCCGATGCTCTGACAAACCCGTCAGGCTGAAGACTGCGGGGATAACAGCCAGCCTAATATCCTCTCCATCTCGGAGCGATAACGCTTCATGACCACCTGGGAGTGACTCTCTGTGTGCAGCTTGAGCACATCCGGGTCTAGCCTCACGTGTTCGGCGGTTGCCCGGTCAGCTGACAGCCTCGAAGAAAATCTTGAAGGCAATGAGTTGGCCGATTCGAGTTCGTGTGGATGTCAACTGTAGCTTCTCCGAGCCTTGGAGAGGGTGAAAAGAAGCGACAGTTGCGATTTTCGGGAGGTAGAAGAAGCACCGCGGAAACAGTCACGGCAACCCCCATTATACGGTCACGAGAACCAGTCTCCGACGTTGACAAGGACCGCGATAAGCACCCATAATGTCTGTTTTTCCTCGCTCCCGAAAGAGCGACTGCAAGGCACCCGCCGTGCGGGGTTGATTCGTTCTGGGCGAGCCGTGCCCGCAATGGTCCGGCAGAAAGGACAAGGAGTCGATGTTGAATGGCACGAAATAAGGGACCACGTCTAAAGAAGATGCGGGCACTGGGCCTCAATCTGCCCGGCCTCTCCCGAAAGTCGATGAAGAACCGGGAATTCCCGCCCGGCGAGCACGGCCGAGCCCGACGACGAAAGCTTTCCGACTACGGTCTTCAGTTGAAGGAAAAACAGAAGCTTCGCTTCAACTACGGGCTGGGAGAACGACAGTTCCGGCGTCTCGTCGCCGAGGCCCGACGGGGCCGCAAGGCGGCCGGCGAACAGCTCCTCGAGTTCCTGGAAAGACGGCTTGACAATGTGGTTTTTCGAGCTGGCTACGCCACGACGATCCCGGCAAGCAGGCAGCTGGTTAATCACGGTCACTTTACGGTCAATGGACGAACTACCGATGTGTCCTCTTTCAGGGTCAAGCTGGGTGATGTTGTCAGACCAAAAGAAAGAAGCCTGAAACTTGACATCATCACGACTTCTCTGCTCGAACTCTCCCTGATTCGTCCTAACTGGATCGCATTCGACGATGTGACCCTGACTGCGACCGTGGTGGCCCTCCCTGAGCCAAATTCCGTTCCCTTCCCTGTTGACGTCTCGTCGGTTATTGAGTACTACGCCAAGCGCTTGTAGTAGGCCAACAGCCTTGTCAGGCCCTGCTGCTTCGACTGGTTTCGCTTCTTCGGGCAGCCCCTATTAGAAGGATTCGACAACACAGGCCGGAACTGCTTTCCCATTCACGAGCACCATTACCTGGTCTCCAGTGGAGATGCGAGTCTGAATCAGGTAAGCGAGCGCAATCGGCCTCTGCAATCGGATTGACTCAACCCCACTCGTTACAGAGCCAATAGGGGTTTCCTCTTTCATGACCTTCGCACCCTTCTCGGGGATTGTGCTCCCAGGAGGAAAGATCAATTTCCCCAACCGCCTGCGTACACCACCGATGTGGGTTGCCTTCGCCACAACCTCCTGTCCCACAAAGCACCCCTTGGTCAGGCTGATCGACTCTTCTAGGCCGGCTTCCATCGGATAGTTGCTCTCATCCATGTCCACTCCGAACCAGGGAGTTCCGAGCTCCACCCGAAGAATGTTGCGGACCTCTTCGTCAACTACGAGGACACCCAACGATCCAAACTTTTCCACCACAGAAGAGATCCAGGGTTCTCCTGCACCCCTCGGCAGTAGAACATCATAGCCCGATTCAGCGAGTTCCGCCTTGTTGATCAACAAGGCTTGCTGCGAGGGTATTTCTTGAACCCTGTAACGCTGCGCGGGAGGGGACACTGAAAAAACACCCTCCAGGATGGTAGCAGCCATCGGCCCCTGTACGGAGATATGGTCCCAGGACCCGCTTTCATCTACCAGCGCTACATCGTCCATAACCACGAAGCGGTTCAGGGCTTCGACGATCCGGGGAGCAAGACCCTGGTTCAGGTCGACGAGGATGTGCTCGCGAAGCTTGTAGAAATAGAAGTCACAAATCAGTTTTCCGGTGTGGGTCAGGAACGTCCCGTAGCGACCTCGATACTCCTCCAGCTTTTCGACATCATGGCTGATCATGGAGTGCAGAAAACTGACGTGGTCGGTTCCCTGGACCAGAACTTTGCCGCGGTTGGAGTAATTGAGAATACCGGCTGACTGCTGGACGGCTACGTGCTGGCGTGTGTTGGGCATCACGAACAACCCAGCGTGCAGGCCTCACCAGGATCCAGCTCGATGAGCTCGACACCGGAAGGAAGCAGAGGGAGAAGCTGGTCCGGCGTGCCCGTCAGAATAGGGAAGGTCCCATAGTGCATGGGAATGACCCTGGGCGTTTGGACCAGGCGGACGGCATGAGCGGCCTCTTCAGGTCCCATTGTAAACAGGTCTCCGACGGGGAGAAAAGCAATGTCCGGCTGATAGATCTCTCGAATCAGGGCCATGTCTCCAAATACACACGTATCCCCGGCGTAATAAATTCGGAGGTTATTCTCGAACTGAATGACGAACCCTGCGGCCGAGCCCAGATACACGATGCTTCCATCTTCCTCAATGAATCCGCTGCTGTGCTTCGCATCAACCATGGTGGCGCGGATCCCGTCATAAACAACTGATCCGCCCTTGTTCATCGCGGTAATGTTTTCCACACCCTTTCCACCCAACCACGCTGCCAGCTCGTAGGGGCAGGCGATCTGCGGCTGGTGCTGTCTAGCGATCTCGACCGCATCTGAAATATGGTCGGAGTGACCATGGGTGATAAGCATGACGTCGATTGGAGGGAGCTCTCTGTCGGCTTCTGGACAGGCAGGATTGCTCCCGACCCAGGCTTCCATGAGAACCGTCTTTCCACCAGGCGACTCGAAGATGAACGTGCTGTGTCCTAGGTATTTGACCTCAACGCTATTGCTCACGTGTGTGCCTCCTGTGGGCGAATATACCGCGCCCATTCAAGTCTGTAAAACCCCTGAAAAGTACTCGAGCGAAAAGCTATCCGCAATGCGACAATGGTTGAAGGTTGGAAGTCGCAAGCCTAAAGTCAAGAGTTGCATTCCGGATTTCGTGAAATCGGGAACATGGAACATGTGTTGTGGACAGAGGGAGGTGGAACAGGGATGAGCGGAGCGAGCCCGGCACCCATGATTCAGAACCTAGTCAGATGGCTGGAAAGGAGGCTTTCCTTCTTTCCCTATCGAAAACTAAACCGCCGGCCACAGGGACCCTTTCAATCCTCTTTCGTCCAAACCTTCGACCATCTCGACATTCACGGCTGGCTGCTCGAGCATCTTTCTCCAGTTGCTGAGGCGCTCTTTTGTCACGGCAATCGGGGAAACCTGGGAACCTGGTGCCCGCTACTGGAATTGATTTATTCCTGCGGCAGCCGAGTTGCAGCCCTGGACTACCGCGGCTACGGCGAGAGTCCAGGTCAACCCACCAAACAGGGTCTTTATCTGGACGTCGAAGCGTTCCTCGGACACTTCTGGGCCCAGTTGTACGAGCCGGAACTTCTAGTCGTCTACTGGGGCAGGCCACTGGGGGGGCACAGCCCGAGCCTGCCAGAGACGAGCGCTGAACGGACTGATTCTGGAAGGGAGTTTTGCGAGTAAGGACCGATTGGTCCGGTGGTTCCGGGCCCTGAACTGGGTGAGGCGGTTCTCCGAATACGAATTCCCTACGATTCGCTTCCTAGCAGATCGTTCCTGTCCGGTCCTGCTCATCCATGCTGTTGAGGACTCCATGATTCCCTTTCAGGCCGGAGAAGAGCTTTACAATCTCCTGGCACTTCCCAAAGAATTGTTCCAGCTCCATGGCTCTGGCCATGGGAAGGTCCACGAAACGGAGCCCGCCCGATACTGGAGGCGGGTCAGGACTTGTCTCCAGGGAATCGCTGAGCACTGAAAGGAAAAACGGCGGTGTCAGGACAGATTATTATCGACGGTATTAAGTGTCGAGCACGGATCGGTGTCTCCAGCCAGGAAAGGGCTAAATACCAGTCGTTGGAAGTCTCCGTACAATTGCATTTCCCGACTGAACCTGCCATCAACACTGATTCACTTGACCTCTCGATCGACTACGAGACGGTCGTAGCCTTAGTTCAACAGGAGGTAGCGACAAAAGAGTGTGCCCTGCTGGAAACTATGGCGGCCCATGTCTGCGTAGCAGTTCTTCGCAACCCTCGAATTGAAAAAGTCGACGTGGAGATTCAAAAGTTTCCTGCATCTCTCGAGGGCCAGGTCCGGAAGGTTGCTGTGCGCGTTTCCCGTGGGAACTTCAGCTGAACTGCCTGAGAACGCTGGACAGGGAGTTCTCGGATTTCTGTAAAACGTGGTCGGCGCCTGCGCTGCGGGCTCCGTCCAGCAGGGTTCTGGCAGTATTCTGACCGTAGGCAATCACCGGCAAGTGGGGCTTTCGCTGCTTGACTTGAACGATCAGGGAGGTGGGACTGATCCCTTTTGCATTCAGGTCGACGAGAATGGCCGCAGGATTAGTTTCAATCTCAGGCAGAAACTTGTAAAGAGAAGTCACTACTTTGATCTCTACGCCGGCCTCCTGGGCTGTTTGACCGATGTCCGCCTGGGAAAATAAATCGGTGATGTAGGCGACGATCATTCTGGAAACTCTCAACTTCTTAGCCGATGTTGAGGTAGACACCGGGGCTAAATTTTTCTCTCAAACGATAAACGACTGGCCGCAGCTACAGGTCTTGCTGGCATTCGGATTTACAAAGGCAAAGCCCTGCTGCATCAGGTCTCCTTGCCAGTCCAAAGTCATCCCTTTGAGATACAGGTAACTCTTCAGATCTACGAACACGCGCGCGCCTTGCTTCTCAAAGATCTTGTCTCCAGGCCGACTGTCTTCCTCAAAACGCATCACGTAACTGAGACCCGAGCATCCGCCTCCCCTGACACCAAGTCGTAGACCGGAACCTGGGGCCAGTCCCTGCTGTTCCGCACCAACCTTGATGCGCTCTGCTGCGTTATCCGTAACTATAATCGACATCCCGTTTATCCTGCCCTGTGCAGCAAGTACAGTAGGTTAGCAATCTCGGGCCAGAGTCTAGCGCTTTTGACGAAAACTCCAGTATAGCAGCCCCACCAAGAGCCTTCCTGCTTCCTTCTTTCTGCGGTGCCTGTACGACCACCGTTGACAGGGAGGGATGTAACGGGTAATTGTGGACTGTGAAGCCTGCAATCCGGAACTCCTCCGACGGACCGGCCCCTGCCCCCAGCCAGCTGGCTTCGGTGATTCTGGCGGCCGGACGCTCGGCCCGGCTGGGCCGCCACAAAGCCTTGCTGCAGATCTCACCCACTGAGCAGGCCTGGGAGAGGATTCTGAATCAACATCTCGATTGCGGCCTTGCACCTCACCTCGTCGTTTCCCAGGAACTGGCCACGTACTTGAGTCCGGAAATCCCGGAGGCCGTTGTGTTGATCAACAGGCGACCTGAAAAAGGGCCCTTGTCCAGCTTGCAGCTCGCCCTGAAGCAACTTCAGTCCACTTCCGGTGTGCTCATGCATCCCGTGGATCATCCCCTGGTTGCCACTTCTACGCTGTTGAGACTCACGTCTCTTCACCTGGACAGCCCCGACCGCATCCTTATCCCAACAAGTAACGGGGAAAAGGGCCATCCAGTTGTCTTTGGGTCTTCATTCCTACCCGACCTGTTGGCTGCTCCCCTTGAAGAAGGGGCCAATTTCGTGGTCCGACGCCACGCCGTCTCGATCCGCCTGGTCGAGGTCGAGGACGAGGGAATCCTGGCCAACCTGAACAGCCCAGAAGACGTGCGCTATTGGAGGAGCCGAGGTCACTGGCTCGGCTTGCCCTAGCAGTCCCTGGTGGAAGTTGCGCGCGGGAACTCGCAAAGGTGGACGGCTCAATAGGTCGGCAGTGACGGATCGACGTCCCTGGCCCAGGCTAGTATGCCTCCGTGGAGATTCCTCAACTTTGAGAATCCATGTTCCTGCAGCTGCTGAATCGCCCTGGCACTCCGGGCACCCGATTTGCAGTGCACTACCATTTCCTGGTCACGATCCAGTTCGTTGACCCTTTGCAGAAGCTCTGGAAGGGGGATAACGACAGAACCCTCGATCCGGCAGATGTCGATTTCATACGGATTACGGACGTCGAGGATAACGAGTTCCCGGCCTGCCTCCAACTCTGCCTGCACCTCAACAGGTGTGACTTCAACCATGGCCTGCTCTTCTTTCCCGTCCTGCCCAACTCCGCAGAATTGCTCGTAGTCGATCAGCTTGTCAATGGTCGGATGTTCTCCACAAATCGGGCAGGCGGGATCGGCGCGAAGTTTGACTTCGCGGAAGTTGAGCTCGAGAGCATCAAAGAGCAGTAGCCTTCCCACCAAGGTCTGTCCGATTCCAAGCAGCAGCTTGATCACCTCGGTGGCCTGAACGGTTCCGACCATTCCGGGCAAGACCCCGAGAACTCCTCCTTCAGCACAGGAGGGGACGAGTCCCGGAGGCGGAGGCTCGGGATAGAGGCAGCGGTAGCAAGGCCCGCCGGGAACCCCGAAGACAGAAGCCTGCCCTTCGAACCGGAAAATGCTGCCGTACACGTTTGGCTTACCCGTCAGAATACATGCATCATTGACCAGGTAGCGGGTCGGAAAGTTATCGGTTCCGTCGGCGACAACATCGTAGTTCCAGAACAGGTCCAGTGCGTTCTCAGAACTGAGACGGAACTCGTGAGCCTCGACACTAACATTAGGATTGATCGCTTCCAGCTTTTCCCGCGCGGATGTCAACTTGGGACGTCCCACGTCGCTGGTAAAATGGATGATCTGGCGCTGCAGGTTGCTGAATTCAACCACGTCAAAATCAATCAGGCCAAGCCGCCCCACACCAGCAGCAGCCAGATAAAGGGCCATCGGCGACCCAAGACCCCCAGCTCCGATGCAGAGAACACTCGAGTTCTTGAGCTTTTCCTGTCCTTCCGTTCCCACTTCGGGAAGCATCAGATGGCGGCTATACCGCTGGGTTTCCTCGGGGGTCAGCCCGTTCATTTCGATCTCCCGGTCTGAGCACCTCCGGCGATAGCCGGGACAATGCTAACTTCGTCGCTTTCCTGAACTGGAGTCTCCCCCTTTTGCAGATAGCGGATGTCCTCGTCGTTGAGATACACGTTTACGAACCGGCGCAAACGGCCCTGATCGTCATACAGGTGCTTCTGAAGCTGGACGTGCTGCTCAACCAGTTGTGCCAGCACTCCGTCCACTGTCTGGCCGCTCACTTCCACCGTGTCCTGGTCGTCGACATATTGTCTGAGTGGGGTCGGAATGAAAACCTTAGCCATTGACGTTCTCCTCTTCTCTGCTTAGGTACTCCCCCAACAAACGTCGCATTCATGGAAGTGAGTACTATTCATCAGATACAAAGCGCTTTTGCCTGGATTCACAGACTTCAGTTTACTCGTGCCAGGTTCAACCACCAACCCCTTCACCGTCAGCCTCGCTCAGATCACCTGCCATGAACTCGGCCACCACCCGATGAGGGATCAGCCCTGCCTCATAACCTCTATTGAGAAACAGCTGGACTGCCTGACGTCCGCTTTCCCCATAATCCAGGGTGCGCTCATTGACGTACATTCCCACAAAGCGGTCGCCTTTCGCAGGATCCAGACCCTGCGCGAACTGCATTGCATAGTTCAAGGCCTCTTCCCTGTGATCCAGAGCGAAGCGGATACTCCCGGAAATCATGGATGCAATTTGTTTTATTTTCTGCTTCCCCAGATCCTTGCGAATAACGTTTCCACCCAGGGGAAGGGGAAAGCCTGTTTCTCCCTGCCACCAGCGACCTAGATCGATCACCTCCTGGAGATTGTGGTCACGGTAAAAGAGCTGTCCTTCGTGGATAATCACTCCGGCCTCGGCGGCACCAGACTTAACCACGTCGATGATCTGGTCAAAGGGGACTACCTGGCAGTCGCAATTCGGTTCGAGCAGCTTGAGTGCCAGGAAAGCTGAAGTCCGCCGACCGGGCACGGCGATACGTTTTCCCTTCAGCTGGGACGGCTCCAGGGCAGTTCGGCTCACTACCTTTGGACCGTAGCCCTCACCCATGCTGGCTCCGCTGTTTAGAAGAGCATACTTTTTAGCGACGTATGCATATCCATGAATGCTGACTGCTGACACCTCGTACTCGGACCGCTGGGCCGCCTGGTTCAAAGTCTCAATGTCCCGGAGCCGGTGAATAAACTCGAAAGGACCGGTTTCAATCTTGTCAGTCGCCAAGGCGTAAAACATGAAAGCGTCGTCGCTGTCGGGACTGTGGGCTACATGAATTGTCTCCTTGCTCATCTGTGCTCAGTACTCCACATGGACGCTTGGTAGTTCTTTTCCATCCTCCGGTTCCCCGAAATAATCTAACCCAAACCGCGGGTCAGGATCTCCTCAAGGTTGCTGATCGTGCGCCATCCCGAATCGCCGTGTTGTCCCGACGGATCATACAACAGCGGTTCGATTCCTGCCTTTGTTGCTCCCTCGTAATCGTCACGAGGACTGTCCCCGACGTGCCAGCAGTCTCCCGGGCCAACCGAGAGCCTTTGCAGGGCCAGGTTGAAAATCCCCGAATCTGGTTTCGCCGTGCCCGTGCCACTGGAAAACATGATCTCGGATAGTAACTCGGAAATGCCGAGCGTCTCCAGCACAACGGGTAACCGGGAATCGAAGTTGGAGACAACCGCCGCTCGAACAGACCGCCGTTGCAGCTGTTCCAGAACCTCACTGGAACCAGGCTCAAGGGCCCATGCTCCCGACCCTGAATAGAGATTATAGAGAGAGTCAAAGAATCCGACAAAGTCCCTGATCTCCGCAATGCCCTGAAAAGTTTCGGTTACGATTTGCATCCACCATTTTCTTTCCAGCTCCTTCATTCGAGGTGTACTGGTCGCCGGAACCCAGAGCGGCTGATGTCGGGAGAAGGCACTCCCAAAGGACCGGTCAACCCTCTCGCACAGCTCCGCTGAGAACCCCAGGCTGAGTCCAAAGCCAAGGGCGTGGCGAACATAAGTGGTGCCTACGGGCTCTCTCAGCCGTATGAGCGTGCCGGCCGCGTCAAAAAGGACGGCTGCTGGGAGCTCGATCGAACGATGGTCTTTGCTTGGGATGGGCATGGCCTTTAAACCCGACCGGCCAGGAAGGGATTGGTCCGGCGTTCCTGTCCGATGGTGGTCTGGGGACCGTGCCCGGGGTACAGGATGCGATCGTCCCCCAGGGGCAAAAGACGCTCTTGGATACTCTGCATGAGCACTTCATACGATCCCCCGGGCAAATCGGTCCGACCGATGGAACCCTGAAACACCACGTCGCCGCAGAAAACGTGGTTGCCCGCCTCCAGGCAAACGTGCCCGGGCGAGTGCCCGGGAGTAAAGTGCACCTGGAATTGGATACCGGCCAGTCGCAAGATCTGATAGTCGGTCAGAGCTTGATCAACCGGTGGAGCCGCAGCATGCCGGAAACCAAAAAACTCAGCCTGTTGGGGAAGCGATTCGTAGAGCGGGCGGTCCTGGGGATGCAGGTAAATCGGCGTATCGTACTTCTGGCGCACTCTGGAAATCCCTGAAATGTGATCCATGTGAGCGTGCGTGAGCAGAATTGCCGCCAGCTCGACCTGATGGTCCGCCATCAGGTCGAGCATCAACTCAACCTCATCTCCGGGGTCAATGTAGATGGCCTGTCTCGAGTCCCGTCTTCTCACCAAATAGCCGTTTTTGTAGAAAGGCTCAACGGCTCTGAAATCGATGGCAAGATCGTTTTGCCCGTTTGCAGTCATTTTCCGTTGTTCTCCAAAGTTCTGATTTTGAAATCAAAGCTTACAGATTGTCCGCGGGGGATGCCAGCAGCCATCTCCGAGACTATGACGGGTAGGGCCGCTCGGGAAGTCAGCGGCTAGAACTCCACAATTCCCCATCTGGCTTTGAGGCAAACCTGGGCAGGATCGTCGACAACCGGGTCAGGAGCGGGACCGGAAGAAGTGCCCAGGGAAGCTAGCCAATAGACAACACCAGGAAAAGACCGGCTTCAATCGCGAAAACCACGGGTAGCACTAGGGCCGCTGACTTGCCATCGAGTTGAAAGGTTACTCCGGGTCCGGATGGTCCACCCGCACCAGCTTCTCTCCTTCCATCTGGCCCGGGTATTGCAGGCCAAGCAATGACAGAAGGGTAGGAGCAACATCGGCAAGGCGACCATTTGCCAGAAAAGCGCGCTGGTATCGCTTAGACACGAGGATACAAGGAACAGGATTGGTTGTGTGGGCCGTATGCGGACCGTTGCTTTCCTCATCCCACATCTGTTCACAGTTGCCGTGGTCTGCTGTGATCAGGGCCTCTCCCTCCATCTCTAGGACGTTCCTTGCAACTTCTCCGATTCCCCGGTCCACAGCCTCCACTGCTCGCACAGCAGCTTCCAGAACCCCTGTGTGTCCTGCCATGTCTGCATTGGCATAGTTAATGATCACCAGGTCGTATTGAGCAGAACGGATCGCTTCAACGACCGCAGCGGTTATCTCGGCCGCACTCATTTCGGGTTTCTGATCATAGGTGGCCACTTCCGGAGAGGGTGCCATATAACGGTCTTCTCCCTCGAAGGGAATCTCTCTACCCCCATTGAAAAAGAAGGTAACGTGAGGATATTTTTCGGTCTCAGCGGTGTGGAACTGCCTACGCCCCGCCTGGCTGACAGCTTCCGCGATGGTACCTGTCAGCGGCGTGCTATCAAATGCCACTGGGCAGTCAAATCCGGCCCGGTAATCCGTCAGGGTGGCCAGGTGAATGGCGGGACGATTGCGGGGAATGAAGGACGGGTGAGCATCATTGAGGGTGTGCTCAACGAAATCTTCTTCGTAAAGAGTTCGGATGATCTGGCGCGCACGGTCCGCCCGGTGGTTGAAACTGATCACGATATCGTGGTCGTAAATGGGTCCTATTGGACCGTTGGAATCCGTGATCACCGTGGGACGAATGAACTCATCACTCTCCGCCGGGAAGGGAGAGTCGACAAGATGCCGGGAAGCCCTCGCGTAGGCTAGGTTAATCGCCTCCTGTCCTGACCCGGCCTGCCAGTCGGCACGTCCCAAAACCATGGCATCGTAGGCAAGCCGGGTTCGAGCCCACCTTTTGTCGCGATCCATTGCATAGTAGCGACCGATCACCGTGGCGACCCGCCCCCCCCATTTCTGCAGCTGAACCTCCAACCGGAGCATAGCTTCCTCTGCTGAGAAGGGAGGACTGTCTCGACCGTCTGTGAAAGCGTGGAAGAACACCTTGTCGGGTTCGACACCGGCCTGCGCAGCCAATGAAATCAACGCCAGATAGTGCTTTTCGGAGGAATGGACCAGGGCCTCGCTGATCAGCCCGAATAGATGGAGACTTGACCCTCTGGAACGGGCCAGTTCCATGCATTTCCGAAGTGCCGGATTCCTTCCAAATCTCCCCTCGTCAATCGCCCCGTCGATGTGCAAAAGTTGCTGCCTCACAACCCTGCCGGCGCCCAGATTGAGATGCCCAACTTCGCTGTTACCCATGGTTCCCTCGGGAAGACCCACATTCCGGCCGCTGGTCTGGAGCTGAGACGTGGGAAATCGACGTCTCAGAGCATCGTAGTTGGGCGTCGCGGCCAGAGCCACGGCATTGTAGTTCTTTTTTTCGCTCAAGCCCCAGCCGTCCATCACAACCAGAACGACCGGTCCTGTAGGGCAGTGGGTCATAGGTTTCGAAGCTGGGGTGAATTCATGGTCCGTTTCGCAGGTCCCGCTGAGGCCTTTCTCAACTGCGCCGATGCAGGGTCAAGAAAGAAAGCAGCTGATCCTCTAAGCGGCTGCGATCCCGGGACAGTGCAAGCACTTCTTCCGTTCTAAAACTAAGCCGCATCGGCCTGACTCTCTGATGCTCCACTTCCACTTCAAGTCCGTTCCACGTGGAATGGATTTTTACCTTCGCATCTGCCCCCAGGTGAAAAAATAGGAATTGCCTCAACTCGCGCATAAGCTCTTCACGCGCCCGTGTCACATCCATTCTTCTCCCCAGTATCGCTCCCCTTTACACCGATGTACAGTCTTCCCAGCCTACCCCTGCCGTAGATCCAGAACCTTTGTCGGAAACCTCTCAGTTGGTATCTTATCTCGATGCGCGGAATCAGTTGGGCCACTCTGGCTCTGGCTCTTTTCTCCACCGCAGGAACCTGGGGTCAGAGTCGAGCTCGTCTGGAAGTTTTGTATCAGGGTGAGCCACTGGTCATTGAAGCGGATAGCATTGCCTCCGCTGTCTCTACAGTTGCAGAAGGCGACGTTGTTGTTGTCTTTCAAGATATCACTCTCAAGACCGGACGTTTGATCTACGACCGTGCTAGTGGGCTTGTTGTGGCAAAAGAGGGGATTGAGGTGATCCAGGGTATCCAATGGCTAAAAGGCACCAACGGAGAATTCCGGCTGAGCGACGGGAAGGGCTTCATCGATAACGCAGAAGGCTTTACGGACGACGAGCTGTTTGTCAGGGCCAGGCGCCTCCTCAAGACCGGACCAAACACCTATAGGGCCCAGGACGGCTTCCTGACAGCCTGCGAGGAAACTGTCCCTAAGTGGAGTTTCCGGGTCAAGAACTCTTCCCTGAAGCTGGATTCCAGCGCCTCAGCCACCCACACATTGCTGCTCGTAAAGAACATCCCCGTTTTCTATCTTCCCTATATCCGGGTACCCGTGCGGCGGGATCGGCGGTCTACGGGTGTCCTATTGCCATCCACCGGAAACTCGAACCGAAAGGGGCGGCGAGTTTCCCAGGGCTTCTACATCGTCCTGGGCCAAAGCGCTGATTTACTGCTTCAGGAGGATTACTTCTCGAAGAGGGGATGGGGCCACGGATTCTCTTTTCGAGCTCGCCCCAACTCAGAGAGCCATCTCTTTCTCAATGGCTTTATGATTGACGACCGCAAGAATCAGGGTGGAGCTAGCTTCACGGGGACGGGAGAAACACGATTCGGAGACGGATACCGTCTGGTGGCTGATTTCAATCTGGTGAGCAACTTTGTGTTCCGTAGGGTCTTTTCGGACAGCTTTTACCAAGCAACCCGATCTACGGACGCCTCACAATTGTTCCTAACCCGAAATTCCGGTCCCACATCAATGAACGTCCGCTTGTCCACCCAGGAGACGGTATTCACCGGGAGGAACGCAGTCATCAACAATGCCCCGGGGTTTCACTTCAGCTTGAACAGCGTGCGGGTTAAGCCGCTGCCCTTGTATTTTTCGCTGGATGCACTGGCCGATGGGGTCAGTCGTTCCGACAGCCAGATCGAAACTCCTAGCCTTACACAGCGCCTAGATCTCTATCCCAAGTTCTTCTTTTCATTAAATCTGCCTCACGGCCTCAAGCTTACTCCGCGGGTCGGAGTGCGACGAACCCTTTATAGTGACAGTCTGGAGGAAACAGCGGATACGGAAAATGTGAGCTCGAAAAATCTGGTCCGCGACTATTTCGACTTCACCCTGACTCTCGATGGGTGGGGTGTCTCGAAAGTCTACCGCAAGGGCAGAACCCAAGCGTTCAAACATCTGATTGAACCTCTGGTTCGATATCGCTACACCACAGGAATTGACGAATACCGGGAGACCATCATCTTTGACGAGCATGATGCGATCGCCAACACGAACGAAGTAGAATTCGGTCTGGTCAATCGTTTCTTCGTCCGCCGGTCTCCCGAGGACTCGAGCACCCATGAGTGGCTCTCGATCAAAGTGGCCCAGAAGTACTTTGCCGATCCCGACTTCGGAGGGTCCTTTCGGCTCGACAGTGTAAATCAGTTTTTTCCTCTCTACACGTTGACAGGGTTTCACTACGGAGCCGTGAAGCGTCGCTTTTCTCCCCTGACCACCCGGGCTCGGATCACTCCGAGTCGCCGCTTCAGTTTCGACCTTCACAGCGACTACGATGCTGCTTTCTCACAACTTCGCAATCTGGCTGTAACCGGGTTTTTCAACAAGGGGCGCCTGGGACTAGGGACCACCTATTTTCTGACCGAACAACTGGAGCCTGGAACCCTGAAGAACAACCAGCTGCAGGGATCACTCCGCTGGGGAAATTTTCGAAAGGGGCTCTCGTTTTCAAACATCTTCAGCTACGACGCCCGCTCAAAAGGGCTCCTGAACCTGCGCACGCGAGCCAACTATTTCTGGAACTGCTGTGGCGTGTCGGTCGAATATCAGCGACTCAACCTAGGATTGCGAGAGGAGCGAGAACTCCGATTTTCTTTCTTTCTCAAGGGTATCGGAGCGTTTGGTACGATCAGGCGTCCGGACAGACTTTTTTAGCAGTCGTCAGAAGCCTCGCCCGGTCCAGGGACAGAGAATCACGATCTGCTTCTTAGATGGGGAAATGGACATTTATCTTGGCCTAGGCTCGAATCTCGGTGACCGGCTCAACTACTTGTTGACCTCCCTGGAAATGCTGGATGGAGAAGGAGTCGAGATTCTTCAGTGCTCGAGTGTCTACATAACAGAACCGGTGGGGACGGCGGCCCAGGGTGACTTTCTGAACCTGGTTGTTGAGGCAAGAGCCACCCTTCAGCCTGAGGAACTCTTACATACCTGCCAGGGCATTGAAGAACGCCTTGGACGGCAACGTCCCGGTGCCTCCAGAACCATTGACATCGATCTGCTGTACTACGGCTCGATCCGACTCTCGAAAGGCGGTCTGGAAATACCCCACCCCAGACTTCACCACAGGCGATTCGTCCTGGTCCCACTCCAGGAGATTGCACCTCAGTTTATCGACCCCATCAGAAACCGGACAATCACGAGTCTGCTCAGAAGCTGCCCAGATCGTTCGCGGGTCAACAGGCTGGCCGAGATCCGTCCATGAAAAGAGCAGCACTTCGCACGAAGGTCCAGGACGAAAGCCGAAGCCTGCTCGGGCTTGCCCAACTGTAGCTGCTTGGGTTTTTCTTTTGCCTCTCTCTTTAATGGCTTTTTCTTGTGACCAAGCTGTCGTTTTTTTCGGCGCTGAGCTGGTTCGAACGGCTTCGAGTCCTCTTTGCGGCCCTGGGAGTGTTACTGGTTCCCGTGCTGTGCTTGTTCATTGTGTTGGTGCTAATATCGAGGCTGCTGCCGTGGCCCATCTGACATTGGTCCGCTGGCCTGATTCCAGCAGTCACCCTCACCTTCACTGCTCTTCTGCTCATGGACAACTTCATATACACTCTTTTTGGCGTGGGAGTGAAGACGAGTGAAGGATAGTGGAGGGTCTTTACCTTCTCTCCGGAGGCTTCTGAGATTAAGCTCCTCCTTCTCGATCATTTAAGGAACCAGCAGTACGACACGAGAAGCCTAGAACCCCGTATCCAAGTGTTTTAAATTCCCCACAGTTTTTAGTATCAACCAGGCTTGCCTCCAACCAGTAAACCCAGCAGAGTCGTCCCTCGAGTCCATTCTGGCAGTTCGTGGTGGAGACTGCGCGGAATCGCAATCGAGGCTGGGGTCCTTGCCGGGAAGTCAATTTCTCTTCGGGCGATCGGGATATAATGAGTTAGTCAGCGATGAGCACGAAGAGCACAGAAACAAAGAATCAGAACGAGCTGCAGCAAAGCGCTCTTAGAGAATATTTCCTGACCACCGTTGTGTGCACAATTTTTGCGCTGTTTGTGACGACCTATGTGGTCCACCCCATGACCGTGCCCACACCGTCCATGGAACCGACGATTCTGGTGGGCGATCGCCTCCTGATTGACAAATTCACAGTTCGAAACGGCTTCCTGAGGGGAATTCTTCCGCTAGCTCCGACCCACCCGATCAAGCGGGGGGACGTGCTGGTCTTCAAGTATCCCGAGCAGCCCGAGGTGCTTTACGTGAAGCGCCTCATCGGTCTGCCGGGCGAGACGATAGGCATCCACGACAAACAGGTTCACATAGACGGCCAGTCTCTCACCGAGCCCTACAAACACCACACCGACTCAATAACCTTTCTGCGCAGACCGATGCCGCACGGCTTCGCCGCCGACTTTCAGAGGGACAACTATGGCCCTGTCCAGGTCCCAGAGGACCACTACTTCATGATGGGCGACAACCGGGACAACAGCGCCGACAGCCGATACTGGAACTTCCTCCCCCGCCAGTATGTGGTCGGACGGCCCCTGGTCGTTTTTTGGTCCTACCAGGATGACCCTACAGCCCACACCCGAACGGACTACCTGAGACTTTACGCGGAGCGCGTCATCAACTTTTTTACCAAGACTCGCTGGGAAAGAACATTTCGGCTTATCCGTTAACACCAGCAAAGGCACATACCGAGGTGAGCCAACTGTCATTGGGCGCTCAGCTGGCCAAGAGATGGTAGAGAGTTCGAATCCCTTCGTCTCCACCATTGAATCCTTACTCTTACCAATAGGTTATAGACTTACTATTCTTAGGCCCATTTTTAGTTATCTGTGATTTGGTAACAACGCTTCGGCAACGAGGCGAGGCTAGTTTCGGGGATTGTTCTCGTACCTCACCGTCTTTCGGCCGGGGCAGACGGGGCAGACGCGCCTCAGGTTGGCAAGTTCCTGTCGATGTGAAGGTATCTCGACAGAACTCCAACCGCCAGATAAGCGGGACCCGTGTCCAGAAGAGCCGCCGTCACCTTGAACAGATAACCCGACCAGATGAAGATCAGGAGCTGCCCGGCGAGAGGTGCGTCCGTCTTAATAGGCAGGGCCCCGGCCCAAAAATGCGTAATCAGGATGACAGCCACGGTGTCAACGAGCTGGCTGGTAAGGGTCGAGCCGTTGTTTCTCAGCCAGAGATGCTTCCCCCGGGTTTTATCCTTGATCCAGTGAAACACGTAAACATCGCAGAACTGGGCTATCAGGTAGGAGAGCATGGACGCCAAAACCGCACCGAAGGTGAGCGCTCGAATTTCGAAGAAAGCCGGTAATCGGCCTGCACCGTCGCGAAGAATCTCTCCGGTCGACGGCTCTATCTGCTCGAATCCGGGAAGAACTCCTCCCAGCCAGATGACCAGTACAACCCACAGGTTCAGTAACAGCCCTGTCCAGACAACCCAGCTGGCACGGCGCTTTCCGTAAAGCTCGCTGATTAGATCAGTACACAGAAACGTGACCGGGTAGGGCAGTACTCCGACTGCCACCGCAAAAGGGATCTTCCACCCGAACACGGTAAAGGAGAGATCCACGAATCGGGATATCCCCAGAATGTTCAGCATTGCCAGGGTTCCCAGAAAGATCCCAGACAGAAGTAGAAACACCTTTTGCCGCCTGGCTTCAAGAACGGCTTCGTCTGGACGGCCGACAGGAACCAACTCTGATCCTCCTTCCCGAACTTCGGCGCTACTCGCCTGGACCTGGTCGCTGCAGGTGGGCCCTCTACTCTCCGCGGTTGTGCAACGTCTCTTTTTCTTCTGCCAGCAACACTCGCTTTAAAATCTTCCCGACTGCGCTCTTGGGCAGTTCCGCGCGAAATTCAATCTGCTTGGGAATCTTGTACTTGGACAGCTGCCCCACACAAAAGTCAACGATGTCCGTTTTAGTCAGCGAGCTCCCCTGCTCCGCCACAAGGTAAGCCTTTACGACTTCCTCCCGAACGCGACTGGGAACACCCACGACCGCAACCTCCACAACACTCGGATGGGTCAGCAACACCTCCTCGATCTCACGAGGGTAGACGTTCATACCTGCACTGATGATGATGTCCTTTTTGCGGTCGACAATGGAAATGAATCCTTCCTCATCCTGAGATGCCAGGTCACCCGTGTAGAGCCAGCCATCTTCCAGTACTTCACGAGTCTCCCCGGGCATGTTCCAGTAGCCCTTCATGACCTGAGGACCCTTTATGGCCAGTTCACCGACTTCCCCCGCGGACAACACGCTCCTGTTCTCGTTGTCGACCACGCGGGCCAAGGTGTCCGAAATGGGAATACCGATCGTGCCGCTTTTTCGATGCCCGAACACGGGATTTACGATCGCCACCGGAGAAGTCTCGGACAACCCGTAGCCCTCGACCAGCCTGCCCCCTGTCAGTGCTTCAAACCGAGACTGCACCTCCGCAGGAAGCGCCGCTCCACCACTCACGCAGAGCCGAATCGAGTTCACGTCTTCCGGCTCCAGGCCAGGAAATCGATTGATCGCTCCGTACATGGAAGGGACACCGCAGAATATCGTTGGGCGATGCTTCTTAATTCTCTTGACCGCCTCGGACAGCTCGAACCTAGGCAGCAGAACCAGGGTGGCCTGGGACTGGATGGCAAGGTGCAGGGAAGTCGTCATTCCATAACTGTGAAAAAAAGGTAGGACGGCCAGAATTGTTTCCGAGCGATCCCGAAATTCTCTCAGCCACGCTCTCGTTTGAAGGACATTCGCCACCAAGTTCTGGTGCGTCAAAATGGCCCCTTTCGAAACCCCCGTCGTCCCGCCCGTATACAGAAAAATCGCAGTCTCATCCCCTTGAGCTCGATGGGCCTGCACTTCGGGGAAGCGCTCTTTCACCAGTCTCGAGTAAAAGTAGATGTCTGACCTCGGCTCAATCTTTTCCTTATGTCGATTCTTGATTCTGTAGGCTAAATTCAAATAACAAGGGAGAAATTCCTGTACTCCAGAATAGATCACTCGCTTGATCGATGTGGAAGGGACCACGGCGGAGATACGCCGGTGGAGAGCGTCCAGGGCCACGACTGTCTCCGCACCCGAGTTGTTGAGCTGATACTCAAGTTCTCTCTCGACATAAAGTGGATTGGTAGGGACCAGGATGCCCCCCAGTTTCATAACGGCAAAGTGGGCTATCGGATAGACGGGAAGATTGGGAAGAACCAGAGCCACACGATCACCCTGTTTGACCCCGATAGCAGCTAGTGCCGCCGCAAATCGATCGACCAGTCGACCCAGTTTCCCGTAGCTGATCCGGGCTCCAAAGAACAATGTCGCGGTCCGGGAAGGGCTCTCCTCTACAGCCTTCTCGAAAAGCTCGTAGAGAGTTGCGGCCGGATACTCCAGCGAGGGAGAAACCTCTTTGTCGTAGTGCTGGTGCCAGATCCGTGGCTCCATGCCTTTTGCCTCCAGTCCAATGTGGAAGCACTTTATCAGATTGCCTAGTTGCAAGTTCAGAGTGGAAGGTTAACAGTCATTCCCACTTTGTAATTTTCACTTGGCACTTTTGATTCGACACGCGCATCAGGTTGTGCGGTTGCCAGCTCCACAGGGCAGCTTAGATGTCCTTGCCGACTGGTAGACTCTTGGCTCGTGGCCGGAGCAGGAATAGTGAACCCATCGGCCCTTGCCGGGCATCCCGCTCTGTTTTTCGCCGTCACCCTTGGGTTGTCCCGTTGACCAAGACCCTTCTGTTAACTCCTCTAGTAGCTCGCATCTTGCTCGTGGCAGGGCTGGTGACTCCGTTCGGTTTGCTGATAGGAATGCTCTTCCCTTCCGGGATCCGACTCCTGCACTCCCGGGACGAAGCCTTCGTGCCCTGGTCCTGGGGCATCAACGAAAGCGCCTCAGTGATGGGGACTCTGCTTAGCCTCTTCCTGGCCATCAAGGTAGAATGCTTGATGGTGCTGCTGGCGATCATCGGCGTTTACCTGTTGGCTGCCGCTGCGGCCGGCCGGGAGTCGCACTCTATGAGCCGCAAAACTTTGAAGTTCTGGAGTATTCGAATCAAGGCCGTTGGTCTTCTTTTCACGGGCGGGCTTTTTTGTGGGTGCTCTGGCCCGGCTGCCGATCAAACTCCTCTCTCTTATCCGGCAACCAGGAAAGTTGATGTGGTCGAAAACCTGCACGGAGTAGAGGTTGCAGACCCGTACCGCTGGCTGGAAGACCTTGATTCCCCAGAGACTGGAGCCTGGGTTAAGGCTCAAAACGAAGTCACGTTCCCCTATCTGAAGAGCCTTTCTGATCGCGAAAGGCTGAAGATTCAGCTGACGGCCATGTGGAACTATGAGCGCTTTGGATTACCCCAAAAGGAAGGTGACCTTTACTTGTACACTCGCAACGATGGTCTCCAAGATCAGAGCGTCCTCTACATTGTCAAAGGTCTGGAGGGTGAACCACGTTTACTGCTGGACCCCAATACTTTTTCCGAAGACGGGACGATTTCGCTGGCAGGTACGGCCCTGAGCCCGGATGGCGCTTACCTCGCTTACAGTATCTCCAGAGGCGGCTCTGACTGGAGGGAGTGGCATGTGCGGGAAGTAGCAACTTCCAGGGACCTGAAGGACAAGGTCCAATGGGTGAAATTTTCCTCAGCCTCCTGGACCGGGGACAGCCAGGGCTTCTTTTACAGCCGTTACGACGAGCCGGCTGGAGACATTCTGGAAGAGACGAACTACTTCCAAAAAATTTACTACCACCAGATAGGTGATTCCCAGAAGCAGGACCAGCTGGTCTACGAACGCCAGGATCACGCCGACTGGGGCTTCAACGGTTTGGTCACCGACGACGGCCGCTACCTCATTATCCATGTCAGGAAGGGAACCGAGGAAAGAAACCGGATCTATTACAAGGACCTTCAAAGCAGGGGCAAGGTGGTCGAGCTACTCAACGACTTCGATGCCGGGTACTCTTTCATCGGCAATCAGGGCCCACTTTTCTGGTTTCGGACCGACCTGGAGGCGCCACGTGGCCGGCTCATCCAGATCGACACTCGAAGACCCCAACGAGATCAATGGGTCGAACTGGTGCCGGAAACCAGGAACACCCTGCGTTCGGTTTCTGCCCTCAACCACAGTTTTGTCCTGTCCTACCTGCGCGACGCTCACAGTTATGTAGAAGTCCGTGACTTGAGGGGGAGGAAACTTCGAGAACTGGACCTACCAGCAATCGGCTCTGCTTCGGGTTTCGGGGGAAGGCTGGAAGACCAGGAGACCTTCTACCATTTTTCAAGCTATACGGACCCAGGAACCATTTATCAATACGAACTGGAGTCCGGTGAGAGCACGATTCACTGGAAACCGGCCATCCAGTTGGATTCCTCAGCATACGAAACACGCCAGGTCTTCTATTCGAGCCGGGATGGTACCTCCATTCCCATGTTTATCACCTTCCGCAAAGGGCTCGAGTTAGACGGGAAAAACCCGACCCTACTCTACGGCTACGGCGGTTTCAACATCCCCTTAACCCCACGGTTCTCTGTCTCCAATGCAGTCTGGCTCAAGAACGGTGGAGTTTATGCGGTGGCGAATCTAAGGGGCGGGGGAGAGTACGGCGAGGAATGGCACCAGGCCGGTATGAAGTCGAACAAACAGAACGTGTTCGATGACTTCATCAGCGCAGCCGAATGGCTGATCAAGGAAGGCTATACTTCCTCTCCGTACATTGGGATTTCTGGCGGGAGCAACGGTGGCCTTTTGGTCGGCGCTTGCATCATCCAGCGGCCTGATCTTTTCGGAGCAGCACTGCCCGCCGTCGGGGTCATGGACATGCTCCGGTTCCATAAGTTCACGATCGGTTGGGCCTGGGTGTCTGACTACGGTTCCCCCGATAACCCGGCAGACTTTCGCACCATTCACGCCTATTCGCCCTACCACAATATCCGGGACGGCGTGAAATACCCTCCTACGCTCGTCATCACAGCAGATCACGATGATCGGGTAGTTCCAAGCCACAGTTTCAAGTTTGCCGCCCGGCTCCAGGAGGCCCATCAGGGCTCAAACCCGGTTCTCATTCGAATCGCAACGCGGGCAGGGCACGGTTCCGGAAAGCCGGTATCGATGCGAATCGAAGAAGCTGCCGATCAACTGGCATTTCTGACCCATCACCTGAAATGAACCCTTGACAGTTGAAGGTTGACCCTGCCGAGCAGGCCCGGACCCGCTACCTGCTGGGTCAGCTCTACTACCGCTTCGGCTGATTCAAAAGGGTCTAGAGGAAAGGAAGAGCACGGTAGAGCGTCAGCCTACCGTTACCAGCCGGCTTCATATTCTCTGACCAGACAGCGGAGCTGCTCCGCGACCCGAGGATGTTGCTCAAGCAGATTCTCTGACTCGCCCGGATCGGTATCGAGATTGAAGAGTTGGTCCGGGGTCTGCGGAGTCGGCCCGGGAGGTTTCAGGTGCAGCTTCCAGCGACCCACCCGAACAGCAGCCACACGTTCCCGCAGGAAAAAAAAGATGGGATCTCCGGGGCGTCGTCCAAAGGCTTCGTCGGTCCTCTCGCCCCCCACGAGATTCAGCAGATGACGCCCGTCCAGACCTTCCTGCTCCGCTCCGCCTGCGAGGCGGAGAAGCGTGGGAAAAAGATCACACATCATGGCCGGAGTGTCGATTTCCGGGCGGGGGTCGGGGAGGCCAGGGAAGGAAACAATGAGGGGAACTCTGACGCCACCCTCATACACGGACTTCTTTCCGCCCCGCAGCCCGCCGTTTGAACGAAGCCTCCACGATCCATTGTCCGAGGTGAACACAATGACCGTTCGCCGAGCTAGGTCCAGCTCTTCCAGGCGCTCCAGGAATCTTCCCAGATTCCAGTCCATATACTCTACCGAGTCGATGTACCGGCTCCGGCGTTGATTTCTCCAAGCGTTGGGTACGGCAAGCGGCACGTGAGGTGTACTGAGCGGCAGGTACAGGAAGAAAGGGCTTGCCACATTGCGGTTCAGGAAAGCGATGGCCTCGTTGGTAAAATCCCGGGTCAGGAAGGCCTGGGTGGGGTTCGGGTCGATGATCTCCGAGTTGCGGACCAGACGCAAGGGAACCATGTCGTTGCTGTAAGGGATCCCAAAGAACTCATGGAAACCATGCCCGGTTGGAAGACTGGGAACAGCATCGCCGAGATGCCATTTTCCGATCGCAGCAGTGCGGTAGCCCTGGGCCTGAAGAGCTTCGGGAAGAGTCACCAGATTTCGTGGCAGACCCTGCCGGGATCCTGGGCTCAGGACCTCAAAAATACCCGTCCGCGGAGGAAGGAGTCCGGTGAGGAGAGATGCTCGAGACGGGCTACAGACAGGAGAGACACTGTAAAACTGAGTGAACCTAACACCACGACGGGCCAGGCCATCCAACACGGGGGTATGGATCTCTGTAGAGCCATACACTGACAGATCTCCCCAGCCCAGATCATCGGCTACGATCACGATCAGGTTGGGTTTCTGTGCCGAAGCAAGGGCCGTGAGTGAGAAGCACAGGAGAAGGCTAAATACCCGCATAGATTCCAGGTTCTTTCTAACAGAAAGGGAACCGTCCCGCCACGGGTTCCTCGCTAGACGCTGTGAAAAGCCCTGAAGTCGACGGTGGACCTTCCCAGTTGTGCTACAGCTGACAGAACTCGGAGATGACGAAGCAGATCTCCACCCTGCCCCCCTGGCCGTCGCCGCGGCAGGACTCCTTGTGGTAGTCGTTTACCGCTGGCTTGCGGCTCTGCGTCTCTTTTTCAATGTCCTCTTCCCGGCCCTGTTTGTTGTTGACGGGGCGTTCCTTGCCAGCCCCACAATTTCACCGCTTCTCACCACCTCGGCCTCGACCAGTATCGAGTTGGGGGATGTGGAGATTGAAAACCCACTCCCCCTTGTGCTGGTCGTTTTCGACGAACTTCCGCTCGCCTCACTCCTGAACCGCGATGGAGGGATCGACTCTTCACGTTTCCCCAACTTCTCTGCCCTGGCCCGGGAATCGACCTGGTATCGGCGGGCAAACGTTGTTGCCAACATTACGCAATTCTCCCTGCCCGCCATTCTCACCAACCGTTTGGCAGGCAGCGGCGCCCTGGCAAGCACAACCAACCCGGTTCGTGCGCCAAACCAGAATGAAACAAATTCGAGGCCTGAGAGTCTTAGATATGGAGGAAGCGAATTTGATGGTTTTGATTCCGGCGCTCATCATTCTATGGATTCTGCTGGTCGTCCTAATGCTGCGACTGCGCGCCAAACCACCTTCCATCAGTCACTCACCCCGGACCTCTCCCGAACGGCACGTAGTGCCTCCACCTGGACCGGTCCAGTCCTCCATTGCAGCCCGTGGGGAAGGTCGCACCCGTCACGAGGGGCAGCCTTCTCCTTTCGTCTTGTAAGTCTCGCCCTCCTGGGTAAAAGTTCAAAGTCGAAAGTTCAACGTTGAAGGTGCAAAGTGCTTTCCACTTTGCACCTGGCACTGGGCAACTTCTACCCAGCCATCTGCTCCGACCGGCTCAACTGTTTTAGTCGCCTTTCCTCAAGGAAAGGGCTGCATCGCCTTCCACAACTTGGAATCGAAGAGAAGATAGTAGGACTGTCCTATGAAAACCCCTGCCTCCATCCTGTCCTCAAGAGTTTACCGGTACTGTAAAAGCAAGGACTCGCAGCGCGTGGTGGAAATAGTGCGGCGGCGCGTAGTGGGGAGTCAAGATTGGTTCACTGTGCTATAAAGCTGTGCAGTGAAAAGGCTCGTACTGGTTGGGTTGAACGCAGTCATTGTAGCGGTGACTGAGGAAGTGCCCCGGATTCTGACCGTTCGTGTGGGAGAAAGCCAAAACGGAAGGCTAGCTGCCCTGCCCTACGGTCCCCTGGACCTGGATAGTGATGCCACACTGGAGCTGGGCCTGAGGCGCTGGGTCAGAGAGCAGACCGGGATCCACCTGGGCTATAGCGAGCAGCTTTATACCTTTGGCGACCGTAACCGCGATCCTGGAGAGTCCCGGATTCTCTCGGTCGCCTACCTTGCTCTGGTAAGAGAGCAACCTCCCGGAGTGGAGGCGGCCCGCTGGTCGAACTGGTATGCGTTCCTGCCCTGGGAGGACTGGCGGGAAGGCCGACCCAAGATCCTGGACGAGAAAATCCTGCCGGCCCTGGGAGAATGGATGGTCTCCTCGCGGCGCCACCGGAGCCTGCGCCGCGAACGAATTGAGGTCTGTTTCGGATGGGGCGGGGCTCCCTGGAACTGGGAGCGGGCTCTGGAGCGGTATGAACTACTCTATGAGGCCAGACTTGTGGCCGAAGCCTGGCGGGAAGACTCTCCTGCCTCGTCTTTAATACACCGTCGGCTGACAGAGCCCATGTTCCTAGATCACCGCCGCATCATCGCCACGGCGCTGGACCGGCTGCGTGGCAAGCTCAGGTATCGCCCGGTCGTCTTTGAGCTTCTTCCGTCCGAGTTTACGCTCCTGCAGCTACAGCGAGTGGTGGAGGCACTTGAAGGGTTCAGACTTCACAAACAAAACTTCCGGCGCCTGGTAGAACGAGCTGGACTCGTGGAGGGCACCTCTCAGCTCCATCCTCACACGGGTGGTCGTCCTGCTGAACTATTCCGTTTTCGCAAGGAAGTTCTGAAGGAAAGACCTGCGCCTGGAGTCGGCCTGCCAGGAGTCTCATAAAGTCCGGCTTTATACGTTTCAATTGTTAACATCTGAAAGTAGTTAACCTTAAGTCTTTAAGACACAACAACACCTGAAGTTTCACCTGTATCCTTATGAATCTTGACAATCATATATGCGCGAAATTAGTATCAGCATAGGGTCAGCCAACCATGGGCGACCCGATTTTTTTGGTTCTCTTATATGCTCAGGTTGAGCATAATTGAAGAGGTCTCATGCAGACGGAAAACCTGAACCCTCCTTTTTTGACGTATACGCCGCAAGTTGCCCGCCAGACCAGGGCCATCTATGAGCGTGTTCGGACTGTAATTCCCGAGGTGGAATGGCCGGTCCACGCACCCTACATCGCCGCCATCAACCGTCTGAAAAGGGAACGCGGTGCCATCGTGATGGCACACAATTATCAGACGCCCGAGATCTTTCACGGCGTGGCTGACTTCAGGGGTGATTCCCTGGCTCTGGCCCGGAAAGCCGTTGAAACAGATGCTCAGATTATCGTTCTCTGCGGCGTCCATTTCATGGCAGAGACTGCCAAGCTTCTCAATCCCGAGAAAAGAGTCTTGATCCCGGATCGCGAGGCCGGCTGCTCACTGGCCTCTTCCATTACCGCACAGGACATCCGCCTTTTGCGGGAACGGTATCCAGGTGTCCCGGTCGTGACCTATGTCAACACCTCGGCGGCGGTGAAAGCCGAATCTGACATCTGCTGCACTTCCAGCAACGCGGTTCAGGTAGTCGAATCTCTGCAGGCCGAGCGGGTGATCTTTCTTCCCGACGAGTATCTGGCGGATTGGGTGGCGCGCAAGACCCTCACCAGCATCATCTCCTGGCAGGGCCATTGTGAGGTTCATGAGCGCTTCACCGGCGAGCAGCTGCGCCACTATCGGGAGACCCTTCCCGGAATCACTATCCTGGCACATCCGGAGTGTCCTCCCGATGTGCTGAGGGAAGCCGACTACATCGGATCAACGGCTGGAATGATACAACATGCGAAGAGTACGCGGCCGGCCCGCGTAGTGATGGTGACGGAGTGCTCGATGAGTGACAACGTAGCCGTCGAATGCCCCGATATTGAATTCATAAGACCCTGTAATCTTTGCCCACACATGAAAAAAATCACCCTGCCCAAGATCCTGCGCTCACTGGAGGAACTAGTTTACGAGATTGAGCTGGACCCGGAAGTGGCTGATCGGGCCCGTCTTTCCGTAGAGCGGATGGTTGAGATCTGAATGGTTAACTTCGCTCACTGCCACCCTCGACAGTAGCGCACTTGATAACAAGGGTGCCTTTCGCTACTCCTCCGGCTCGATGTGGCCCCGGTGGCAAGTGTAGCAGGTCACTTTTGCGTCTGCTTCCACTTTTGCAATGAAGCTGGTGTTAATCTCCTCCACCATCTTCATCATGGTGCGGGTGACATCCTTGGCTGCCTTCTTATCGGAAGCGAAGTCGAAGTTGGATAAATCATCTCCCTCACCTTCATGACAGTACCAGCATCGAGTACCCAGCGCGAAAGTCATGTCCTTCATCGCATTCAACAAGTCCATCCGTGAAATATCCTTGGGTTCGACTTGAAGATTCTCAAACTTCTCTGGGATCTGGGCGGTGACTCGACTGGGCCAGGTCCAGACAGCAATAGCCACCATTCCACCAACAACAGCAACAGTTGTCAGGCTCCGGAAGGGCTTATACATTTTCTTTCCTCAATTTCCTGGAAACCCGTGGTAATGTCCCACGGGTCACGGCATGGGAGCCGTGAACCCAGATGACAGGCAAACCGACGTAGACCCTGCTGGACCCTCGACACCGGTCAGGCCAACGGTTTTGTGGCTGGCACGACTTCTACCACGGACTGCGAACCACTCAATCCCACTCACTAAGGATCCATTTTAGCAAAGAAAGTTGACATCAAATGTTGGGTCGCCCCCCGTCCCCGTAGCCGGTAAGCTCCAGGTACCCCAACCCGGTTACTTCCCTGCCCTTCCAACGACCTCTGACCTCCACTGCCCCCTCCCAGTAGACGATTCCGGTCGACGAGCGCGTGTCGAGCTCCTGGTTCTCCACAAGGGGAATCACTCTCAGGACGGCGTCGTACTCGGGAATCGACACTTGCCACCCAACGGGATACTGAATTCCGGTCTGACGGCTGGTCCAGTGCCGGGTCGGCTTGAGCTGAAACTGGGAACCCTCGAGTGGCGAGGTGCTTCCCTCAGGCGAGACCACTGTGCCGGCCGAGTTCGGGTCCGGGGATCCCTCCCGCGTTCGCAGCCGGTAGAGCATGACCTCAAATTGGTTGTCGAGTTGCAGGCTAAACCAGTCCCAACCAATCTGCTCATCCGAGATCTGACTCGTGCCGAACTCATGGTCCATCCACGCCTGCCCCTGAACATCATGGCTGTGCCCGTCAAGACGAAGGCGGCCCAGGACCAAAAGTCGAGTCAATGAATAGTAGTGGGACGCCTGGCCTGGCTGACTGCCTTTCTGGCTGACTCCGTCCTGGCCGTGAATTACCGGATCCTTGAGGGACTTTAGCTGCAGGTCCAGAGATGCCCCTTTCGAACTTGCCTGGAGCCGGATTCCGCCATCCTCAAGGACAGCCCGCCACTGCTGGTTCCAGATATTGAGAGTCCCGGCACTTGAGCCGGTTCCGGGACCCGTCCGGCTCAGCTTCTGGGCGTGGAAAAACTGGCCCTTGTCGATATCGGTCAGGGCGAAGTGGGCGGGATAGAGGTCGCCGATGGCCCAGTTGGAGACTGAACAAGAATCTCGCCTTATACCCAGCCTGAAGAATGTCAGCTCGAAACCGAACCGGCGTCCCTTATCAGAGGTCAGATGGCCGGTCCAGTACCACCACTCGAGCCGGTATCCAGGGTGGTTCCCGTGATCCCGCGGAAACGAGAACTCGAATCCCGGAAGCGCAAGTTTGAAGACTCCCTGCCACAGGAGAACAAAGACCAGTGCGTTCGTCATCCCGTTCTCAAACCGCGCAGTGCATCCATTCGGCTGGAAAGCAGGGCTGGGTAGATGCCGGCCAGCACTGTAACCAGAAAGATGAGGACAAGCCCCCCGGAAACGAAAGCCAGGGGCAGGTCGAACTGGATGGTCCAGCCGAAGGACTGTAAATTAATGACATAGATCAGGACCAGTGCGAGGATCTGTCCCAGAATGCTTCCGAACAGACAGCCGACCAATCCCAGGAGAGCAGCCTCTACCAGAGTGATCCGGCGCAACTGCTTTGGAAACGCCCCCAGAAAACGCAGTAAGGCGAACTCTCCCCGTCTCTCCAGCATCAGACCAGCCAGCGTGTTCGTCATGCCCAGCGCAGCCACGATCAAGGCGATGAGCTCGACTCCGTAGGTGATACTGAAGGTCCGGTCAAAGACCTTTAGAGCCGAAGCTCGAAGTTCCGAATTGGGCTGGATCACCACCTTTATCTCGGAAAGAGCGGATTGAATTCGCCGGCTCACTGAGTCAGCGTCCGCCGTCGGATCCATATAGATCGCCAGCGTATTGGCGCTTCGGTCCCCGAACAGATGCCCGAAAAGACTTCGATCCATGACCATAACGCCCCGATCGTTAGAATAGTCATGATAGACCGCTTCGATCTCGAGAGAGCGGATCCCGGAGGGAGTCTTCAGCTCAATCTGGTCACCCCGGGCCAGAACGAACCGACGACTGAAGGGTTCCGAGACGATAACTCTTTTGCCGGCACGGGCACTTTCTAGGATCTCTACAGCAGGCCGGGACTCCATGAACAAGAGTTTTCCATAGTCTCGAAGAACTGAGAACTCAGCTCCGGCCAAAGTAATCGGGACATCCCTCCACTTAATGCTGGCTCCCCGGAATGTGCCTACGGCATCGATACCGGGAATCTTCTCGATCCGAGAGATGGTTTCCGGCGTCAGTGGACTTGTCCAGTCGGCAGCCGAGCCACCCGCACTACGAATGAAAAGATCAGCTACAAACGTCTGATTGATCCAGGCTTGGACGGTAGAGCGAAAGCTTCCTACCATGGTCGCCACTCCTACGAACATTGCTACTGCGATCATCAGCGACACAACCGCCAGGCTCACCCGACTGATGTTACCCTGGAGCTGTTGCAGGGCCAGGCGACTTTCAACCCCCAGCAGCCCGCGGTGAAAGTCCCGCGGCCAGACAGACTTTCGAGCCGCTGCCAGAATGAGGCGCATGGCCGGCAAGGCTCCCAAGGCAAACGCAAGAATATACAAAAAGCAGGCCACATAGCCAAGGATCGGTATTCCGTTGAGGGAAGGACCCAGACTGAGCAGAGAGGCCAGTACGAAAGCTGCGGCTCCCGCCAGGGACAGTCCGCGCAATTGTGTCCGGGTGGTGGTGGACCAGGATCCTTTCCTCAGGACTTCCACTGGAGCCACCCGGGTCGTCGACCAGGCCGGTCTGCTACCCGAAGCGAGGGCCACACTGACTCCGGCGCATAGGAGTAGGATCAGGACGTCAAGTTCCAGTCGAGTCTGAGTGGTGCCAATGCTGGACCCCACGTAGAACTCGGCTACCGTCCGACTGACCATCAGCTCCGCCAGTGAGGCCAGATAGGGCGCAACGAGCACTCCTCCGGTAGCTCCAACCAAACCCAAACAAAGAGCCTCGGCCAGGAAGAGCGAGAAGACCACTCGCCTTGATGTCCCAAGAGTTCGAAGGGTGGCGATTTCCCAGCGCCGGGAGATTGCTGACAGGCCCACTGTGTTCCAGATCAAAACGACGCCCACAATCAGAGCCAAGTAGCTGAGGATTCTGAGATTGAGCTGAAAGCTCCCCAGCATTCTCCGACCTTGAGCCGCAAGGTCGCCCTTGCGATGGAAGACTAGCCCTGTCCGGCTTTGCCGCTCGACTCTTTGGAGAACGGCTCCGGCTCCGGGATTGTCCAGCCTGAAGTCGATGCGGTCTACCAGACCCTCCTTCCCGAGAACCTCCTGAGCTGTGGCAATGTCCATGAGGGCCAGATTGCCGCCGAAGGCGCTCCCAATCCCCCGGCTGGAGAGAATGGCTCCAACCTTAAACTCCCAGGTGTGTACACCGATCGTCAGGTTCCAACGGGAGCCCACCTCCAATCCTTCCTGGCGAGCCAGTATTTCCGGTACAAGGATCTGCCGATCTCCGGCCAGTAGCCCGAGGAAGGCCTGGGCTCCCAATCTCCGCGGAGAAGCCTCGAACCCGGACAGATTCCTTCCAGTTCCGAAGTATTCCCGTACCTCCGGGTCTCCAACCAGATCCACTCCATAGATGCGAATCTCTCTTTTCCCCTCGGTGCGGGCACTCGCTTCGACGCGGGGAGCCATGGAGCCAAACTCCCAGAACCAGTTGAACTTCTCCAGCCAGCTTTCCGGCAGCGGAAATCCGCTGCCCGTGACATGAAAATCCGACCGGCCCTCGAGCAGCTGCAGACTCTGGGAGAAGGAGCCAACGGCTCTTTCCGTTGACAGGTGGACGGCACCTACAACGCCCAGTCCTAGTGCCACTCCGGAGACCGTCAGAAGGCTCCTCAGGCGATGGTATAGAAGTGGTCGGAACGTGAACTGTCTGGTCAATGAGAGGAATCCTCTGATTTTCATTTTCCTAGGAGTCCATCCCGCATTCTGAGTGTGCAGTGGGCAAAGGCAGCCGCCTCCCGACTGTGGGTGACCATAACTACAGCCGTTCCCGTGCCCCCTGCTAAATCGCGCATTTGCCCGAGCACAATTTCTCCGTTGTCCGTATCCAAGTTCCCGGTGGGCTCATCGGCCAGCAGAAGTCGAGGTTGGGTCACCAGTGCGCGGGCTACAGCCACCCTTTGCATTTCTCCGCCTGAAAGTTGCCTAGGGAATCTGTTCGCCTGTTCGAAGAGCCCTAGGCGTTCCAGCAAATCAAACACTCGCTCGGGGACAGCCTCTGCTCCTTGAAGCTGCAAAGGTAGGGCCACGTTCTCGCCTACTGTCAGAGAGGGAAGCAGGTAAAAGAACTGAAAGACAAAGCCAACGTTGTGGCGCCGAAATCGGGTAAGCTCGGTCTCATTCATCTGGTGCAGAGGTTCATCCCCGTACCAGACCTCACCTTCGCTGGGACGTTCCATTCCGCCCAGCAGGTGGAGAAGCGTGCTCTTACCACAGCCGCTGGGACCCTTGACCGCCAAAAACTCTCCCGCCAGAACCTGCAGGGAGGCCTGGTGCACGGCCCGAACCGAACCGCCCTCACTCTCGAACGTCTTCGATGCCTTTAGCATCCGAACTACCGTCTCCACGGCGCTTATCCTAGCAGTCCGTAGTGAAGGTCCCGCAATAAAAAGAGATAGAATGAGAAGTTCAGACTGACGTATTCAGGGACGAGGTCGAAATGGTACGTTTATCCATCCTAGCTGAGGTCATGAAAATCGCCTTTGCCTCCATCTGGGCCCACAAGCTCCGGACCTTTCTCACTCTTCTTGGCATCATCGTCGGCGTGGCCTCGGTCATGGTCGTGGCTGCGAGTATCAGAGGCACCGAGAAGTATGTCATGGCCCAGGTCTCCAAGGCATTAGGCAGCAATTCCTTCCTGCTTGTTCAATACGGTCACTTCGGAAATGTCCGCGACGAGGAATGGAAGGGAATGCTCAAACGGAACCCGCGAATCGAGTTTGGTGACCTGAAGTTTCTGCGCCTTGTCTGCTCTGACTGTACACAGATAACGGCAGAGCTTTCGGGGGCCCACACGACCTATGCCGGAAATGAGAAACTCCTGGGCACTACCGTTAACGGAGTGACTGCCAACACCATCTTCCTGGGGGATTTTGAGGTCGAAGAGGGGCGCTTTTTCGTAGACTCCGAAGTACGCAGAGCAGCCAGCGTCGGCGTCATCGGCACCGAACTAAGGGACAAGCTCTTCCCTCACACGGACCCGATAGGTCATACCCTCAAAATTCGCAACCATCCGATCCGAATCATTGGCGTGCTCGAGACTCTCGGCTCCAATTTCGGAAACAGTCTGGACCGGGTGCTTTACATTCCGATTACGGCCTATCAGAAAATCTTCGGATCACGGAGAAGTCTCATGATCCGAGGCAGGGCCAGCAACAAGGAGGTCTTCGAGTCGGCCCTCGATCAGGTGCGGGTGGGCATGAGGATCCGACATAAACTCCACCCCAATGAAGATGACGACTTCGGTCTGGTTTCAACTGCTGAGATCAACACAACTGTGGATAAAGCAGCGGGAATCGTGGCCGGAGTCGTTATCCCGATCACCCTGATCTCCCTGCTCGTAGGCGGCATTGTGATCATGAACATCATGCTCGTCTCGGTGAGCGAAAGGACCTTTGAGATTGGAATTCGCAAGGCTCTGGGAGCCCGCCGTTCCGACATCCTGAAGCAGTTCCTGATCGAGTCCTTCCTGGTTGCCGCGCTGGGCGGGACGATTGGACTGGCGGCTGCTTGGACAGTGGTCCGGGCGGTGGAAGCCAGCTTCGAGTTCCCGATGGAAATTACTTGGGGATACGCCCTTCTGGCCGTTGGATTCTCCGGTGGAATCGGCCTGGTTTTCGGAATTTATCCGGCCTACAAGGCTTCTCAGCTGGATCCCATTGCTGCTATTACAGCGGAACGATGACTCGGCACGCATCGCCACATGATCAAACCGATTTGGGGAGATCATTTGTATC
>CAZMGM010000008.1:34480-82228 GCA_964565865.1 uncultured Acidobacteriota bacterium | reverse complement strand
CGTAAGGTCGACGGGTTTACAGCCCGTTGCTTTTGTCCACTCAGCCACCCCTCCTTAGTTGACTCAAAATGCCCGGGAGGAGGCTCGTCATGATCACCCGGCTGGCTTGGTCTCTTAAACGACGGGATCCGATGGGCCTCCGGAGTATTCTCCCATGGAGCTGGCGAAGGGAGTCGAACCCCCAACCTACTGATTACAAATCAGTTGCTCTTCCATTGAGCTACGCCAGCCGAGGAATCGCTACGATAGCACAACCGGATAGAGAGTTCCACGTTCCAGGTCTCACATTTCACGTTGCTTGCCTGTCAACCTGGGCTCTTGCGTTCACTAGATCGGATATCCTGAAAGTGAACCCAAAGCCAGAATCCCGAGTCTACAGTCAAAGTGGAACATGGAACAGAAAATCTCCTTCAATCGTGATCCTGGAAGGCCAACTCGTGAGCGGAAATCCGGTAGCACCAAAGTTTACGCAGGAATTGAAGATGGCTGATTCTCCTCGAGCGGAATACCAGGCGGCGCTTTTTCCACATTTGTGGAACTCCAAGAAGGCCATCCGCAATAGACCGTGCCAGCGTCCTCGCGACCTTCCAGCTTGTGGCTTCCTGGATGAGACGACCGGCCGCTCCCCGGCCCAGCATAGCTGCAGCCAGGTTCCAGAGCCATCGATAGACCGTGAAGATCGGACTCAACAGCAGGAGAGGTAAGGGCAGAGTCTTGACCGCGAGCCATAGGCGATTTCGCTCCACCCAGTAGACCTTTCCCGGAGAATATGGGCCTAGAGTCGAAGAGTGCCGATGATAGACGATTGCCCGGGGCACATAGAGGCATTTCCAACCTAGCCAACAGGCCCTAACCCCCAGGTCAGCATCGTCGCCGTAGGCGAAGAAGTCCTCATCGAAGCCCCCCAGCTCTCTCAGCAGTTCCCGGCGGTAGAGCGCTGCACAGCCGTCCGGAAAGAAACACTCCTCCTTCTGCTCAAATCGTCCCTCGTTGCACTGGCCCGTTCCTCTGCCCCTGTTCTGACCGTCCGGAAACATTAGGTGGCCGACTTTGTCAATCCCTCGGCCATCCGCCCTTAGAATCCGAGAAGCCCACATCCCGTAAGAGCTTCCGTCTTCAGCGGCTCTGACCAGCCGCTCCAACCACTCTCGACCGGCCTCCGCATCATTGTTGAGCAACGCAATCAGCGGGGATCTAGAAGCCTTGATTCCTACATTGCTGGCAGCTGCGAAGCCTTGGTTGACTGACTGAGGCAGCCAATGGATGCGGGGGTCTCCAGTCGACTCGACAATACCGCGACTTTGGTCGGTCGAGGCATTGTCGACTACCAGGATCTCAAAAGCCTCAAAGGTCTGGTTTTGCAGTGATACGAGGCACCGAGAGAGTAGAGCTGCCCGGTTGTGGTTGACGACAACAACGGAGACTTTGGGGTCTTGGCTCACTTGTATTTCTCCGGGACTACTGTCCCACACCGAAGTACACTAGCCCTCGCTCCTTCAAATCAGAACGGGAATACTGGTTTCTGCCATCAAAGATCACAGGAAGTCTCATCAGTTCTTTCATTCTCTCGAACTCGGGGTGCTTGAACAGTGGCCATTCAGTGAGTAGAACGAGGGCATCCGCCCCCTGCAGCGCTTCGTAGCTACTGTTAGCATATTCCACTGTATCCACAAAGAACTTCCGGGCCTCGGCTAGGGCCTCTGGGTCGTACATCCTCACGCGCGCACCAAGCTCGATCAGCCTGGGGATGATTCGCGTGGACGGCGCCTCCCGAAGATCATCGGTCCTGGGCTTGAAGGAAAGCCCCCAGACAGCAACCCGGCGGTTCTGGAGGGCAAGTTCCGGGTCCCCGCCGGTCACACCCTTCCACAGGCATCCTGCCTCGTTGAGATACCCCGGGATTTCATCACCTCTTCGCAGCGCCTTCTCCAGGTCCCGCACCATTGCACCGGAAAAAAAGCGAATGATCTTCTCAATGAACCTATTCGACTGGCGACGGTTGACCTCATCAACCTCGCTGACCAGACGCGGCGTATAGCCGGCCCTCCTTCCCAACTCCACAAGACCTCGTACATCTTTGGGGAAACAGGAGCCTCCGTATCCGACCCCGGGGTACAGGAACGCCGTTCCAATTCTGCGGTCCATCCCGAGTCCCTTCCTCACCCACTGGACATTGGCTCCCAGATGCTCGCACAGATTGGCAATCTCGTTGATGAAAGAGATTCGGCAGGCCAGCATAGCATTGGACGCATACTTGGTCATTTCCGCACTCTTCAAATCCATGATGAGGATCGGAACCCCCCGTAGAACGAAGGGCGCATAGAGCTCCGCAACTTCTTTTGCGGCCTCTTTTTCCGCCGAACCAACCACCACCCGGTCCGGCTTCATGAAATCCTCCACGGCTGTGCCTTCTTTCATGAATTCCGGGTTCGACACGAGATCAAAGGGGACATCAGTCAAGAGCCTCAACTCATCTCGAATCGCCTGCGAGGTGCCCACGGGTACGGTGCTCTTAAGGACCAGAACCCGATATCCGGTCATAAGGGTAGCAACATCCTTACACACCTGGACCACGGCTCGGAGGTCCGAAACTCCGTCCTCAGAGTAAGGGGTTCCCACAGCCACAAAAATGATTCGGGACTCGGCCACAACCTCTTCCAAACTGGTTGTAAACGAGAGGCGTTCATCCTTCTGGTTGCGAGATACCAACTCAGCCAGCCCAGGCTCAAAAATCGGAACCTGACCTTTCTTCAGCATTTGAATCTTGGCTTCGTCGACATCCATGCAGACCACCCGATTCCCGGTCTCCGCAAAACAGGTACCGGTCACAAGTCCAACATATCCGGTGCCGATGACTCCTACGTTCATTTGAGTTCTCCTACCGAATCCCCTGCCAACCTGTTAGTGCAAATCCCAGGCACTGCCAGGGTTTCGGCACGGTTGTTGCAAGTCACCTTGAGTCTTGACCCGCTGCTCGCAGGCGCTTCTCCAGCGTTGCCCACACGGTCAGGGTTCCACCTCTCCCCACAGCCGCTTCTCCCAGTGCTAGTGGCTGTGCCATCCAAAATAGCAAGAAATATGCTGCGTCTGCCACACTGCTGAAAGCACCTCGAAAACGACGATTTCCCCCGGCTTGCTTTACCCGATTCGACATCGGATCGAGAAAGGGAAACAGACTTGAGACCATGGCCGCCGCGTTGTCACGAAGAGAGAAATGCCGCACGGATCGCACGCGATAGCCGGCCCGCCCTAACAGCTGGAACAGCGCCAGCAAAGTGTAGTTGTAGAGGTGCCGAGGACAGTCGAGGCCGGACCACCTCGACCCGAATACTCTTGCCTGCAGACTGCCTGCATTCGGAACCTGGATGATGAGACTCCCCTCAGGCTCGAGAAGACGCTGTAGTCTTTTCAGGAAATGAAACGGGTCGGTCATATGTTCCAGTGAGTGAAACAGGGTGATGGCGTCAAAGGTCTGCCCCCTCTTTAGAAGCTCCTCTTCGGACCCGGAAAACACGGCTCCGGGTACTTCTTTGCGGGCAATCTCCAACGCCTTCTCTGAGATCTCCAACCCCATAGCATCGACTCCGGCCCGGCGCGCCATTCTAACAAAGGTTGCGCTGCCGCAACCGATGTCCAGAAGCCGCAAGCCTTCCACCGGATCAAGAACCCGGCGGGTAAAACGAAGTTGATCGGAGCGCACCATCCATTCTCTGTAACGACGCTCCAGTCCCCCCGAGCGGCCACTTTCCGACCACCAGTATCCCGAAGGGTAAAAGGTCTCCAGCTGTCCATTCACTAGGCCTTCCTCCAGGAAAAGGAGCCCGCAATTGGAACAATCGTTGAGGACGAACTCCTGGCTGGTGGTTTGGTAAAAACGGTCTTTCATCCGGTAGCGAGGGCGGGTTCTGGGGTAGTTGCAAACGGGACAATTCATGGCCAATTCAGGTGGACCTACGACTAAGGAATCTCTTCCTAAAGAGAAAGAAGAGGTTATTCCAGCCGTCACGCCAGGGCTGCAGTTTTTTTTCTCCTTCCCGGTTGGAAAAGCGGATGGGTATCTCCTTGAAGCCGATTCCTTTATTTCTCAGGGCCTCTATCTTGATCTCTTCCGAAAACGCCATTCCGTCGCTTTCCAGATTCATCCGCTCGAGGCTCTTGCGATAAAAGATCCACATGCCCGATTGTGAGTCCCGGATTCGGCGTAGGAAGAGGATCGACATGACTGCGCTCAGAAATATGTTTCCCACGAGACTCGTCAGGGACATGGCCTTGCCGTCCTGGACCGGGAACCGTGAAGCCGACACAAAGCCAACTCCCGAATCCAGGAGAGCTTCGATGAGGTACGAGACTGCATCCACGGGATAAGAATGGTCTCCATCCAGAGTGACGATAATGTCACCCTCAGCGTGAATGAGGCCCGTCTTGTAAGCTCTCCCGTATCCTCGAATCTCTTCTTGGATCACCCACGCGCCCATTTGGCGAGCAATGGGGGCCGTCGAGTCAGTGGAACCATTGTCAACCACGATGGTCTCGTCCACAAAGGCAGGGATTCTGGTCAAGACCTGCTGAATCCCTGCCTCTTCATTGAGACACGGAATCACGATGGTTACCTTATGCCCACGGTACAACTTTTACTTACGCCTCCCGGTCAGAGTCCCTGGAGACCCGGGTTCCTGCTCCGGGCCTCACGCGCCTGATTCTACTGCTCTATCCATGGTCCCAGGAACAAACCGCCACGAAATCTTTCCTGGAACCTCTGGGTCCTGCTGACACGCTACGGGAGCGACGGCGGATTGCGCGACGCGGGCTCGAAGCGTGCCAGAACCTCGCCTACCTTATTGTAGAATCGAAGGATGTCCCCATCACCCTCTGACGTCAACGTCATGACGGTCAACTGAAATGGGCGAGCCCCCTTGGGAAAACTCCTTCCCAGTCTGGAAGCAACCGTCTGCGGTGAGGTCCTGGTCGTCGACAACGGGTCGATCGACTCAACCCGCCAGAAGGTCGAAGCTCGGGTCGGGGCCCATTTGAGAACCTTCTATCCCAACCTGATGTCTTACCACTACAACCGGAGCATTTCGGAAAGACGCGATGGTCCAGCCTGAGGCTCCGGAGTTGACGGTTATCATCCCCACCTGGAACCAGTCCAGTCTACTGTGGGGATGTCTGGCCTCCCTGCAGGCTCAGACCCGGCGGCCCGACGTGCTAGTCGTGGACAACGGCTCGAGCGACGACACCTCCGCTGTCATCTCCCGATTTCCGGGTACCCGGCACCAGCGCCTTCCCTGCAACCTGGGGTTCGCCAAGGCGGTCAACGCCGGCTTGAAAGTGGTTGAGACTCCGTACGTAGCACTTTTGAACAACGACACCGAGGCCCATCCCAAATGGGCCGAGCAGGGGCTGGCGGGTTTCGCCCGCTATCCCGACTACGGTTTCTTCGCATCCAAGATTGTCCGCTATTTTGACCGTCATTACCTGGACAGCGCCGGGGACTGTTATCCTGCCAGCGGACTCCCCTATAAGCGGGGCTCAGGACAGCCGGAGCACCTGTTCAATGCCTCCTGTGAGGTCCTGGGTGCCAGTGCCGGAGCTGCCTTTTACCGACGGAGAGTATTCGACCAGGCCGGCTTTCTCGACGAAGCCTTTTTCATGTACCTTGAGGATGTTGAATTCAGCCTGCGAGCACAATTGCAGGGTTATCGCTGTCGCTATCTGCCCAGGGCGATCGTCTACCACATGGAGGCCGCTTCGGATCCTGAGAGAGGAACTCCGGTCCTTCCGGCGGACCGGCACCAGCCGATAGCCGTCTCAGGTTCGGAGCCTCCCAGACTCTACTACTCCGCCACCCGGGTCTTCTGGATTACACGTAACCGCTGGATCCTGATGATCATTTATCAACCCACTGGTCATACTTTGAGCCTGGCATTCGGGTGGTTGAAGAGTGGGCTTTCCCACCTTATGAAGAGGGGGTTTTTCGGCGCTTTTCTGCTCGGTCTATGGGCTGGCCTGAGGAATACGCCCCCGGCGTGGCGCAAACGCCGGGCGTGGAAGCACCAATGCACGCTAACAACGAAACAGCGGCGGCAACTCTTCCGCATGTGCTAACCGTGTGTGTCAACTGGAATGGTGGCGGCGTGCTCGCGAGCGCGCTCCGGGGCCTGGTTGCAGAGGTTCCGAGAAGGCCTCAAATCCGGGGCTATAGAGGCACCGGAGCAGGCGGCTGAGGTCCAGGCTCTCCAGGAACGGGTGAACGAAGGCTGGGAGTGAGAATCTCCGTGATTTTCACCACGGGCGGCCCGGCTGATAAGGGAGCGTCACCGGATCCAAAGCATCTGGCGTCGCCGGTTGCCATTGTAATATCCAATGATGGTCTGTTGAAACGGGGAACCGGTCAGGCTCGCGATCCAGCGCCAGCGGGTGGCACTCCAGTCCAGAAGCACAATCTTGTCGGCCATCTCAACCGCCATTAGGTTGTTTTCTTGGCTGGAAGATTCTCCCTGCCAGCGGACGTTCATAAAGCGTCTTCTGGTCAGCGGCAGCTGGGAAGTAAACCGCACGATATCGGGGCGCACGGCCAGAACATTGGCTACTACTTTGAAGTCTTCGGACACAATGTAGAGAAGGCTCCCAGCCGTTTCTTCACTTTCTGTGGTCTTGATCAACACTCCCGGAAGGAAGGAGAGGACGACTTCATCCCAGTAGATCCAGACCCCGTCAACAGGCTCATAGATGTGGACATTCGGCTCGCCCTCGAATGTGATTACGAGCTCTTTCTCGGGGCTTCCGCCGAAATCGAAGTACTCGAGGCAGAGAACACTTCTAAGGTAAGTCAGGATTGTAGCACCCAGTTCGAAGCCGTTGTCGGTTTGAAGGAAGGTTTCTACTGTGGAACCAATGGTCGGAATCAGGGAGACTACAGTGATGTCCAGATCACCGTCACCGTCAGCATCACCGAAGTAAAGCTGCTGGTCATCGAAAAGGTTGAAGGGCGTAAACCCGGGCTGGAAGACGAGCTCCCTCAGGTCCTCGAGAACAAATACCGTAGAACTGGCTCTCCAGGCTCGATGCAATTGCCCGGACTCAGTGGCTCCCACGGCCCCGGTTATCAGGAAGTCGAAAAAGGGCGGCTCTGTGGGACCGCCCAAATCGCCGCCAGAATCGCCATTACCCGTCCCGCTGTCGCCCCCGGAATCTCCATTGCCTTCAACTGTATCACCCGACTCGCCCGTGTCTCCTCCATCCGACTCGTCTGCGGCACTGCCATCGCCCAACGCCTCGTCGAAAGGGTTATACGAGTCATCAGGATCATCTGAGAGAGCCCCAAAAGCCCTTCCACTTCCCCCGAAGAGCCAGGCCCGGGCTGCCTGATATCCCCGTTCCAGTTCCGCCACCTCATCGTACAGCCATCCTGCGATTCTCGGTGAGGGCCCGTTTCCTTGATTCGATAAAGGTCGACCTTGCTCCCTCGGGAAATCTGAAAACTGTGCTACTCCCGCCGGGAAGGCCGCGGCCGGAGTCACGGAACGGGACGCCAGCCTATTACTACCAGAGTCGAAGAGTTTCTTGGTGGGAATCCCCCGGGATCTTCGCCCGGTCTGGGCCCGCAGAGGAGAAGCCGGGCGCTCCGTTCCCGCCCGAGTGCTGCGCCGGAGACCCAACGAGCTCGAAAGTGGGGACTCTCGGGTCCGGACCAACGCTGACCCCTTTCCTGGAGCCTGGGAAAACCCCTGGTCCTCCTCCGTGGGTTGAAGCTCGTCTTGGGTAGTGCCGGAGCGACGGTCGCTGAAGGTGGAAATAAGGAGGAAGCCGGCGGCCAGAGCACTACCCAACCAGAGAATCCACTTCTTTCTCATCTGCTGCCCATTCTCGGGCACTTCCACTCCGCGCACATCCTATCCTATATTTCGACTGCCCATAGTCGCAAAAACAACCCCAGCGTTGTTCAAATCTCAAATACCACCGTCGTTTTCCGGCCAACCTCCAAGCCCAGGAGTCGGTTCTGTGGGTTGGTGCTCTCCACTTTGGTCAGGTTGCTGATCAACTTTTAAAAAACCAGTTTGACTATATATATATTGATACTGACAGGTTGGAGAGAACTGACATCACTTCCCCGCCGCCTTTGCAACTTTCGGCGCCTGATCCCATCTTTAATGGTCGTTGATTAACGTTTGCGCTCAATGAGCAGGGGCTGATACGGTGTATGGCTTCGATAACGTGAGATGGCAATGGTCATCTCACACCGTCTTCGATGGCTACACACCTCAGTCGGGAAGAGCTCGCGGAAATCGTTAGAGAGGCTCAGCAAGGGTCACTGGAAAGCTTTCATCGACTCTATCAATGTTACTCGGGAGCAATCTACAACTTTGTTTGGCGGCTGGTCGGCAAACGCTCCCATGCCGAGGATCTGACGCAGGAAACCTTTCTGAAAGCTCACAGCGAGCTCAAGACGCTGAGGGATCCTGCCCAGTTCAAGTACTGGCTCTACCAGATCGCCCGCAACGAAGTTTACCAGAAACTTTGGAAGTCTCAGCGAGCTACGGTGGTGTCGATTGATGACGGGGAGGTTCCTTACTACGACTTCCTGGAAGATGGTCAATTGGTCTCGACCCCGAGGCCGAAGTTCTGGCGCTGGAGTTGAACCGTGTCATGTACGAGGCGCTTGACGCAATGGCACCCAAGTATCGGGATGTGTTCGTGCTGGCTGTCTTTCAGAAGGAAAGTTACGAGAACATTTCAAAAGTTGTAGGCCGCTTGCTGCGATCAGTCTAGACCGACATCTACAGAGCCCGACTGGCAGTGAAAGAGCAACTGACCCGATACTTGAAGCAACAGAAATGAACTGTCAACAGGTAGCATCGATTTTGGCTGGCGATGGCTTAGACCTAAGAAGAGACGTGCTCTTCCATGTCGAGTCGTGTCCCGCCTGTGCCCGGTTGACTGAGCAGGAAAAAGCTTTTCAGCAGCTGCTAAACCTGGCGGCAAGCTTTCAGCTAAAGACGCCTAACTCACTCTGGCCCCGGATCAACACCCAGATCGGTGAACGTCAGCCCGAATCGACATGGGATGAGTTTGCCCGGGGGATCGTTAGACTCTTCAAATCGCCTGATCTCAAGCCTGCCGGGGTGGCCCTGGTCCTGGCGCTCATCCTGTCAGGGGGGCTCACCGCCATTCGCTCGGGGATGGATAACCCGCTATTGGTGGAACTCCGGAGCTACGACCTAGAAGTTTCCGAGAACCATTTCGTCCGGGTGCCAGACACGGAGAATCCGTTCCTGCCCGAGTTCGCGGGCGATTCAAATCCGTTTTTTCATGGTGGGGGGGGGCTCTGAGATGAAGAGGCTGCTATTGCAATTCGTTCCAGCTTTCGTAATGTTGGCTGCCCTGGTTGGAGGAAGCGGACTTGCCCAGATCAAAAGGGGTCAGGTCCGGCCAGAAGGAAAAACTCGCGTTCAGGCTCTTCTGGTAGAAAAGCTTCGCTTTGCGGCGAGCCAACACGAAATTGTCAAGGTTCTAATCGAGGACGGACGCTTTGATGAAGCCGAGGCTGCCTACCAGGAACTTTTGAGTCTGGACTTCTCCGGACCCCAGGAAAAACTACTGGTCCAGTCTGCCTGGAAGATCGTCGAAAGACTTCGAAGCGTCAGACAGCACGATGTCGCCCACCGGATTGTGTCAGATTCTTTGAGAGAGCTCGAACAGCTGGAAAACAGGCACACGCTGCTGATGTTGCGTGCCAAGCTCTACCAGGAGCAGGGGGACCTTTCGAGGGCTCTCGAGACTTTGCGGCAAGCCAAGGCCCTGGCTTTCACACACTAATATTAGTTCACCTGGACAAGCCCCCGCGCAGAACTTGGATCCTCCTTCCTTACACCCTGACACGGAACACCCGGGCTCCAAGTTTCACCTCCAACGTTCTCACGAAACCTGGGGTTTAGCTGGCGCCAGGGCAGGTGGCACGGATGTGCTGACCCGCCACGGCAACCACTTCTCCAATACTGGAAGGTGAGATTCAGGATTCGGAATCTGGAGTCTCTGGGACAGGAATACCAGCGGCCGTCAGTTGTTGGTCTCGGTTTCCGTCTCAATCTTCAGGCGCTTATCCTTCAGTTCCTGCTCCTCATTTTCCTTCCGGTTGATAAAATTATAAGCCTCTCGCAGGGCCCGCTTGAACTCCAGGGTGAGTTCCACAGCAGTGGGGAGATTGCGAACCACATGAGGAGTAATCAGGAAGATGAGCTCAAAGCGTCGCTTGTTCTTAGTAGTCTGACCGAAGAGAGCCCCAATTACTGGAATTTTGCCCAGCAAGGGCACCCGGTTGGTGGAAACATCAAAGCTGTCGCTGATCACCCCGGCGATACCGATCTGCTGATGGTCCCGGGCAATCAGAGAGGTTCTGACAAAGTTTCGGTTGATAGTGGGGGTCAGAGCGGGGCCTGTTGCAGTACTGACTTCGATCGCTAGATCCATCGCCACAATTCCACTGGAGCTGATACGGGGAAACAGGAGCAGCGTCGTCCCGGTCGGGCGGAACGAAATAGAGTTGACAAAAGAGGTGTTGGAGCCGGACTGGAGCGGGTCCCCAAAGGAGGCCGTGGTCACGGGCACCTCGGCCCCGACATTGATCTGGGCCTCGGTTCCGTCTGTGACCAGCAGGGTTGGCGATTCCAGGATTTCGACATTTGTCTTGGTCCTCAGGGCATCGATCACAGTGTCGAGCTGTCGGCCGCCTCCCATAAAGATACGGGTGGCTGCGGAGATACCGCCTCCCCCCTCTTCCCCGACGCGGGTAATCGACCCAGTCGTGGGATGCCCCAGGTCAGCCAGCCGCTCCTGCAGAAACCAGGACACTCCATAGCTCAGCTCGTTGCGCAGTTCCACTGCATAGATTTTCGCCTCGATCAGAACCTGGCGGGGGAGGATGTCTAGTTGCTTGATGGTGTCAAGAAGAAACTGGTAGTCGGCTTCGGTGCCCTGGATGACTAGAGAGTTGTTGAACTCATTCACGATGATCTTGACGTCACCGGTGACGACGGCCGCACGTACGCCGGACTCAACGGACCGGCCCCCCAGACTGGGACCCAGCGGAAGCCCACCGAAACCGATTCGGCCCTGTGAATCAGGGAGGAACGCAGCCTCGTCCCGTCGGCGCTCGCGTTGCTGTGGCTGCTGCCGGCCCTCCTGCAATTCTTGAGATCTGGTCCCCGAGGGCAGTCCCGCACCGTCAGAATAGAGCTGCGAAAGAATCTCTGCAATATTGGCGGCAGTATTGTTCTCAACCTGATAAACAAAGGTACGGATATTGGAACCGCCGGAAGGTGTGTCCAGTTTGTGGATCCACTCCACAACTTTGTTGAACACCTCGGGTGCGTGGGTAACGACCAGGATACTGTTGAGTCGTTCAATAGCCACGATGCGGACTCCGCCCACCTTTTCGCCGGGAGCAAAGACCTGTCCCAGATCTTCCGCCACGTCTACGGCCTGATGGTAGCGCACTGGGACCAGGTCTACGACATTGATGTCAAAATACTCGGTGTCAAGGAGATGAATGATTTTCAGTGCCTGTTCGATGTTGGCCCGGAAATCCGTCAAAATTAGAATGTTGGCCGACTGAAAGTCCACGACCTGAGCGCCGTCTGAGACGAAGGCTTTGCTCATCGTCACCATATCCGCTGAAGGGATGTAGTGGAGCGGCACGATGTAAGTGATCACCCCCTCTTCCGCCTCCAAACTCTCCGAGTCGAAGACCTGTGGAACGAAAATCGTAGTGGGCTGTTCTGCCGGTTGCTGTGCAACAGCTGGGGCAGCCGGGTTGCCCGGATCTCCCTCGGGAGAAGGCGACGCAGGCTCCTGGCCCGTTTCAGAGGGGCGGGAACCAGTGGTGGGTTCCGTTTTCTGGGGACGGTGAGAGGTAGGACGCTTGAGGATGGCTCCGGGCATGGCGGCGCTTTGGCCGATGGGCAGAATGACGTACAGATCGTCCTGACGAACGATGGCCTGTCCATTCATTTTGAGAAGCCGCTCCAGAACTCCAAAGAGTCTGCCTCGGGGAAACTCTTTTTGGGTAAAGAGGTTCACCGTTCCCGTCACTTGCGGATCGAGTATGTAGGAATGACCCAGTTCCTTCATAATCACGTCCACGACTTCCTCAATGGAGGCATTCTTGAAGGTGAGAGTGACTCCTGCTCCCCTTCTCTTGATGGCAGTCTCGGACTTGGGTGGATCCGGAGCGGCGGGCTCGACTCTGTCGGGCTCTGGGGCTGTATCTCCCTGTCCCCTCAGTTGCTCCAGCCTCTCCCGAACTCTAGAGCCCAAGACTCGATTCCCACGCAGGTGGACCTCCACGTCGGGCCGATTCCGCAGGGGTGCCTGCCCGGGCCGCTGCTTAGGATCCTGTGGGGAGAATGGCTGGCCGGTCGACCGCATCCCTGGCACACTCAGAATACCACTTGGCTCGGGATCGGTGTCTTCGGCCTCGGGAGGAGGCCCCGACCTCCTGATAGTAGCCAACTGCCGGAGTAAATAGCTGAAGGGGCCCGCCACCACAAACGGACTCTGCAACAGCAAGATGGTAGTAAGTACCTTAACTGTACGCATATCTTGGATCCGATCTATTCGTCCCGAAATTTCACCGAAAATCAGTTGCGGGTAGGACGCACTTGCCGGCCTCCTCTAGAGGTCCCGCGCCCGCCTGCTCCCAGAGTCCCCGTCGCACGGGATCCCCCGCCTACTCCTCTTCCACCTTGCAGTCCCCGCCCAGATCCACCCAGGCCACCACCGCCCCGTCCGGCACCCTGGCCCACCGAGCCAACCTGCACTCCGCGGCTTTTCTTTTCGGTCGCACTGGCGGTCGTGGTTTCAACCGCGGCTCCGGGGGATCCGACCACTATGATGTTAGGTCCTCCGCCTGCTCGCGGCGCCGTTTTTCGGTCCTGAGGCTGGCCGGGGTCGAGGGAAATCTCGCGCTGATGATCCTGCCAGCTCAGCACGATACGGTTGTCCGCGATCTCCAAAACGGTGTAACCCTGGACATCGTCGCCCAGCTTGACCTTGATCTCCTCCCGAGGACCCCGGTTACGCTGACCCCGAGAAACGGAAAGAACCGCAGTCTTCTCCTCCCCAAAAGTGATCACGCTGGTCAAGGTCGGTTCGGGATTGAGCTCTGGAGGTCCTTCGCCTTCACTCTCGAGTCCTTTGCTCAGGTCCTGGCCGCGATTCTCCTTGAAGAGGTTGGAAGCCGCAATATCCAGGAAAGACGAGATCGGTTCGAGATCCTCAGGCAACCTCGCTTCCTCGAAACTAACATTGGGCCCCTCGGGGAGGAGGGGAGTCTGCTCTTTCACAAACTCTGCCCAGGAAGTGACCAGATTCTGCGCCAGCACCAGAATGGCAACCAGCATCAAAATGTTCAAGAAAACCAGTTTTCTTCCCAAGACCTCATGCTCTCCGCGTTCACGGACTTTCCGTTTCTTGCTCTTCTAGTTCCCTCTTTCCTGCACCCTGCCTAAAGATGCAATCTCCACTAAGAAAGTCTGATAAAACCAGAGATTCTCAGACGGGGCTGCAATCGCGTCTCCTGGCGCACACGGAAACGCGTCAGCTGAAACTCTTCCACCAGAAGAAACCTTTCGTAAGTAGAGACTGCATGCACAAAGTTGATCAGCGAGTCGTAATCGCCCTCCAGGTTCAACTGGACCCCGATCCTGGCATAACCCTCACCGATCCTCTTGTCGGGCAGGGGATTGCTTCGGGTAACCCGAATCTGATTCTGCCCAGCCAGCGAGCGAACGATTTCTTCGATCTGCAGCGTTGCTGTATTGACATCGAAAGCCTCCAGAAAGTGGTCTTCATAGGCGCTCACCGTAGACTTCACTCCCTCCAGGTAATTCAGGTACTCCGGTTCATCCTGGAGAGCCTTGAGATATCGCTGTACTTGCTGTTGTCTGGATCGGATCTCACCGTCCAGCGCACGCTGCCTGTCCAAGAAGGGTAGAAACAAATGGAAGACGGTTACGTAGCCGAGCACGCCTCCCCCCAGCCAGAACAGGGCTCTTCGGTTGCTCCTGGAGAGCTTCCCTAACTGCATTGCAGTTCCCCTAACCTGTCACCTGGATTATAAAGAGCAGTCACCGATGCTGGCCTCGAAACTGAACTTGTCTTTACCGGAGCGGCGGTCCCGCGTAATGTACTTGGACTCCACCTTGGTCAGGCAGTTGGACTGCTGAAGAACGGGAATCAGGCTCGAAGCGTCTTCAGAAAATCCAGTCATGTTGACTTTCGAAGTCTCGATATGAACGCTTTGCAGGTAAGCGTCGTCGGGGATCAGAGCCGTCAGTTCCTTGAGAACCGATAGGACCAGCTGACGTCCGCTCAACATGGTGCTCATTTCAACCGCCAGGCCTGACAGTTGATCGGCCTCGCCCCGGGTCTCGGTCACCCACTCGACCAGCGGCTTCAGTTCGTCGGCCCTAGCTGAGTATCCTGCCAGAAGCTGCGACTGCTGCAGGTATCCACGCGCAGTGGACAATCCCACCAGGAAGAGCATAAGAACCGCCAGAACCATCGTGGGCACGTAGCTGAGCTGGGTTCTGGAACGTCGGATTTCGGGCGGGATCAGGTTGAACTTCGAGAACGGGTTGCGAGTCAAAGACGAGACGGCCAGTCCCACCGCGCATCCGGTTAGGGCCAGACTGCCGCGAGCCACGCCTTCCAGGTCCAATTTCACGCCATCGCTCAAGAGCTCGGCGGCACCAAACTTTTCTCGAACCGGCTCCAGGACATCTCTCCCACCGCTGCCGGTCAGATAAATTCCCTGAACCTCTTCTACACCATTGAGGTCCACGCGCGACAACAGGTCGTCCAGCGCCGAAGTGACAAGAGCAAGTTGGTCTGCCTGACCGTCGGCAGGACGGTATTGTGAGAAGTGCCTGCCAGTGCCATTCACGAGGAGGGCCTCTACCTCATCTTTTTCACAGCGCAAAATGATGGAAGGGTGTTCTGTGATCCCGTCCTCATGCAACCCCATGAGTTGATGCAGACCCAGTGAAGACAGACGCAACGCCGCGGGTCGCAAGCCCAGTTCCGCCAATAGGGTCACGACTTCATCCACGGTCTCTCGAGGCACTAGGACGATCTGCAGCAAAAGCTTCTTGGCCTTGTCGTCCCGGTTCAGGACCAGATAGTCATAGCAGATCGAGAGGTTGTCGCTCGGTTCCAGCTTATGAACCTGGAACTTGACCACCTGATCCAGGTTCTCTTCCACTTCAAGTGGCAGCTCCAACTCCTTAACCACCACCTGGTTCCTGCCGACGCCAACGATCACATTCTCAGTGTTCAGACTGTTGGCACTGACAAAATCCTGGATCTTGGTGTGAAGCTCAGCCCGGCCTAGCTCTTGAAAATCCTCCAGGATCAGATGAGGAGCTACCTTGAGGCCGCGCAACTTTTTTGTGACCGGACTGAGGACTAGTCTCCTGTCTCCGATCTCGATTCCAACGGCAGCGTCCAGGTTCAACATGGTGATTAGGAATTCCTCGTCCCGAGGACTAACAGGACTGCTATATCTCCGTGTTCGACTCGTTCCAGTAAAGGATTTTATATCCCTTTGATGCTCCCTGATCCAGCTGGATTACGCAGCGGATCCTGCTCACGACCTGCGATCCTTCCAGCTGCCCCGTGCTCAACAACCCGTACACACTGGCATTGGAATGGGCTGCCAGCAGGGTGGCTATGTTGGAAGTGAGACCTGGAATTTCCGTCATTAGCTGGCTTGGATCCTGAATGTAACCTTCCTCACGCAGCTCATAGATGCGCGCGGCCGTCTCTTCATCGAGGTAGGGCAGGGCTGTCAGTACTTGGAGGGGTGCGGTATTCGCGTTGATCCTGTTCCCCTCAGCGAAGGTGGTAAAGTAATGTTGTAGACCGTAGTAATTGACTTTTTCTCCAGACTCAGACAGCCCCTTTTTCCCATAGTAGATTTCAGGCGTGACACCTCTGACAAGGAGCAGCTCTTCGGGAACCTGAAAGATCCCGTTGGCGGCAACGTATGGCGGATCCAGGGACAGGTAGTAGTTACTTTCCGCCCCATACGGACTCTCGAAATCGTCCGGGTCAACCCAGTCTGCAATCGAGTCAGTAATCACGTCGGCATGTGTGGGTTCCACCTCTACCATGATCAACAGGTTGTATATCAGATCCAACTGTGTTTCTGACATCGGGCTGTTCAAATTGATCTTTCCGCTCTCGTCGGCGACTTCAATCGTCGCCTTGGAGTTCGGAAACGCGAGCGACAGCGTGCCCGTCAAAACCTCAGGGATCTGATCAAACTTACCCTCTGAGAGTTGCTGCGTTGAACTAAAGGCGGACTGGGCTTCCAGCATTCTATACACGGCATACTCGATGCCGGCACGCGCCAGGTAAAACGACTGTTTCTGCTCTACAACGTTGCGGGCAGCATTGACCTCGGTACGAATGGCCGCCGAGAAGGACATCCCCAACAACCCCATGGCCAGGGCAACCCACAGCACCACCAGCAGGATCGCGCCTTTCTCAGGTGCCTGCTTGCGAGGTGAATCCCCACGCCTCACGTCCCCTCCCCTTCGAAAAGCTGCCGCAGGCGCTGACCCGGGGGGCCTACGCTTGAGACTGTCGTTGTGTTGATGGTAACCACAATCTGGACGCGATCCGCAGTGATGCGAACAGCACTGGGTACACTCAGAGTGTCCAGTGCCAACCATTCGCCGTACCACTCGCCAACACCTGTCTGCTGATTAAACCAGTAGTACTCAAACGTAAGGTCCTCAACCGGCTCTACAACCGGAATGGGTTCACCTTCCGGAAACTCTAACATTTGGTAGAAGCTCTCAGGTCCCGTGTAGCGCGTCTCCAAGGCTCCAAAGTACCGATCGCCCCACTCGTCCTCGGCATGGCCGTAAAGTACAACCGTGAGACCCGGCTTTCGCAACATTTCAAACGGGGCTACGGTGACGAACGTTAGGGCGCTTGGACTGCCGTAGAAAAGGGGGGCCTGATTCTGCAGAGGGTCCACTCCCAGAGAGGATCCCGGCGGGGTGATTCCATGAGTCTTTCCCAAAGTAGCTCCGCCTACATTGAGAACGGGGGTCAACGGATAGAGGCTGCCCAGTTGACGGCGTACCATGTCTTCCAGCACGCGTTGCCGCCCCTTCTCATCCAGAAGCTCCTGACTTTTCGTATAAATGTTGAGCGCCACTTTCAGACTTCCGGACACCGCAGCAGCCATCAGCACCAGCAGTGTAGCTGCGATCAGGAACTCGACTAGCGTGAATCCAGCCGTGGTCTTCTTTCTACCTGCGGTGCGTTTCATAACGGAAGTCAGTTGCCTCCCCTCAGACCCGGTCGCTGCTGCATCGGATTGCCGGATTCCACCAGTGATTCAGGTAGAAGAGGCTCTGCCACTGCTTTCAAACTGGACAGCCTATAGAGCTTTCTAAACTGATCTTTCACGAAGTGGATCCGTACGGTCACCAGAAGCAGGTAGATTCCGGGCCGCGTCAGGTCCAGGGCCAGTTCGTCCCCCGGGGGGGTCCACTCGATCAGATCGGCTGTATAGCGAAACTCCTCATCCAGTTCACCTGCGGTTGATCCGGCACCCGTAATCTCTCCATCTGCCAGGATCTCGTTCATGACGTTCTCGGCATGACCCATGGCTCGATGGGCCAGGTCGATTCGCCTCAAATTCTTCAGCCCGCTGGAAAAAATCTGCATCACTATAGCGACGGTGACTCCCAGGATGGCCAGTGCCACGACTACTTCGATGAGCGTGAAACCTGATCCGCGGCGTCGCTTCACGACCCATCCTCTTCAGTCAATCGTCGGGCCCTGGCCAGACCGCTGATCGGATCAACTTCCACCATGAGCCGATATTTACTCCGATTCCCGAGCAGAAGCCGGAAGCCGGAACTGCGCCCGTTGGGATAGAAACTGACCATTGGCTCGAGCTCAGGGTCTAGGATTAACTTGAAGCCCGGGGGAAGAGCCATCTTTTCCACCTCGATTCCGTAATCGTCCGTGATCGCATAGGCCGTCTCTTCCTTGCTTGTATTCTTCGGCAAGAGAAAAATCACCCGCAACACTTTCTGCTCGGCAATCGCTCGTGATCTCACCTGTTTGAGCTTGGTCACCATGTTTCGAGCCGCGGTGTTAAGTCTTAGACCTTCCATTCCTGTCGTGAACGAGGGCAGCACTACAGCTGCTGCCAGTGACAACAGCACCAGAACAACCAGCAGCTCGAACAAGCTGAAACCTCGCCCGCCGATCCGGGGCGGGGAGGGCCCCTTCCCTTCTTCCTCCTCTTTGCCCATAGACTCGTTTTCGTAACTACGTCGAGATTGGTCCCAGGCGACAGGGAGACCAGACCCAGGTGGGATGATGAGTCGACAGCAGGCTACCATCACCAGGATGTAATATCCGCCGCATCGTCTTCGCCCCCAGCCGCTCCATCTGCCCCGTGGCTCCACAGGTCGTAGTCACCGTTCTGTCCAGGAGACCGGTATTCGTACTCCCGCCCCCACGGATCCTTGGGAACCTTTGACTTCTCGAGATAGGGACCACTCCAGTTGTCGATCCCGGCTTCTCGAATCAGCGCCTCCAGCCCCTCCGTGGAACTCGGATATCGGCCCACGTCAAATCGAAACAAACCAAGCGCACCTCCGAACTGGTTGATTTGAAGCTTGGCGATCTCCGCCTTGCCTTGAGCCAGCCGTTTCATGACCTTGGGACCGACCACCGTGGCCAGCAGTCCCAGAATCACGAGAACTACGATCAGCTCAATGAGAGAAAACCCTCTTTCCCGACTTCGTCTACGTTGTTTTGTCATCCTGGTTACACCTATTCCTTCCCTTCGGAAGACCATATCAATCAACTAACCCGGCTCTGGAGCCACTACAGCGGGACATCGTTGATACTCAAAATCGAGTATAGAATCGAGACGATGACACCCCCGAAGACAATTCCCATCATCAAAATGATGGCAGGCTCGAAAAAGGCAATGAGCCGCTTCAGTGCCGTTTTCAGGTCGCGATCGTACGTCTCGGCAACCTGCAGGAGCATGGTGTCGAGCCTACCGGTTTCCTCTCCCACTTCCAGCAAATGCAGCGCGAACGGGGGGAATATGTTTTCCCGTCGGATCGGGACGACCAGTCCCTCTCCTTTCTTCACCCCGGCCTTGATCGGATCCATGGCCCTGACAATCGCCTGATTGCTTACAACCTCCTTGACAATGTTGATCGAAGAAATGAGAGGTACTGCACTGTGGAGCAGAGTTCCCAGGGTTCTGCTGAAGCGGCTAACCTCCAGTCTCTGCAGCACCGGGCCCAGCAGCGGAGTCGATAGAAGGCGGCGATCCCAACTCAGGCGACCTTCTTCCGTATTGAGCCAGCGACGGAAAAAACCCCAGCCCGTTCCAAGCACAGCCAAAATCAGCCACCAGTAGCCGGAGAGTATTCCGCTGATCATCAGCATGATTTGCATGGGAAGCGGAATTGGGGCTCCGGCGTTGTCAAAAATAATGGCGAACTTGGGGATTACAAAACCGAGCAGAATGCTAAACGAGACAATCGCCACAAAGACCAGTATGCACGGATAGATCAGGGCCGAGATGATGAACCCCTTCAACTCCTGCGAGTTCTCCAGATACTCGCGCAAACGCTCTAGAATTTCGTCCAGTACTCCTCCCACCTCTCCGGCCTTCACCATATTCGCATAGATTCGGGGAAACACCTGTGGATGCATGGCCAGTCCCTCAGACAAGGACTTACCACCTTTGATCTCTTTCAGAAGAGAGCCAACGATCTCCTTCAGGTAGTCATTCTCCGTAAGTTCAGCCAGGATCGACAGACTGCGGTCCAGTGGCAGACCTGCAGTGGAGAGGCTACTTAGCTCATGAGTGAAGACCAGAAGATCGTGTTGAGAAACGTGTTTCCGCTGCCAGGGAAACCGAATGTCCCGGTCCCACAGTCCCGAGAGTTCCTCTTCGCTGAGGCGAATGGGCATCTGGCCCTGCTCTTCCAGACGGACGATCGCGCTCCTCTCATCGGCAGCCTCCAGAGTTCCTTCGACTACCTTGCCTTCTGGCGTTACCGCCTTGAACTGAAACAGAGGCACTTTCTCTAGCAACCCGTGGTGAAAGTCCCACGGATCGCGTTACGGGTGCCGTGGGTACAGATGCAAGGCCAGGGGTTTGCGCCCACTGGCTTCGTTTCTCGTCGTCGTAAATGACCAAGCATTGACTCCTCCTTCTACCTTGCCAGCGAACCGAGTTTCCCTGGCGAGCGACCGCGCGCGACTTTATACCACGGACTGCTAGCCCTCTTGCGTGACTCTCAAGACCTCACCCATCGAGGTCATTCCGAGGCGTACCTTCTCGAACCCGTCCTGTCGGAGGGTCAACATGCCGTTTTCCACAGCCGCACGGCGCAACCGAGAAGCGTCCGCGTTGGCGATCGTGAGGCGGCGAACTTCGTCATTCATGAGCATGAGCTCAAAAATCCCAAGGCGGCCTCGAAAACCAGTGTGGCCGCACTCCTGACAGCCCGCCCCGTGGTAAACAATGGGAAGTGGATTCTCTGAAAAGCCGGCTTCTCTCAGAACCTCGGGCTGAATCGACTCCGGCTCGCGACAGGAGGGACAAATAACTCGAACCAACCGCTGCGCGAGGACGCCCAGGATCGAGGAGGCCAGAAGGTAGTCCTCAGCACCCATGTCGACCAGCCTCGCGATAGCACTTGGAGCATCGTTCGTGTGCAGCGTACTGAACACCAGATGACCGGTCATAGCAGCCCGGATTCCAATCTCAGCTGTCTCCAGATCGCGCATCTCACCTACCATGATCACATCCGGATCCTGGCGCACGATGGAACGGAGTCCGGCGGCAAAGGTGAGGCCGATTTTGGGATTTACATGGATCTGATTGATTCCCTCGATCTGATACTCGACCGGATCTTCGATCGTAATGATCTTTTTGTCTGGCAGGTTGATTCTGGTCAGGGCTCCGTACAGGGTTGTCGTCTTACCGCTCCCGGTCGGTCCCGTTACCAGGATGATTCCGTTGGGCCGCTCGATCAGAGTCTTGAACCCGTCCAGCATCCAAGCCGAGAAGCCCAGTTTCCCCAGGTCGTAGATCTGTGTATTGCTTTTATCCAGAATCCGCATGACTACGCTTTCGCCGTACATGGTTGGAAGCGTGGACACGCGAAGGTCGATGTCCTTACCTAAGACCCGCATTTTGATACGGCCATCCTGAGGCACGCGCCGCTCTGCGATATTTAACCTAGCCATGATCTTGATCCGGGAAATGACCGCTGCCTTTAGCCGTTGGGGGGGAGACTCGACATCATAAAGGATCCCGTCGATTCGATATCGGACTTTAAAATCCCTCTCGAAAGGCTCGATGTGGATATCGGAGGCTCGGGACTCAATCGCTCTGGAAATAATGAGATTGACCAGACGAATGACCGGTGCTTCCGAGGCCAGATCCCTCAAATGTTCAATATCGTCGGCGGCCTCGCCAATGCTGTCCTGATTGTCGATTCCCTCCACGATCCGGCCCAGGGTTGTGGTCTCGTTCCCGTAAAACTTGTCGATTCGATCCAGCAGCTCACTTTCTGCGGCCACTACAACCTCGATCGATTGAAAATCGGTGAAAAGGCGGACTGAGTCCAGAACCGAGCTATCTAGTGGGTCCGCCATGGCGACGACCAGGATGCCATCGTCCTTGACTTCGATGGGAAGACACCTGGTCTCTTTCATGAAACGCGGCGAGAAAGTATCTTCCACTACAGGGGCCTGGGGGAAACCGTCACCACTGACCCAGGGCATGCCTAGATGAGTGCTAAGATGCCTCACCATCTCTAGCTGGGACAGAGCCCCGATGTCCACCAGCAGCTTGCCCAACTTGTCCGGAGACTGCCCCTGCAGCTTGAGAGCTGCCGCCAGTTCCTCTCTGGAAATGATGTCCTGACCGACCAGGGTCTCTCCAAAATAACCTCGAGTCTTTAGCGTCCCCAGCTTGATCATAGCAGCGCGTGGCGGACATTCCGGGGGTTCGGAAGGGCTGCTTCCCCCGGTTCTCCTCCCACTCTCCCTATTTCTGATCGCTTAGCCGATCCTCTCCAACAAAACATAATCGCACTTAATAGTTGAGCACGTGGAGGCGTTCTCGAAACTCGCCCGGCGTGATCTGACGCATGGCCAGCAAATCGGCGTTGTCCTTGGTCGTAGTGACCACCAGAACCCGGATCCGCCTGATCGGATCCAGTTCGTTGCGATCCTCAATGTGGGCACTTATGGAGATCTTGTCGTGAGCTCCCAGCTGCTTGATGGAATCAGCATGAGTCGAGAGGCATTCAATGAGGATCTCCCGTACTTTCCGAATCTTCTTTTCCACCTCTTTGCTGTTTAGCTTATTGGGTGCATCCATCTCATCAAAAGGCAGACGGATTTTGGCCCGATCGATGCGCAGGTGAAAGGTCACAACCACTCCGTAACCCTGCATATAGCTCGCCTGTGAATTCGCGGTCATGGCAAATGGGTTGGTGAAATTCAGCTTGATCCTCTCATCCACAATTTTCTCAAACACATGTGTATCCTGTTTCAAGTCAGTAAAGTTCAGCCGGGCCTGGCCCAGGGCTGGTGACTCGAGGACACAAATGGCAAAAAAGACCAAGAGTGTATTGCGCATGGGGTCTCCTCTCTTACTGTACCGTCAATATCCGAAGAATTCGGTCCCGTTCCCGGGAGGCCTTGCGGATGCTCCTTTCCAGGGCCTGCAGCCGCAGCGCCAGATCTTCACTGTAGGCCGCCTGCTGCAGGCTAACTACGTCTGTCACACTGCGAAGGGCACGACTGAAGAGTTGTTCCTGTTCAGTCTGTCGAGAAACCACTATATCGGTCACGAGTTCCATCAATTGTCGCTCGGAGACCGAGAGACTGTCGCCCCACAAGCGGGTCCCCCTGAGAATCGAGACAGCTCCGACGACGATGAGAACGGAAGCCGCCAGCCTCAGAACCGTAGGCCACCAGCGAGTCCCGGGAACAGGCACCGGACTGGCCGGCGGCAGGTCCTCGGCTTCAATCTCCCACAAACCGAGCCAGCGCCTGGTCTGGGTCAGGTCCAGGAAATCACTTCGGCAGGCCGGACAGTTGTCCAGATGGCTAAAGAGCTCTGCCGTGTGGCCCGGCGATATCCCTTCATCGTAAAGCACCTCGATCATTCGCTCCTTACTCAAGTCACAGGTCATAGGTCTTCTCCACAAGCCCTTTCAGGGTCTTCAGTCCCAGGTATAGCCTAGATTTCACAGTCGAGAGCGGGACGCTGAGAATCTCTGAAATCTCCCTGAACTTAAGACCCTGGTACTCCTTCATTACAATGACCGCCCGCTGTTCCGCAGGCAGCTTTTCGAACGCGGCCTGGAGAACCCTCTGCAGCTCCCTCCGGTGTAACGCCTTCTCCGGTGTCCGCTCGTCAATTCCAGCTCCACCAACCGTGTCTTGTTCTTCGTCCAGATCTACCAGTTGTGATCTCTTGCTCCGCCGGAAGCGCATCCGGCATTCGTTGAGAGCAATCTTGTAGACCCAGGCTGGGAAGCTCGCTGGATTTGTTAGCCGATCCAGATTCTGATAGGCCTTTGTGAAAGTGTCCTGGGTCAAATCGTGAGCGTCTTCCCGGTCGCCGGTATAACGAAAAATGAACCCGAAAACACGACTACGCCAGCGCTCTACGAGCCGGCCAAAATTGTCCCCGTTCCCACGAAGGGCGGAATCCAGCAAATACTGATCGGTCTGTGTCATACGGCTGTTTGCATTACGAAGATGCATGACTTACAGGAAAAGTTTAACCCTAAACCAGTTGACGGGTGTGTGTTTAGCAGCCCGTGGTGAAAATTCCTCGGGCTATGTTGCGGGCGCAAAACCCCGGCACGCGGAGACCAAGCGCGACTTTTTACCAGGGATTGTTTAAGGGTTGATGGTGCGTAGATTTTGTCTCAAACGTGGACACTTGTGGATGCCTGCTGGTTGAAAGCTTAAAGTTAGTTGACAGTTCGTGGACGTAACTGACGGGCTGACCCGGAGCTTGGAACAGCGCAAGTAAAAACCAGCGCGCAGGTGGAACGTGAAACGCGGTACTACTCTTGCTCGCGGAGGAAGCGAAGCGGATTGAGCGAGCGGCCATTGAGACGGACTTCGTAGTGCACATGAGGCCCCGTGGCTCGGCCGCTGGTCCCTACGTATCCGACAACATCGCCCTTTCGAATTAACTGACCGCGCCTGACAGCTACTTTCTTGAGATGCCCGTAGCGGGTCGCCAGTCCGAAACGATGCTCCAGTTTCACCAATCTTCCGTAGTTGAACTGCCGGCCAGCGAAACGAACAACACCGTCGGCCGTGGCAACCACCTTCGCACCGACTGGCGCCGACACATCGAGTCCTGGATGAAACGAGCGCTCTCCCGTAAAAGGGTCGCTCCGCATTCCAAAACGATCCGAAGGGTAGCCCACCACCGGCAGAATGGAGGGAGTTGAGCTGAGCAGGATGCTTTGGTCTTTGTAATAGTCCTGAAACTTGCGAAGCTCCTCCCGCAGGGAAATGCTTTTTTTCTCAAGGGAATTAAACTGAGCCAGCAAAGACCTCTCGTCAAAGGCAACCTCCAGCTGGTCTGTCACAGGTCCGCCAACCCCGCCCAGTCCGTCCATGTCCAAGCCCGAAATAACTCTCAGTTTCTGGGCCGCCACATCCAGGGCAGACAGTCGTTCCGTGAGCTGTCTTGCCTTGAACCTAACCTGTTCATTGCTGCGGTGAAGCAACTCGACTCGAGACTCCAGATCCTCCAGGTGTTTGCTACGTTCCCACATCTGGTAATAGTGAGAGAAAAATACGACTAACCCGACCAGGCAAGCCACTGCACACACGCCTGTCCAGTGTAACACCGGCAGGGGAGAGCGTTGCCCCGTCAGCTTCTGCATGCCGGAAACAGCGAGAGTTTGACGCCTCTTTACCATCTTTCTCACACAGTATCAGTTGGAATGTTTGCTCAGGATTTCAGGCAGTATATTGATACGATTGGATTTATGTCAAGGACATCGAGGTGTGGTGGAGGCGGTGGGAATCGAACCCACGTCCGAAAGTATTCCACAACAGATTCTACATGCTTAGCTGGTTTCAGTGTTGCTGCGAACCGGCTGGCGAAACCAGCAAAATAGCCTGGAACGCGGTCCCCCGGTAGAGGTTCTCATGATCCCCCCCGGAGAAACCGGGAATCACAAAGAGCCCGCCCAATCGACGCTCCGTTTCCCGCCGCGGGCTGCGAGAATCAGAACGGCTGCGTTTATTACGCAGCGAGTGCTAACTGATTATTGGCAGTTATGCTTGTGACCGTAGATTAACGAGGGTACGGCCACCTCGGCATGCACCTGTTGCTTCAACTACTCCCGTCGAATCCGGTCGCCCCCAATCTGACAGCCCGCGCAATGTTCACCGCAGGCTGCTAACTCCTATCATCTTATTACAAAACACTTGAGCAGATCAGAAATACTGGTGGGTCGAGGGTAGATATCGACACATGGTGATCCGGGAACAGGCTACTCAGGTTCGTTTCCTGGTTGAGTCTCCTGGTGCTCGCCCTCGCCGAAGGACTGAATTCCCTGGGCTGCCTTCCATTTCACCGAGAGCTTCAAACATCAAAAGTCAACACATGCTCTTGTGGAGGCGTAGTCACCTCGATACCTCCGTCCTGGGCCAGGACGTTGATCTCGGTCCGCACGCCGAAATCCTCCAGGTAGATCCCTGGTTCAATAGAACAAAGGACTCCCGGAATCACGGTACGAGTATCGTGGGTCTCGATGTTATCGAAATTCACGCCGTTTCCGTGGACTTCCCTACCGATGTTGTGCCCTGTCCTGTGCACGAAGAACTCTCCGAAGCCGGCTCTCTCGATTACCGCCCGCACCTGATTGTCGACCTCCCACCCCTGGACTGGGCGGCCAGTTGACAGACATGAATCCAGGAACTCGACGCCTCGGTCTCGTGCCTGTCGCGTGATCTCGAAAGCTTCGCGGACCGGGGCGGGAGCCGTGGAGCCGAAAAACCCGGTCCAGGTGATATCTGCATAGACGCTGGAGGGTTCCTTCTGTCTGGCCCACAGGTCAATCAAAAGAAAGTCTCCACTGCTCACCTTCCCACTTCCCTCAGCAGGGGGATTGTAGTGGGGGTCGCCACTGTGACGGTTGACGGCTACAATCGGCGGATGGTCCCAGACCAGGCCACGTTCGTCAAAGGCCCTCAAAATCGATCGCTGGACGTTATACTCGAAGATCGAGTGGCCTGCCCGAATTGCCCGGGCCGTCTCCCGAAAGGTGTGATTGACGATCTCGGTGAGGGTTTGAGCGGTACGGCGCTGTCGCTGTGACTGCTGCGGCGTCAAGACGGCGTCAAAAAGTTGAATCAAATCAGCGGACGAAACGACCTCGATCCCCGTCTCACGAACAAGCTCTACTGTACCTGCATCGATCCTCGAAACGTAGGGGATTGCACACTCCGGCGAGTACTGCATGGCCACTCGCCCCATTCCCTTAAGCAAGTGGGCCAATTCCGACTCGAGTTCACTCCATTTCAGATACTCTCCCTGGATCCCGGGCAAATGATCCAACTGTGACGACTCGATCCGATGGACCAGTTTCCGGGGTTCACCTTGAGCCGGAACGAGATAGAACCAGCGCCGACTCATGTGGGCATCCTCTGAAAAACCAAGTATTCTCAGGGCCAGTGGATCAATTCGCTGGAATCCGTAGAAGAGCCAGCCGGGAACCGACAACAAGTGAAGCGCTTCCTGCACTGCTTGAATGTGAGAACCGAAATCCATTAATCCTCCACCTGCCGATAGCTTCGTTCAATGATTCGACGAACCCTGTCGGAGAGCTGTCGAGAATCCATATGCTTGTACTCCCGAAATTCCAGAACCGGATGGAAAATCATTTTCATCATACCCGGACGGATGATGATGGAACCCCGCCGTAGACGTCGGTGAGCCCCGATAATTGTGACGGGAACAATGGGAGCACTAGCACTTTTGGCCAACAGAAAGGCCCCTCGCTTGAAGGGTGCCAAACCGTCCCCGAAGGTCCGCCCTCCCTCTGGGTAGATCACAAAGGACACCCCCCTCTTTATTGCTTCACCGATTTCCTCGAAGTACTGGAGTGTTCGTCTGGGTCGTTTGCGGTCGATAGGTATGCTGCCGGAGCGACTCAAATGCCAGCCCAGCAGGGGAATGGAGAAAAGGGAAGCCTTCGCCGCAAAACCGACGTGGAATGGCAGGCGACCCAGAAAGGCCCAATGGTCGAACATGCTGAGATGGTTCGCCATGAAAATGTAGCCCCTTTTCGGATCGAGTTGATCCGTCCCCTGGGTGATGACCTGCACCCTGGAAATCCAGAGCACAAAAGCTCCCCAGGCCCGTGCACACTGGTGCTGCCGCTTTCCAGTCGAGTCCAGCCAGGAGATGATTATGCTGATGGTGGCCAGTCCCACCGTCATCAAGAGGATCATCGGAACCCTCCAGCCAGAATTCAAAACAGAGAGCAGGCGCATACGTGATCCTTTGGCCGGCCTGGAAGATTGTCATCGGCCCGTCGTGAAAGTTCTGCGGGTCGCATAGCGAGTGCCGCAGGCCCAAATACCATAGGCAGCCTGAGGCAGCTCCCCTTAAACATTAGCGAGGAGTAGCAACGTCACGTATGAGCCCGCACCACTGTAACCAGCTTCAACTTCTTCCTCCTGCCCTTGCTCGACGAACGCAGTCCCCTAAGCGCACTACCGCGCTCGACTCTTACACCACGGACTTCTACGTGGCCGGGCTGGATTTCCTCCGCGGACTGCTATGATACCGGGTGTGGCCTCCCGACTCTATCTTGTGGACGGAATGTCCCACATTTACCGCGCCTTCTACGCGATTCAGGGGCTGAGCGATCAATCGGGGCGCCCTACCAACGCCGTGTTCGGCTTCACGAACATGCTCCGCAAGCTGATTGTGGAAGAAAAACCCGAGTTTCTGGGGGTGGCTGTTGATTTGCCCGGACCCACGGTTCGTCACCAGCAGTTTGCCGAGTACAAAGCTACCCGGCGGCCCACTCCTCCCGACCTGCTGGACCAGGTACCCCTGGTTTTGGATGTGTGCCGCGTACTTGAAATCCCTGTTCTCTCTCTCGAAAAATACGAAGCCGACGACGTCATTGGGACTCTTGCCCGAAAAGCCGTGGACGCTGGTCTGGATGTTGTTGTGGTAAGTATCGACAAAGACATGTTTCAGCTCGTCACTGAGCATGTCTCGATTCTTGATCCCCGGGACATGAAACGGCTTGGACCGGCCGAGATTGTCGGCAAACTCGGCGTGCAACCCGAACAGGTCGTGGATGTCCTCAGCCTGGTCGGCGATAGCTCGGACAACGTGCCGGGAGCGCCCGGGATCGGGGCTAAGGGTGCGCAAAGACTGATCAACAAGTATGGAAGCCTGCAGGAACTCCTGCGGCGTCGCTCTGAAGTCTCACACAAGACCTATCGAGCCAGTCTCCAGGGCAACGAAGAACAGATCCTACAAAGCCGAGACCTGGTGACAATCCATCGGGATCTACCGGTTACTCTCGACCTCGAGGAGTTGAGGCTGAGTGAACCGGACCGCGAAGCAGCCAGGGAACTGTTCGCTAAGTTGAACTTTGTCAGCCTCCTCGAGGAATTCATACCTGTGGGGACGGAGCGAAATGCCGACTATGAGACGGTCGAAAGCCTTACGGAAATGGAAGCCTTGAAGGAACGGATCCGGGGGGGGAAGCTCTCTCTGTTCCCTCTGTTCGAGAGGACGTCGAAGAACGTTTCCAGGCTCTCTGGTCTGGGATTTTCGACGGCTGAATGGACCGGCTGTTCCGTGGCAGGCGGGCTTCTCACGAATCAAACTGTTTCACTTTTCGAGGTGCTCTGCCAGGCTGAGGAGTGGATCGCTCATGATCTCAAACCTCTCCTTGCCTGGCTGGACGACCACGACATCCAGCCTCCATCCCGGTTGGCGGATACGATGCTGATGGCCTACCTTCTCTCTCCCCACCAGAAAGACTTCACTCTGGAGAAGACCTGCCTGGCACATCTTCAGTATCGATTCTCGGACGCGGAAGACCAGAAGAGCCTCTTTTCGGACCATAGAACCGGGAATTTGGCTGAGAGAGCCGATCTGATCCGCCAGCTGGCCCTCCAACTTGCTCCCTCGCTTCTGGCCCATGGTTTGGAAACTGTCCAGGAAAGTATCGAAATCCCCCTCATCGAGGTCCTAGTAAGAATGGAAAAGAGCGGGGTGCTGATCGACCCGGGGCTGCTGCATGAAATGTCGAGTCAAGCCGGTCGCGACATTGATGATTTGACCGTACACATTCACGAGCTGGCCGGGGAGAAATTCAACATCAACTCGCCGCGCCAGCTAGCCTCCATACTCTTTGAAAAACTGGAACTGCCCGTAGCAAAGCGTACCCGTAAAGCCGGACACTACGCTACCGGTGTAGAAGTCCTGGAGAAACTGGCTAGTGACCACAGAATCGCCGCTCACATCCTAGAGTATCGAGAACTCACCAAGCTCAAGAACACTTATCTCGATGCTCTACCACGACTGATCAGCGAAGACACCGGTCGAGTCCACACTTCTTTCAACCAGATGGTGACCGCCACCGGACGACTTTCTTCCAGCCATCCTAACCTTCAGAACATTCCCATTCGGACCGAGCTGGGGCGCGCGATTCGCAGAGCCTTCATTGCACCTCCGGGGTTCTCGATCCTGGCCGCCGACTACTCCCAACTTGAACTCCGGGTCATGGCGCATTTATCTGGGGACACGGCCCTCCGGGGGGCCTTCTTGCGAGGAGAGGACATCCACCACCAGACTGCCGTCGAAGTCTTTGGGTCGAAGGTGAAAAGTGACCCCGACACGTATCGGCGCAAGGCTAAGGTGATCAACTTTGGAATCATGTATGGCTTGAGTGCTTTCGGTCTGTCCAGGACTCTGGAGACGTCTCGAGTAGAAGCACAGGGCTTTATTGACCGGTATTTCAAACGCTATCAAGGAGTCCGAAACTGGATCGAGACGACTCTCAGCCAGGCACGTGATTCCGGGCATGTGACCACTATGTTCGGGCGAATCCGGCCTATCCCGGAGATCAACAGCCGCAACTGGAATCTGCGCAGCTTCGGGGAGCGCGCCGCCATCAATGCCCCTATCCAGGGAACCGAGGCCGACCTGATTAAGATGGCTATGATCGACATCCAACAGAAGCTGCAGGCAGCTTCTTATCGGAGTTCTCTGATTCTTCAGGTCCACGATGAGCTGGTGTTCGAGGTTGCCGACGACGAGATGGAACCGGCTAAGGAACTGGTCCGGCAGGCCATGGAAACCGTAGCGACTCTAGACGTCCCGTTGGAGGTGGAGGTGAGAGTTGGCGAGTCGTGGTATGAGGCAAAGTAGCGTTCCGAGTTCTAGGTTCTTGGTGCTGAGTTCTGGGAGCAAGAAACAGGTGGAACCTCTGGGACCCGAACCTCGTCTATACAGTCATGCGAAGTTCAGCTAGCATTGTAGAGTCATTCGTCAGCTTCGGCGACAATGCTCTTGTCTCTGCCTATTTGGAAGGGAATGAGGACGCGTTCGAAGCTCTGGTCCACCGATACCAGGACCGTCTGGTCAACTACCTCAACAACCTTCTTCACGATTACGAACTGGCCGTCGATCTTGCCCAGGAGTCGTTCATCCGAGTTTTTCGCAACGCCGATCGTTACAAGGGTAAATATCAGTTCTCCACCTGGATTTACCGGATCGCTACCAACCTCGCTATTGATGAGATACGAAGACGCGAACGAAAGGGGCGATTCTTTTTTTACAACGTGATGTCGCTGTTTCAGAAAGACGAGCAGACTTTTCCTCTTCCCGACTTGAGGGAGTCCCCGGAGTCCGCACTGGGAAGTAAAGAGCGCCTGCGGCGTTTGCAAACCGCGATCGATTCTCTGCCCGAGAAATACCGGCTGGCTTTCATGTTGAAAGAGGCACAGGAACTGTCTTACGAGGAAACGGCTACCATCCTGAAGATCTCACTGGGGACGGCCAAGTCCCGGATACACCGGGCCAAGATGCTTCTGAGGGAAAAACTCTCGGCCAACTTATGACTTGTGGACAGATCGAAGAAAGGATTCTGGGTGACGATGGGGCTTTTCTCGACAGAAAAGTCAGAGAGCATCTCAAGAATTGCCCTGCCTGTAACCGGCTCTACGAGGAACTGGGAGAGATTGAGAAACTACACCGATCCCTGGCCCGGCGTGAGACCGCACCGCTGAATTTCACCGGACAGGTGATCCATCAGGTTTCCAGAAACTCTCGACTCAGTTTCCCACTGATTGCTGCAGCTGGATTTTTGCTGGCGGTCCTGGTGGTCCTGTCGGGAGTGGGAACACCCCCTCCAATAGCCACTGTCGAACCGGTCACCCATCGAGTCAGTCCGAGTATCTCACCTCCTACCTCCCTGCTGCTCGATCAGGCACAGCCCGTGGAATTCGATCCTAGCTACCCTCGGGTCCAGATCTATGTGCTTGCCCCCTGGGCACCCTTGAAGCCGAAGGGAAACTCCCGTATAGAAGTGCGACAGACAGACGAGGCACAGGCGAACTACTTGAAGTACCTCAGTCATTAGAAGATCTGTGAGCTGGTTGAACTTATGACCCGTCACTCAGCCCTTCTACTCTTCCTGACGCTGATCGCCTATCCGTTCAATCATCGGGCAGGCGCTCTGGTCCACGATAAGTCCCAGGTGTCGATTCCGACCCATTCACTAGTTCGTGTTTTGGTCGAGCAGGAAGTTTCGGCAATTCTGCTGGGCCACGACTATGAAGTACAGAGAACGGTCCAAGAGAAAGTTTCGTTCGAAGGTTTCGTCCTGGATTCAAAAGGCCACGTTGTCTTCTTCATGGGTGAGCACAGACCGTCTCTGCAGGCTGGCGAGGTTCGTTTCACGGTGGAGACACGAGAGCGGAAGACCTATCCTGCCCAGCCCGTGGGACTTGATGACCGGATCTCCCTCGCCATTGTCCGGGCCGAATTACCCGGGGCCTCTCCCTTGGCACGAGTTCCTGATCCGAATTTCAAACACTTCAATGTGGCACCGGCCGGAGAGAACACTTGTCCACCCGCGCTTGCCTGTCTGCTGGCCAGCAGTTCCGAGTCCTGGCTTCCCTTTTCAGTGCTCAAGGTTTCCGGCCTTAGTACTAGAAACCAGCGGTGCCCTCTACTAGGGGCACTGGCACTGGATCCAAAGGGCAACCTGCTGGGTTTCATAGTCTACATGTCGCCCCATCGCTACAACGACAAGCTAGCCTACACTTACGTTCTGCCCTCGGAACTAATCGAATCTTCAGCCTCTGCAATCCTAGGCCATGGCGAGAGTATTCCGGGAGGATGGCTGGGCATATACCTGGCCGAGGATAAGCAGCCGACGGTGGATTGGGTCACACCCAACAGCCCGGCTGAGAGCTCAGGACTGCAGGCTCGGGATATCATTATGGGAATCGACGGCCACAAGGTCCGGGGCAAGCTGGATCTCATTCATGGCATCCGCTTCAAAGGAACCGACAGAAAAGTCCTGCTCGACGTCCGAAGGGGCCGCGCCGACGAGAAGATCGTCGTTTCCACAGGCAGCCGCAACCCAAAATACGCAGCCGCCTGGACCATCGAGCTAGCCCCCGACGCTGCGAACTACACCTCCCTAAAGACACCGCCCCGAGTAGAACGGCTGGGCTGGAACCCTTTGATGGACCTGGGATTGATTGTCTACCTGGTCAACCATTCTACCGCGGAACCCATTCCGTTTCCGTTCGGGGGGGGCTTTCTGGTCAAATCCATCCTGCGAAAAAGCCGCGCGGCTGAAGCCGGCTTCAAGACGGGGGACATTCTCTTCCGAATCAATGAGACAGAAATCGACAGCTTCCAGAACCTGCTGGAGAGTTTCGAACAGGCCCCAGAGGGAAGGTTGAGGATCTACTACCTTCGGGGTGGAACAGTAAAGTCCTCCCTGCTTTTAGTTAAGCCCTGATCTTAGCAGCTCGTCGTAGAAGCAAAGGGGCCCTGCGCCGGGGAAACTGCTTTCCCTCCAGAGTAAAGAGGGGAAGTCAATGCTGCTTAGTTGGTGCCCCTGGAATGATACCTTTGTGGCCAGCACCACGGGCGCAAGATCTCGAACGTCGACAAGGCGCCGCCGCCTTGGGCGGGCAACCAGGAGACACACAGCTAGCGAGAACTTACCACTGGCGCCTCCCTCCCCCCAGCGGGAGGTTGCGGAATCGGGCTCCTACCCGTCAGAATAGATCTTTTATGCCATGCGGAGGATTATTGTCCGGGGAGCTCGGCAACACAACCTGCGTGACTTGAACCTTGAGATCCCGCGCCAGCGCCTGTGTGTCATAACTGGTCTCAGTGGCTCCGGAAAAAGCAGTCTGGCCTTTGATACGCTCTACGCAGAAGGTCAGCGTCGTTATATCGAATCGCTTTCCAGCTACGCGCGACAGTTCCTGTCCCAGATGGAAAAGCCGGACGTGGATACGATTGAGGGTCTTTCTCCGGCAATCGCCATCGAACAGAAGACCACGAATCGCAACTCCCGCTCCACCGTGGGGACGATCACGGAGGTCTACGATTACTTCCGATTGCTCTTCGCGAGCATCGGTGTACCCGAGTGCCCCCAGTGCCGCCACCGGATCAGCAAACAGTCTGTCAGACAAATCCTGAATCAGATTTTTGAACTCCCAAAGGGCAGCCGAATCATCGTCTATGCCCCTGTTGTCCGGGAGCGGAAGGGTGAGTTCAAGAAGTTGTTCAAGCGATTTCACAAGGAAGGATACCTGCGATGCCGGGTTGACGGGCGCGATACAACTCTGGAGCCCCCCCCTAATCTCGAGAGAAAGAAAAACCACTCGATCGATGTGGTTGTGGATCGGCTTATTGTCCGCTCAGACCAGAAACATCGTCTGGAGTCTTCCATCCGCCAGGCCCTGCGGCTGGCGAACGGCACGGCCTGTATCTCAATTCTGGGGGGGGAAGAGATGCTGTTCTCCAAACGCATGGCGTGCGTTCGATGCAACCTCAGCTTCCCCACGCTCGAGACACGCAGTTTTTCCTTCAACAGCCGTTTCGGTGCTTGCCCGACCTGCAAAGGTCTTGGAACTCAGTCAGAAGTCGATCTGGAACGCCTGGTCCGCGACACTTCACGGCCTGCTGGAAAGGTCCAGCTCCAGATCGACCTTCCCGAACTCTCTTCTCTGGTCAGCGAGTCGTTGAAGGCACTTCTGAAGCACTACGACCAGTCGACTAAGACCCCGTTCAAAAAACTTCCGGTACGAGTCATCAGAGCGCTTGCCCAGGGCTCGGAAGAACGAGTCACATTTCAGTATCACGATGTTGCCTATGATGCCGTGTTCCCCGGGCTCAACCAGTGGTTCGGAGAGCGCATCCGCTCCACGAGCAGCTCCAGGAGGCGCCAGCAGTTGAAGGCCTTCCTCACGACTTCGGACTGTCCAGCCTGCCGTGGAACCCGCCTCTTACGCTCCAGCCGCTCGGTGAAAGTAAACGGCCTCTCAATTTCTGACTACTGCCGAATGGACCTGCGCGATTGCGATCAGGCGGTGGCGCAAATCCAACTCACTTCGCGAGAGCAGGCCATCGCCGGACCGATTCTGACGGAGATCAGAGCTCGGCTGCGTGTCATGCTGGCCGTGGGGCTCAGTTATCTAACCATGGACCGACAGGGCAGCTCGCTCTCTGGAGGTGAAGCGCAGCGCATCCGACTGGCAACCCAAGTCGGCTCTCAGCTTAGAGGTGTCCTCTATGTACTGGATGAACCTTCGATAGGACTTCACCCTCGAGACACGCAGAAATTGCTCGAGACTCTCAAGGAACTACGAGACCTGGGGAATACTATTGTTCTGGTCGAGCACGACGAAGACACGATTCGAGCTGCTGATTACGTTATTGACCTAGGGCCAGGAGGCGGGCGTGGGGGGGGGCGACTCGTGGCAGCAGGCAGCCTAAGAGAGATCATGGAGCAGCCTGACTCTGTGACCGGTCAATACCTGACGGGAACCAGAAAGATCAGCGTTCCCGTAGAGCGGCGTCGAGGCAATGGAAACGTACTCGAGATCACGGGCGTACGGCACAACAACCTGAAAAACCTAAGTGTCTCCCTCCCTTTGGGCAGGTTCATCGGTGTTTGCGGCGTTTCCGGATCAGGAAAATCGTCGCTGATCGACGAAGTTCTGTATCGGGCGCTTTCCAAGCAGCTCTACGGTTCATTGCTGCAACCCGGTGATTTCGACCAGCTGAAAGGGGCCGAGAAAATTGATAAGGTGATCGAGATCGACCAATCTCCAATCGGCAAGACCCCACGCTCCAACCCGGCCACCTACACGGGGGTTTTCACCCCGATTCGAGAGCTGTTCTCGATGCTCCCAGAATCGCGGGTGCGTGGTTACAAGCCGGGCCGCTTCAGTTTCAATGTCAAGGGTGGTCGCTGCGATGTCTGTCAGGGAGACGGTCTCCGGAAAATTGAAATGAGCTTTCTTCCGGACGTTTACGTCGAGTGCGAAGCCTGTCGTGGCAAACGCTACAACCGCGAGACCCTCTCGGTTCGTTTCAAGGGTCGTACGATCGCCGATATTCTAGGCATGAGCATTGGCGAGGCCCACCCGTTGCTGAAGAACATTCCGGCCATCGACAGGAAACTCCGCACTTTGATTGATGTGGGTCTGGGCTATGTACATCTTGGCCAGCCTGCCACCACCCTTTCGGGAGGTGAGGCCCAGAGGGTCAAGCTGGCCCGCGAACTGAGTAAGCGGTCCACGGGAGAAACGATGTACATCCTCGACGAACCGACAACCGGCCTGCATTTCGAAGATGTACGGCGTCTACTTGATATACTGCAGGAACTTGTGGCCCTGGGCAACACCGTCATCGTGATCGAGCACAACCTCGAAGTCATCAAATGCGTCGACTGGCTCCTGGATCTGGGCCCCGAAGGTGGCCGCGAAGGAGGGGAGATCGTCGCTCAGGGCACTCCGGAAGAGGTGGCCGGCTGTCCTTCGTCTTTTACAGGCCACGCGCTCAGGAGAGTCTTGTTCAAGAAAGGGAAAAGGAGCCAGGTGGCCTCGCAGAGAACCTGATTCCGTAGGTTTTATCGTGTCCAAGTACAAACAGTTTCGACCCGGTCAGATCAACGACTATTCTCTGAAGGATCGTCTCAGCAAGGTCCACCGGAATGACTTCGCAAAGCCCTTTTCTGGGGACAGCTTCCAGGAGTTCCTGGAATCACTTCCGAGTATCCTGGCCGCCGCCGACATCAAGGAACTCGCGAGGCTCATTTGTACAGCACGTGAGAGGGGACGGGCCATCATCTGGGGGCTGGGCGGACACGTTATCAAGACCGGACTCGCTCCTGTCTTCATCCGCTTGTTAGAAGAAGGATTCGTTACCGCCCTTGCCACCAATGGCAGCGTCATGATTCACGATTTCGAGATTGCCTACTGCGGATCTACGTCTGAGAATGTCGGAGAACAACTCGCCTCAGGTGCTTTCGGGATGGCTCGCGAAACGGGGCAATACCTGAACGAGGCAATTAACCAGGGCGCGGATCAGGACTTTGGCATTGGCGAAGCCGTGGGTCTCCGGCTGCAGTCGTGTGAACTGAAGTTTCCCGAATCCTCGCTCCTCCTACAGTCCTTCCAGAACGATATCCCGGTTACGGTCCACGTCGCTTTTGGAACGGACACGATCCATAATCATCCCCTCACCGATGGCGCCAGCCTGGGAAAAGGGTCCGAAATCGACTTTCGAATCTTTACCGAGGAAGTGTCCCGGCTTCACGAGGGCGGAGTGTTCATCAATGTCGGATCGGCGGTTTTACTTCCGGAAGTCTTCTTGAAAGCAGTCTCGGCCGTCCGCAACAGCGGACGGCAGTTGTACGGGTTCACGACCGCAAACTTTGATTTCTTTCAGCACTACCGGCCTGCCCAGAATGTTTTGGGAAGACCGGTGGAAGGACACGGCAGGGGGTTCGCTATCACGGGCCACCACGAACTCACGATTCCTCTGTTGGCTGCCATTCTCTTGAACCAGCTCTAGCAGTCCGTGGTAAAAGTCGCGCGCGGTCGCGCGCCAGGGAACTGCGTTCTCTGGTAAGGCGGGAGAAGGAAGCTGATCCTTGTTCATTTGCGACGACGAGAAACGCACCCAGAGGGCGCAAACCCCTGGTGCCCTTCGGGTTCCGGGACTTTCACCACGGGCTTCTAAGTGAAACTAGGTGTTGTCATCCCAGCTCTCAACGAAAGTGCCACGATCGGCCAGGTGGTTGGCGAGGCATTGGAGAACACGGCCGACTGCATCACCCGGGTCGTTGTTGCTGACAACGGCTCCCAAGACGACACGGCGGCAGCGGCTCGCCGGGCAGGCGCTGAGGTCGTGTTCGCCAGTCCTCAGGGCTACGGGAGGGCCTGCCTTGCCGCCGTCGAGCACCTCGCGGACTGGCCCGACATCTTGCTGTTTCTGGATGCGGATGGCTCGACCCGGGCAGCCGAGATTCCAGCGCTACTGATCCCCCTGAACGAAGAGGTCGCTGATCTGGTACTGGGCAGTCGCCCCGATCAATCCGCCATGACGCCACCCCAGCGCTGGGGAACTCAACTGGCCACCACTCTGATCTATTTTCGCTGGGGTCATCGCTTTCAGGACATAGGTCCTTTTCGTGCTATTCCTTCTAAAGCATTCAGGGAACTGGGAATGCGGGATCAAACCTGGGGCTGGACGGTCGAAATGCAGATCCTGGCTCTACTAAAGGGCTTGCGGATCAAGGAGATTCCCGTCAGCTGGCTTCCCCGGCAAGGTGGCATGTCAAAGATCAGTGGGACAGTGGGCGGTGTGGCCCGAGCAGGGGCGCGGATCCTGTGGACCATCACCCGGTATTCTCTCCGGTCCCGCCTTAGATGAAGATTGGTGGCTGCTCGTTCCTGGTTACTGATTGTTCGTTGAAAATCAAAAGTTCGTGGACAGAGGAACCGGGAACCAAAAACCAACAACAGAATCAGCACAGCTCGTGCCCGCCTAGGTCCGCGACGCCAGTTCCAGGAAAGTGTGGTGTATCTGGCGCCGGGTGTCGGACAAGCGGCTCGAGTTGTCGATCACGAAATCAGCGTATCCAACCTTTTCCTGAACCGGCATCTGGCTGCCTATCCGTCTCAGAGCTTCGACCTCTCCCAGTCCGTCTCGAGTCATCAGGCGCCGAAGCTGGATTTCCTGACGACAGTAAACGACCAGGATCACATCGTATCTTTGATGGGATCCAGCTTCGATCATCAGCGCTGCTCCCACCATGGCGATTCTGGGTCGCAGAGTGCTCAGTTCATCCTCCAGGCTACGAAGAATCCTCTCCTCCTCAGCGAAAACGAGGGGGTGGACGATTCGATTCAGTTCCCGCCTCTTCGATCCATCCCCAAATACGATTGTTCCAAGCCTACTCCGATCGATCGTCCCATCGTCATTGAGAATCTCATTCCCGAACGTCTTCACCACCTCTGCGTAACCAGGTCCATCAGGGAAAATTACGTTGTGGGCAATCTGGTCGGCGTCGATCCCGTACACACCGAGTTTCTCGAACTCAATCAGAGCGTTGGTTTTTCCGCAGGCAATGCCACCTGTCAGACCGACCCGTAACATCACTCCTATGATACGAAACCGTCCGATTCAAAGCACTACAGAGAATACCTCGGCGGTAGCTTTTGGGGAATGGGTCAGTCGCGGTCGGCCGCCCAGGATAAAACGGGATCAGTACCCTAGGATCTTTTGGGTAATTGCGGGGTCTCTTTTATCTCTCTGGAGCGATACTAGACCTCGTCGAACTCTCCCTTCTCGTAACCTGAGACGCAGGAACCCGACGTCGTAACTCTTTGCTGGACGCTACCGGCCTCCGCCAGCCGTTCGCCTGATCATCCTACTGCTAGAAACCGTGAGGATCGAACCTAATCGGTGAACCTCAGACAATAGCTGAAATCGGATATCTACCGAGTGGCCAGGCAGCTATAGCAGAGGGTAAACTCCTTGTCCCTGTCGAGGCCGTCTAGGTAGTAACAAAGCAGCGGCCCCAGGAAGCAGCAGAAGAACAGGCACAACAGCTCGACAGGAAGCAGCAGGACGCGCGTCATGCCATGCCTTTGCCAAAAGACCACCTTGGGTACATGCGAGAGGCGGTGCCCCAGATAATGGAAGTACCCGCCCATCGGCTGGATCGTCCAGCCCGCAAAGCCCGCCTTGTCGAGTAATCTGTCTAGGGCAAAGCTGGTAAAGCGAAAGAAATCGTAAGGCTGCTGGTGTTCGTGCCAGCCTTGCGGAACAGTCAGAAACAATTCCCCTCCCGGCTCCAGAATTCGGTGGATTTCCTTCAGAACTAGCCCCGGTTCCCTTACGTGCTCCAGAACCTGAGTGTTGATCACTGCTGCGGCGCATCCACTGCGCAGTGGGAGACTCTCCAGATCCGCTACTACATCGAGCCGCGAATAGTCCCAATCAGGATCTCCGCGCCCGAAATCAAGGGCGACATAGCGGTTTTCAGAAAACAGTTGAGAAAAGGGTACCTGACCAGCTCCGGCATCGACTATAAGTGCTTCCGGGCCCTTGTCTGCGGCTTGCAGAACGAATCTTCGGACAGCTTCCTCGAGGGGATTGATTCGCATGCGCAAAGCACTGGGCAACCGATCATAGACCTTGAAGTAGAAGCCCACCATGCGGCCGCCATGCTATCATCAAGGCCCTTCGGCTGACCACGAAGATTCTGGATGCTGAAGACCTTCTCGTACCCAAACAGACGCGTGTTCCTGGCTTACACTGCCGTGATCTTTGCGGTTGGCTAGGCTCTGCTGGCCCAAAACGTTCTGCTCGTTACCATCGACTCCTGCCGGTCCGATCGTTTTGGCATCTACCGGTACTCGCAGGATAACACCCCACACATCGATGTCTGGGCAAAGACGGACATCGTCTTCAGGAATGCCTACAGCACGTCGGCCTGGTCGACACCCGGGCGCGGTTCTTCTCCAGTGGCGCGGAGACCCCACCACTGAATATATGGGACAGTATGACATTGGGACCGGCGACCATCCTATCTCCGGGGTCTTCCCTGTCCTGGGAAATCACCAGCACCTAGGGCCCTTGCTCCGTTAACTTTGGAAGAATCTCCAAGCCTGGCATCCGTTCAAGATAAGGGTCTCCCCAAGAGGATCCGATACCTGCTGGAGTAAGTGGGTCGCGTTTAAGTTCTAAAATGTAGATCACTGTACTCTCTGATCCTGCACTCACTTCCATTGAACGACGCGGCCGGGGGAATCCAGGGTCCACCCTCGAACCTGCTCCGCAGAATATCTTCGCCCCAGAGTCCGGAGGGCCGTATTCATGCTGGGGGTTCGCCTGGAGAAGTCATGAGCATCTGTCGCAATCAGCGAGATCAAGCCCTCATCCAGCAGGCGTAAGGCGAGTCTCTTTCTAGAGTTCCAAGGCCTACCACCCAGGGAGCCTGTGTTGAGCTGGGTCAGACAGCCCCGAGCCAAAAACTCCTCGAGTACATGGGGCTGCCGGACCACCACAGCGTAGCGCTCGACATGGGCCAAAACCGGGACCAGCCCCTCCGCTAAAATCACCTCGGTCGCCTGCAGCATTTGTCCTCGGGAATTTATGGGTACAAACTCGACCAGAACATGGGAACTTTCGTTGATCGTCATCACTTGACCGGCCGCCATTGACTCCACAAAGGAACTACCCCAGAAGTTCTCTCCTCCCAGCAGAAGGTCCATCTCCGACAGAAACTCAAGCCCCTCCGTTTCCGCTGCTTCCTCCAGATGCTCGTTCAGGCGGTCAAAAAGACTCCTCACTTCTCCCAGGGCGGGAGTCGAGAAACTTGGATGAAACAGATGGGGCGTTGCCACCACTGTCCTGGTCCCCGACTCGTGCGCCACACGCAACATCTCGACCGTTTCTTCCTCACTGTTGGAGCCGTCGTCAATGCCGGGAAGAACGTGGGCGTGGATGTCTATCACAATTCTGGTTACTGGTTGAAAGTTCAAAGTTCAAGGCTGGGGGTTCGTGGTACGTGAGAATGTTAACCAGAAACAAAGCACCAGCAACAGCACGAACACAGCGAGTAAAAAAGCCAGGGTCAGGTAATCGGTGCCGCCTCCAACCAATCATAGCCAATCAGGGGATCATCGTGGTCCAGACGGCCCTCATCCTTCGGGTCGTAGATGGAAGAGGTCACGTAAAATAATCCCGCCGGACCACTAAGAACTTTGCAGCCATGTGCAACTCCAGGGGGGATAGCCACGACAATCGGCTCCTGATACTCCCCCATGAGAAAGTCCTGGGTGACCCGAAAGGTAGGGGAATCCTCCCGAAGGTCGTGCAATGCGACCTTCAGAACTCCATGGGAAACGTACCACCAGTCGGTCTGTTTTCGATGAAAGTGCCAGGCCTTGATCACTCCCTCATACATGCGGGAATGACTCCATTGCCCAAACTCGCTGAAAAACTCGTCGCTGACGCGAATCAGTTCACAAAAAAACCCTCGTTGATCGCGATGGGTCACGAGTGGCTTGATGACCACTCCCTGGATATCAGGCTTAGTCTTCGCCATCAGAATCGTCTCCCAATTCTACGGATTTGTCCGTCCCGGGTCAGAGCATATTCTTCAGGAAGAGAGTCCTCGATCTTCCGCCGATAACCTTTCACCTTCCAGCCATTCTTCTCCAGCTGTTCCAAAAGATGTGCACGAATTCGGGGACGGTCCTCCGAATGAAGAAAGCATTCGAGAATGGCTTCCCTTGCATCCTGCTCGGGCAGCTCCAACAGGTAGTCGAGGGAGGATAGCCGAATATCGTCATCCCGCTCCTCCAAATGAAGGCGCACGATTCCCTCCAGGCCTGGGCTGTGTAGTTCCCCCAGGCTTCGGATCATCTGCGCCTGTGGCTCCGGGCTAGCCGGCGGATTCTCCCAGTGGTGCCTCAGCAGTTCCTCGAGTCTGGATATGAGTTCTTCCCGGGTCAGGATCTCGCGCAGAGCTCGCAGCGGCCAGTAGACCTGCCGCTCGGTCTTCAGAAACTGAATCAGCGGTTGAACGGCAGTCTTTCCGTGAACAACCACCCAGGCCAATACCTGTTCCTTCTCCTGCTCGTCCTGAACCGATGGCGACACGGCAATCTGGAAACGATCCAACAGTGCCCGCAGGGCCTCGGATGTTCCCATTTCATGCAGTTTTTGAGCGGCTCCGATTCGTACCGAGGCATCACCGTGGGGTTCTTTGACCCGCTTGCGCGCCTTCGCGATCTGGCGTTCTGGAGAGACTCGAAAGATGGAGAGAAAGTCCATGTCTATGTGAACAAGTGCCGCTATGACAAAGAGCTTATGATGAGCTGCACAGGAGGCATTCTAGCAGTCCTGATACTTCACTGGATACTTCCAACGGGCTGAGGGGCATAAACCCAGGCATGCCTTAAGGAAAGAGACGACCAGCCCTGTTTCAGCTATCATTCTGGACCATGGTAGCAGAGGGTTTGCCGCGCAGAGGACAGGAAATCGAGCTGGCGATCACGACTTCCGGCTTTGGCGGTAAGGCGATTGGACGTAGAGACGGAGTCGTCTTTTTCGTAACTGGGGCCGTCCCTGGAGACCGGGTTCGGGCAGTAGTCCTGCACCGAAGAAAAAATTTTGTGGAAGCCGCGATGAGCCAGTTGCTGGAGGCATCCGGTGACCGGACCGAACCCCGCTGCCAACACTTTGGAGCCTGTGGCGGCTGTCACTGGCAGAATCTGGCGTACCTTCGCCAGCTGGAAGAGAAGAGGCTCCACGTACAGGACCTTCTCAGCCGCATCGGTGGAGTAACCGTTAAGGTTCCCGCCACTATTGCCTCGGCTCGGACCTACTGCTACCGAAACAAGATGGAGTTCTCTTTCGGCACGAACCGCTGGCTTTCGCGCCAAGAGATCGATTCAGGACGCCCCGTGGCCAAAGGCTTTGCACTGGGTCTGCACGTTCCTCGACGCTACGACAAGCTGGTTGACATCCAGGAGTGCTTTCTACAGAGCCCCTACAGTGCCGAGATCGTTAACCGGGTGCGGGAGATTGCACTTGACCGGGGCTGGAGTCCCTATGACAGCCGGTCCCACAGGGGGTTCCTCCGCAACCTGGTGATCCGAACCTCCGAATCCAGCGGTGAAATCCTTGTCGGTTTGATTACGACGCGGGCTGAGAAAGTGAGGATGGAATGGCTCGGCTCCAGACTGCAATCCGAGTTCAAAGAGATCGCCTCCTTGGTCAACACTGTCAACCAGACACGATCTCCGGTAGCTGCCGGGAAGGAGATCATCGTTTTCGGAAGTGGTGAAATCACAGAGACGATCGGCGATTTGTCGTTCCGGATCCCTTTGACGGGCTTTTTTCAACCAAATACCTTACAAGCTGAGAGGCTGTATCACCTAATCCGGGACCTGGCTGAAACGAAGGGGAAAGAGGTTCTATTCGACGTCTACTGCGGAATGGGCTGTGTCGGGCTTTTCCTGGCACGCGGTGTGGCCCGAGTGTTCGGCTTCGAGAATGATACCCAATCGGTTGAAAACGCCCGATCGAATGCCAGGAAAAATGGACTCAGAAACATCCAGTTTCAGGTCTGCGACGCTTCAGAGGCCTTCTCCCGAGAAAGCCGTCGCAGGTTCGGCCAACCCGACATCATTGTGCTGGACCCGCCCCGCCCCGGTCTGCACAAATCTGTCGTGAAGAGGTTGCTGCGAGTCCTTCCACGTCGGATCGTTTACGTGAGCTGCAACCCTGCCACTCAGGCCCGGGACATCTCGGACTTAAGATCATCTTACCGGGTCAGCGCTGTCCAGCCCATCGACATGTTTCCACAGACTCCTCACATTGAATGTGTAGTCCGTCTGGACAGAATCGGGAAAAAGATGGCCGAATAGCGCGTCACTCAACTTCCAGAATGATCTTCGTGACATTCCGATTTGTTTCCATATAGTGGTGGGCCCGAGCGGCCTCTGAAAACGAAAGGACCCGGTCCACGACAGGCTGGCCCACCCGAGAGAAGTGTTCCGCCCGGCCATTCTGGAGGCTGCTACAGGCCTTTTTTGTGTTCACAATCATCCCAGCGGTGACCCGGCCCCGAGTCCCGAGGAGGCACAGATTACCCGCCGCTTAATAGAGGTGGAGAGGTTGGTTGGAATCCGAGTTCTGGATCACGTCATAATATCGGAGGCCCGAGACTTCAGCTTCGCCGATCAGGGAATGATTTGAAGGTAGATGATGCCCTGACTATTCTGGGAGGTTAGCTGGCCTGATATACCACTACCGAACACACGTGAGGAAGGCATGCACCCACTGGAAAGTGTACATTTCGACCTCGAACTGAAACAGGACCTGGAGTTCGACGTTGTGGGAATGGGTCTCAATGCGGTGGATTGGATCGTTAAACTCCCCTGTTATCCGGACCGCAACTCCAAGATCCAGATCGAAGATTTCAAGCGTCTGCCCGGCGGTCAAGTGGCCACAGCCATGGCGTTGTGCGGCCGCTACGGGCTCAGCGTGCGTTACCTTGGCCGGGTGGGTGACGATGAGGTTGGTCGGTTTTCTCTTTCCTCGTTGAAAACTGAGCCGGTAGACATCAGTCTGGTTGAAGTGATTCCGGGCGCCGCCAGCCAGTACGCCATCATTCTCGTTGACCCCGGCGGTCAACGCACTGTCCTGTGGGACCGAGATCCGGAGTTGGCTTACGCAGCTGATAACATTCCGCTCGAGTGGGTGGCTTGCGGTAATATTCTCCATCTTGACGGCCACGATGAAGAAGCGGCAATTCACTGTGCCCAGCATGCCGTGCAAGCAGGCATGAAGACCTGCCTGGATGTTGACAAAGTACAGTCAAGAACCAGCAAGCTGCTGGCCTTGACGGACTTTGCCCTGCCCAGCGAGAACTTCGTCCGGGAGTTCACCGGGATAGCGGACTGGAGAAAGGCTCTACTGGAAGTGGACGAAACGGTGCGGGGGTTTACCGCCATCACTAGGGACTTTCGGGGGTGTGCCGCTGTGTGGGAGGGTGAGATTTACGAGATCCCGAGCTTTCCAGTCAACGCAGTTGACGGCACCGGGGCAGGTGATGTGTTTCACGGAGCCTTTATTTATGCACTCTGCCGGGGATGGAACCTGTGGCGCTGTCTGCGCTTCTCCAATGCTGCCGGGGCCCTGGCCTGCCGGCGAGTGGGTTCCCGGAGCGGGATCCCGAACCTTAAAGAAGTCGAAGCACTTCTCAATGAAGATTGAAAAGGTGTACCCCCTGTCCTCCAACTGCCCGCATCCATGGAAGTCACACCTTGGCCTGGCCCGAAGGACCGGGGCATCGACACCACCAGGTGGACGGTGTCGGAGCCATGGATTTTTTTGAGAACAGGAAGAGTATTTTGTGCATCTACATTGATGTGAAACGGATCATCCTGGGTGTCATAACCATTCTTTTGTCTACAGATGTCGTCGCCCAGCTCGAACCCAGAGAGGTTATAGAGCGTTTTCTGGAGGCAGAGACCCGGCTCCAGGGGGAGTTCGCTCACTATACGTACTCTCAGAGCGTTCTCTTCCAGGATTTGAGCGACTCAGGAAGAGTTCTCGGTGAACGTCAGGTGGAATACGATGTTTACTTTGACACCTCCGGGAAACGTCAGATTCGCAAGATTTTCGACCAGGGCCGCCTGGCCACAATTCGGGTGACCCAGGAAGATCTCGACGACGCCGTCACCAGACAGCCCTTCATCCTCACCCGCAAAACCGCCTCCTTGTATAACATCGACTACGTCGGAAGAGAGCTGGTGGACGAGCTGGATACTTACGTCTTTGATGTGGAGCCGAAGAAGATGGAGAAGAAGATGCGCTACTTCCAAGGCCGCATCTATGTCGACGACGTGGATTACCTGATTGTGATGACGGGCGGCAAGATCGTGCCGGACTACAGAAACAACAAGTTTCCAGCTTTCGAAACGGTTCGCGAGGAAATCGAGGACGGAATCTGGTTTCCCACCTGGACGGGTGTGGACGACTACCTCAGGTTTGGTCGCAACCGTGTCCGCATCAAGATGGTGATCACCTACTCAGATTTTCAGCGCTTTGAAGTAGACACCAGTATCCAGTTCGATTCTGAGGAACCGGTACCGACCAAGTGAACGGAATTCTGAGGCTGCGCTCGCTTTAGCTCGCGCTGCTCCGAATTCCGGGTGCCGAGTTAGAACGTCAGTTTGGCGATAGCAGTCTTCAAATTCGGTTTGAGAGTTGCCTTGTTGACGTCAAAGAGGATATTCGACAGTTAAGAATGCTCCCCCGGGCTGAATCACGAGTGTCGTCTACTTGGAAATCGACAAGACAGCGGCTCACAGATGGGGAGACAAGCTGGAAACCTTCTGGCGGGGCGATCTGGGCTTTTCGTAGCTTGCCAGCTACTCGCTGGTGGATTTGAAGGGACCTAGCTGGAGCTTCTCGGAGAGGATGTCCGTCTGATCCACCACCGAGGCGGCCGCCACTCCCATAGTAATGCAGATGGTCTCGCTGATCTCTTCCCTGGTGGCGCCGAATTCAAGAGCTTTCTTGATGTGTCCTTCCAGGCACCCCTGGCACTGATATCCTAGGGAGGCCGCGATGGCAATGAGTTCTTTGGTTTTGCGGTCGATCTGAGAAGGCTTGTAAGTCGCCTTGTAAAACTGAAAATAAATGCTCCGCATGCCCGGATCCACCATATTGTAAGAGGGCCGTTTCTGCGCTTTACCCAAATCCCCGGGAGAGGATTGCTCCTCACTGCTCATAAGGTTCCTCACATTACTTGAAGGTCGAATTTTCAGGTCTTATAGACGTATTGTGGAACAGAGATGTTCCGAAAATCATGGTGTATTGAGGCCCAAAAAGCAAGAAGCTCCAGCCCCGGTGGCAAGCTGCTAGATTCGCCTATAATCATTTTCAGTGTGAACCATCCGAAATCGAGTCCCCACCGACAACGGGTTCGGTGACGGGCGGAGGGAAGGCTCATGTGCGGACGCTTTAGCTTAACCAGAATAGATGGGCTGGTCTCCTTTTTTGAATTGGACGAGTGTCCAGAGATTCAAGTTCGTTACAACATCGCTCCGGCTCAGGATGTGCTAGTTGTTCTCCCGGACGAGCCTCGGGTTGCCAAGTTGATGAGATGGGGATTAGTGCCCCGTTTTCGTACCGGATCGCTTTTTGCTCCCCTCATCAATGCTCGGGCCGAGACAGTGGATCAAAAAGCCTCGTTTCGGGATTCGTTTCGCACCAGGCGCTGTCTGATACCCGGGGACGGGTTCTACGAATGGCACCTAAAGCACGGCTTCCGGCAACCGTTTCACTTTCGGCTAGCCAGCCGAGGACTATTTGCTTTCGCTGGTCTCTGGGATCTTGCGATCGACCCCCAGGGAGGGGAACTTGAAACCTGTACGATTCTGACAACTCCCCCCAACGACCTAATTGTCGACATCCACTACCGGATGCCTGCCATCCTGGATCGATCGGTCTTTGATCTGTGGCTTGATGAGGAGGCTGAACCCGCTCGCCTCAAATCCATCCTTCAACCCTTTCCCGCGAGA
>CAZMGM010000008.1:0-34470 GCA_964565865.1 uncultured Acidobacteriota bacterium | reverse complement strand
AGATACATGGAGCGGGCCGCCGTGAATCCGGCGGTGAATCGGACCGACTTCGATTCATCGGAGTGCCTGGATCCACCGCCTCTGCGACTCCGCAACCTGAGTCTTTTTGACTGATGGGGGGAAAGCAAGGAAAAAGAGGTGAGAGCCATCAGGCCCCGGGGAAACAGCTGCACGGATCTCTCTAGCTCGTGAAACCCATATGCCCAGGTTACCGTATCTGTGAAAGGGGCTATTTCAGCCTGGTCAAAATCACACGGCTCGCACCGTATGGAGATGTTATGAAGAAGAACACGATTCAATCGCTGCTGCTTACTGTCCTGTTCATGCTTCCTGCTCCCTTGTCAGCGCAGGAAGTAGCGTCGCAAGAAAAGCCGGCCACGACCGTGGCTCGGGAGGTTCAGGTTCTGGAATCTTATGTGGCGAGGATGAGGCGCACCAACACCGTTATGGAGCTGAGCCTCCGGGAATCCATTCGAATGGCCCTTGCCAACAACCTGGAGATTGCCATCGAGAACTTCAATGAGGATCTGAATCGTGAGCAGATCCTCAAGACGCGAGGGTTTTACGATCCGACACTCAGTTTCACGGTTGGCTGGACCGAGCGGGAGAATCCAACCAACAACGTTTTGCAGTCAGGAGGCGGCATACCGGTCATTGCCACTGATGGGTTCACCTGGGACAGTATGCTCAACCAGAACGTGAAGGGTGGGGGCACCTTAAGACTTCTCTGGAGCAATGGAAGAACCTTCACCAACAGCATGTTCTATAACGTCAATCCCAGTTACAACACCAACTTCGATATCTCGTTCACACAGCCGCTGTGGAGGGGATTCGGAAAGAAGACGGCTACGGAGCGACAGATCAGGCTCGCTAATCTCGACACCGAGATCACCGACACGCAGTTCCAGCAGCGTGTTGTGGAGATCATCCAGCAGGTTCAAAACCAGTACTGGGAGCTGGTCTACGCGGTAGACCACTATGAGATGCAGCACAAATCGGTGGAGCTGGCCGTGGTTCAGCACCGCAACAACCAGAAGCGGGTCGAGATTGGCGTGATGGCCCCCATCGAGGTCACGAGTTCGCAGGCGGAAGTTGCCTCTCGGGAACAGTCTCTCATTCAGTCCGAGGTGCAGATCATCAATGCCCAGAACGAGCTGAAGAGAATGCTTGCCCCCGATCCTTCGGCATCCATCTGGAACTTGACCTTGATCCCGATTGACCGACCCCGCATGCGGGATGTGGGATTCACCCTGGAAGAGGCCATCGAGATCTCGGCTCGAAACCGGCCCGAGCTGGAGCGGATCAGACTGCAGATGGAGCGAAATGGAGTCGACCGCCGCTTTTACGAGAGCGAGGGCAAACCCTCGGTCGATTTGAGAGGAAACTTTGGAAGCCTCGGGACCTCGGGTAGGGTATTCCAGACGGTGTCCGGTGAGGTCTTCGAGAGGCCAACTCAGATCGCCGCCCCAGACGACCCTCGTTTTGGAGCCTTCGGCACGGCCTGGAACCAGGCGTTTGGGTTCGACTTCGTCAGCTGGGGCGTCTTTGTGGACGTTACGATTCCCTTGCGTAATCGCTCAAATAACGCCGACATGGCCATGACGGTAATCCGGGAACGGCAGCTCAACAACGAGATGAAGAACCAGCAACAGATGGTCATCGTCGAGGTACGCAACTCCTACGAAACGATCACCATCAGAAAAAAGAGCCTGGAGGCGGCTCGTGCGGCCAGTCGGCTGGCCCACGAGCAACTGGACGGTGAGAACAAACGCTTTGAAGCCGGTTTGTCAACCAACTTTGAGGTGCTGCGTTTTCAGCGAGACCTAGCCGATAGTCAGGTCCGCGAGCTGCGAGCCGAAGTCGACTATGAGCTGGCGCTGACCTCACTGCAGAAGGCAATGTACACCATCATCAACGAAAACGACATTGTGTTCGCCAGGGAGGATTGATGTGCCGCGGGACTTTTATAGTTCGAGGCGCTTGAAGACCGGTTTGGGGATGAGCCGAATGACCAGCATGACCAGAGGCCAGAGGGTGGCAACTAGTACACGCCGGAGGCACGATCCAGCAGGCGGATTACTGCGCGCCAATCTGTTCGGGACTGGTCACCATGAACATACCTGTTTCCTGTAGGTCATGGCTGTGTCCACGAACCCCAGCTTGACCGTGAAGACACGCATCCCTTCTTCTTCAGACGCTTGCACAGCCCATCCAGGGAAACCGAAAACCCTCCTTTGGCGGCCCCGGTCTCCAGCCACCGAAGACAGTCCCACCAAGAAGCCTCCTTTTGGCATCTCATCCACCACCGATTCAAGCATCACAGTTCATTAGTCTACTCGGCGGAAGCCTCCGCCAGGGCCATATCTATGAAACCGGTGAACTCTTGATAGTTGGGGGATCCCCGAAAGGGGGCTCCGTTGAGCAGGAAGGTGGGGGTCGAAGAGATTCTTAGCTGGGCGGCTTCCTTCATATCACGCTGAATCACCGATTTGGTCTCTTCGTTGTCAAAGCAGTCGAGAAACGGTTCGACATCAAGACCAGCTTCCTCGGCGAACTCCCACACTTTGTCGCGAAGGTTCTCGCTGGTGATCTCTTTCTGATGCTGGAACAGCTGTCCGTGTATCTTCCAGAAGGAATCCGGGTCCTGCACGTACCCACAGGTTGTCGCCAACGAGGCCTTCATGGCCCAGGGATGAATGCTGGTCAGCGGGAGGTGCTTGAAGACGAAACGAATCTTGTCGCCATACTCCTCGAGCAGGCGCTTTTCCAGGCCGAAATGGGCGGTTGCACAATAGGGACACTGATAGTCCGAATACTCGATCACCACTACGTCAGCTTCGGGGTTGCCCTGGACCGGACGGTCTTTGAGATCGATTTTCTCGAGATTCTTCTTTCCCATTTCGGACAGGCGGTTCCAGCGAGCTTTCTGAGGACCGACGGAAAGATCCCAGACCTGGCCTAGAACCAGGTATTTCCCGTCTTCGGTAATGTGAAACTCGCTGGCTTGCGGCTTGTTTCCAGCCTGGTAGGAGACCCTGACCAACAGGAAAGGGGCTTCCTTCATTGGTCTGATTTCATCGATCTTGAGCTGGCTGATCGATTTGTTCAATTCAGTTAGATAGTTGCCGATTTTCTGCTTGAATTCTTCCGAGACAATCATCGCCTCCGAGCGCGGCTGTTGGGAACAGGTCACCCCGAATATCAGCATGGCCAGGACACTCAGGAAAAACTGACCAGACCTATACGAAAAAAACATGTCTGCTCCGCCGAAATCCAAAACTATTATGACCCCAAACTGCCTGGACCGGCGCCACAGGCCGGGGATAATCTTGTCTTTGTAGAACGGATTACCTCGGTTCGCGCTGGGGAGACCAACTAAACATTACCATGAAGCACTTGGACATTCTCAGCATACTTTCTGCTCTCTTCAGTTGTCTGAAGAACCGCGCCCTCAGATTCCCTCCTACTATCGGGTTGATGCTGATCGCCATTCTTCTCTCTCATACTTCCGGTCATCTTTTCCTGGCAGCCGTGACCATTCCAGTCGTCTTGGCTGCGAGGTTGGTCACTGCCGGCTCGCCCGTGTCGCTGGTGCGACTTTTCTGCCTCTCTTGCGGGAAAGAGAGTGCTGGGTCGAGTCAGGAGCAGAGCGCTCCCATCGTAGTTTGGGGACCGACTCCCAGACTCACTCCGTCGTACCCAGAACCGGGAAGCGTCGTAGATTTGAAACTTACCGGGCGGTTTCTGTATCTTAACGAAGCATGAAGAAACTGTTTCGTGGTGGCGGGCCGCTTGTAGTGGGAGGGCTTTACGTCTATGTTTCAACCGCCGTAGTCTTCTCGGCAGCAGCCATCACTGGAACGCCTGCCCAGTCGCCACAAATTGTCACGACCGTCTCGTACAACGGGCAAGAGTTTCTCTCATCATTCAACTCAGCAAGAGGTGAAACCCGGTTGGTGCTTGTTTTTTCGCCAACCTGAGGACACTGCCTTCGGGGGGCCTCCGAAGTCAGCCAAATCCTGCAACAGTTAAAGGAAGCCAGCATCAAGGTTTTGGTTCTCTGGTCTCCCATTCTTGCCAACGACAACCGGTTTGCCGCTCAGAAGGCGACGGCCTATTTGGACGATCCCAGGGTTGTGCATTTCTGGGACCTGTGGACTTTTGGGATTAACCACTTCACCAAGAAGCTCAATTATCCGAAATCCGAGCTAGCCTGGGACATTTTTGTGCTATACAAGCCTGGAACTGAATGGATATTGCCCGGTCCCGATCCAGATCCTCATCACTGGATGCAGCACCGGGGCCTGGATGTCGGAGCTAATTACACGAAGGAAGGGCTCCATGCCGCAATCAAGAGGCTTCTCGATTAGAGCTGGCCTCTGGGAGGCCCCTGTGATTTCCACCCTGGGCCACTACCTTTACTGTCCGATCAAGCGATTGAGCAGGACTGCAGGGGCCTCGACCTCCATGGCCAGGAGGTTCGAAATCTTAAGTCGCTCCTTGACAATTCCACATGAATCAAAGTTCGGGGCTACCTTCTGCCCGTCTCCAGAAATTCCGTGAACACCTCTTGGGCCGGCCTTTTCTTCCTCACCCGGCCATTCCCTATCCACACCTTCAGACCATTGGCGCCGCGCTCGCCAAGCGACATTTCCACTGGGGAGCACCGGAGACCGAGATGCTGGTACTCAAACTTCCCGGGCAGGTCAGTGTCGGAGCCGAAGCCTGCTTCTCGAAAAGCGGCGCGCCCACCCTACTGGCCATCCATGGTGTGGGAGGCTCCAGCCAGTCCCCCTATATGCAGGGATTCCTGCACAAGGCCCACCTGCAGGGATGGAACGCGGTTCTTCTGAACCTCTACGACCTCAACCTGACGAACGACAAACCAGTCATTTTTCATTCTGGATCAAGCCGGGAGTTGGAGGGAGTTATTTCCGGAGTACTGGATCTGGAGCAGTGCGGGGAGCTCATCCTGGTGGCGGTTTCAATGGGAGGAAACATGCTCCTCAAACTCCTGGGAGAATGGGGAGCAGACATCCCGGAGCGAGTTCGAGCCGCTGCCGTAATCTCTCCCCTGGTCGACCTGCTCGCCAGCTGGGACACGCTGGACCGCCTTACAAATCGTCACTACCGGTGGCATTTGGTACAAGGCCTGAAGAACGTTATTCGCAAGAGGGAACAGGCTCTGGCACAGCATATCGATGTTCGTGGCATACGCAAGATCAAGACCATCCGGGAGTTCGATGAGTTGTTTACGACTGTCCTCGGAGGCTTCGATGACGCTTTTGACTACTATCGTCGCGCCAGTGCCTCGCCCTGGCTCGACAAGATTCGCATCCCGACCTTCGTCGTCCATTCGAGACGAGATCCGATCCTTCCCTGGCAACCTCTCATAACACCCGGGCTACTGCGAAATCCTCACCTGCTACTGTGGTTGCCGCAGCAGGGGGGACACGTTGGGTTTATCGAAGGGGAGCACGTTGACGTTGACCGCCACTGGGCCGAGAACCGGGTCATTGATTTTGCACACCTTTGGATTGATGGATAGTTCTGGGGTCCGAGCTTGCACTGGCTGTGTTCGTGCTGTCGCTCGTTTCTGTTCCTGGTTGCCGGTTGGGCGCTTGCTTCGCTCGCGCCCGTTGTCAGTTTCCAGTGACCGGAAGGGGGAAATGACAGAACGGTAAAGCGTCAGCTCACCGTAGCGAAGCGGCAGACTTACTATTTGCCGTTCCATTCTTATTCTCACATTCCACGAACCTTCAACCTTTAACCAGCAGCCCTCAGACGTCAACCGTAGAAACGGCGAAGTACCAGCCAGTTTCCGAGCGCACCGATTAGAGAGCCCATCCCATCCGCCACAGCATCCTCAAGAGTGGGACTGCGTCCGAAAATAAAACTCTGATGATATTCATCCGACAGTCCGTAGAGCATGGCAATCACCCAGAGACCACCGGCTTCCTTGAGACTCATCGGCCGTTTAAAGCCGGAGGTTGAGCCCCACCCAAGAGTTAGGATAAAGACAAAAAATGTCGCCCCATGGGCTATGAAATCGCCCCCCACTCCCCCCACTGGCACCTGGCTCTGGTGAGACAGCCAGAAAATCAGACCAGCACAGCCTAGTGCCGGGAGCCAATGAATCCAGCTACGATAGGGCGTCTTGCTTGAGATGGGAGATTACCAGGGAATGGCCGACATGACCCAGGCACCCGCCAGGGAGCCGAGAATCATCAAGGCCAACAGTTTGAAAAAGTAGCGCACCTGCTCCTGCCGATCTTCTTTAGCAATCAAAGCAAATACAGTAGCCACTCCGAGAGCCAGAATGATCAGGCCACTAAAGTGGTTCATGATTTCCGCCCCTGTACGATGTCAAAGACATCCACTACCAGCAACATGTTCAGCAGTCCGGCCGTGTAGAGATACGTGTTGCCGTATTCGTATCCGAGGGCCTTGATTTGCCCCTCTCCAAGACTCAGGATCTGACCTGCAATGTAGGGCAGGCCGAGGGCCAGGCCCGCAATGAGCTTAAGCAGTCCGAAGAATCCTGGACTGAAACCGAACAGCTGCCCGTCCATGGACAGGCCAAAGAAAAAAAGGGCCAGAATCACCGCCAGAAAGGTTAGTCCTCTCTTCCATTGCTTCAGGAATAGGTGACCCCCCCCTGGGACCAACCAGGCCAGCGAACATGCCAGTAGGGTCTTCATAGCCATACCGAAAACCATCATAGGAACAAGCCTTTCAACTGGTCAAGGGGAGCAGCTAAAGACCGCGGTTGTGCGTGCTGAGATTTGGGTAGACGGTTGCTGCACCGACCTCTTATCGTGCACTGGTTCAAAGTTGAAGGTTGCAAGTCGAGGTCGACCGAAACGGGTAACCCCTGACAGTCGTAAGCAAAAGCGAGTACCCTACCCGGAACCCGAAAACCCCTCTCGCAGAGCCAGCCTGGGCCAGTCCCGGGCAAGGACCAGATTCCCTCGCAATCCCACTTCCAAATCGGCGATCGGAATCGACTCGTCTACCGTGTGGGCCAGCCCCTCATGACCTGGTCCAAAGCCGATGACCAACATTCCTGCATCGGCGAAATGGCCTCCGTCGGTGGCAAACCTCCACAGCTCTGTCTCCTCCCGCACCTCAGTTACCCCGGTCAGCGCCTGTTTGGCGCGGATGAGAGCTGGGTGGGACTCCTCGACCACGTAGGCCGGCTGGTAGCTCGAGTACTCCATCTCGACACCCGTATAGCTCTTCAGGTGGAAGGTCGGCAGCTCTACATCGGCCGAAGCTCCCTCAATGAGACAGCTGCAGGCTATCTCGGCCAAGCGTTGCCGCACATCCTCCCCGCTTTCCCCTGGGACATTTCGCCAGTCCAAAGTCAGCCAGGCTTCTCCGGGAATCACATTGGCACTCGTCTGGTCGGTCCGGATCAGCGTAACAGCCAGGCTAGAAGGTCCCAGCTCAGGATCGACATACATTTCCAGAGCAGACAATTCATTCAAGAATCGGGCTACTACGAAGAGCGGATTGACCCCGTTCTCGGGAATGCTGGCGTGGACACTCCGTCCCTCCACGTGGAGATTCAACTCAGTGCGACCCCGATGCCCTCTTCGCAGCCGGTTCTGCGAGGCCTCCCCCACGACCACCAGGGGAACCTCCAGATGCGTCGACAGATGGCGGGCACCCAGCCCTCCCACCTCCTCCTGGACCACGGCACTCACATAAACGTCGCCAGGAGGTGCTTCAACGGTCAATGGGGCGACTCCGTAGACCTGGGCCGCCAGCGGGCCCTTGATATCCATCGCCCCTCGACCCCACACTTTGCCCTCGTGAATCTCGCCACCAAACGGGGGGAAGGGCCAGCGCGACTCATCTCCCACGTCCACGTGGTCGAGGTGACTGTTCAACATAACGGGCGGCGCTTCCCCGAAGCCCCGTATGCGGCCAATCACATTCCCGGCTTCGTCCTGTGACACGTCGTCGAATCCAACCCGATTCATTTCGCGTTGCACGATTCCGGCGATCTCTTCTTCTCGGCCGGGCAAGCTTCGGGTCTGGATGAGGCGCTGGAGAAACCGGACACAGGCTTCTAAATCGAATTCATTCATCTCGCTCAGCTTCCCACTGTCCCGGGGGCTTCGTCAAGACCTCCAGCATGTTCCTGGGACCGGGTAGAGCTGCTCTGTCCGAAGGGCAGGGACGGAACGCACAGCACCACTTCACCGTTGGGAACGGCAGGTTTACGCCTTACTGTTCTTGCTCATACTCTCTTGATTCCATTCCAAAAAAGCCAATCCTGACAGAGCGACTGGAAACGAGCTAGCGCCCGTCCGGAACTTGAGTCAGTGCATCCCGGATCCAGTCCGTCTCCGGCTCTGTGGTTGATCCCATCCAGCCCTCACTTTGTTAACGGTCGAAATGATGCTTTCTTAGACATTTTCTTGCGCCGGATGGTTCGTTCCCAGGGATCTAAGCTGGCAGTCCGTAGAACTTTCACCACGGACTGGGACATGCAGCTTTGGAACGCCGGGAGTTTGGCACATAATATCGCCACGTTGGCAAACCTTGAGCAGGAAGTTCAGGACATTTTGGAAGGTGACCTCCGTGCCGTCGCTAAATCGATTTCGAAGCTGGAGGCTGGCTCTTGGTCGGAGGAATCCCTGCAACTCCTACGGGCACTCTATCCAAATACGGGGAACGCTTTTGTTGTTGGCATCACTGGGAGTCCCGGGGTCGGGAAAAGCTCGGTGGTGGACGGCTTGACCGGACAACTTCGTTCCCGGGGCCACAGAGTCGCCATTGTGGCCGTTGACCCTACTTCGCCCTTCAGCGGAGGTGCCGTCCTAGGCGATCGGATCCGTATGCAACGTCACTCTACCGACGCCGGCGTTTTCATCCGGAGTATGGCAACCAGGGGAAAGCTGGGTGGCTTGGCCCCCGCTGTACAGGAGGCCCTGGTCGTCCTTGATGCCGCTGGATTTGACTACATACTGCTTGAAACGGTGGGGGTGGGACAGGACGAAGTGGAGGTAGTTTACTCAGCCCACATGGTGCTGGTCGTCCTGGCCCCGGGTCTGGGGGACGACGTTCAGACCATCAAAGCAGGACTCATGGAAATTGCAGACCTGTTCGTTCTCAATAAGGCTGATCTGGCTGGCGCCGACCAAAGTGAAAGGGATATCCTGGCCATGCTGGAGCTGGCGGCAGCAACCACGGACTACCCCCTCTGCCTGATCAAGACCATTGCCAACCAGGGGGAAGGCATCGAGAATCTTGTGACGCAAATCGCCAACTACCGGGATTGGTGCAAAAAGCAGAGCGACCCGAAGTCCCAACTCGCGGTTCACAAGCACCGCCTCAGGGAGCTGCTCAAAACCCGACTCGAAGAGCTGATCTACTCACAATGGAGCGATTCCAAACTGGAATCCCTGGCCTTGAAGCTACGGGAGCGCGAAACCGATCCCTACACAGTCGTCACCCATATGCTTGCCGGGCTCGACAAGGAAAACCTCAATGATTAAGAGAATTGCCCACGTGGCCATCGCGACCGATTCCATTTCGAAAACCTCCAGCTTCTACCGCAGACTGGGGCTACAAGTGGACCATCAGGAGGTCGTCTCTGATCAGAACGTGAAGGTCGCAGTCATGAGAATCGGGGACTCTGCCCTTGAATTCATTGAGCCGGTCGAACCCGACTCCCCCATTTCCCGATTTCTGGCCGGGCGAGGTGGTGGGATTCATCACGTTTCGCTGGAAGTAGAGGACCTGGCGACCCGGCTGGAAGAGCTAAAGGCAGCTCGGATCCGCCTCATCGATGAGAAACCGAGGGTTGGTGCCGAGGGCCGACTCATCGCTTTTGTTCATCCCGCTTCCACAGGTGGCGTCTTGATCGAACTGACCGAGTCGGCTGAAGGACCACCTGGCAGCCAACGAGCTGCCGGTTCGTAAACTTGATCGAGGGAGGTGCAGGGTATAAGGTACGGCCTCGCCCCTGGACTTACGAAAACAGGATTTCAGCAGTAGGTGGGCTTGAACATGCACGGAGTGGAGATAGGAATCATTGGAGGCAGCGGTCTTTACGAAATGTCCGGCCTCGAAAACGTGGGAGAAGAGGACATTGACACTCCCTTCGGGGCTCCCAGCGATCGTTACCTAACGGGAACTCTGGAAGGCCGCAGCGTGGCCTTTCTGGCCCGCCACGGGCGGGGCCATTCCATCCTCCCCACGGAACTGAATTTCCGAGCAAACATTTTTGGATTCAAGAAGCTGGGTGTCCGCTACCTTCTCTCAGCCAGCGCCGTTGGCTCCCTTAAGCACGAGCACGCCCCCATGGATTTCGTCCTGCCGGACCAGTTTATTGACCGCACTCGACTGAGAGTTGCCACCTTCTTCGGAAACGGCATCGCGGCACACATCGGCTTTGCCGATCCATTGTGCAGCACTCTCGCGGGAGTCATCGAGCAGGCCGCCGGAAGCCTTGAGTTCCCGATTAAGAGAGGCGGCACCTACGTGTGCATGGAGGGCCCCGCTTTTTCCACCCGGGCCGAGTCCCATCTGTATCGCAGCTGGGGCGCTGAGCTGATCGGTATGACCAACCTGCAGGAGGCTAAGCTGGCCAGGGAGGCCGAGATCTGCTACGCCACCATAGCCATGGTGACCGACTATGACTGCTGGCACGAAGAAGAAGACGATGTGACGGTCGAGATATTGATCAACTACCTGCGGAGCAATAGCGAAAATGCCAGGCGTTTAATTCGACAGGCCGTCAAAGAACTTCCCCCTGGATTGACCTGCAGGTGCCAGCGTGCTCTGGAGAACGCAATCATTACTTCCCCTGATGCCATACCCGAAAAGACCCGACGAGATCTAGCTCCTATTGTGGCCAAGTACCTCGATTGACCGTGGACCCAGTCCTTAACTCAGGAAAGTTGCATGCCGTCGATACTGGCAGTCGGATCCATCGCCTACGACTCCGTAAGAACACCTTTCGGAGCAGCTGAAGAGATCCTGGGAGGGTCCGCGACCTACTTCAGTGTGGCGGCTAGCTTCTTCACCAAGGTGTTTCTGGTAGCCTGTGTCGGCCTGGATTTCAAAAAAGAGGACCTGGTCTTTTTGGAGTCGAGGGGGATCGATCTGGCGGGCCTAAAACATCAACAGGGAGCGACCTTTCGCTGGAGCGGGGAATACGGCGAGGACATGAACGTCGCACGAACGCTGGAAACCAATCTCAATGTCTTGTCTGACTTCAGTCCCACTATTCCGGAGGATTACCGGAATAACGAGTACGTTTTCCTGGGCAATATTGATCCCGTGCTGCAGCGGGCCGTACTGTCTCAGGTGACCCGCCCCCATTTGGTGGCCTGCGACACGATGAACTTCTGGATCGACGGGTCTTTCGAGGCTCTACTGGCAACGTTGAAGGGCGTCGACCTGCTCATTATCAATGATGCCGAATCGCGTCAATTGTCGGGAGAACCAAGCCTCCCGGGCGCCGCCCGAAAAATCCTAGATTGGGGTCCCCACACCCTGGTCGTGAAGCTTGGAGAATATGGAGCGGCACTCTACCAGAGAGACGCAGAAGGGCTTTCGGTATTCGGAATTCCGGCCTATCCTCTGGAAGAGGTTCGCGATCCAACTGGCGCAGGTGACTCCTTTGCCGGCGGCTTCATGGGATATTTGGCCGGCACCGGCCGTGCCGACCGGGAGGCCATGCGCCAGGCCGTGGTCTTCGGAGCTGTACTCGCCAGTTTCAACGTGGAAAGATTCTCGCTCGATCGCCTGCGCGACTTGACTTTCGCCGAGGTTATCCTTCGCTATCGGGAGTTCGAAGAACTGACAGATTTCAAGCGCTTCTCAGTAGATTCGCTCAGCCCACCTTCCTGATTCCATATCCAGCTCCAAAGTGAGAAACCGGTAACCGGAAGCCGGTAACCAGTACCCAGAAACCAATAACCGGATAGCGACCGGGCCGCGCGCTCCGGTGATAGAATCTCGGCACGGGTGCAGAATGTCATTCCTCTTGTTGTTCCTTTTGTTCCTCCAACCTCAGGCCACCCCGATGGCTCCCGAAGCGGTTTCCTGGTTCAAGAAGGGAGAAGGCCTGATCGGAACCTCCCAGGCATACTCCGAGCAGCAGGCTCACTTTTTTGAAAAGGCTCTCGCGATCGAGCCCGAGTTCGTTGCGGCCCTTTTCAATCTAGCTCTCATATACCTTCGTCAGGAGAAGCTAACCGGGGCTCTCGCGGTTCTCGACCGGCTGATCCGGATCGAGCCGGATAATGGCCCCGCCTATTCGTTGAGAGTGGAGGTCTATATGCGCAGGAATGATCTGAGCTCAGCCGCGGCCGACACCGATCGGCTCAAGCGCCTAGCCCCGGATACGTTCTTGACCTGGCAGAATTCGGGCAGACTCAACTATCGGTTGGGCCAGATGGCCGCGGCCATTGCCGATTTCCAAAAGGCGCTCGAGCTCAATCCGGAACCTCCAGGCCTCTCTCTAGACCTCGCGTTGGCCTTCGATCAAGCCGGGGATCCCGAGTCTGCAGGCCCACATTTCAAACGCTTCCTGAATTACTTTCCAGAAGACCCCAAGATAAACTTCCTGTTCGGTCAAAACCTGATCCTCCGTGAACAATTCGAAGAGGGTCTAACCTATCTCGAAAAGGCTAGGGCGCTCGGTGTCGCAGACCCGGTACTGAACGAGAATCTTGCCTATGGGCTACTCCGTCTGAATCGTTTCGATGAAGCAGAGGTTCTCTTCCTGCAGGCCGGGGACTCAGCAGCGACCCTCTTCAACCTGGGGGCCATCGCCGAGCAGGATGAAAGTGTGGTGATTGCTGAGCTGTACTTTCGCCGCGCCGCGCTCAAGGACCCGCATAACCCCGAGATCTGGACCAGCCTAGGTGATCTCTTTAGTGGGGCAAATCGCAGCCTGGAAGCTTGTCGTGTCTACCAGAAAGCGGTGGAGCTTGGGTCCAATGACTTTGACACGCTTCTGGGGCTGGGCATTGCTCAGGCTAATAGCGGACCTCCCCAAACAGCGCGAATCACTCTCGAAAAGGCTCTCAAAGCCGAGCCGGACTCGGCGCAGGCTTCTTTCTTCCTGGGAATCGTCCACGAAAGGCTGAGGGAGGAGCCCTTGGCGCTTCAGTACCACGAGAAAGCCCTCGCAAACGGTCTGGACACCGCCCGACTTCACTTTCAGCTGGGTCTTCTCTATGCCAAGAGCAGTCGGGTGGATGAGTCGATTCACCATTTTGCCCGGGCCCTGGATCTCGACCGGGACAAATACCTACCCCTCATCGAGAAGGAGCTTCTCAATGTGACCTCAGACCTGGATCCCGTCCGTTACCAACCCCGTTTCAATGAATTGCTGAGCAAGAACACGTCTCCCCGGTAACAACGGCCAGTGGACGGGAAAATCTTTACCTGGATTATTCAGGAGTTTTTGTTCGTAGCGAAGCGGAGGAAAAAGCGTTCTGACAAGGCTGGTGACTGATACTCCCACAAGCGTATTCGTGTAGTACGTCGAGGAGGCTGAGGGCGCGTAACTAACGCTGCAGCAGATAATTTATAAATTAACCGGGTTTACATACCGTCCGTTGTCTGAAAGAGTAATTCCCCAATGGTTTGGATCTGTTTTCTCATTCTCATCACGGCCTCCCTGCCGCCCGGTCAGCAGGGTGAAAATCCCGGATCGATTGCGGAAGCTCTGGATCTCCAGGAAGGAAGTGACTCCCACCCCGGCCTGGCCTTACGAGGGGGCAACCTGATCGACGGAACCGGCTCTCTTCCCTTCGGTCATGTCGATATCGTGATCAAGGAAAACCGGATCGAAGCGTTGCGCAGTGTGGGAGTTCCGGGCAAAGTGGCCGATCTGGTTGTGGTGGCGGAGAATCCGCTGGAGAACCTGAAGGCGCTGCACGGCACGGGGGCCATCCAATTGGACGAAGCAAACCGGCCAGTCCGCATGGGCGGTGTACGTTACACCATTAACGATGAGATCGTATACGATGCCAAAACTCTGTTGTCGGATGTTGCCCGCATCGTGGCAGAGGCGAAGAAGGAAACCGGCACGGAATTCTATCAGACGGGGCTTGCGCCCGCAGCGGAGAACTCAAGGTAATGATTCACTTTCAAAAAGGAGACCTAATCTATGTTCAGTGTGGACCTGTCGGGTAAAAGCGGCATCGTGTTTGGAGTCGCCAATCGCCGATCGATCGCCTGGGCAATCGCCGAGAAGCTCAACCGGGCAGGCGCCCGAATGCTCTTCAGCTACCAGGGAGATCGCTTGCGCGGAACTCTGTCAAAACTGACCTCGGACTTCATCGATCCGCTGTTGGTCGACTGCGATGTGACAGATGATGCACAGCTCGACAACGTTTTCGAAAAAGCCCGCCAGGAAATGGATTCACTGGATTTCGTCGTCCACTCGGTTGCCTTTGCTCCAAAAAGGACCTTTCTGCAACCATTCTCGAGTGTCTCCCGGGAGGACTGGACACAGACCATGGACGTGTCGGCTTACTCACTGGTCGCGATCGGTCGACGGGCCGGGAAACTCATGACCCAGGGCGGAAGCATCGTCACTCTGTCTTTCCTGGCAGCCGAGCGCGTGGTTCCTGGCTACAACATGATGGGAATCGCCAAGGCAGCGCTGGAAGCTTCTGCCCGCTTCCTGGCCTTCGAGCTGGGGGCCAGGGGAATCCGCGTGAACGCGATCAGCGCTGGCCCGTTGCGGACCATTGCCGCCCGCAGTATTCCAGGATTCGGGACTACGGCTTCCAGGGCCAGTTCGGTGGCGATGCTGCGGCGGAACATCGACCACGGGGAAGTGGGCGGCCTGGCTCTGGCCCTGATCAGCGACGAACTCGGTAGCGGGATCACCGGAGAAACCATCTATGTGGACGCAGGCTACCACGCGATGGGAATGATGCTCGATCCGGACGCAGAAGAGTAGTGGGAGATCAAGAACTCCGAGAACTCTTTCCTTCTCGTCCCAGGCCTCGACCCGAAGTTGTTCTCTTTACGGACGGTGCCTGCAGCGGCAATCCTGGACCCGGAGGTTGGGCCTACATTCTTCGCCATCGCCAGACCGGAAAATCCAGGGAAAAATGGGGCTCGCAACTGGAAACCACCAACAACCAGATGGAACTGACGGCAGTAATTAGAGGACTACAGGCACTCAAACGACCAACTGCGGTCAACGTTGTGACCGACAGCTCCTACGTCGAGAAGGGGATATCGGAGTGGATGCACCGCTGGAAGAACAACCATTGGCGCCGCAAGACATCGAGCGGCTACAAGCCGGTCAAGAACCTCAGCCTGTGGCAGGAACTGGACCAGCTTGACCAGATTCATTCGATCGTTCTAGAACGGGTGCGGGGTCACATGGGGCACCCCGAAAACGAGCGCTGCGACGAATTGGCGGTGGCCGCCTACAAGAAGTTGCTGGCTGATTCTTAGTTGGAGGTTACAGGTTCAACGTTTGTTCACCAGACACGGAATAACTGTTAACTCTCGATACGCAACCCTTCGCCTCACAATTCCTTTACCCGAATATTCCTGAAGCGGGCTTTATTCCCCTCGATCCAGTCTCCTCCTGGGTGCACCTGCAGAGCGATGTAGCCTTCGGTCGGGTTCCCTCGGGTGGTCTCTTCTGAATGCTGGAAATCGGTGACCAGCTGTCCATTGAGGTAAAATCGGATACGGGCCGGTTCACCCTCGATATAAATCTCCACATCGTGCCATTGACTCGATTCGAAATACCGGTCCCCATCAGGATTTTTCTTTACCATGCCCTGAGTCCAGGGTAAATATATGGACCCGATAGAACCTCCCTCGCGGTTATCCAGAGTGACCAGCCGTCGCTTCCCGGATTCCCCAACACGCAGGAAAATGCCGCTGTCGACCGGGTGATCAATGTGGACCTCCAGCCGGAGAAGGAAGTCACGATACTTATTGGTTGTGATGAAAAGCCCGCCCCGCCCGGGCGGATCCTGGTCACCTTCAATCGCGCTATTGATAACCTGCCAGCGGCCCCCAATATTGTCTTCAGGCAGGCCATTATGTCGTCTCCAGCCCTTCAGGGTCTGGCCATCGAAGATGGCTGCAAACCCGTCCTCCGCGATCCGCGTTTCCCGAGCCGGTCCTCCACGGGATTCCTGGACACCACAAGCCAACAGGGGGATTAGGCAAAGCCCCAGAAGCCTAAGGGCTGTTGCGTGTTGAGAAACCGAACACATCGGCTTAGCCTAGTAGAAACCTGCCGGATTGTCGATTTTGCTGCGCCGAGCACATGTTACGCAACTTTTCCACAAGTTTAGAACCGCACACGATAGTAAACGTGTTCTCGGCTCGACATTAAGGAGTACAGCCGGGAAAAGAGGATCGGAAAGGTCCCTTCGCCGGCTTCCAGGGACCCCTGGGAGAGGGTGACTGCGACTGGTCGGCAGTAGTCACAGCACTCCAGGAGATTGGTTGCCGTGGATGGGAATCGGCAGAGGTTAGAGGCGTAAACCGCCAGCGTCTAGAGGAGATTTCGGAACGGATGGACCGCATTCTTTTTGGCTATTCCAGACCTTCCGGACTTCCGACTCAGGCGAATTCTTCGTCTTCAGAGCGTGCCAACCAGCGAACCTAAGCAAAGAAGGAACATCCTTTTTCGTGCCTGACGGGACCCCCGAGGCACGGCACGGGCGTCCCTTTGCATTGGCAGACGGGCTACCTTTCCCCCCGGCCTTGATTGAAGACAAAGGATCTGTATCCGACGACCTAGTCCCTGGGACCGGCTGTGTCCCCTGAGTTGCGGAGATCAACGGGGTTCGCTACTGTTATACGGGCAATGTCTCGGATCAGGAGGGGCAAAGCACTTACTGCCACGGCTGCGGGGATGTTCTGATAGAGTGGAATTGGTACGTCCTGGGAAAGTGGACCCTAACTCTGGACGGTTGCTGTCTGGAGTACGGTACCCGTTGTGGCGGAGCCTTAGATGGGCTTCTGGGAACGTGGGGGGGCCGCCACTTACCCATTGAGCTCGGCAGGGTCTAGCTGCCAGGCAACGAGGTCGAAACGCTGCCGTTCCAATTCTCCCCCTTTACTCTTCCTGCTCTGATCCTGCTCGCTCCCCTGCAGCCACTCTCTGGACTCCGTCCAGGCCAGACGGAGTACGAGCTCCCCGGGTCGTCCTGGCTCACCTGGGAGAACCTAGAAGGTTCTCCCCACGCTCCCCTCTACTCGATGTTCCAGAAGGCGGACACCAAGTCCTCCTCCCAAGCGGCCAGCCTGCACGTCAGTTGTACGGGCCGGAGACTGGATATTTTCACCCGCACCTCGGCCACAGTTCAAACTGAACACAGCGAACACTATCAGCAGAACCTGGTGACGGTGCGCCTACGACATGTTGAGGAGGCTGTTACTAGGAGCTACCTTTTCAGCCCCCTCGAAGACGATCACGGATTCTATCTCTACAGGTCTCTGTCCAAGACCGACAACGCCAGGCGGGGTATAGAGAGGTTGCTGGGTCATGTCAAAACGTCCATCGAATTCGAGGATGAGGAGGGAACACTCGTCACCGCTGTTTTCAATCTGAAGCACATGGACAGCCTTTACTCGAGCCTCCGGCAGGCCTGCCGTTCGGGGCTGGCCCTGGGCTTGGTAGATTCGCGACTGATGATTCGGGGTCAACCACTGGGGACGGCGGACGAATTGGCACCGGTCGCCGCCGAAGCGGATCCGGAGCCAGCTACCAGGCCAGCCCCGGTCGAGACTCTCGGCACGGACACGGGCGCCTCGATCCTAGCCGGAGTGACCTCGGTTTTCGGGCTTTCCATGGGCCTTGGACTGGAAGAGGTGACCACCTGGGTCGAGGCCGATCCGGTCCCTGTTACAGAACATCCGGAATTGTACCTTTTACCCCGGGTTCCGGACCCGAATCCCGACTTTGAATTCTATCTGGGCCTAATTCATGAGACGGTGGGTCTGTGCGAAGTGAGGGCGGTGGGCCAGACGATTCATACGGACCCACAGGGCCACGCTATACGACACGCCTTTCACAACAACGTGTCGCTGCTCCACAACATATTCGGGCCCTATGAGTTGGTCGATACTTCGGCCGAACGGTCAGAGCAAGGTGCCAACACCTGGATGTCGGATCTGCACAGTGGAGATATCCGGCTTCTGGCCAAGTGGTCGGAAAGCCGGAATTCTCGTCTGGGCCACGACCTTCAACGAGTTCTCCTGACCATCCGTCCCGAATCGGAGGAGAGCGCACGTCTGATTCTGCAGGTGACATTCTCGAATTTCCCGGTCGTGGAAAAGCCGTAACACGGCGGGGCCGAAATCCCTGGGTTCTTGACCGGGAACTCTTCACCACGCCCTAAAGCGTTTTTCTCTTCTTCCCGTCTACCACTAAAGGCTTTCCCCTACCAAGTAAATGGGGCCCATTGAGCATCATTCAGGAACCGCAGGCCCGAAATGAAGGCCTCCTCCCCCGCCAGTGCCCAGCGAGCATTGCCGGGCGGAATCATGGGGGGAGTGAAGGCTCCTATTTGCTCCCTCCGGAGAGCCAAAGAGAATGTGCGAGGCTCCCAGAGCTCATTTCCAATGCCAGGAAGTGAGAAACGATGACAAGAATACCGGGGCTGCTAGAACAACAATCTCGCAAGACGCTATCATTGGCACTATGAAACTGGCACGGTATCAGCTTGCTTCAGGAGAGGCAGCTGTGGGTAGCCTCCACGATGACTCGCTCATGAGCTTGCAGACGCCATCCGGCATTTCCCTAAGTTCGATTCTGGAAGAGCCGAATCCCAAGCGAGTCGTGGAGGATCTTCTGCAAAACGCGGAATCTACTCCTCTGGCCGAGGTGACTCTCTTGCCACCCGTTGACCGACAGGAAGTCTGGGCTGCCGGCGTCACTTACAGACAGAGCCGTAAGGCGCGCATGGAAGAGTCGGAGGCATCGGCATCGTGTTACGACCGTGTCTACGAATCACCGCGTCCCGAGCTGTTCTTCAAAGCCACTCCGCACCGGGTCTCAGGTCACGGCCAGCCGCTCCGCATTCGGGTGGATTCAGACTGGAACGTGCCCGAGCCGGAGTTGACCCTAGTTTTGAATTCCAAACAACAACTAGTGGGGTTCACGGCTGGGAACGACATGAGCTCTCGACAAATCGAAGGAGAAAACCCTCTCTATCTCCCCCAGGCAAAAATCTACAACCAAAGTTGCGGACTCGGCCCCTGGATTACTCTGGCCCGCTTCATGCCCCCCGTCCTTGAGATTGGGATCGGGATGAAGGTCTATCGCCGGAAGCGCATCATCTTCGAAGGCAAAACCAGCGTCGATCGCATGGCGCGGACCCTGGAAGACCTGACGGAGTGGCTGTGGCGGGACAACTCATTCCCAAACGGGATCTTCCTCATGACGGGAACGGGCATTGTCCCCGAGAGCGACTTTACCCTCGAAGTCGGAGACCAGGTGGATGTTACGATTGACGGCATCGGAACCCTTTCGAATTCTGTGGTCCAGGGCTTCTGATAACGAGCTCAGTAAATGGGAACGATCTCCAAAATTGCCCGACACAGCAATCAGGATCCGTCAGAGCCGTTTCTGTACGATGACTGGGAAAAGATCCGGATGTATGAAGGATGCCCCGGCCTGGATCCGGGAATAATACAGCGGGACGTCTCTCTGGCTCACTACTCAACCCTGGGCATTGGCGGGAACGCCCACTATCTTGCAGCTGTAACAAACCAGGCGAATCTTCTGACCCTGCTCGATTGGAGTCGGGCAGAAAAGATCCCGTCCCTGATTGTCGGAGAGGGAAGCAATTTCCTGTTCTCCGACTCGGGCTTCCCTGGCCTCGTTCTTCAGGTTCTTATCCCTGGAATAGAACAGGAGGGGGATGAAGTAGTCGTCGGGGCAGGAGAAAACCTGGGCTCACTAATCGAGTATCTCAATCGTCGACGCTTGAAGGGATTAGAACGGATGTATGGGATTCCGGGGACCCTGGCAGGAGCCGTGGTCGGAAACGCAGGCGCTTATGGTCAGGAAACCTGTGAGGCACTGTCAAGCGCGACCGTGTTACGAAGCGACGGTACGATCGAGGTACTACCGGCAGAACGGCTCCATTTCCGCTATCGTCACAGCCTTTTCAAGGAAGATCGAAATCTGGTTCTGCTTCGCTGCCGACTGCGTTTGAACCCTGGGGGAGAGAGGCTGCAGGAGGCATCCAACTCGATTCTCGAGAAAAGATCCAGGAAATACCCTTCCGCCATCAAGTGTCCGGGAAGCTTCTTCAAGAATGTACAGATCGAGAACCTGGATCCACATCTTCTGAAGCGGATTCCAGCTGCTTTCATCATGCACGACAAGATTCCGGCCGGAAAGCTGCTAGATGCTGTTGGGGCCAAGGGAGCACGGAGGAGAGACGCCATGGTGGCCTCCTATCATGGCAACCTGATTCTGAACCTTGGAACTGCCACGGCCCGGGACGTCTTATGGCTGGCTGATAAGTATGCCGGGCGGGTTCTTGAACACTACGGAATCGAATTGGAACCCGAGATCCGCATCGTCGACGGTGACCAGAAACTGACCGGGCAGTAAGTGGGGGGAAGATGACCGAACGGCTCGTCATTGAAGGAGGGCATCCGCTGCAGGGCGTCTACCGAGTGCAGGGAAACAAGAACGCAGCTCTTCCGCTGATTGCCGCCTCCCTACTCTCCCGGGAACCGGTCACGCTGCACAATGTTCCCCGTATCGTAGACATCGAGAATTTGGTCCGCTTATTGGGTGCCCTGGATGTCAAGACTGAATGGCAGGGGAGCCACTTGTCTATCGACGCCGGCTCTCTCAAAGAAGCTGAACTGCCCGCGGACATTGTACATCGTCTGAGAGGGTCGATTCTGTTGCTCGGAGTCATGGCCCCACGGATGGACGTTCTTACCTGTGCCCTGCCGGGAGGATGCCCGATCGGCCAGCGTTCCTTTCAGGTCCACTGGTCCGTGTTTCGTGCAGCTGGGTTCCGAATCGAACAGGATCTGGAAAAGGTAGTGATTCACAGGGAGCACCACATCGATAACCCGCGCGTCTTTCTCGAAGAGGCCTCCGTAACCGCCACCGAAAACGCTTTGATCCTGTTTGCCGGCCTGGGCGGCGGAACAGTCGAGAATCCGGCGTGGGAACCTCATGTCCAGAGTCTCATCGAGTTTCTGAGGACGCTGGGGTTCTCAATTGAAGTCAACGCATTATCGATTCAAATTGAGGCAAGGTTGCATTCTCAACCGGCGCTCGAGTTCACGGTGCCCGGCGACTACGTCGACGCCGGAACCCTGGCCATCGCCGCCGCCGTGACAGGTGGAGATGTGGCCATCGATGGGATCACGGCTGATGCGTTGCTTGGAGTCCGACCGGCGCTGAACCGGTTTGGGATTCACATGACACCCTCCCGAGAGTCGCTTTGGGCGGTGAGTGTGTCACCCCGGAGCAGTCCACCCAAGATCACCGCAGGCCCGTGGCCATCCTTCCCAACTGATCTCGTCAGCCTTGCCATTGTGCTGGCCACACAATCCGAAGGGCACTGCCTGATTCACGATTGGATGTACGAAGCAAGGATGTTCTTCGTGGATAAATTGGCCAGAATGGGTGCCTCCGTAACTCTCTGTGATCCCCACCGAGTCCTGGTCACAGGTCCCCGGCGCCTACAGGGAATCCACCTCGAGTCGCCCGATATCCGAGCTGGCATGGCTCTTGTTGTAGCAGGACTCTGTGCTCAGGGAACGACTGAAATCGAACACTCCGAAGTCATCCGGAGAGGCTATGAACGAGTCGATCAGCGGCTGGCAGAGCTGGGGGCCAATATCTTCTCCGAACTCTGAACAAGTGCTTGTTCGCTTGCACGTGCATCGACCGTACAAAGCTCGGGGTTGCAGGTTTTACGGTTGAAAAAGATCCGGTATGCCGGACTAAGAAGGATGGCAAAATAGAAGAGTTCTCTGATTCGTAAGCGCAACAGAGTCGAGGCCTAGAAGCGCCTCCTTGAGATGCTCGTGTCCCAGAAGCTGAACTACCTGATCTATCTCCTGGTCCGAACGCTTCTGACCCTGGTTGCGGCGATCTTCTTTGGCATCCTGTCTTTGATACTAGTGCTGCTTCTGGGTGGGATGGGGGTGCCCTTTTTCCTGGCCGGGCTGTGGGCGGAATGGAGCTGGAATCTCTACACCATTGCCCAGGCCGCTGGCCTTAAGCGTGCCCCGATTGCTGTAGTGCCTGCCGGCCTGACCTGTTGACCACTAACAGACTGACACCCGGAATTCGGAACTACTTCCGCAGATCCAGACACAGAAGGCGCGTCTCATTCCGAACATAGAGCAACCCGTGAGACAGGACCGGAGGTGTCCAGCACGGATACTTCAAAATCTGAGCCCGGGCCCTCTCCCGGTAGCTCTCTGGGCTGGCCTCGATCAAGGCCAGAATGCCCCGTTCGCCCAGAGCGATCAATTTCCCTTCTGCCAGGACGAAAACCGCTCGGCCCAGGCCCTGCTTGGCAGTCCAGAGCACTTTACCGCTCATGAAATCTATACAGCGAAACCTGGCGGCTCCCTCGTGTCGCCCATTCATCCCATAAAGGTAGCCTTCGTGGTAAATGCTGGTCGCCCAGTGACTGTTCATGGCCTTCGGGTCTTTCCACACAACCTCCAGACCGCCAGGGGCAAGTTTGAGCAACACAGCTCCGGTTCTATAGGCGGCGGAGAGAAAGACATAGTCATCGACGACTACCGGTGTAGCCGCATTCACGGAAAGATCGTTTCTTGAGCGAAAGGGATATCGATAGTGCTCTTTTCCGGTCCCGATCTCTACGACATTCAGGCCCCGACGCGTGAAAAAAATACCCATTCTTGTCCCGTGGATCAACCGGACTACCGGAGTCGAATAACTGGCCTCATCTTCTCCGGTCTTCCATACATCCACACCCCTGTCCTTGTCGATGGCCACGATCCCGGCCCCCTGGGGCCCACCGGCATTCAAAAGAATTCGACCATCGTCGATCACAGGAGCGCTCCCCACTCCGAAAAAGTTTTGCGGGACCCGAAAATCCCGGTTGATCCACCGTTGCCAGATGACTTCTCCAGTCTCGAAGTCCAAACAGGTAAGTTTCCCCTCCGCTCCAAACGTGTAAACACGCTCCCCTTCGACGGTAGGAGAAGAGCGCGGCCCACCGTTGAACCCGAACCGATCCTCGTAGGCAGAAGGGTAGGACTGCTGCCAAAGCGGTGTCCCGGTAAGCGCATCTACCGCTTCGATCACTTCCCGGTTCTCCAGACGGTGGAACAGGATCAGGCGCCCTCGGGAGGTGACGGGGGCACTGTACGATGCTCCCAGAGAGCGGGACCAGAGCACCCGTGGCCCACCCGCAGGCCAGTTCTGGATTAAGCCTTTCTCAGCCGAAGTTCCGTCGAAGCGGGGCCCCAGATAGTTGGGCCAGTCTTCAACGGAAGACTCGGACACCGAGCCAAGACTCTCAGGTCGGGGGTGAGTCGTTCCAGCTACAGTTCCAGACACCTGCTCTGCCTTCAACGGTTGCCCAAAAAACAGCAGGGACAACAGCAAACATCCAATTAAGTAACTCGGCGTCTCATTCACAAATGGAGCAACACGGTTCGGTAACATATGTACCCCCTCATTTTAAAGCCTCCTGGGTGCAACCGGTAACTGCCAGGTTCCGACGGTCAGCAAAAGCCCAACCTGGGATCGCTCTCGCCCAATACTGGAGAATGTGGAACATCCATTGAATCTAACTACAGTTTGATGTGACAATTGACCGCCCAGAGAGGCATCATCGCTTCTGCCACAAAATGAAAGTCGGACACCGCTGATCGGAGTTGTTGAAGATAACTTTTTTCGACAGGTAACAAGTCTCGTCGGCCCCGACGAACTCTCCAGCAGCCCGTAGCGGGCTCGGACCTATGACCTTCGAGTTCTTCTCATTCCGGTTTCGATGTATGGTTGTGTGGAATGCTCGAGGATACCCTTGCCTTTCGACTGGCGAAACTGGAGAAGGCAGGCCTTCGTCGTCGACTGTGCTACATTGAGGGAAGCCAGGGACCCGTAGTGGCTCTCGACGGACGGGAAGTCCTGTGGCTTTCGTCCAACAACTACCTGGGTCTGGCCAACCATCCAGCTCTCAAACGGGCTGGCAAATCCGCCCTGGATCGGTTTGGCAGCGGGACCGGTGCTTCACGCCTTATTTCGGGAAGTATGGCACTTCACCGCCAGCTTGAGAACCGGCTGGCAGACTTCAAAGGAACCGAAGCGGCCCTGCTGTTTCCATCCGGCTATCAGGCCAATCTCGGCATTATCACTGCTCTCGTGGGAGCCGGTGACACGATTTTCAGCGACGCTTTAAACCACGCCAGCATAATCGATGGGTGCCGACTTTCCGGGTCCACGGTAAAGGTGTTCAGACACACCGACCTAGACCATCTGGAGAAACTGCTGTTTGCCACCAGCCACACCGGCAACCGCTTGATCGTCACGGACTCGGTCTTCAGTATGGATGGAGACCTGGCCCCGCTGGAAGGGATTGTTGCCCTGGCCCGACAGCACCAGGCCTGGGTGATGGTCGACGAAGCCCACTCCACAGGGGTATTCGGACCCAATGGAGCCGGTCTTGCAGAAGAACTGAATCTTCAGGAAGCAATCGAAGTCCAGATGGGAACCCTGAGCAAGGCTCTGGGGGGCTGCGGCGCGTACCTGGCCGGCAGCCGGGTACTGATCGAGTGGGTCGTCAACAAGGCTCGAAGTTTCATCTACACGACTGCTCCTCCTCCTCAGATCGCGGCTACTGCACTGGCCGCCCTGGATGTCCTCCGGGAAGAGCCTCAGAGGCGCACACTGCTTTGGGAGAATGCCGTATTCCTGACGCAGGGACTCAGGAAGCTTGGTTACACACTGGGCGATTCCAGGTCGCCTATAATCCCCCTTATGATCGGTGACCCTGAAAGGACGGTTCAGCTCAGCGCTGCCCTTCTTAAAAGAGGAGTGTTCGCATATGGAGTTCGACCTCCCACGGTGCCCGAGGCAACTGCACGGTTGCGTCTGGTTCCGATTGCCAGCCACACCAGAAGTCAGCTCGAGCAGGCTCTGGAGAGTTTTCGGGATGCAGGACGGGAAGTGGGCATCCTCTCATGACTGTTTCTTATCAGGCTTTGAGAGCCTGGGACCACGCCCACGTCTGGCACCCCTTTACTCAGATGCGGGATTGGCTGGGCGATGACCCGGTTGTCATCGCCCGTGGAGAGGGGAACTACCTCTATGATACTGAGGGGAATCGGTATCTCGACGGAGTCTCTTCACTATGGTGCAATGTCCACGGGCACAACCACCCACACCTGAATGAAGCCATTCGTTCTCAGCTGGAAGCCATTGCCCACTCTACCCTCCTCGGCCTTTCCAACATTCCTTCGATTTCTCTGGCCCGCAGACTCGTCGAGCTGACTCCGGAGGGGTTGACTCGCGTCTTCTACTCAGACTCGGGGTCCACCGCTGTTGAAATCGCCCTAAAGCTCGCCTTCCAGTACTGGCAGCTCAAGGGGGAAACAGAAAAGATAAAATTTGCCTCTCTCGTAGAGGCCTACCACGGAGACACTCTCGGTTCCATGAGCGTCGGGTATTCCGAGCGGTTCCACCACTTTTTCCGGCCACTCCTAGCCGAGAGTGTTCGGATAAATCCACCGCATCTGTTTCGGTTTCGGGACGGTCTCAGCGCAGGGGCGGCTCTGGAAGCAGCTGTTATGGAGGCACAAGAGACGCTGGAAAGCCACCGCACCGATTTGGCGGCCGTAATCATCGAGCCTCTGATGCAGGGAGCTGCCGGAATGTGGGCTCAGCCCGTCGAATATGTCAGGGAACTCCGACGTATTACTAGCGAACTCGGACTCCTACTCATCTGCGATGAAGTTGCGACCGGATTCGGGCGCACGGGCAGGATGTTTGCCAGCGAACACGCAGAGATCACCCCCGACCTGTTGTGCCTGGGTAAGGGCCTGACTGCGGGGTATCTCCCCGTGGCTGCGACACTCGCTACAGAAGAAATATTCTCGGCCTTTCTGGGCCCCTATCACGAACTTAAAACCTTCTTTCACGGTCACACCTTTACGGGGAACCCACTTGGGTGTGCGGCCGCACTGGCTAGTCTGGAGGTCTTCGAGCAGGAGGGGGTACTGACTTCGCTGGGACAGAAGATCGAACAGCTGAAAGAAAGATTGATCACGGATATCACTCCCCTGCCCTCGGTCGCAGATGTTCGACACTGGGGTGTCATGGTGGGGATCGAACTCATGCGCCAACCGGACCGAAAAATTCCGTATGATCCTTCCGAAAAAGTGGGTGTGAGGGTTGTTCGGGAGACACGAAGACAGGGCGTCATTCTCCGACCGCTGGGAGACGTGATTGTCCTGATGCCACCCCTCTCTATCACGGCCGAGGAACTGGACCAATTGATCTTTGTCGTGGGTTCAGCAATTACGAAGGTCGCATGCGACTCCTGATCACGGGCACAGATACAGGTGTGGGCAAGACCCTGGTCACGTGCGGTCTGGCCGCTTCCCTGGTGGCCCGGGGGAAACGTGTGGCCGTCATGAAACCCGCTGAGACCGGCTGTGAGGAGAGGGCCGGAGGCCTCCACGGCAGTGACGCATCACTTCTTGCTTTTTTTTCGAACTGCTCGCTGCCTCTCGACGAACTCTGCCCATATCGCTTTGCTCCTCCGCTGGCTCCGAGTGTGGCGGCCGAGCTAGAAGGTGTCTCCATACGCCCTGGAAAGATTGTCACTCTGTTTCGTCGGATGTCAGACCGACATGATGTCGTCCTGGTCGAAGGCGCAGGAGGCCTGCTTGTTCCTCTGGCTGACCGATATACATTTGCTGATCTGGCGCACGACCTGGAAGTGTCTGTTCTGGTCATCGTGGGGTCCAAACTGGGGGCCCTCAACCACACTCTCTTGACTCTGAGTTATATTCAGAACTCTTCACTTCCCTTAAAAGGCTATATACTGAACCATCCTGTGGCGGCTTCGAACGAAGCTACCAGAACAAATGCGGAGACACTCGAGAAACTGACCGATGTGCCCTGTTTGGGTCGTATCCCTCATCTTCCGCTGAGTGACAATCAGGATCAAGTTAGAGAAATGCTGGTGGAGACATTCGGACGCAAGGTCGATGTAGACAGCCTTCTGGCCTAGCAGTCCCTGGGATTTTCACCACCGGTTACTCTGGATTGCAATGAAATGAAGGACAAAGATCATTTCTCAGATCTGACCAGCAGATCTCTCGGTGGATCGGCTCCCACACGCAAGAAGGCACTGGAGCTTCTGCAGACCCCCAGTGAACACCTTCCTGCCCTCCTCTGGGCTGCGTTTCGAGTACGCCGGAAGTTCTGGGGAACAGGAGTCAAGCTCTGCGTACTCCAGAATGCCCGCAGCGGACTCTGTCCCGAGGACTGCCACTATTGCTCACAGTCCATTCTGTCCACAGCTGGGATCAAGAAGTACGGTCTGCTTTCCCGCAAAGAACTGGTGGCCGGGGCCCGAAAGGCCGTCTCTGCCGGGGCAAGGCGCTACTGTATGGTGACCAGCGGTCGAGGTCCCGGCGAGAGGGATCTGACGCATCTAGCCTCCACCGTCCAAGAGATCAAACGCCAATTCCCTTTCCTCGAAATCTGCCTTTCGCTGGGACTCATGACCGAACGGCAAGCAGCTCAATTAAAAGAAGCGGGAGTCGGATGGATCAACCACAATCTGAACACCAGTCGCCGTTTCTATCCGGAGATTTGTTCTACCCACACTTATGGGGACCGTGTTCGGACCGTACAAAACGTGAAGAGCGCGGGCCTCTCCACCTGCTCCGGAGGCATCGTGGGAATGGGAGAAAGCGATGCCGATTTTGTGGAGCTGGCTTTTTCACTTCGCAAACTCCAGGTTGATTCCATTCCGGTCAATTTCCTCTACCCCGTGGAAGGGACGCCACTGGAGGACCAGCCCTGTTTCAACCCGATACGAGGGCTCAAGGCGCTATGCCTGATGCGATTCCTGAACCCCTCCAGCGAGATCCGCATGGCTGCCGGCCGGGAACTCTACCTGGGTCCAGCTGCAGGGCTGGCTCTCTACCCCGCCAATTCAATCTTTGTCGAGGGGTACCTGACGACACCGGGCCAGTCTGCCCATGCTGCCCACCAACTTGTAGAAGAGGCCGGTTTCGAAGTCACAAGCGACGATTCGAACGACAAGGGGGTCACCGGGCCCGACTCCTCTCCCACCTTTCCTTCGCTGGACTCTCTCCGCGCGTTTGAAGACCGGAGGCCCGTGCAGCGCGGGGACTAGCAATCCGGTCAGAAGCGCAGCAGTGTAGGCCTCGCGTGCCGTTCCTAGCCGGCCAGCAACCTTTGGCGACAGAGAACTTCTAGAATTTCCGGAATGCAGCCGGAGAAATGGTCCGCCGCGTCGATCAACAGCGCGTTCATGTCGGTGACTTCGATCGCGCAGTTCGAGAATCTCATCCGATTCTACCGCGACATCGGATATCGTGCGGGGGAGATGAAGAGATTCCCATCCCTTCCTTCTGATGTGCTGTTCGTGAAGAAGCCTCTGCGAGCAATCCGGTAGAATGGCGAGCCGGGATGCACACCATGTCCGGGTGCCATGCAATGGGAGCACTTTATCTAGGGCCCAAACCCCTTCATCTTCACCAATACAACCCAATCTTTATCAATGATTTACAGGATTACTCGTTTTAGGGACGTTGCCAGTAATACGTGATTTGGTCACAATTTGGTCACATATCTCCGGAAGCTAAAAGACATCATTACTTATCGGGATCCTCTAATTAGTACGGGTCGAGGAATAAGTGGAAAAATCAGGCTCTTCCGCTTAATTTATCGTCTCTTTTTTCGAAGGTAAGGCCGCCTTCTCAGCCTTTTCTGCGACTCGTGCCCAACTTGAATGCCTGTCATGTATCTCGCACAATGAGTCAATTCTTGAATCATTTGCAACATTGAGATAAGAATCGGAGTGTGGCATGTCGTTCACCCATTCGAATTGGAATCTATGTGTCTGGACCACTCTCGTCGTTGTGGCTCCGGCATTGACAACAACAGTGCAGACTCAGCCGAAGGAATTCAATTACGCCGAAGCGAAGGTCCCAAAGTTTACACTGCCCGATCCGCTGATAACGAACAATGGGAAACGGGTCTCCGATGCCGCGACTTGGTACAAGCAACGGCGGCCGGAAATCGTAAAGCTGTTTCAAACTCACGTCTATGGCCGCAGTCCGGGACGTCCCGCACAGATGTCATTTGAAGTGACGGCCGTTGACAAACCAGTCATGAAGGGCATGGGCTATCACATTCACACTGGACGACACGATGTGACGGATTTTGACTGGCAGCAATACCTCAAGTTTGCAGACATGCATTTCCGGAAATAGCAGTCGCATTTGGATCGAGAACAGTTTCAATGGGATCACCGATCTTCGACTCACACTTCCATATCGGCGCCGCCGCGACCCGGTCGTTTGCCGGCAGGACGATCACCCCGGTACCGGACAACGTCGACCACACAGATGGCGTGGCCTGCAGGGCCTACCTTTCCCACTATGGACTCGACGGAGGCGTGATCATCCCCACCTATCTCGAGGACCAGACGGCGGCCTTCGAAACCAACGATCTCGTGCTCGAGACGGTCAACCCGACTCGCAAGCTGTACGGCGCGCTCTGGGTCTCGCCACTCTCCGAGAACCGCGCGCGTACGGAAGCCGCCCTCTCCCTCCTACCACACACCGGTATCCGGGCGCTCAAGATGGCTTCGAACACCTGGGAGGGCGTCTCTGTCGACCCACGAACGTGGTCGTCAGAGATCAGAGCCACGATGGAACAGATCCTGGCGACGGCCCACACCCACCACCTCGTCGTCCACTTCCACACGGGGTACCTGCCCGAAGCTGATCCTCTCCACTTCGACGCCTTCCTGTCCGAGTATGGCAAGGCTGCTACCTACCAGCTTGTGCACATGGGGGAAGCGATCGCTCCGGCATTCCGGTTTGTTCCCAGGTTCATCGAGTGGATCGAGAAGGGCTACGATGTGTATACCGACACCTCTATCGTGCCCGGCTTCGCGCCGCGCTGGCTGGTCGGGGAGCTCCTGTCTAGGGGATTGGGCGTCGACCGGGTTCTGTTCGCTACAGACTCGCCCTGGGGGACCTTTCCGTCCGAGATCGGCAAGGTGGAGGGACTGGACGTGGGGTATGACGTCAAGCGGGCGATCCTGTGGGAGAACGCGAACCGGCTCTATGTCCTAGACCGCTAACTCCCGCGCGGTGCTGGTAGCCCCCTAGATGATCTTCGGTGAGAAGTAGGTAGCTAGTGTCTGGAAAAGTGGCGGTAAAGCCCAAGGGCCACAAAAAAAGAGAGAAGTAAGATTGAGGCCGGAACAACGACGCTCCAAAACCAGTTGAATTCACCCATCATTCGTTGTCCTTTTCTTCGTCCTGCCTCTTGCGCCGCCGATACGCGCAGTAGGCAAAGGCCATCCCCGCGAAGGAAGCAATATAGGCCACCGACATACCGATGACCACAGATAATCCCTGCTCCATCCCTCCTATATTTCCACGTCACCGGCGTAGCGTCCAGTGCCTTCCCGCCTTCGCGGATGGATTGTTTCCGCCGCTTCCTCAGATAGCTGGAAGCGGACTGGGAAAGTTTTCCTCTTTCACTCCTCGGGTTTCCTTGAGTGGCCTGCTACTCTAAGTTTACGCACTGAGCTCAACTCGCCATGGTGGTGTTTACAACTCTCGACTGGATCTGGTTCGTATCCTTCCTGGTACTGATGATCTTGAGCGGTGCCCTCTTTTACCGCCTTGGGAGAAGGTCGGAAGCGGATTTTTTCCTTGCCGGAAGGGGACTGCCCTGGTGGCTACCCGCTTCATCCGTTTACGCAAGTCACACGGCGACAGACACACCGATGTGGGTCGCCGGCGTGATCTACCGTCACGGTATGGCGGGAATCTGGTACACGTTCTTCGCCGCCTGGTGTGCCATCAGTGCTTTCGTGTCGACGAGAATTTTTCGCAGATCCCTCGCCTACAGCCAGGCCGAGTGGCAAACCCTCCGATTCAGTGGTCTGGGCAGCGAACTGCTGCGGGGCTGGGTGGCCGGCTGGCAGGTCTTTATGAATATGTTCATCCTGGGTTGGGTTGGGATCGCCATGGGCAAGGTCTGCAATTTTGCCTTCGGCTGGGAACCTTGGGTGGGCCTGGTGGTCTTCTCGTCCATTCCTGCAATCTACGTTCTTGTCTCCGGGTACTGGGGCGTTGTGATTGCCGATCTCCAGCAGGGCATTATCGCCCTCGCTGCCATCATCATCGTTTCGGTGTGGGGCGTGGTTGCTGCCGGCGGCCCTTCGGGAATCGTGACCCGATTGGAGGAAATGGACCAGCTATGGCGCATCAACCCTTTTGCCTTTAGCGGATTTTTTACAGGTGACTTTCCAGTAGCCTGGTTTCTCACGATGTTGTTCATCGCCCTGCTGGGAGGCTTTGGCATGGGAACCAGCATTGACTGGTACACTGAGGCGCAGCGCATCCAGTCCGCTCGGACAATACGGGACGCCAGTTACAGCATCTGGGTGGGAACGGCCCTGATGCTTGCGCGAAATTCCCTGTGGGCCGCCGCGGTACTCGGCTTCTTCGTCCTCCATCCGGATATCCCGGAAACAGCCGATTACGAGATGGCCTGGTTTCGGATCGGGTTTGAGAACCTCCCGGTCGGAATGATCGGGTTTTTCTTTGCTGCCATTGTGGCGATTCATCTGTCCACGGTCTCTACTGTGCTGAACCTGGGAGCCCTATACATAACACGCGATCTCTACCATCATTATGTAAATCCCGCCGCCAGCGAGAAGAGGCTGGTCTGGGTGGGAAGGGTCTCGACCCTGGTCGTTCTGCTTGGTTCTTTTCTCTACGCTTCGATGATGGAGGAGATCACCAAGTGGCTGATCTTCGCTTTGTGGATCATGGCGGCCGGTGTGTGGCTTCCCAACATTCTGCAGGTGATCTGGTGGCGCTTTAACAGCTGGGGCTACCTGGCCTCCTGGATTGCGAACCTGGGTCTCAGCTGGCTGGTCGTATGGGTGCTGCCGGCTTTCGGGATCTTGCCCGAACTTCCGGACTATCTTCAGTTCTGGCTGCTCATGGCCCTGGGAATCATCATTTACCTGCCCGTCACGCTCTTGACGCCGCCCGATGATATGGGCCGTCTGGTCCGCTGTTATGTCCAGTCGCGACCAATCGGTTTCTGGGGCCCAGTAAGGATAGAGGCGCAAAGACGCGGTTTGCTTTGACCCCGTATGACGGTCCTGGCAGACGAGGAGGCTGATGTGAGCTGGTTTCGAAGGGAATGGACGCCTGAGGAGGCGAACGAATGGACCAGAGAAGACTCTTGCGCGATCGTTTTCTCTTCTCTCACCTATATGCTCATCACGATTGGGGTGGGGCTGAGCCTGCTCGTCCCGGTCTGGGGGCTGCTGTGTCTGGTGGCGGCGGCTCTATGTGGCTGGATCATGTTCAGAAGCATTGACCCCAAGTTGCGAACCCTGTCGGACGAGTATGAATTGAAGCAGAAGGAATACCTGAAAGAGTTGGACAGAAACATGAAGTGGGAAAAGGACTAAATCGCCGACTTCTAGGCGCCGGCAGGATGTTAGGAAATTGTTAGAAAATCACGGAATACCGGGAACACCCCTTAAATGAGAAATCCTGTAAACCATTGAAGTAACTTGGTTTGTATTGGTGGAGACGAAGGGATTCGAACCCTCGACCTCCTGAGTGCGATAAAGTTAATCCCCTGTTTCTCTCTGTTCCATCCTGTCGCAACCCTAACCGTGTAACTCCTTTATTATAAATGACAACCATGGCATCATATGTTCATATTGTTTCACTGTGCTTCAGGGCGTCCCACGAAATGTTGTTCCCAAATTGTTCCCAAATCTTAGACTCATCATTGTTTAGAGCTGTTCCCTGCGGCCTTACCTTTGAAAAAAAGAACCAACAAATTAGGTGAAAAAGCCTAATTTACCCACTTAAACGAAATCCTGATGAACGAAACCCGACACCTTAGCGACCGATTCATAAGAGCTGCTCAGGCAGAATCGGGCAAGGCGCAAGAAATCATAGACGAAGGGTTTAACGCACCCGGTTCGCTTATCCTCCGTATCAGCCCTAGGGGCCTGAAGACGTTCACCTTTAGATACCGCAACTTAGCGGGCCTGCAGAGACGTTACGGCATTGGCCCCTACCCTAGCTTGAGTCTCGGCAAGGCTAGAGAAGTGGGCTACAAGCTCTCCGGCCGCGTGGCTATCGGCGAAGATCCGGCCGAGGATCGGTTGAGGCAGAAACAGGCGGCCCGGGAGGCCATGCGCTTTCGGGAGCTGGCCAGGCTTTACATGCGCGACCACGCAAGGGTGCATAAGGCACCTAAAAGCCAGCGCGAGGACCAGAGGATCCTGAACAAGGACCTGTTACCAGCCTGGAAACACCGTGATATCCAAACAATCACCAAGGCCGAGATTGTTAGGCTTCTAGATGGCATCGTGGCCCGCGGGTCCAAGACTATGGCCAACCGGACCCTGGCGCTGGTGAGTACTATTTTCAGTTTCGCCCAAGACAAGACTTACCTTCCTGAAACCAGCGTGAACCCATGCCAGAAGTTACGTTTACCTGGGGGCAAGGAACAGAGCCGCGACCGGGTCCTGGATAGGAAGGAAATCGCGACCCTGTGGCAGGCCCTAGAAGGCTTTGAGGAGCCACTGTCATCGATATATCGCCTCATGTTGTTAACGGGGCAACGCGGCGGCGAGATCAAAGCGATGAGCTGGAACGAGCTCGACTGGGGAGAAAAGCTATGGATCATTCCGGGCTCGAAGATGAAGAACAGACAAGAACACAGGGTGCCGTTGTCACACGCAGCCCTGGAGTGCCTCGAAGAACGCAGGCAAGAAGCCACAAGCGGTGACTGGGTCTTCCCTTCCCGCTATTCGGATAAAAAACACTGTACAACTCTTAATAAAGCAGCGATTCGTCTGAAACACTCCTTGCCGAGTCTGGAACATTTCACCGCACACGATCTCCGGCGCACAGTCGCCACTGAGCTCTCCAAGCTAGGAATTGATGATGTGGTGATCGCTAAGATTTTGGGCCACACGTGGGCCGATCGACAGATCACGTCTGTCTATAACCGCTGGGAGAAGGAGCCAGAGATGCGCGAGGCACTAGAAAGATGGGCATCGAAGCTCGAACAGATCGCCACAGGTGTGCCCGCCAAAGTTGTGAAGATGCGGTAATGGAGCAATTTACTCGGTTACGGAGGAGTAGCAATGAACAAGTTTAAGGAATATCCATGCTGAACAAAATGCGATGGTTATGCATGACAATTGGGCTGTT
>CAZMGM010000007.1:52752-82322 GCA_964565865.1 uncultured Acidobacteriota bacterium | reverse complement strand
CCGGCCCCCCAGTATGTGGGTGGAGAGACGAATTCGACCCCCTCTCCCTTGAGAAACTCGTAGGTGGCCTCGATATCTTCTACATCGAAGCACAAATGTGCCGAGGGAACGTGATTGAGGGGATACCGTCCCACGGGACTTTTGGGTGTAATCCACTCGCCGATATCGATGGTCAACCCGGGGTTCTCCGGCAAGGTCATTCGATACTGCCTCGATTTGTGAGGAATGTCGGGAAACCCGGTCATTTCGGAAACTCCCTTGATGTCAGTGGATCCAGGCTTTGGATGCTCCACGTACTCCAGTACTTCCAGACCCAGAAGGTCGTGGTAAAAGTGAAACGTTTTGTCCAGGTCACTTACAAACACGGCCACATGGTCCATCCTTGTGATTTTCTTCACCTTAGCCATTTGGATACCTCCTTCGATTGACGGCGCCGGGTTCCTACCTTCACTTCGCAATCCTGACCCTGCTACCGATCGCGATCTATGCCTGTTCGACACGGAACGAATTATCTCACATCGTTTACCCTTGAGCCGGATCCATGATGCTTGCGAGATCATGGGTTCACCGAATCTGAACACGATCAGCATTCATCCGTGAAAGCTATCGTCAATACTGCCAGGGACAGCGTCCTTGGATGGGACGCTATTCTGTAGAAGAGTGTAAGTTGCCGAGCCGTCTGCTGATTTGCAGGGCCGTTAACGCCTATTCCCTATAGGTTTTAAGTGTCCTCTCTATCCCGGACAGAGCCAGCGCCGTTCAGTCTGCCGTGGAGGAACTGTGGGACAACTTGCAGATCGTCGATTCCCTTGAAAATCCTCGCGGCAGGAAACGCCCCATCTCCAGAAACAAAATCCGTCGCACCGCTAAGTTAGCCGTTAACGGTGAGTTCGCGCTATACGGTTTCCACGGACTCTTAAGGCACCTCGGCGAGTTCCAGGAGGTTTCCGTCCGGATCGTAAACAAAGCAGATTCCCCAACCACCAGCCTCCGGGGGATAGTGCACCGGTTTGGAGACGCATTCAGCGCCTCCAGCTAGCAGAGCTGCGTAGCTCGCCTCGATGTCATCCACTGTAAAACCAATATGGGTGGAAGGTACATGGTGGATTTCGGGGCGCCCGGTTGGACACTCAGGATGATCAAGCGCCGTGAGATGCAATGTCATGCCTGGAGTAGAGGGCGAGGACATGATGTAGATTTTCATTCGAACGTCGGACAGACCCATCACTTCCGACACGCCCTCGATATACTTCTCTTCGTAGTACTCTTGTTTCTCCATTCCCAAAAGATCGTGATAGAAGCGATAAGCCCGCTCTAGATCGCTCACCATGATGGCCACATGATTCATTTCCTTTAGTGTCACACCATCTGACATCGTCTCTGCTCCCTTCTGCGATCTTAGTATATCTAGCTGCTACAGTGGCCAAAAGCCCTCACATTGAAAAATCATGGCTAATCGTTGCCGGAGCGGTGTGCCCAAATTGTGTCCAAATCAGAGATAACTGAAAATGGTCTTAAGAATAGTAAGTCTGTAAACTACTGATGAAAATAAGGTTGCAATGGATTAGACAAAGGTATACGAACCCTCGACCAACTGACGGATCAACAGATTTCCGGTAACTCATCCATCGGTCACACACCCTTCGGAAGCGGATTGAACCAATCCGACGTACTTGTACAAGGTTCCGGCAGAAGTTTTCAGGGGAGGAGCGGACCAGCGTTCGGCGCGGCCCCGAAGCTCTTCAGGGCTCAATCCGACTTCTATGGTGCGGGCCAGTGTGTCAATCTTGATTAGGTCGCCGTCTTCCAGAAGGGCAATGGGCCCTCCCTCCTGGGCCTCCGGCGTGATGTGGCCGATGATGAAACCGTGAGAGCCCCCTGAAAAACGGCCGTCCGTAAGGAGCGCCACCTCGTCACCCAGCCCCGCTCCCACTATCGCGGAAGTGGGAGTAAGCATTTCTGGCATGCCTGGGCCTCCTTTAGGGCCCTCATAGCGAATGACCACCACGTCACCGGACTGAATCCCGTTCTCTGCCAGAGCTGCCAGCATGTCTTCTTCTGAGTCAAAAATCCGGGCCGGACCGGAAAAATGCAGACCTTCTTTCCCGGTAATCTTGGCAACCGCCCCCTCTGGTGCCAGGTTGCCTCTCAGGATTTGCAAGTGTCCAGTGGTTTTGAGTGGCTGATCTACGGGGTGGACAAGGTCCTGACCGGCGGGCAGATCCGAAACATCCCCGAGATTCTCCGCCAGCGTCCGGCCGGTAACGGTCATGCAGGATCCGTCCAGGAAACCCTTTTGGAGCAAGTATTTCATAACGACAGGAATACCGCCGATCTTGTGCAGATCCTGCATCACGTAGCGCCCGCTTGGTTTGAGGTCGGCCAAATAGGGAACTGCATCGCTCACCTCCTGGAAGGCGTCGATGGTCAATTCGACATCGGCGCTGTGTGCCATCGCAATCAGGTGGAGAACAGCGTTAGTAGAGCCACCCAGGGCCATCACGACCACCATTGCGTTACGAAAGGCCTGAGAGGTCATGATGTCGCGAGGCCGGATGTCTCTTTCCAGCAACAGGCGAACTGCCGCTCCAGCTCTCCTGCACTCCTCGAGTTTGCCGTCATCCTCGGCCGGCGTGGAAGAGCTGAAGGGGAGCGACATGCCCAGGGCCTCTATGGCCGAAGACATGGTATTGGCCGTATACATGCCGCCACAGGCTCCGGCTCCGGGACAGCTGAGCTGGACGATCTGTTTCCGTTCCTCGTCGCTGATCTTGCCGGCTAGGTATTCTCCATAACTCTGAAAAGCGGAAACGATGTCCAGTTTCTGGCCGCCCAGGGACCCCGGACCGATGGTCCCGCCGTAGACCATCAAGGACGGACGATTGACTCTGGCCATTGCCATCAGGCACCCGGGCATGTTCTTGTCACAGCCCGGGATCGAGATATTGGCGTCGTACCACTGGGCACACATTACGGTTTCTATGGAGTCGGCAATAATCTCACGAGACTGTAGAGAATAGCTCATTCCCTCGGTTCCCATGGAGATTCCGTCACTCACGCCGATGGTGTTGAATTGCATTCCCACCATGCCTGCGTCGCTGACCCCCTGCTTGACCTCTGCTGCCAGTTGATTAAGGTGCATGTTGCAGGTGTTGCCTTCGTACCACATGCTGGCTATCCCGACCTGGGGTTTTTGCATGTCCTCTTCGCTCAATCCGGTCCCATAAAGCATCGCCTGCGATGCCCCCTGAGATCGGGGTTGAGTTACATGTGAGCTGTAGCGATTCAGTTTGTCTTTCATGCTTTCCCTTTCGGGGCTTTAAACCCCATTGCTAGCGGTATCTGAGAACCCTCCGTGGTCCGATTCCATCGCCGCATGGATGCGGCTCCCTACACCTCATACAATGCAACTCGAAATTTTGGTCCCGTTGCATTACAGTACCGGCGTGAGTCAAATGCCCTGGTTCAAGAAGCTGCACTGGAAGATTCTAGCCGGTCTTTTCCTGGGAGTCATTTATGGCGTGGTCGCGGCAGCAGCAGGATGGGTTGAGTTCACAGGCGACTGGATTACTCCAATCGGGACCATATTCGTTAACCTGCTCAAGCTGATCGCCGTGCCGCTGGTACTGGCTTCCCTGATTTGTGGGATAGCGTCTCTCTCCGATTTGAAGAAGCTTTCCCGTATCGGGGGAAAGACGATTGCGATCTATGTCGCCACCACAGCCGTCTCCGTGTGTATCGGTCTGATCCTCGTCAATCTCATCCGGCCCGGAAGTCGGCTCCCCGGGGAAATGAGAGAGCAGCTTCAACAGGTTTACCAGGAGGATGTTGCGGCTCGATCTCAGCAGGCGCAAGCCACCCGTCAGAGAGTGCCCCTCCAACCGCTGGTGGATATGGTACCTGAGAACTTTCTCGGCGCTGCCTCCGACAATCGAAACATGCTTCAGGTGGTGTTTTTCGCCATTCTTTTGGGAGTGGGACTCATTCAGGTAAGCCGGGAGAAGGCACAGCCTCTTTTGAGTTTTTTCGAAGGCCTGAATGAGGTCATTGTGCGGCTGGTTGATCTGGTCATGCTGATGGCACCGGTGGGTGTTTTCGCTCTGATTGCCGGCACCATTACCAGCATGACAGCCGAGAATCCAGCCGGCATTCTAAAGTTGCTGGCCGCCCTGGGTATGTATTGCGCGGTTGTCCTCTTCGGGCTCGTCCTTCATATGGGGCTGACCTACGGGCTGATGTTGAGGTTTCTGACGCCCATCTCCGTGTGGACCTTCTACCGTGCCCTAGCCCCGGCTCAGTTGCTGGCATTCTCGACTAGTTCGAGTGCGGCAACGCTTCCCGTCACCATGGAGCGCTGCGAAGAGAAGCTGGGTGTATCCGATGAAGTTTCGTCCTTTGTTCTACCTCTGGGTGCAACCATCAACATGGACGGGACGGCCCTTTACCAGGCAGTGGCAGCGGTTTTCATAGCCGAGGCACTGGGCCTGGGACTGGATTTTACCGCCCAGCTCACCATTGTGCTGACCGCCGTGCTGGCCTCTATTGGGACGGCCGCGGTTCCCAGTGCGGGGATCATCATGCTGGTCATCATCCTTGAGGCCATCGGCGTACCGGCGGCTGGCATTGCTTTGATCCTGGGCGTCGATCGTATCCTCGACATGTGCCGGACGGTTGCCAATGTTACCGGAGATGCCACAGTTGCGACCGTTGTGGCGGCGTCGGAGGGACAGCTGCAGGGTGTGGATCTTTCTGAGCAAGCGGATAGAATCCGGGTGAAGAGGGAACAGGATCTGCGTAGGAAAAACCAGAACGGCGCGGCGTAAGACGGCCGTTCCCCTACTGAAATGCCAGCCAGGCATACTGCCTGCGAAAATAGACTTTTCCCTGCGGAAGGCTGCACGTCACGTGGATGGACCGGAACTTCTTGTCCGAAAATCGAGGCGGCAAGAAAGTCAAGAGGTATTGATGCTTCAGCTCCCGGGAAACCTGAGCATAGGTGTCACCCAGATCCTCCAGCACTTCAGGAAACAGAACTCTGCCTCCTGTTGATTCTGCCAGATTCACCATCGATGTCTCTTTCTCCTTGAAATAGGCCTCCACAAAATCACCGTTGTCCTGGAGGATGTTTCGCATTACCTGGTTCAGGAAGCTCACTCGTTCACTGTCACGAACCTTGTCGTCCACCAGACGGGTTCGGCTGACAATGTAAAGGGTGATCTGCGATTCGATCAGGCGGCTTAGGATCTCCTCGTAAGGAGTGACGCTTTCGTTGTCCAGCCCGTCTGTGAGCAGGATGATGACTCTCCTGCCCTGCACCTGTCTCAGGTGGCCCTCGATTGTCTCTCTTAGAGCGTCATAGATAGCAGTCCGGTAGCCGCCTTTCAGTTTTCGGAGGCCTTTGCGCAGTCTCCCTATTCGATTAGTCCAGGGCGAAAGCACCACCGTGTCATCTGAAAAACCGATGATAGAGACTCGGTCGTCGCGTGTGAAGGAGCGGGCAAAGTGCAGGGCGGAGTCCCTGATCTCTTCCAGTTCCTCTTTGAGACTCCCGCTGGAATCAAGCAGCAACAGTACGTTGACGGGTGCAAAGTCGCGCACGAAGTTGACGATCGGCGTGGTCTTACCATCGTCCCTGACCGAGAAGGTCTCGCGCTCCAGGTCGTCGAGCAACTTGCCACGCTCGTCGAACACTGTGACGGGTACCTTCACATAGTTGGCGGCAACTCGAAAAGAGGCGGCCTCCTGGGGAGGTGGCTGGAAGAGAAGGAGCGTTAACAGGAGTGAAGGCATCCTTCAAATTATAGCGTTCCGCACCTGCGGGCGGTTGGAGGTTGAAAGTTGAAAGTTTAAACTTCGTGGAAGGTGAAACCCAAGAAATGCTAGAGTTCTCGGAAAATGGGCCATCGTTTGAGCCGCATCTACACTCGCAAGGGAGATGGAGGGAAGACAGGTCTGGGAGACGGCACCCGGGTAAGCAAGGATCATCCCCGGGTGGAAGCCTACGGCACAGTTGACGAGCTGAACAGCGTCATCGGATGCGTGCTGAGTCATGAGCTGCCCGCCCCAGTCCGTGACTGCCTGCAAAGCATTCAGAACACGCTTTTCGATCTGGGTGGGGAGCTTTGCATTCCCGGGCACTCGATCCTGAAGGCCGAACAGGTTACGCAGCTGGAGGAGGAGCTCGACCGGCTGAATCGCAACCTGGCTCCGCTCCAGGAGTTTATCCTGCCCGGTGGAATCAAAGCTGCGGCCCTGTGCCATCTGGCCCGAACCATCTGTCGGCGGGCAGAGCGTCGGCTAGTGGAATTGCTCCAGGCTGCAGAGAGTTCGGATCTGAGTCTGGCTCTGAGTTACCTGAACCGCCTCTCGGATCTGCTCTTTGTGATGGCCCGCTCACTGAATCGGGCCGGAGGACATCCCGATATTCTCTGGAAAAGGGGCAGCTGACACTGCCGGCCGCCGGGAACAGTCGGTTCTCTGCCTCTTTCACCGTCGGGGTTGGGCGCAATTGGCTAACACGCACTCGCCCCGCACCTGATTGTTGCCCTCATCGGATTCAACCACTTCCTCTTTGAAGTCGACCTGGATCTCGAACCTGCAGGTAGACTGAAGACACTGGTCGGGTAGGCGGAAGCTCAGGGTCTGGCTCTGGTTCTTGGCCATGGGCCGAGTGGCAAGGTGAATAAGAGGCAGGTCGTCGTACTGAACCGTCGTGCTGGTTGCCCTGGCTGGTTTCCCCCCCAGGTTCGAGACGGTGAAGACGAGACGCTTTCCCGGATCAATGGGGCAACCGGCAGGCTGCGCCAGGCCGGGTGCGAGATCCGCTCGACCCGCGCATGAAAGAGCCCCGGGTAAGGACAATGACGCGAGCAGGAGGAGGGCTCGGGGGAACCAGTTTCGAAGCCGGGGAGCTGCCAAGAATTCGTTAGATGGGGGATCTATGCCTTGACTCACAGCACTCACGCGTTCAACGAATCTGCCCGTCAGAAACAGAAGTAGCTCCACAGGTACGAAGACCTCAGCAAGTTCTTTGTATGGCCGTCTGTCCTGGCCTGAAAAGAGCCTTCAGGAACTTGTAGAAAAGAAAGACGATGAAAACGCACGAGAAAAGGAGAAATAACGTCAGGGCGATGGCGATGACTGGGTGGTTAGCAATCAGACAGAGGACCAGAATCGACAGACCATCCTCGAGAAGGCTGAGGAACCAGTTGCTGAAGGGCTCGGGAGTCGCGTTCACTGCCAGCCGGGTCGAAGCCTTGGCACCGTGAGCGGTAAAGGAGACAAAGCCACCTGTCAGGGAGGTGATCCAGAGCAGGGGTTGCCCTACGTCACCCACAGCCCCGGCTGCCAGTAAAGCGCCGGCCGGAACGCGAATGAAGCTGTGAATCGTATCCCAGGTATTATCGACATAGGGGATCTTATCGGCAAAAAACTCGATGACCAACAGCACCGAGGCAGTCCCCAGGACCCAGGAATGGGAGAGAATCTCCAGGCGTTCGGGCAGATTCATGACCTCGAAGCGATCCATCAGTCCGAGGGCCCAAACGGTCATATAGAGCTTGAATCCTGCCGTCAGGCTGGAACCGAATGCCAGCGCTATATTAGTGAGCTCCATGAATCCATTCTACCAGGGAGCTACTGGCCCGGACGGCCGGCACAATACTCTGATCTTACGATTTCGGCAGGGTATCTATTTACGCAACAAAAAAAGCCCTCCCACGTGGGAGGGCTTTCGGGTGTCTCGTCCTCGCGCCTAGACCTCGGTCCCGAATGGATCGCTCATCCACCACCGTATGCACCAGAGCCTTGGCAATCTTCCTCCTATCAGCAGATTACCTCTTCTGAACAACGTTATAAGAACCGACAACTAGTGGGCGGCGCTGGAGGGGTCTTCCAGAACGTAACCGTAGTCGGCTTCTTCTTTTTCCTTCACTTCTTCGATGGTGAGAGCGGAGTCTAGAGCTTCGGCCGTATCGGTCACACGATTGTCGTCGGTGCACACCTCTGCATCATTCGTGTCAACCCAGTCTTCGAATTCGTCCGGAACTTCAGCCTCCGGGTAAATTGCGTTGACCGGGCAAAGGGCCACACACGCATCACAATCGATGCACTCATCCGGATTGATGATGAGCATATGAGGATTCTCGATCTCGTAAAAACAGTCAACGGGGCAGTCCGCCACACATTCGGTATAGCGGGAGTTGACGCAACGTTCAGTGACGATGTATGTCATCAGTTCAGTTCCTCCAGAAAGACCACATGCGAATACAGCCCGATGAGAAGGCCCCCTGTGGGGCAACGCCTCTTTTTCGCCCCTTCTTTTACACCAAATCAGTGACAAGATAAACCTTTTTCGGTTTCCGGGTTTGGCGATCGGTATCACTAGAGCAGTTCCGAGTTCTGGTTAGGTTTCGAGCGGGCGGTTCTGGGCCTGCACTCGCTAAGGCTCGTGCTGTTGCTGGTTCCCGGTTCCTGGTTTCATGAAATGATCAGAGCCGACCTTGGGAGCGGCCGGGAGGCGAGGGGTGGAATCCGTTGCTGTCCTTCCCCCGGCTTCCGCCGGAGACTCTGATTTACCGTTGACCTACTGTGACAACGGCTGGTCGCAGCTCCGACAGCGTTCCCTCCGCCTGGCGTTGAGCGTGTGGCAAGAGAGGCACCGGTTGTACATGGCCCGTGCCAAAAGCTGGGTGGCGACGGCGCTGACCCCGAGAATTCCGGCCACGACTAGAACGCTCAGTAGGGTTCCCCACATCAGAAAGGCTGATCGGCGTTGCTATGAGGCTGGGCGCCCTGCTCTGCCGTTTCACTAAACGGGTTCCACCAGCCCTGCTCGTGGAAGCATCGGGAGGCTTCTCGCACCAACCACTCAGTGATATCTGGATGCGGCAACAGGGCCCGTCCGTCGGCGCGATATTCCAGTCCTTTCAGCACCGAATCAATACGCCCGAAGCCGTAGACCCGAAAGGGCACTACCAAGACCTGGCCCTGGTGGTTGCCGCGGGCCACAAACTGGCGAATTCTTTTTTCTGCGGGCTTTCGTTTGTCGTGCCAGTCCTCACGTAGTGTCTCGATTCCAATCTCCCGAAAAGAGCCAATCCCTAGGATCTCTCGACTGAGCTGCTCGATGCGTTCAACCCAATTGGCATTGAGTTTGTCGTCACCTTCTCCATGGGCCAGAATCAGGACCGATTCAGTTTCTGGGTCGCGGCTCAAGCTGCGCACGCGTTCCACCACGATCTGGGCAATCTCCGGAGAATCATAGAGGCCGCGGGGCGTCAAGACGAAGGCCGCGCCCGACCGAATAGATTCCATGGGGTGTTTCTTGCTGGGTACCAGCATGTCCTGAAGCTGGGCCGAGTCGAATGATCGCGAGTCGCTCATATCCATCGAGTGGGGATGCAGCAGAAAGTATTCGGGCGGGTTGGACCGAAGTCCCAGGAAGTACTCGGTTTGCTCTCTGAAGGAGTCGCCGGAGACTAATAGTCTGGCCACCACGATCCTGGTGACGCCGCGCGTCTCCAGCTTGTGAACCGCTTCCTGCAGTGATCCACGGTGTGCCATGCCGAAGGCGACCTCGACCGGACAATACCTGCGGAGGGGAGCGACGGCATGGAGGACGGCTGCGTTCCACTCTTCCCCTCCCCCGTGCGCCATGACCATGACGCCCGACCGGTCTGGCCCGGAGCCCGGGAACGTCGGTGTCCATGCCATCAGCAGGGTACAAACCGCTATGAGAAGCCTGATGAACGAGAGATTTGAGAATAACACCCAAGTATTTTAACTACTTCTTGTTCTGGGTTCGAGTTCTTCGTTTACAGAAAGAATAGAACGGTGGAGCGTGAGCTCACCGTTTCCTAGAGAAAGATAGGGCTGCAGTCCACCGTTGAAGGCCGCCTTACGCCGCACCGTTCTGTTTGCAGCTTCCCGACCCGTCAGCGAATCTGGGATATGTGAATCTTAAACAGGGCGGGCTTCGCGAGCACGCGACGTTGTGTAGACAGGCAAAAAACACGCGTGCTAAACTTCCCGCCTTCACAGAGGGCGTCCCCATCGTCTAGCCAGGTCCAGGACACCGCCCTTTCACGGCGGCGACGGGGGTTCAAATCCCCCTGGGGACGCCAGTTGAAGTCCTGTTCATTGAATCAGCTGCAAGAGCTGACAGAAGGCACCAGAATGGACGGCGGGCGCTCGGGAAAAACCCCGATTACACCGTCGGGGTTGAATTCGATCCTGAACAGGGTCCACCATTTATGCTAGGCGGAAGAAGGCCGTAAGAGCTATCGCCATCGCTTTTGTTTCCCTTCTGACCGAGGCGCTGTTGATGGGTAGAGGCGACTTTGCGGCTTTTCGATGGGTGCCCTTGCCATTCGCGGCACCAATAGGGTGGACCAGGGGGGGACGGAGAGGCTAATGATGATGCGGATCGTCTCACTTCTTGCCAGCGCAACTGAGATTGTGCACGCCCTGGAGATGGGCCGATACCAGGTGGGCCGCTCGCACGAATGCGATTTTCCATCTCAGGTTGAGGTCCTTCCCGTCTGCACCAGGCCCAGATTCGGCGTAGAGGGTAACAGCCGGGAGATCGACAGGGAGGTCAGGGACGTTTTGCGGGACGCCGTCTCTGTGTACGATGTTCTGGAGGAGAGGCTGGAGCAGCTTCAGCCCACCCACATCATCACTCAATCCCAGTGTGACGTCTGTGCCGTAAGCTTGAAGTCTGTGCAACGAGCAGTATCTCAACGATTGACCTGTAACCCCGAAATCATCTCGCTCGAGCCCTTTTTTCTGCGCGACATATGGACTGACATACAGGCTGTTTCCGAGTCGCTTGGAACCCTCAAACGAGGTTGCGATCTGGTAGCCGAACTTCAGGATCGGATCCACTCTGTTGCTTCCCGGACGAAGGCTCTCCGGACCCGTCCCAGGGTGGCCTGTATCGAATGGCTGGAGCCCCTGATGATCGCGGGGAACTGGATGCCCGAGCTGGTCGAGTTGGCCGGAGGCGCCAACCTGATCGGGGAAACGGGAAAGCACTCGGGCCCTATAAGCTGGAAACAACTGACAGACACCAATCCGGATATCCTGATCCTCCTGCCCTGTGGTTGGGACATGCAGCGAATCAAAGAAGAAATGTACTGGCTGACCGATCGGCCTGGCTGGAATTCCCTAAGGGCAGTTCAGACGGGGAGTGTCTATATTACGGACGGCAACCAGTACTTTAATCGGCCTGGCCCCCGTTTAGCCGAGTCAGTGCGGATCCTGGCTGAAATCATCCATCCGGAGACCTTTGCCCCTGGCTTTGAAGGCAGGGGATGGAAAATAGCGGCATTTGGAGATCTGTCTCTGCAGTCATGAATTCCTCTCGAGCGGTTATCCAGAGCTGCTGATATGATGGGGCAGGATGGAGGTCTGACGATCCCCTCGTGGAATCGTTTCGACACTCTTTCCACCACTCAACCGGTTCGTACTGTTCATTTAACGCCAATCGAAACGAGGAAATAGATTTGTCACACCCGCTCAATTGGAACAGCCGTCAACTGACGCACGGATGGCAAAAGGGCGTCACCGCATTCTATTACGGGCTAGGGTTTACGGAGGAGGACTTTGATCGGGCCCAAATCGGCATAGGCACTCCACTCCTCGAGGGCAATTTGTGCAACGTACATGCCTATGAGCTGGCCCAGCAACTGGCGGCAGGATGTAAGGATGCAGGGTTGATCGGCTTGCCTTTTGGAACGCCCGGCGTCAGCGACAACATCACGCAGGGCTACGAAGGTGGTTATGGAAGCCTTCCATCGCGCAACATGATTGCGAATGCTGCTGAATGTGTTGTTTCGGCCCATGGATACGATGCTTTGATCGGCCTGCACTGCTGTGACAAGAACGGACCCGGGTTCGCGATGGCACTGGCGCGATTGAACTTCCCGGGTCTGTTGATCAGTGGAGGCAGTATTCAGCCTGGTTGCCACAACGGGCAGGATATTACGATTCTGGATGTCTACGATTGGCAGGCCGCTGCCAGTGTTGGCGAGATGACGCAAGAAGAAGCCGATGCGATCCTGAGCAAGGCTTGCCCGGGTCCGGGAGGATGCGGCATCGCCGCCTCCTTTAACACCTGGGGCATCGCCATGGAAGCGATCGGCCTCATGCCCCCGTACAGTAGCTCCATACCGGCCGAGGGACCGGAGAAGCGGGATGAGTGTCGTCGTGTGGGACAACTGGTTCGCGGCTTGCTAGCTGCGGGGCTGCGCCCGTGCGACATCCTGACCAGGGACGCGTTTACCAATGCAACCGCCGCTATCGCCGCGGCAGGAGGTTCGACCAATGGTGTCCTCCACCTATTGGCTCTCGCGCAGGAGGCTGGCGTTTCCTTCGACCTGACCGACTTCCAGTCGATCTTTCGCTCGACGCCTGTCCTGGCCTCTTTTGCGCCCCGAGGCAGACGCACCATGATCGACTTGCATCAATTAGGTGGAACGCCGCTGCTGTTGAAGCAGCTGTTGGATGTTGGATTACTGAAAGGGAATTGTATGACGGTGACCGGCAAGACGCAGGCTGAGAATTTGGCACACGTACCACAAATACCAGCAGATCAGGACCTGCTGACCTCCTCCGAACACCCCTTCAAGCCGTTTGCAGACATGCAGATCTGCTTTGGAAACCTTGCTCCTGGTGGAATCGTCTTCAAGGTCTCCAGTATGCAGGATCCCAAGTTTCTCGGTGCCGCGATTTGTTTTGAGGATGCCCGCGGGATCGTCCAGGCCGTGGAGGCCAAGCGGATTGCGCCGGGGATGGTCATCGTCTTACGGAACCAGGGTCCCGCGGCATGTGGCATGCCAGAGGTTTTGATTGCCACCGCGGCTTTGGCCGTTCCGGAACTGGACGGTAAGGTGGCGTTTGTATCGGATGCCCGGGTGTCAGGTGTCTCGCACGGGGCCATCGGTGTGCACTGCTGTCCGGAGGCTGCCGTGGGAGGACCGATCGCCCTGGTCAAGGACGGTGACGCGATCTCATTCGACCTTTTGGCGGGCGACATTCACTTGCACGTGGAGGATGAAGAACTGGGACGACGTCGAGAAGCCTGGGTTCGAAGCTCTCCCGAGTTCGAGCCCCGGGGGTATCTGGCCGATTTTTGCGCCACGACCGCTCAGGCAGAGTACGGATGTGTCAGTCGAGCTCACCATCCACAATGCCGTTAATTCAGTTGATAGACTCTTGACCGCAGCCAGCTAGGTCTTTCCAAAATCCATCCCGTGAATTTCCAATCGAATCCGCACCAGGTACTCGTCCGCCGTGGTGTATAGCGTCCGTCCATCATTATTCTAAATCGCCGGGACGTGTGGGTCTATCTACGTTACTCTCCATCGCTCCGGCAAGAAGTAATGGCACACGTGGTAGACTGCGTTGAATGTTTCGGGGCATCGAATAGACAGGCATACTCGAGAAGGCTTAGAGTAGGTAAATTGCAGTGCTCGACTATCTGCGGATGATTGATTCGACGGATGATGCACGAACCCCGGTATAACCCGACTCCCACACACAGGGCCTAAATGAGAAACAACTGGGTACGCGAAAAGCTGCAGGCCGGCGAATCAACAGTTGGGATTCTGATGGGACTGGGCAGCCCCAGTGTCGCAGAACTGCTGGCCCATGCCGGATACGACTGGCTGGCGGTTGAAACCGAACATAACGCGCTCGATGCTGCCCAGGTTGAGCACATGCTGATGGCACTGAATGCTACGGAGGCGATCCCCATCGTGCGCCTGCCTTCGGATGATCCAGTGGGAATCCAGAGGGCGTTGGACATTGGCGCGATGGGGGTTCTCGTACCCATGATCAAGACTGCAGCACAGGCGCAGGCTATCGTGGCTGCGACACGATACCCTCCTGAGGGAATACGTGGCTTCGGACCTCTGCGCGCATCGCACTACGCCATGGACTATGAGGACTACCTGGCTCGGTCTAACGACAATGTCCTGGTTGTCCTCATGCTGGAAACCAGGGAAGCGATCGACGATTTGGAAGCGATCACCGAAGTGCCGGGAGTAGACGCGATGCTCATGGGTTTGTGGGACCTTTCCCTGTCCTATGGTCTCAACCCGATAGAGATGCCTTTCCCCGAGCTGGACGCCGCAATCGAACGGGCACTGGAGGTGGGCCGCAAGAATAATGTGGCGATGGGGATCGGAGCAGGCTCGCCCCAGGAATTGCGCCAGCGGCTGGACCAGGGGTTCCGGTTCATGGTCTATGGGACCGACTATTTGCTGCTGAGCGGTGCGGCGCGACAGGGAATCGCCGAATTTCGGGGATGAGGGGCGCAGAATCCAGGACAATTGACCGACGGAAACGAATCAGGACAACAATCCCATTGGACGATCAATAGGTATCGGTCGGTCCTTCCACGTCTTCTTTCTCTTTCTCAGCAAGAACGTAGGGTGCTTCGGCGGAATAAAGAGATCTCTGCTTGTCGAGAGACTCCTCAATGCCTTTCAGGAAAAGCAGCTGCTTTTCCAGTACGGTGAAGAGATCTGGCTTGAGGACCGTTTCTTCGCGATAGGAGAGCTCAGGAGGAATCAGGGGCATATAGATGGACAGGTATCCCTGGAAATCAAGCTCCTTGAGAATCTTCATGATCGCGTGATAGTCCGCGTGACCCTCCCCCAGGAAGTAATCGTTCGTTTCCCTCATATGCATGACTCGAATATGGGGACCGGCTGCTCGGAGGGCATCGGTCATAGAGGCTTCAGCGACATTCATATGGTAGATGTCCGGTTGGACTCCCAGGTTGGGCAGTGCCAGATCATTGATCAGGTTGATTGCGTCGTACACTGTAGTGAGGATTCCCGGGTAAGACTCATAACGGTTCAAGGGCTCGAAGACGATGTCGATACCGCGTTCGGCTGCGTACTCGGTAATCTCTCTCGCAGATGCTAGGAAGTTACGTCTTAAAACGTGAAGCGGCAGCTTGGGATAGGGTATCTGCGGAACAGGGGTCTGGGGAGCGCAGATTTCAACGTAGCGGCCACCCAGATCGGCCGCCAAATCGACGCACCGTTTGCCGTAGTCGATACCTCTGCGCCTGCCTCCAGCATCTCCAGCGGCCAGATCCCGGTCTTCACCAGCGTGATGAAAAGCCCAGGCAGCCTGCACCTCGTTTACCTCCAAACCACTGGACTCGATTAACTTCCGTAAGGCGGCGACGTCGATTCTCTGAGGATCACCGGGCAGATCGACCCCGTCGTAACCGGCTGCCCGGATAGCCTCCAGAACCATTTGCGGAGTCTCTAGGGCGTCATAGCCCAGTCGTCCTAGCGTTCCGGAAATAGCTGCATACTTGAACATGAGTGAACTCCTCTTCTCGGCTGAAGCCTAACCGTCCTGTCCTGGTGGGACAGGACGGTGTAGGCTAGCAGCTTCTTCACGACCTTTCCACCCACGTCGTTCAAACGGAAGAGGTGCAGAATGGTGGTGTGAAAATTGTTTATGTGGATTGGATCCTCCACCGGATTCCACCCGATGTCGTCCGTTCTTCCCACTACCTGTCCTCCCTTGACTCCGCCCCCGGCCATGAGCATGGAGAAGGCAAAGGGGTGGTGGTCCCTTTCCGTGTTGGGGTCGTCCCCACTCGTTTCTCTCCCAGGGCGTATAGACAAAACTATCAGAAGGGAAAACGACAAACCGAACCAATCCGAGACCACCTCAAGGCCCAACTCGCTTTCCAGACATTGAAACGCCGCATAGTTCTACGCGCATGCAGGTTTGAAGAGAAGGGGATCTCGGGTTGAGAAAGCGTGTTCGTAGCCTGATGGTTCGCCGTGAAAAAAAGGGGACAGTTTACTCTGTCTCCCGTTTTTCAGTAGCGATAGTAGTCGGGTTTGTAGGGCCCGTCCGCCGCAACTCCAATGTACTCGGCCTGCTCGGCTGTCAATTCGGTCAGGCGGGCCCCCAGTTTGGTCAGATGCAGCCGTGCCACCTTCTCATCCAGGTGTTTGGGAAGTACATAGACTTTGCGATCGTAGCTCTCATGATTCTGCCAGAGCTCGACCTGGGCGATGACCTGATTAGAGAAACTGTTGCTCATTACGAAACTGGGATGGCCGGTTGCACATCCCAGATTCACCAGTCTTCCTTCCGCCAGAATCAGGATAGCCTGATCCCGTGCGAAGCGCCACACATCCACCTGGGGTTTGACCGTTTCCCGCTTCGCCCCGGAAGCCTCCAGTCCTGCCATGTCGATTTCGTTGTCGAAGTGCCCGATGTTGCAAACAATGGCCTTGTCCTTCATCTTCCGCATGTCGTCGAGACAAATCACATCTCTGTTGCCGGTGGCGGTGACAAAGATGTCGGCCTCCGAAATCACGTCTTCCAGGAGAACCACCTGATAGCCTTCCATACAGGCCTGTAGCGCACAGATAGGATCGATCTCGGTAATGACTACCCGGCCCCCCTGACCCCGCATGGACTGGGCACACCCCTTGCCTACTTCACCAAACCCGCACACCACGACCAGTTTGCCGCCGATCATGACGTCGGTGGCCCGCATGATCCCGTCGGGAAGAGAATGCCTGCAGCCGTAGATGTTGTCGAACTTGCTCTTGGTGACGCTGTCGTTGACATTGATGGCAGGAAAAAGAAGAGTCCCTTCGCGTGCCCGCTCGTAAAGACGGTGCACCCCAGTAGTCGTTTCTTCACTGACTCCGACGATGTCCGGAATCATGCGATGCCAGAAGCGGGGATCCTCTTGCAGCTGCCGGCGCAGTAGATTGAGGATGATCTGCATTTCCCTGACGTCACTGCTCTCCGGGTTGGGCAGTGAGCCGTCCCTGGCGAACGCCTTCTCCGCTTCATATCCCAGATGGATGAGCAGGGTTGCATCGCCGCCATCGTCGACAATGGTTGTTGGGCCGCCCTCCGGGAACTCCAGGGCCTTGAACGTACACCACCAGTATTCTTCCAGCGTCTCGCCCTTCCACGCAAAAACCGGAAAGCCCGCCCTGGCGATGGCTGCCGCCGCGTGGTCCTGAGTGCTGAAAATGTTACAGCTCGCCCAGCGCACGTTCGCTCCAAGATCGCACAGAGTTTCGATCAGGACTGCGGTCTGAATGGTCATGTGGAGGGAGCCCATGATGCGGCATCCCTGGAGCGGTTTCTTCCCTCTATACTCGTCTCGAACCGACATCAGCCCCGGCATCTCGTGTTCAGCCAGCTCGATTTCTTTGCGGCCGAAGCCGGCCAGCTCGAGGTTCGCAACCTTGTAATCTGTGGCAACGGTCGTGGCCATGTGTTTCCTGTCCTGCGTTCGCATCAAATGCCGACCCCATCAAGTGAAGTTGTGCGACGCTCACTTTATTCGGGATCCAGTTTCGGATCTATTGTAGGTCATTCAACTGCAAACTGTGGAGATTGTGACTTTCTTGCGCTCCCTCTTCCAGGTTGAAGGGCTGATCCGGAGACCAGTAAGAGCAGGGTCAATGCAGAGTAGAAACGACTTTTTGTGATGGACGCTCGGGGGGGGGGGGATGTTCCCCCTCCCCCCCACACATATATGGGAATGTTGCCCCAATTAAAGAGGCTCCGGGGCCGTGTTGAGGCTGTAAAGCATCCGACGGAGAATAGGCAGGGCATCAGCCCACGGACAATGCGTCCCACCAATCCCAGCCCTGGAAGGGCGACAGAGATTTGGGCAACGATCCCTGGGTTTAGGAAATGGAATCTGCCCCCATCTGGTTGTCCGCCGATCGAAGAGAATAGAATGACGATGACCGCAGTAGAATGAGATAGGACCATTCAGCGAGGAAGCAACATGGCAATCTGGGATTTCTTGAAAGGCGAATTGATTGAAATAATCGAATGGCAGGATGATTCAAGGGACACTCTTTCCTGGCGTTTTCCGGACGAAGACAAGGCAATCCAGAACGGCGCCGCTCTGATCGTGCGGGAGTCTCAGGCTGCCCAGTTTGTTTATCTGGGCGAATTCGGGGACACCTTCGGGCCCGGGAAGCACATGCTCACGACAGACAATATTCCCATCTTGACACGATTGAAGTCCTGGAAGTTCGGGCTGGAATCTTCTTTCAAGGCAGATCTTTATTTCGTGAATATGAGGCTATTTCAGGGAAACAAGTGGGGTACCTCGAACTCGGTCATGATGCGGGATAATGACTTCGGAATTGTTCGTGTCCGCGCCTTCGGTACGTATGATTTCCGGGTAACTGATCTGCAGCTGTTCCTAGGGGAGGTGGCCGGATCAGACCACAACTTCCGTCTCGACGAGTTCTCCGAAACCATGCGTTCTTGGATTGTAAGTGTTTTTAGCGACGCTCTGGCCACTGCCAACATCCCGGTTCTGGATGCGGCCACCCGCTTTACGGAGTTGGGAGAGGCCCTGCTTCCGCTGATCACCCCGATGATGTCGGCCAAGTACGGAATCGAGATTGCCAGCTTTATCGTGGAGAACGTTTCCATTCCGCCTGAGGTCGAGGAGGCAATGGATAAGCGGACCAGCATGGCCGTCGTGGGCAACCTCAACGATTACGTGAAGTGTCAGATGGCCGAGGGGATGGAGTCGGGCAGCGGAGGTGCTGGGGGACTGGCCACAGAAATGGCAGTGGGGCTGGCGATTGCCCAGCAGATGCTGCAACAGCGGGGGGGAGCACTGGGAATGCAGGCCACGCCACCGTTTGTGGGCGTTCAGAAGCTGACGCCCGAAGCGCCTTCGGTCGGTCGAAAACCGGCCATTCCGGAGATACTCGATCAAGACCAGATAGCTGCGGCCCTTCGTGTCTCTAGGGATGATGTTCTCGCCGTCATCGAATCGGGAGATCTCCCGGCCAAGAAGATCGGGTGCTCTTATCGAATCAAAAGGTCAGCCCTGGAGAACTATCTGGCCGATTAGCGCTGGGTCGAGCCTTTCCAACCCGTCACCTAGTCCCTTACGATACGGCATTCCTGGCAGGGTTTGTCGTAGAGCGTTATCGGTTTGTTCTGATTGACGCTCTGAAGCTAGCTCGGGATTCGATACAGGCCCACTGGGTTCCCAGCCCTGGAAGCGCTACAGAGATGGAGGGAACACCCCCTGTTCCGGGCGCAGAGGCGCTCAGATCCTCTTGAACCCGCGCAGCACGTCTTCGATGTTCATGCGCAGCGTGATGGGCCGACCGTGGGGACAGGTGTAGGGGTTTGCACAGCGGAATAGCTCATCTACGAGCCAGCACATCTTCTCAGCAGAGAGCGGCGTGTTGATTTTGATGGCCGACCGGCAGGATAGGCTGATGGCGATTTTCTCCCGCAGCCGTTGCGTTTCGGCCCCTGTTGCTGGGCTGGAGGGGTCTATCTCCACCGAAGCGATAATCTCTTCGATCAGACCGGGAAGCTCCCGACAATCCTTGGCCACCGTAGGGACTCCTTTCACGGCAATGGTTCTGTCTCCAAACCACTCCACCTCGAACCCGTTGGAGTTGAGGTGGTCGAGAAGTGGCACCAGCGATGCCTTCTGCTCGGCTGTCAGCTCAATAGTTTGTGGAATCAGAAGTCTCTGGGTTGGCGTCTTTTCACCGCTGGTCATCGTCCTCAAAGCCTGGTCGTAGAGGATCCGTTCGTGGGCCACGTGCTGGTCGATCAGCATCACGCCCTCCCGATCCACCGCTACCACAAAGCTCTCCACAAACTGGCCCAGCACGATCGGAATGGGGCTCAGATCCGCAGTTTCAGGGATGTTGCACCGGTGTGGGTCGTCTCCCGAAAAAGCAACAGGAGCCGGGAAAGACACAGGCAGCCCGCTACCCGCTCCGTGGCGCAGCTCCCGGAAACCCAGGGAACTGTCCGGATTGCGCTGAAAGAACTTCTCGATGCTGCGGGCTACATTTTGCTGGTGGCCGGGCAATTCCCGGGTGCGCAGATGACTCAGGGGAACATCGCGAGCTAGCTCACCCAGAGTCTCGCGGGGGCGCAGAAGGGACTCTTCTAGAGCGTTGTAGATGGATCGGTGGACCCGGTTGGAATCACGAAAGCGGATTTCCGTCTTGTTCGGATGCACGTTGACATCCACCTCGGCGGGGTCCATCCCCAGGAAAAGCAGCACTACTGGATGGGAGGCACTGGGGATGAGGTCCTGATAGGCGAGGCGGATGGCATGGGCCATGACGCGGTCACGGACCACCCGGCCATTGACAAAGAGGTACTGGGAGCGTGACGTGCTGCGTTGCTCATGGGGAAGGGAAGTATACCCTGTGATGCGAACCCCGTCGTGCTGGTAATCGATCCCGGTCAGGTTTTCCAGGAAGTCCCCGCCCAGGATCTGGTAGACGCGATCTTCCAGCGACTCCACGGCGGTCGCCTCGATCAAGGGACGGCGCTGGTGGTGCAGCTGGAATTCGACGCCGGGCCGGGCCAGAGCGTGATGGGTTACCTGCTTGCTGATGTGTCCGATTTCGGTGGCGACGGTCTTCATGAATTTTCGCCGGGCCGGCACGTTGTAAAAAAGCTCACGAACCTCAACCTCTGTACCCTCCGGCCAGGAGACCGCGCAGCTCGAATCCAGCTTGCCTCCCTCAAAGGCGAGTTCGAACCCGGCTCGGGGCTCGAGAGCATCACTTCGTTCCACAGTGCGGAGGCGGAGGCGGGAAACTGCAGCAATCGAAGGCAGTGCCTCTCCCCGAAACCCAAGTGTTGCGATCCGGCTCAGATCCTCGAAGCTGCTGATCTTGCTGGTGGCATGATGCTGGAAGGCCGTTCTGGCGTCTTCTGCTGACATACCGAATCCGTCGTCGCGTACGGAGATGAGTCGTTTGCCTCCATTCTCGATCTTGATTTGGATTCTTGTGGCCTCGGCGTCCAGGGCGTTTTCCAGGAGTTCCTTGACCACCGAGGCGGGCCGGTCCACGATTTCGCCTGCTGCGATCTTATGGGCCAGAACGTCGGGAAGAATGCGGACCCGCCCCATGGGGCGAGTATAGAGGTTCCAGGTTCTATATTCTAGGCCGCGTCCTCGCCTAGCGCTGTTGCAGATTGAAAGTGGTGCAGCAACCGGGAAGGGGCAGGAGCTACACTGGCGCAATGTGGGAGGCGCCTCGGAGTGGCGACCATCCTTGACAATTCCCGAGAGGATCCGCTTGAATGATTCGCCTGTTCTTGCCGTGGCCCCATCGTCTAGGGGACTAGGACGCCGGCCTCTCACGCCGGAAACAGGGGTTCGAATCCCCTTGGGGCTACCAGTTGATTCCACTGTACTTAGCTGTTTCCAGGGGGGGCTCCAAGGTTTCCTAAACACCTCCCATTTTTCTCAAATCTCCCACATGCTCCTGAGAGATGTCCCAAATCTGGACCAGGGCAGGTCCTTTAAGACTGTGACTATGCCTGAGTGTGGGAGGGGCTTCTAGCCGCAAACCGACCGAGTCGGTGGAAGAAAAGGTGGAAAGCAGGAAGGATTATCGCCAGGCCTACTGAGTGTAGGCCAGATCGGTCAGGTACCATTAAAAGGCAAAGAATGCTCGGCTTCCGAGCCAGGCCCAGGCCAGCGCCACGAGCGCGCCGTCCAGGCCCAACGAAACGGGGGAACCGCGGCGGCGTGCCAGGTAAAACTCAGAAGAAGAGCCAGGGCGACGGACACCACATAGGCCAAGACACAAAGGCTAATCGTCTTGCCGAAAATTTCAAAGAGAGATTGGAGAAACACGCTCAAGCGGTATTGAAAGAAGGAGCAGTCAAAACAAACAAGTCCATTTTTATCCTCACGTTGCAATGCTCAAACTTTTGAGGTCAGGATGCTGTGAGATCCGGGCCGTTTCCGCTAGAATAAGTTTTCCGCGCTGGTAGTGCTCGAGTCGGGAAGGAAGGTCCTGGAAACTGAACTGAGAACTGAGGTGAAAATTCTTGAGTCTGACGAAAGAGGTATGGACCGGCCTTCGCGGTTGGGTGCTGTCCGGTACAGGAGGTAGCGAGGAGGTGAACCCGCCCACTGTGCGGGAAGTGGCCTATTCCATTGACTGGGTCCGAAGCGTTCCCTTCATCGCATTCCACCTCATGTGCTTTGGAATTTTACTGGTGGGGTGGAGCCCTGTCGCGGTTGCCGTCTGCATCGCCCTGTACTTCGTCCGCATGTTCTTTATCACCGGGTTTTATCACCGGTACTTTTCACATCGAACATTCAAGGCGAACCGCTTTATGCAGCTGGTGCTTGCTCTGGCGGGAACCTCCTGTGCCCAGAAGGGTCCCCTCTGGTGGGCCGCCCATCACCGCAACCATCACAAACACTCGGATGATCTGGAAGACCCACATTCCCCCGAGCAGCATGGGGTGTTCTGGAGTCACATCGGTTGGATCACCGACAAGAGGAACTTTCCCACGAGAATGAGCTTGGTTCCAGACCTGGCTCGTTTCCGGGAGCTCCGCTTTCTGGATCAGTGCGACATCTTGGTGCCGGCAGCCATGGGAGTGGGGCTATATTTCCTGGGAGACTTTCTGAGACTCAACTATCCCGCTCTGGGAACCAGCGGCTGGCAGATGCTGATCTGGGGCTTCTTCGTCTCCACAGTTTTGCTCCTCCACGGTAGCTGCATGATTAACTCAGCAGCCCACCTCTTGGGAAGACAGAATTATCGGACTGGAGATCAGAGCCGCAACAGCTTTATCTTGGCTCTGTTCACACTGGGAGAAGGCTGGCACAACAACCATCACTACTACCCATCCACGGTTCGCCAGGGCTTTTTCTGGTGGGAAATCGATATTACATTCTACCTTTTGAAAATCATGAGCTGGCTGCGACTCATCCGAGATCTCCGGCCCGTTCCGGAACAGGTTCGAGCCGCCCGCCTGGCCCAACCCCGGAGTGCCGGATGAGGGGTTTGACACGCTCGTTTCCCCGAAGTGGAGAAACCCTTTCCCTGACGGCGAAATGGTGTCGGAGCCTGCTCTTTTTTCAGCTCCGCAACCTCGAACATGGAAAGATCACCATCAAGGATGGAGACGAAGTCTGGACTTTGGGGGGTGGCCGGGGAGACTTGAGCTGCCGGATCGAAGTCCGAAGTCCCCGATTCTACTTTTCCACGGTGGCTTGGGGGTCGCTTGGCGCGGCGGAATCCTATATCCGAGAAGAATGGTCTTGCGACGATCTGACCGAGCTCATCCGGATCATGGCCCGAAACCGGGCGGTGTTGGACCGGGTGGAGTCGGGTCTCGCTCAGGCTCGCGACGCCCTGTCTCGAGTGGGCCACACCCTGCGGCGGAATTCGCTCAGGGGCAGTATTCGCAACATCGGTGCCCACTACGACTTGAGCAATGACTTTTTCGGCCTTTTCCTGGACAAATCAATGATGTATTCCTGTGCGATCTTCGATCCACCGGACTGTTCCCTGGAAGAGGCCTCATTCCAGAAGAATGAGCAGATCTGTCGCAAGCTGAGGTTGGGTCCAGCAGACCACCTTTTGGAGATTGGCACCGGCTGGGGAGGATTTGCCCTCCACGCCGCACGGCGCTTCGGCTGTAGGGTGACGACGACGACAATCTCTCAAGGGCAGTACCAGTTTTCTCGTCGCAGGGTTCGGAAGGCTGGGCTGGATAACCGGGTAGAAGTCATCAAGAAGGACTACCGGCATCTCGACGGCCAGTTCGACAAGCTGGTGTCCATCGAAATGATCGAAGCGGTTGGCCATCAATACCGGGATACGTTCTTCAAGAAGTGTTCTTCACTCTTGAAGCCGGAGGGCGTGTTCCTGCTGCAGGCCATCACTGTTCCCGATCAGCGTTACGAGATCTCACGCCGAACCGTAGACTTCATTCAGCGATACATCTTCCCGGGATCATGTCTTTCCAGCGTCTCCACCATTCTGGACTCCGCCCGGAGAGTTACCGATTTCCGGCTCTCTCACTTCGACGACTTGACTCCTCACTACGCGGCCACACTGCGCGAATGGCGCCGGCGTTTTTTGGCCAGCCAGGAAAAGATCCAGGCAATGGGATTTTCCGGTGAATTCATCCGTATGTGGGAGTACTATTTCAGCTATTGTGAGGGCGGGTTTCGGGAGCGCGTGATCGGAGATACGCAGATGCTTCTCGCCAAACCGAGGTTCCAGGCTGAGCTTCCAATCCGGCACACGACCAGGTAAACGGTGGACGGTTGACCGTTGACGTGGAACCAAACGTTGGAGAGTGTCAGCTCGCCGTGAACGGTGGGATCATAGGAGCACAGTAGCGGTTGATGTGGAGTAGGTCATGGAAAGCCTTCCTATATTGCCAATGTCACGGGCAGAAACGGTTTAGGAGTGGGTTCCATCCCGCGATCTGATCGGACAGAGAGAGCAGAAAATGCCCGACTTCAAATATCAAGAAATCTTCGAGCACAGTCCCGACACCACTCCGTATCGAAAACTGACGTCCGACTTTGTGTCCACCGAACGCTGGAATGGCGTGGAGATTCTGAAGGTCGAGCCGGCCGCCATCGCGCTGCTGTCCCGAGAGGCAATCGAAGATGTGGAGTATCTCCTGCGGCCCGGTCATCTGAAGCAGTTGCGGGCCATTCTGGAGGATCCGGAGGCTTCTGAGAATGACCATTTCGTGGCCCTGGAGTTCCTAAAGAACGCCAACATCTCTGCAGGCAGAATCCTGCCCGGCTGTCAGGACACGGGCACTGCCATCGTACATGCCTACAAGGGTGAGAACGTCTTTACCTTTTCGAGCGACGCCGAGTCCATTTCGCGGGGAATCTATGAGGCGTTCCAGGAAAACAACCTGCGCTATTCTCAGCTGGCTCCGCTGGACATGTACAAGGAAAAGAACACGGGGACGAATCTCCCTGCGCAAATTGAGATCTACGCCCGGCCCGGTGACGAGTACCGCTTCCTGTTCATTGCCAAAGGAGGGGGTTCGGCCAACAAGACCTTCCTCTATCAGGAAACAAAGGCTCTTTTAAACCCTGAGTCACTCCTCGGTTTTGTGGCCGAAAAGGTGCACAGCATTGGCTCGGCGGCCTGTCCGCCCTACCATTTGGCCCTCGTGGTCGGAGGCACATCGGTGGAGTACACCATGAAGACGGTCAAGCTGGCGAGCTGCCACTATCTGGACGATCTTCCCACCTCGGGTAATGAAACGGGACGGGCTTTCCGGGATCGGGAGATGGAGGGGCAGGTTGCAGAGCTGTGCACCCGGATTGGTATCGGCGCCCAGTTCGGGGGAAAGTACTTCGCCCACGATATCCGAGTGGTTCGCCTCCCCCGACACGGGGGATCCTGCCCCGTCGGATTGGGAGTGTCCTGCTCGGCCCATCGTCAGATCTTGGGAAAGATCAACCGGGAAGGCGTTTTCCTGGAGCAGCTCGAGACCAATCCGGCCCGGTACCTCCCTGAAGTTACGGAAGATGAGCTTGGAGCAGAGGCAGTCGAGATCGACTTGACGCGGCCCATGGGTGAGATTCTGGCACAGCTTCGAGAACACCCGATTGCCACCCGGCTGTCACTGACCGGATCTCTCATCGTGGCTCGGGACATTGCACACGCCCGGCTCAAGCGGCAGCTGGACGAAGGTGGCGAGCTGCCTGGCTACTTCAAGGACCATGTCATCTACTATGCAGGGCCCGCCAAGCGGCCTGAAGGGTACGCGTCAGGGTCCTTTGGGCCCACTACAGCCAGCCGCATGGATCCCTACGTCGATCTCTTTCAAAGCCATGGGGCCAGCTTGGTCATGCTGGCCAAGGGCAATCGTTCCGGGCGCGTCCGAGAGGCCTGCAGGAAATATGGTGGGTTCTATCTGGGGTCGATCGGGGGTCCGGCTGCTCTCCTGGCTGAGAACAGCATAAAAAAAATCGAAGTCGTGGATTTCGAAGATTTGGGTATGGAGGCCATCTGGAGGATCGAGGTCGAGAACTTTCCAGCTTTCATCATTATTAATGACAAGGGCAGCGACTTTTTTCAGAACCTTCCCCTAGTCCAGATGGACTAGGGTGCCCGGCTGCTAGTGCTGGTTACTGGTTGAAAGTTCAAAGCAGAAGGTTCCGCGCTGTTGACGGTTGACCGTTGACGTGGAACCGGAAAAGTGGGAGGCGCCTCAGGGCGGTGACCGTTGCGGGTTCTAGCCCCTTGGCCGGCCGAACAGAATGGTGAAGCGTGAGCGCGCCGTTTGCAGGTCCAACGGCGGGCTTACACCCTGCCGTTCTGTCCCTTGAGAGCTGCCCAGGAATGAGACTAAGCAATTGAGCTTCCCCAGGCCGCGAGCCGCAACCTTACTCGCCGAAATGGTCCGGCTGGGCGTCTCGCATGTGATAGGCCTTCCCGACAATGGGTCGGCCGGGCTCTTTCAGTCGGTCGAAGATTCTCCCGACATGACCTTGCTCCAGGTGACCCGCGAAGGGGAAGCTTTTGCCCTTGCCTCCGGTCTCTGGATGGGTGGCAGGCACCCGGTCGTCCTGATCCAGAACACGGGCCTGCTGGAAAGCGGGGACAGCCTGCGAGGGACGGCCGTCCGCATGGGAGTTCCGCTTCTCTGTCTGATTGGATATCGAGGTTACCCGACACTGAAGGCTCTGAGGCGAGGTGGGCTGGAATCCGTGACTTCGGAGAACATGGTCCGAAGTGACCTGGATTCCGTCGCTCTCGTCACGGAACCCACCCTGCGCGCCTGGGGTGTGCCGTTCGGGCTCTACACCTCCGACTCCGACTTGCCGAAAGTGGCAGAAGCCTGGGAGCGAGCCCACCGCGAATTCCGGCCCCTGGCACTACTCCTCCTAGCTCCATTCATTTGATCCACCATGTTGACAAAGGACGAACTTCTGGTACCACTGGCCGAACTGAGAAGGGACGAGGTCGTGGTGACGACCATGGCCGCTGTTCGACCCTGGGGCATTCTCTCGAGGCACCCGCTCGACTTTGCCGCGGCCGACAGCGCCATGGGCCACGGAGCCGACCTGGCCTTGGGACTGGCCCTGGCTCAGCCGGGCCGAAAGGTCCTCTGTCTGAACGGCGATGGCAGCATGCTGATGAGCCTGGGAACGCTGATCACCATCGTGGAGTCCGGCTCTAAGAACCTGATTCTCTTCGTCCTGGTCAACGGGACTTACGAGATTACAGGTAACCAGAGAATCCCGGGTCGTAAGAGCCTGGACTGGGGTGGCATGGCCCGGGCATCTGGATTCCAGAGCGTCTTCAGGTTCGATGACGCAAAAGACTACGAAGAAAGACTTCCCCGGATCATGCGGGAAGAAGGTCCGACCTTTGTTGAGGTGGAAGTTGAACCGGGATGTGAAGGTCCTATCAGTCGGAGTGACAGAGAAGAAGCAGACTATCTGAAAGTCTCGGTGGCCGAATCCGCCCGCCGGGTGAGAGAAGTGCTCGAATCTGGGTTCTAGATTCTGGAATTGGGAATCGAACATCCCTTTCAGCAAATCCGTAGATTGGCGAACAGGGGTTGCCCCGTCTATCGGATCGGAAAGAAGGTGAACGTGCCAAAGAAAATAATAATATCGCCCCTGATTGTCGCCCTGTTGCTTTTTGTCTCCGCTCTCGCTGCTCTGGGCAGGGATACGCCGGATGCTGCTGTGAAGACGGTCGTGAGCGAGCTCAAGAAAAACCGGCCACAGGTTCTCTGGCAGGCTTTGCCGGGCAGCTATCAGGCCGACATTTCCGGGCTGGTTCAAGAATTTGCAAATCAAATGCAAGACAGCCTGTGGGATCATACCCTTGCCACGTTTTCCAAAGTGGTCCGTGTTCTGGTCGAGAAGAAACAGTTTCTTCTCGACTATCCGATGGTGCGCGTACAGCTATCCAAATCTCCCAATGAGGAGGCAGTATACGACGAGGTGGTGGCGCTGCTGGATACGCTGATCTCCTCAGATCTTTCCAGCCTGGACCGGCTGCGCAGCTTCGACGGGGACCGCTTCCTGTCGACCACAGGCAGCCAGATCATGGCCCAGATAAGTTATCTGGAAGCCCTGGCCCCCGAGGAGGCCGAGACCCTGAATAAGCTTCGGACGATGAGTGTGACGTTGATTCAGAGTAAAGGCGACCGGGCCTGGCTACTGGTCGAGACACCGGATGAAGAGCCCCAGGAAGTCGAGTTCATCTTGGTGGAAGGGAAATGGGTGCTGGCCGCTATGGCCGAAGCATGGGACACGATGATTAACTTGGCGCGGGAACACTTAAACCTGGTCGCTGTCGACCCCCAGCAGACGGCTCAGTTAAGTCTGGTTCTGGCTATGCTCGACGGGGGATTGGAAGTCCTGCTGGCCGCTGAGACATCCGAACAGTTCCAGACTAGCCTCCAGGGCTTTATCGGCCTGGCCATGATGAGTGCCCTGAGCACTGCGGCATCCCAGGGATACTAGGCCTCTGATTGAGACCACCGAGTCTGTACGTTCCCCGCCTGCCCCAGGTCCTCTCCTGCATTCTCCCCGGAACGTGAACGAAACATGGAACAACCTGCCCCCCCTTGAGGTAGAATCCCTGGGCGCCAAGGGAAGGGCAAGAGTAAGGGAATCGTGAAAACTCTGGACGAAAATACATTTCCCGGGACGGGGAAAACACCCTCACGCAGGGGCTGGCTGGTGCTGAAGTTCGGTGGCAGCAGTGTGTCTTCCCGGGCTCGTTGGGAGATCATCTACGACCTGGTCGACGAGCGGGTTCAGGCCGGTTATCGGGTGCTGGTCGTCCACTCGGCCCTGGCCGGCGTTTCCGACCTGCTCGAGCAGGCGATTCGGGAGGTGGTCTCGGGAAGCCATGACCAGACTCTTGCCGCTATCTTGGAGACTCACTTTGAGCTCTCCGGCGATCTAGGTCTGGACGGTGCCGATCTACTGAGCGAGGATGCCCTGGCTTTGAAGCAGCACCTAGCCCACATCCACGAGCGCGGGGAGGTCGACCCTCCTCTCCAGGCCGAGGTCATGGCGCTGGGCGAGCTGATGGCGACACGCCTGGGCTGTGCTTATCTCCAGGCCCGGGGCCTGGACGTCGGCTGGCTGGATGCGCGAGAACTACTGCGCAGTATCGAATCAGCCAGGAAGGACGCAAGCGCATCCTATCTATCGGCCGGATGCGATTTCGGCTCCGACCAGGCCCTGCAGAATCGTCTATCCAGCCATTCGGGGGTCCTCCTGACGCAGGGATTCATTGCCTCTAACCAGGCCGGCGAGACGGTCCTGCTGGGTCGCGGAGGATCAGACACGTCGGCCTCCTATCTTGCTGCCAAACTGCAGAGCTTCGGTCTGGAAATCTGGACCGATGTGCCCGGGATCTTCAGTGCCGACCCCCGTGTGGTTACCGGCGCTTGCCAGCTCAGAGCTCTCAGCTACCGGGAAGCTCAGGAGATCTCTTCTACCGGCGGGTCGGTCTTGCATCCTCGTTGTCTTTCTCCGCTGCGCCAGCATCGAATTCCGCTGCGAATTCGATGCACGAATCAACCCGAACTGGCCGGAACGCTGGTGGCCGGTGACCTGGGTGGCGACGCGCCCGGGGTCAAGGCCATCTCTGGTCGTACGGGAATCACCCTAATCTCGATGGAAACGTTAGGGATGTGGCACGAGGTGGGTTTTCTGGCCGATGCTTTTCGCTGCTTCAGCGACTTGGGCCTTTCCATTGATCTGGTTTCCA
>CAZMGM010000007.1:40907-52742 GCA_964565865.1 uncultured Acidobacteriota bacterium | reverse complement strand
TCACTCTCGACACGGGAGCCCATGCCATCGATGCCGCCACACTGGGACAGTTGGAGGAGCGGCTGCAGCGCCTGTGCCGGGTTCGGATCGTGAAAGGTGCAGAGATTGTCAGTCTGGTGGGCCGGAAGATTCGCTCCGTCCTCCACGAGATTGGTCCGGCCATGGAAGTATTCGAAGAGCATCGGATTCATCTGGTGAGCCAGGCGGCCAGCGACCTAAATCTCAGTTTTGTGGTCGGGCAGGATCAGGCCGACCGGTTGATTCAGAAGCTTCACGCCATTCTAGTACGTCCGGTCCGTGATGATGTTGTGTTTGGGAGTACCTGGGAGCAGCTGGATCAGGGAGAGAGAGACGTCCCTCCCGTGGATTCCTGGTGGGTCGAAAAACGGGACACGCTCCTGGAGATCGCAGCGGCGCAAGAGGCGGCCTATGTCTACGACCTAGACACGATCCGGGAAGTCATTGAGAGCCTGCTCTCTCTGGATTCGGTGAGTACAATCTATTACGCCACCAAGGCCAACTCCCATCCCGACATTCTCCGCGTGGTCCACGATGCGGGCCTGAATCTGGAGTGCGTATCCGCTGGAGAGGTGGAGCACGTCCTGACACAGTTTCCTGAAATTGATCGGCAGCGAATTCTCTTCACCCCCAATTTTGCACCTCGCGGCGAGTATGAGTATGCCCTCGGTGAGAAAGTCTGGGTCACTCTGGACAATCTGTATCCGCTTGTCCACTGGCCCGAGTTGTTCGCCGATCGGGACCTTTTCCTGCGTCTGGACACGGGACAGGCCCGCGGACACCATCGGCATGTGCGCACGCAGGGGTCGCACACGAAGTTTGGGATTCCAGTTTTCGAAATCGAGGAAGTGCGCCGGCGGGTCGAATCATGTGGTGCAACCGTGGTTGGTCTGCACGCCCACAGTGGAAGCGGCATCCTCGAATCGGACCACTGGGGTGAGGTTGCCGCGGTTCTGGCTGACGCTGCAGCGGAGTTCCCTACGGCACTTTATCTCAACCTGGGCGGAGGTCTGGGTGTAGTGGAGAAGCCGGGGCAGCAGCAGCTCGACTTGAGCGCTCTGAACCGGAGTCTGGCCGGAATCCGTCGGGCCAGCAGGCTGGAGTTGTGGCTGGAGCCGGGTCGCTATTTGGTGGCACAGGCGGGGGTGCTGTTGGCCCGGGTAACTCAGCTGAAGGGAAAGGGATCGGCTCGCTACGTGGGTGTGACCACGGGTATGAACTCGCTGATCCGTCCGGCGCTCTACGGGGCGCACCACGAGATCGTGAACCTCAGCCGGTTGGGTGAGCCGGGGCAGCACGTCGTGAACGTCGTGGGTCCGATTTGTGAAACGGCTGACCTGCTGGGTGCTGACCGGCTGCTGCCGGAGTGTGTGGAGGGAGACGTCCTGTTGCTGGCCAATGCCGGGGCCTACGGGTACGTGATGAGTTCTCGCTATAACCTGCGCGAGCCGGCTCGTCAGTTCACCCTCTGAGAGTCGCAGCGACCGGTCTCGTTCCGGTCATGTTACTTTCCTGAAAAAAGGAGAACATGCCCCTTTTTTCACACTCTCTTCATTTATTTTGTTATTTTGGAGGTGCTTGGTTGTTTCCCTTGAAGCGCTCTTCCTGTACCACTTTCGGTGAAGCTGGTGCCTTGCTTCAGATAGTGATGGGTCGGGTCACGGGGTCCCTCAGGGGACTAACCGTTGGGGCGGCTGAGCTTGGTTACAAAATTGTGGTTTAGGTTACAGATGCGTGGGTAGGGAAGGTAGTAGAGTTGCCCTGGGTAGTGCAATTCCCTCGTGTAAGTGACAAGGGCGAAGCGTGGGTATTTTAGGCTTTTTTTACGTGGAAGGGGTAGGCTGCGACCCGGTCCACCTCAATATAGGAGGACCTTCCATGGTCCGATCAACGCACTATGAGTGACTTGATTCAACAGGATCCCCGGAATCTCCCCGTCCCTCACAATGGCCAGCTGCCGGACCGCCCAGGCGAGGAGTATTTTTACCAAGAGGAAGAGGACCTCTTCGACCTCCGCCGGTATCTGCAGATCCTGCGCAAGCACAAGTGGGTGATCATGGCCTGTCTGGTCACAGGCGGACTACTGGGTTATTTGGAAACCTCCCTGACAACACCCCTTTATCTGTCCTCGACGACCATCCAGATTGATCCTCCCAGTAACATACTGCCTTACGCGGAGATACAGGCTGTTGACGAGCGCCTGCAGTTCGATACGACCCAGCTCAAGATTCTGGAAAGCCATTCGCTTGCCCGGCGAGTGATCAGGAGTATGAACCTGGAGGAAGATCCACGCTTCGACCCCGCCATCGATACCGGTTTCGTAAAGAAAATCCCCGCTCTCTTCGGGTATGCCAAGAAGACCATCTCCAGCTGGTTCCCGAAGCAAAAAGATGCTTCGGACCTGGCCGCTCTTTCCAAGGTAGAAAAAAATAACCTTGCTGTGGCTCACCTCATCGACAATCTCAGCGTAGGGGTAGAGCGTACCACCCGGATCGTTCGAGCCGGTTACAGTTCTTACGATCCTGAATTTGCTGCTCTCGTGGTCAACACTCTGGCCGAGGAGTACATCGAGCTCAACTTCGAGAGCAAGTTCGAAGCTACAACCAAGGCCACCGATTTCCTGGAAAGACAGCTCCGGGACTTGAAAATCGAGATCGAGAAGGCCGAGGAAAACCTGGTGCAATACACCCGAGATAGCCAGTACATCGACTTCAGCAACGAGAGCGATATCACCCTACAAAAGCTGGGCAGCCTGACCGAAGAACTGACACGCGTGGAGACCGAGATGATCTCACTGAGAGCTTCTTACGAGTCGGTGAAAACTTCCACCCCTGAGCGCTTCCCCTACAGTCTTCGCAACGATACCATTGATTCCCTGGAGCAAATCCGGTTCGGTCTGGAGCAGCGCCTGGCCAGCCTCTCTGCTCAATTTGGTCCCAACTGGCCCGAAGTGGTTCAGGTCAAACAAGAGTTGGAGCAGGTGGCGATCCAGCTGCAAGAGGAGCGGGGTCTCGCCATCCAGCTTGCCAGGACCGACTACGAGACGGCCCGCAAGCGCTATCGTTTGTTGAAGGCTACTCTCAACCAGGAGAGGAATCTGGCCACCGACCTTCACGAGGCATCGATTCAATACAGCATCCTCAAGCGGGAGGTGGATTCCAGCAAGCAGCTTTATGAAGGACTTCTGCAGCGCATGAAAGAGGCAGGAGTTTCGGCCGGGCTGAAGTCGAGTAACATCCGGGTGGTTGATCCAGGCGAGGCGCCGCGCTGGGCTTACCATCCCCGCATCCAGTACAACCTGGTTCTGGGCCTGCTCCTGGGACTTGTCTGCGGTGTGGGCCTGGCCTATCTGTTTGATCAGATGGACAATACGGTCAACACGCCGGACGACGTGGAACGAGCCCTCGCCCTGCCTTCGCTGGGCATGGTACCTGCTTTTGTCCCAACAAAGGGGCGCGGTGGCAGAATGTTGCTCCTCAGGAAAAAAAGGAATGACCAGAGCCAACGCCACGTGCTTTGGAATGAAAAGGATACCCGCTCCCGGATGTGGGAGGCCTACCGGGGTCTGAGTATGTCCATTCTGCTGTCCCACTCCGACCACGCCCCGCAAGTAGTACTGGTTACTTCAGCGTTTCCTAAGGAGGGCAAGTCGACGACGGCCATCAACACGGCGGTGGTGCTAGCTCACACGGGCGCGCGCACCCTGCTAGTGGATCTGGATTTGAGGAAACCTGCCCTGGCCCACACTTTTGGATTGAACAAAGATCAGGGTATGAGCAAGTTCTTGAGTGGGAACTCCGACTTTTCTTCGGAACTGGTCCAGACCCCCGTCCCTAACCTGGTGATAGCGCCTTCCGGCCCGATTCCTCCTAGCCCTGCGGTGTTACTGAGTTCGGAAAGGATGGAAAAGGCGCTGGGGTTAATGCGTGAGTTTTTCAAGTACATTGTTATCGACACGCCGCCGGTTCTATCGGTCACCGACCCGCTCATGCTCACCCGCCATTCCGATGGTCTCATCCTGGTGGTCAAGGGGGGTGCAACTCCCCGTGAGGCGGTCCGCAAGGCCAGTCAGCAAATCAACCGCTTTGGAGGCAATATCCTGGGTGCGGTCATCAACGGTATCAATCTGAGAAAGGCCGGCTACGGATCTTACTATGGCTATTACAATTACTATCAGGACTACTATGCCGAGGGGGAAACGGTTGACCGTTCTTTGTAAACCCTCAACCGGTTTATGAGCGATCTGATTAGACACCAGCCCTTGCTATCTCCCGGCTCGGCCCTCCGGATAACCGGCTTGAGAGATTGAAAGGTGAGCGGCGAGCCTTTGGAGGAGTTCGACTATTCTTCCTTTGTCGGCAGCGTCCATCCAAGTCTCGTTCGTCTTCTCGGGCAATCCCTTGATCCTATCGACGTCCGTTCGTTCAGAGGAATACCTGTCATGTCTCTTCGGGCGCTGATCACGGGGGCGGGGGGTTTCTTGTCTGTACCGCTTGCAAGCGAGCTGCAGGCTGCGGGTTACGAGCTTCGGCTTCACCGACGAGTAGATGGTGACATTCGCGACATAGCGACATGGACAGGGGCTCTAGAGGGTGTCGACGCGGTGTTCCATCTCGCGGCACAGACGAGTGCGCGGCAAGCAGAGATCGATCCAGTTACCGATCTGCGGACGAACGCAGAAGCCATCCTGCACATGATGCAGGCCGCAAGCGCGCTCGAACGGCCGCCGGTCGTGGTGCTGAGCGGCACGGATACGCAGACAGGGCGACTTACGGGCATCGTAGATGACGAAGGATGCGATCACCCCCGAACCCTTTACGACCAACACAAGCGGTATGCGGAGGAGTACATAGAGTGGGGTACGCGGAGAGGGTTTATTCGAGGTGTGACCGTTCGATTGTCAACCTTGTTCGGGGTGGGGTCAGCGGTGAAACAAAAGGACCGTGGAGTGATCAACAAAATGGTAAGACGTGCGCTTCGCGGCGAGCCGCTGACCGTTTACGGCGACGGCTCTTGTCTTCGGGATTTTTTGCATGTCGACGATGCAGCTGCCGCGATGCGCTTCGCGGCAGAAAAAATCGACTCGGTGTGTGGCGACCACTTTGTGGTCGGCTCGGGTCGCAGTGTCGCTCTGGTTGAGGCCTTCACGCACATCGCCGAAGCAGTAGCGACAGTCAGCGGCAAGCAGGTTGAAGTTCGACACGTGCCCTGGCCGCCGGACGCGCTCGAGATCGACCGGAGAAGCGTCCGCCTAGATCCAAGCCGCTTCCATGAACGCACTGGCTGGGAACCGCACCGCAGCTTCGAGGAGGGGCTGGAAGAAGCGGCCCGAAAGTTTTCTGAAGAGGAACTATGAGACCGAGAAATGTATGGGCGACTACGTCCGCGATTATGACATCGAGAAGGAAAATCTTCTCGACACCGTGTGGAGGCCTTCGAGTCGGGATAGCTTATCCTGAGCGAATCCGTGAGTCGTTTCGAGGACATGTTCGCCAATATTGTAGTGTGCGCCACGGCATGGGTGTTGACAACGGTGCCAACGCCAGATTGCTCGCACTGCAAGCCCGTGTTGTTGAACCCGAGGATGATGCCATTACCGTGTCCAATACGGCCGCACCGACCATCGTAGCGATTCGACAGATTGAGGCTAGACCTCCCTTCGTTGATATCAACCCGCATGCCTACCGAATGGATACTACTCGTTTGGAAGATGCAATAACTCCACACACTCGTTTTAGGAGCCCCAAATGACCGTCAACCGATTCGCGTCAACGATCCTTTTTCTTCTCTTCATTCTGACCTTCCCCGTAAAAGGTCAGATCCCGGAACCAGTTCCTGACATCCCCAGGACCGTGGAGAACAAGCTGAACGAGAAGCTGGAATCCATGAGCAACATATACCGCAGCGACGGCGAGTATCAATTAGGCGGTGGTGACATGATCGAAGTCAGCGTCTACGGCGTCGACACATTCAGTCACCAGCTGCGGATCAATTCTTCCGGTTTTATCAATCTTCCCCTGGTGGGTGAAATCGAAGTGGTGGGAAAGACAGCATCCGAAGTGGAGCGGGAACTGAAACTGAGCCTCCATCCTGACATCATTAAAGACCCCCATGTCTCAGTGTTCGTGAGTGAGTACCGCTCGCAACCAGTCTTTGTCCTGGGAGCTGTGAAGGGTCCCGGTCAGTACCAGATCACACGCCAGCTCCAACTGGTCGACATCATCGCCATGGCAGGAGGTCTGTCTCCCAACGCTGCGGATAACCTGACGCTCCAGCGCCGTGTATCCGACTTGGAACCCTCCTCTGAGGAAGCATCCAACAACCAGCCCGAGCTTACACAGATCGACCTCAAGGAACTGCTTGACGAGGGAAACCTGGCCCTGAACGTCCCTATTCGAGGTGGCGATGTCATCAACGTACCCGAGAAGGAATCGGAACTCTTTTATGTTATCGGCCAGGTGAATCGTGCAGGGGCTTTCGCACTACCGGAAGGTGAAGGTCCGTTCCTCCTCACCCAGGCCCTTGCCTGGGCCGGCGGCCCAGCGCCCACAGCCAAGCTCCACAAGTCCGTTCTGGTTCGCTATGAAGAAGACAGCGGCGCCCGCCAAGAGATTGCCCTGGATATCCAGAAGGTCATGAAAGGTAAGGTGCCCGATGTCCCAGTCCAATCCGAAGACGTCATCTTTATCCCGGGCAGCATGTTTAAGACTATAGCCTACGGAATGTTTAATCTCGTTCCCCAGCTGGCCAGGGATGCCATCGTCTATGGACCAATAGGCAACTGATGGTGCCTTCGTTACGACGATACGACAACCAAACATAGCTGGTGTTCACCCTTGGGGTGTTCAGGTTCCTGCTAAACTGGATGCTCGCGGAAAAAGATGGTTGCTGACGTCAACCCCAAAATGTTTAAATCGAATCGTCAGCTGTCAACTGTCAGGGGTGAACGGCCAACGGTTTGACCTTCCAAAAAGTATCCCCGACGGGGAGTCCTCCACCAGAGCCTGGCAGGTCGAGCACAAGGCGCCGTAGCGGGAAAAGTGAACACCCCGCAACGACCACACTCCGAGAGCGTCAAAGTGGGTCGTCTCGGCCAGGGTGTAGAATCGACCCGATGTTAATAACTGCTGAGGTACCCGATCTCCTTAAGCTTGCGGAAGACGGTCAGGTCCACCTCGCTGCCGAGTGCGGCTTTGAGTTGGGATATGGTGGAGGTTTTGCTTTGTTTCAGAAACTGAACCAGCTCTGCTCGATGACAGCGAAGTCTTGCCATTTGTCAAAGTTGTTCCTTGCCTTTCTGATTTCAAGCGTGATTCCAACAAACCAGAACTCTCCTGTCTAGATCGGCTTCTACTCAACCAAGTGATTCAATTTCAGTGGCTTATGTTGAATGCAACTCGATCATGATCAAACGAGCCTGTGTGGAGCTGAAATGAAATGCGCGATGTGTGAATTTAAAGACCAGTCGGGAGCGAGATAAAATGTCACTTTGCAGAGTTTGTGAAGGTGAGCTGAAGCCTGTTATTTCCTTCGGGCAGATGCCTGTGGCTAATGCTTTCTTAGAGCCCAGTGAATTTGCGAGCGAGTATTTCTTTGATCTAAAGGTTGGATTCTGTCCGATTTGTTACATGGTGCAACTTCAGAAGTGCGTAGAACCGGAGAAGCTGTTTCACAACAAGTATGCCTACCTGTCCTCCCTATCTTTGCGAATGAATCAACACTTCAAGGCATTTGCTGAGGACATGAAGGCAAGGTACTTGACGTCACATAATCCATTTGTCGTCGAGATTGGCTGTAATGATGGGGTCATGTTGCAGCATTTTGCTTCTGACCGGATACGACATTTAGGTGTCGAGCCTTCTCGCAACGTAGCGGCGCTCGCAAAGGACAAGGGGTTGGATGCTGTTTGTAGGTTCTTTGACGAGACATTGGCAAAAGACATTCTGAAGAAGTATGGCTCCGCCGATCTGATTGTAGGTGCGAACGTAGTTTGTCACATTCCGGACTTGCATGCGGTAGCCCGGGCCGTTGACATGCTATTGAAACCCTCAGGTCTTTTCGTCTTTGAGGACCCATACTTGGGGGAGATCGTGAAGAAAACTTCATACGATCAAATATACGATGAGCATGTCTACTATTTATCGGTTTCCTCCGTGGACTCTATGTTCAGGCGTTATGGTATGGCTGTAGTAGACGTTGAGCCACAAAGCGTTCATGGTGGTTCGATGCGTTACACAATTGCTCGCAGGGGGACAGTGGAGCTATCCCCGAAGATTGATAAAAGGAAGAGTCTTGAGGAATCTATCGGACTCCACAACTACCAGACTTTTGTTCGATTTCGCATGAGAATCGAGGAATCACGAAAAAAACTACAAGAATTGATTCGCGATGCAAGGTTGCGAGGTAAGCGAGTTGTAGGCTACGGTGCGACATCGAAGAGTGCAACGGTTACGAATTACTGTAGTCTGGGACCAGATTCAATAGACTTTGTTTGTGATACTACGCCTGCGAAGCAAGGAAAGTATAGTCCGGGTATGCATATACCGATTAAGCCACACGAAGACTTTGCAGCAGATTATCCAGAGTTCGCTCTGCTGTTTGCCTGGAATCATAAGGAGGAAATTCTAGGAAAAGAACATGAGTTTCTGAAGAGAGGTGGCCGATTCATAACCTATGTTCCTTCCGTGGCGATTCTCTCTAAGTGAAACATATGAGGAGCGATTTCATCCCACTTGCTGATCCCGGAGTTCATTATAGGATGCGCGGGGTTGAGATAGACAAGTCCATCTGTCGAGTTCTAGAGAGTGGCCGATACATCCTGAACAGGGAGGTGCAGGCATTTGAAGAAGAGTTTGCATCTTACATTGGGGCTAAGTACGGCGTCGGTGTTGGTAGTGGTACGGCGGCGCTACATTTGGCCCTTAGAGCGTGCAAGATTGGTAAAGGCGACGAGGTCATAACCGTTTCGCATACTGCTAGTGCCACGGTCTCCGCAATCGAGTTGGCTGGTGCTGTTCCGGTTCTTGTGGACATTGACCCAAATAGGTATACCCTTGACCCTGAAAAGCTTTCTAATGCACTTTCTGCAAGAACGAAAGCGATTGTACCTGTTCATCTGTATGGTTCGCCTGCAGATATTGAATCAATTTGTGAATTCGCCAACAAGCACGGGCTCGTTGTAATTGAGGATTGCGCACAGGCACACGGTGCCAAGGTAGGCCTTAGGCGAGTGGGTTGCTTTGGCCAGCTTGGTTGTTTCAGTTTCTATCCCACCAAGAATCTTGGAGCCCTGGGTGATGGTGGGGCTGTCGTGACAGAAGATCCCGTTCTGGACGCCCGCCTTCGACTCCTACGCCAATATGGTTGGAAGGAGAGATTTGTTAGTCAGATTGGAGGAATGAATAGTCGACTGGACGAAATCCAAGCTGCCGTTCTCAGGGTAAAACTTGCCTACCTCGATCGTGACAATCAGATACGCGTAGAATTGGCGGGTGCGTATAGCACGCTGTTGTCGGATTCAAACTTGATTCTACCCAAAAGGCACAATAACACTAAACATGTTTATCATCTATATGTGGTCCGGTCAGCAGATCGAGAGGGCTTGCTTCACCATCTCCACCAAAATGGCGTCGGAGCGGATGTTCACTATCCGACTCCGATCCATCGGCAGAGTGCCTACGTGGCTTTAGAGGCCCGGGACTTGTGTGAAACAGAGCGCATTTCGCGGGAAATACTGTCACTCCCTTTGTATCCGGGATTAGGCAAGAAAGAGGTTGAACGTGTAGCTGACATTATAAGAGGCTACAGTCGATGAAAGGTCCGATTTGGAAGGGGGTGTATGAGGGCTTTAGCGAAGTTCCCCAAAAGGGACCCTCCTTCCGATCAAGAAGGTATATCAAGAACGCGCTAGCTAGAGTTCTTGAAGTCCATTTAGCTGCCAAAGATTCTCGGGGTTGAGCAAGGCTACCCCCAAGAGCATTTCGAGAAACCAGATCACTTGGGCCAACCCCTGCCTACTGCTCTTCAGATCCAGCTAATGACGAAAGCCTCCTGATCTTTTGTCGATCTGTTCTATTCTTACTCAGGTGAAACTAAATTAAAGTGCCCGGTTCTGTGGATACCTTAATCGCACAAACAACTCTTTGCCACCTTCACTTGTCATACGCCATTTCTGATAAGAAGCATTCCATCAAGGATCGTACCAACTAACCATGGTAGTTATTGGCGCTCTGGTCAGTTTGAATGGGCAATTGATCTGGAGGTTTCACAATGGAGGTCAAGCATGAAAAACTCCGCACCTAATCTCCAGGGTCAGAAAGTCCTCATTACCGGAGGTCTTGGGTTTGTAGGTAGTAACCTGGCTCATGTGTGCCTACAACATGGAGCTGAAGTCACAATCTATGACTCTCTAGACACTCGCTCCGGCGGGAATCTTTACAACATTAAAGACTTCAAGGGTTCAGTCGAACTGGTATTACGGGACATACTCAACCTTGATGGCCTTTCGGAATGTGTTTATGGGAAAAACGTGATTTTTAGCTGTGCTGCGTCAACTTCACATCCATTTTCTATGAAGAATCCGTGGGTCGATCTCGATGTCAACAGTAAGGGCGTCTTGAATATTCTCGAAGCTGTACGACGTTTCGCAGCAGAAGCCAAGTTAATACACGTCGGCACCACAACTCAGTTTGGAAAACTCATCTATAAACCAGCTGATGAGAATCATCCTGAATTCCCTTACGACATTTACTCTGCGAACAAGAGCGTTTCTGAGAAATACGTATTGCTGTATGCAAAGGCTTATCAGATTCCAGCAACAGTAGTCAGGCTGCCAAATGTTTTTGGACCGCGAGCGGCAATACATAGTGCAGAATTCACGTTTAATAATTACTTCATAGGACTCGCACTCCAAGGGAAAAAAGTAACCGTGTATGGTGATGGAGAACAGCTCCGAAATGTACTGTACATTGATGATGCAGTATCAGCGCTTCTTGGCATTTCACAAAGTGCTGAATCGAACGGGGAGGTCTTCCTGGCCTGTGGGGATCGACATCACAGTGTTAGAGAGATTGCTGAGTGCACCGTGCGGTGCATCGGAGCGGGAGAAGTTGTATTGGTGGATTGGCCAGAATCGAGGCGAACTCTCGAAGTCGGAGACGCCATCTTCACGAACTCCAAGCTGAAGGCGACCTTAGCCGACTGGAAGCCACGGACAGATCTCAGGATGGGGCTGGAAGCAACCCGTGACTACTATCAAAGCTGTCTGGGCGAGTATCTGAGGTGAGGAAATGAAGATTGTGGTTACAGGTGCGCTTGGCCATATCGGATCGAAGCTGATTCGTCAACTCCCGACTGTCTGTAGCGACGTAGAGATCCTCATGGTTGATAATCTGTCAACACAGCGTTATTGCTCTTTATTTGACCTCCCGAACCGTGGGAATTATGTCTTTTTGGAGGGTGATGTGCTTCAGCTTAACCTGGAATCGATCCTGGAAAAGGCTGATTGCGCCGTGCATCTTGCAGCCCTGACTGACGCCGAAAACAGCATAGGGAGACTGGAGGAGGTGAAGCGCGTAAACCTAGGAGGGACAACCGGGATCGCTCAGGCCTGCGCTAGACTGGGCTGCCCGTTGATCTTTGCCTCCACGACGAGTGTTTACGGTACCCAAGATGGGGTTGTAACCGAAGATTGTGCGCCGTCGCAACTAAGAGCCCAGAGCCCGTATGCCCTTGTCAAATTGAAAGAGGAAAGTCTATTGCAGGAGTTGGGATCGGATGCAGGACTACGTTTTACGATTTGTCGCTTTGGCACCATAT
>CAZMGM010000007.1:9286-40897 GCA_964565865.1 uncultured Acidobacteriota bacterium | reverse complement strand
GCCTGGAATGCGTTTCCACACAGCAGTCAATAAATTTTGCTGGCAAGCTGTAATGGGCCAACCGCTGACGGTATGGAGAACTGCACTTGACCAGAAAAGACCTTATCTTGATCTAAATGATGCCGTCTCTGCAATTTGCTTTGTCATTTCCCGGCGTTTGTTTGCTAATAAGATTTACAATATAGTCACGGAAAACCTGAGTGTTAGGCAAATACTCCACATTATCCGCCAGAGGGTACCATCCATTGAAGTTGAGCTTGTTGACTCCAAGATTATGAATCAGTTGTCTTATGAGGTTTCCAATGCCAGGTTCAATAGCGAGGGTTTCCGCTTCAGTAGCGGCATCAAGGACCAAGTCTGTGCAACGCTCGATTTGCTTTCGCTTTCGGGGGTTGCTCACAGCTCCGACTAGTACAAATCAACAATAACTGCACAGTTGGGCCTAGCCCAATTTCATTAAGGATTGCAACTCTCTTGAAGTAGATCTCTCACCGAATTCTAGGCGTACGAGAACAACACCAAGAGGCGTCTCTTCGAGCGTATTCCGCGAGAATCTTCCCACTAGAGTAATAGCACACACCAAGCAGAGTCATTCTCGTTACTCCCGGTGTCGACCCCTCTTCGGAGAGCTGCTTCAAACAGCGTGGTTCAATTTTGCATGATCACACCGGGTCCTCTTTTCCTTGTCATTCCGACACGCTTAGATACTAATGAATTACCTAAACATTGAACTGCAGTTCTTGGTAGTTGGACGCAAAAGAGTGTGGAGGAATAACTTGCATATCTAATGTAATGACAATAATCAACGATGATTTGACAATCCTGCTTACAACTAAAGGAAGGCATCTACACACGCTTCGTTGGTTGTGGCATGCCAACAGAATCTGCCTCCCGTTTCATGTTTACATCGCAGATGGCCAGCCGAATCAAACCGTCGTCAATTTGCTGTCAAACAAGGACACTTTCCCAAACATAAGCTACCAGCATGAACTTTACGAGGACAATGATTTCAGTTGTTACTATAAGAAACTAGAGAACGCATTATCACGTGTGAAAACAGAATTTGTAATGTTCTCTGACAACGATGATTTTTTGCTACCTTCCAGTATCGAGGAAAACATAACTTTTCTAAAACACAATATTGATCATGTTGGAGCTTCTGGCCGAATCGGTTGGTTCCATTTGACCAAAACGCAGACCGATGCACCCAGACAACTAATTGGAACTCCTTCTTTTTTATTTCCTAACACGGGTGGCTATGCGCCCCGAAGTATCGATCAGAATAACCCACGATCTAGAGTAGTCAGCGGACTAACGCCATTCACCGTTACTTATTATTCGGCATTTAGGACAAAGCAGCTGAGTATTGCGGCCAGTGAGTGTTCCAAAATAAACTTTTATTCATTGAATAATGTCGAGCTGTTTTTTCACTTGCGCATGTTATGTTTCGGATCGGTACATATTGACGAAAGATTGGTCTCATACATTAGGCAGAAAGACACAAGTGCGGGTACCGGGAATTACGATATTTTTGAGAAAATACTAACTGGGTCACATTCATATGACATTAGGAAACTCATCCAACTGATTTCAAGTAGCTCCACTGAAAACGATAAAGACGAGAAAGAAATGATAAGTGAATTATTTGCCATTTCAAGAGATCGATTAATTGAGAGAGTGAGGGTGGAATTTCCGTTTATGCCCCGACTTCTGCGGCAAATACCTGTATTGCGCAACCGATATCTATATTGGGGCGTGTCTAATATGATGAGGATACTTTTACATACGTTCAATAGAGAAACATATCAGCGAAAAAGGATGGGTGGTCTTTTGAGAGCAAGTAAGGAAGATCTCGATTCCATTAAATCAACTTTGGCCAACCGAGATCTTTGCGTGTTTCTAAACAGGTATCTTGAACTTGATCAAGTATGACCAATACGGTTGGGCGGTGAAAGTTACTACGTAGGAAAAACGCTGTGACATGCTTCCGTTGGAGCAGGTATCGTTTAAGACTAATGGTTCCAGAAATCTCGACGTCTTAACAGGGCAAGCCTGGGACATAGTGTTCAAATTGGGCTTGCCCTTGCAAGGGGAGGAAGCGAGCAATTTAATGGAAGGTGTGCCGTCAATGTTGCCAAGACTGAAAGATGCACTGAAGACTATGAAATTAGTAAGGGTCAACTATGAGCTACAAGATTCTTATCGCTGGCGCAGGCAACCTCGGCTCACGCTACTTACAGGGGCTTGCGGGCTATGAAGTTGAACTGGATATCAACGTTCAGGATATTTCAGAACAGGCCCTTGAAACTGCCAGAAGACGCTGGAACGAAGCTGCCGGGCCAACATGCCCTCATAAAGTATCGGTTAATCAAATACCAAAGGACATTCCACAATGCATAGATCTTGCGATTGTTGCGACTAATGCCGATGTCCGGGCAAAGGTGGTGCGAGAAATTGCATCTCAATGGAATGTGCGCTTCTGGGTTCTGGAAAAGGTGCTGACGCAAAGCGTGAACGATTTGGATGATTTATTGACGCTCACGGGAAGTTCAGACGGCGCTTGGGTCAACACATCTCGGCACATGATGCCCTGGCACCGGCAACTTGGCGAAGTCCTGCAGAAAGCTCAGCCTCTGCGGGTTTGCGTTGGCAATAGCTTCTGGGGCCTGGCCTGTAACAGCGTTCACTTCCTTGACCTGGTTTCCTGGTGGACCGGGCAGGACCTGGTATCCCTGGACGTCTCGGAGCTGAATCCCACATGGTTTGAAAGCAAGCGACCTGGGTTTTTCGAAGTTACCGGCATCCTGAAAGCGACCTTCTCTGGCGGCAGCGAACTGGTGCTGGAGTCCCGCACTGGAGGCGAGGCCTTCCGGCTGCGTGTGGAAACCGCGGAAGGAGAATGGCTCATTGACGAAGCCGGAGGCATTGCCACCGGGCCGGGCGGATCTGTTATACGGGGAAAACTCGAAAATCAGAGCGAAATAACCGCGCGCTTGGTCAAGGCAATTCAGGGAACTGGGCGATGCAATCTTCCGACCCTAGCGGAATCATGCCGGATTCACCGGATCTTTCTAAAGGCCATGCTGGATCACTGGAACATATCCCATGTCCGGCATGACAACCTTGTTCCCATTACCTAAATCATGGATCTTTGGCTGATAGGTGCCGGACCGATGGCGCAGGACTACGCGAAAGTGCTCCAGGCACTGGACACCTCGTTTGAGGTGATCGGCCGTGGTGAAGCTTCAGCTATTACGTTTGACCAGGCCACTGGGATTACCCCAAGAACCGGAGGTGTTGGAGTGGCATTGCAGCAAGCGTCTGCTCCCGAAACCGCCATCGTCGCTGTAGGGGTAAGGCAGCTGGCTAAAACGGCAACTGCTCTGATAGAAGCTGGCACTAGACATATTCTGCTTGAAAAACCGGGTGGAGTGAATATCGAAGAGATCCGGCAATTACATGAAGTTGCGACTCGGAATGATGTCGACGTATGGTTGGCCTACAACCGCCGATTTTATGCATCCACTCTCAAGGCCGAGGAACTAATAGCAGATGACGGCGGTGTGACCAGCGTCCAGTTCGAATTCACCGAGTGGTCCCATAAAATCCGCGATCTGCCAAAGGCTCCTAGCGTGAAGGAACGCTGGTTCCTCGGCAACTCGACTCACGTAGTGGACCTGGTTTTCTACCTCTGCGGGGTGCCGGCGGATTGGAAGTACTGGCATGCCGGATCACTGAACTGGCATCCCGCCGCCGCTCGCTTCTGCGGAGCCGGTGTCACAGACCGTGGGGTGATGTTTTCCTACCTGGCCGACTGGGAATCCCCGGGTCGCTGGGGCATTGAGATCCTAACCCGCAAGCGACGTTTGATCTTCCGGCCGATGGAACAGCTCCAGGTGATGCATCTTGGTTCTGTTCAGATTGAACCCATGGAGATCGAAAGTACCCTGGACAAGGGGTTCAAGCCCGGCCTTTACCGGCAGACCAGGGCCTTTCTCACTGAAGAGGCTTCGCGTTTCTGCTTCCTCCCTCAACAAGTGCGTTACGCTGAACTCTACTCACAGATGGGAGGTTACTGACAAATGACAGACCTCACTTCACTGTTTCTGCAACCGGCCGCAACGGTTCGGGAGGCGATTCGCGTGATCGACCAGGGCTCTGTCCAGATTGCCCTCGTGGTGGATGCTGAGCAACGTCTGCTGGGCACGGTAACGGACGGGGATGTCCGCCGGGGGTTATTGAAGGGCGAGACCCTGGAGAGCCCGTCTGAAAACATCATGAATCGAAAGTTCAACAAGCTACCGGCGGACAGTTCCGACCAGAAAGTGGAAATGATGATGCGGGATCAATTGCTGCACCAGATCCCGGGACTGGACTCTAAAGGCCGCATAGTGAGGCTGTTTATCCAGAGAGAGCTGCTGCCCGGTAAAATGCTTTCGAACTGGGTAGTACTGATGGCCGGTGGGCAGGGAAAACGCCTGCGCCCGGATACGGAGAACTGTCCGAAACCGATGCTGCCTGTGGGGGGGAAACCGATTCTGGAAATCATCCTGAAACAATGCATAAACGCGGGCTTTCGGAAATTCTTTATCTCCGTGAATTACCTCAAGGAGCAGATTACCGGGCATTTTGGCAACGGGGATCGCTGGGGCGTCAAGATCCATTATCTTGTAGAAGACCAGCCCCTGGGTACCGCCGGGGCCCTGACCCTGCTCCCGAAACCTCCGAGCCATCCCATTCTGGTGATTAATGGGGATGTGCTGACCCGTGTTGATTTTGCCAATCTGCTGTTTTTCCACCAGGAACACAAGGCCTCGGCCACCCTTTGCGTCCGTGAAGAGGAAACACAGATTCCCTACGGGGTTATTACATCACGGGACTACCGGTTGCTGTCCATGCGGGAAAAACCGGTGGTGTCTCATCAGATCATTGCCGGGGTGTACGTCCTGGAACCTCACATGCTGGAGCTACTGCCACCCGACAAGTGTTTTGATATGCCTGTTCTGCTGAAAAACGGCAAGGCGCAGGGAAAACCAGTGTTTGTGTTTCCGATCCATGAATACTGGCTCGACGTGGGTCACGCCGCAGCACTGGAGCGGGTCAATGATGAGTGGGATGGATAAGCGCAGGTTGGCGGTCTTTTACGAATCGTATTCAATACACTAATGCAGCCAAGGTTGTGAAGAAAGTTCTTGTAACAGGTGCTGACGGCTTCATCGGGTCACATTTGACCGAGGCTCTGGTGAGAGCGGATTACCAGGTCAGAGCTTTCGTGTTTTACAACTCTTTCAATTCCTGGGGGTGGCTGGATGGTTGTGCCGATGACGTAAAGGAGCAGTTGGAGGTGTTTGCTGGGGACATCCGGGATTCCCACGGGGTCCGCAAGGCTATGGAAGGATGTGACGCGGTTCTGCACCTGGCCGCTCTGATCAACATCCCGTATTCCTACCATTCTCCCGACACCTATGTGGACACGAACGTCAAGGGCACACTCAATGTGGTCCAGGCGGCGCGGACGCTGGGGGTGTCGAAGGTGATCCATACCTCCACGAGTGAGGTGTACGGGACCGCTCTTGTTGTCCCCATTAACGAAGAGCACCCGCTCCAGGGGCAGTCACCCTATTCCGCCAGTAAGATCGGTGCGGACCAGATTGCCATGTCCTTTCACCGCTCGTTTGCCACGCCGGTCTGCATCCTCCGCCCCTTCAATACCTACGGTCCCCGGCAGTCCGCGCGGGCCGTGATTCCGACCGTCATCACCCAAATTGCCAGCGGAAACCATCGGATCAAACTGGGAGCGCTACATCCGACACGCGACTTCAGCTATGTGAAAGACACCGTCGCTGGTTTCATCGCGGCTCTGCGCTCGGAGGAGATCGTGGGCGAAGTGATCAACATCGGAAGCAGTTTCGAGATTTCCATCGGGGACACTGCCAACACCATTGCCGATGTCATGGGTGCTCAGATTGAAATCCAGACGGATAACCAGCGACTCCGCCCGAAAGGAAGCGAGGTCGAGCGTCTGTGGGCGAACAATACCAAAGCCCGCCGGCTTCTCGAATGGCAGCCGGAGTTTGGCGGATTGGATGGGTTCCGCCGCGGTATTACGGAGACCGTGGAGTGGTTCGCGAAGCCGGAAAACCTGCAAGACTACAAGGCGGATATCTACAACATTTAAATGGGCTCTCAGATCTTTCTACAGTATCAATATGAAAGAACACCATGAAAAACAACGCTGAGTTTGAAATCCAGGGCCGGCGAGTCGGCGTAAACGAACCGCCGCTTGTCATTGTTGAAGTCGGCATCAACCACGGCGGTTCGCTGGAGTCCGCAATTGCGATAGCGGACGCGGCCATTGACGCCGGGGCTGAAGTAATCAAGCATCAAACGCACATTGTGGAAGATGAAATGTCCGATGAAGCGAGACACATCGTGCCTAGCCATACCGAGGAAACAATCTTTGACATCATGGCCCGGTGTGCCCTCTCCGAGCAGGATGAACATAAGCTGATGTTGCATGTCAACAGTCGAAATACAATTTTCATCAGCACCCCTTTTTCAAGGGCGGCTGTCGATCGTCTCGTGGAATTCGATGTACCTGCTTTCAAAATTGGTTCGGGGGAATGCAACAACTATCCCCTGATCAAATACATCTCCCAATTTGGCAAATCGGTCATCATGAGTACCGGGATGAATTCGATAGAAACCTTGAAACCATCGGTCGAGATCCTGCAGAAGGCAAAAATCCCTTATGCTCTATTGCAATGCACTAACATTTATCCAACGCCACCTGAGTTAGTGCGCTTAGGCGCCATGCAAAAGCTAAAAGACGCTTTCCCCGGCGCCGTTATCGGCCTGTCGGATCACACGACCTCTAATTACACTTGCCTGGGAGCGGTTGCCCTGGGTGCCTCCATCGTGGAACGACATTTTACCGATAGCATGGACCGGGAAGGGCCGGATATTTCCTGCTCGATGGATCCCCGAGCACTGTCGGACCTGATCCAAGGCTCCAGAATCATCTTCTCAGCCCGTGGGGGTGACAAGCAGCCGGTGCAGGAAGAAGAGTCGACAATGGACTTCGCGTTCGCATCCGTGGTTTCCATCAAAGATATCTTCAGCGCTGAAACCTTGAGCGAGAATAACATATGGGTAAAAAGACCCGGAGGGGGGGCATTTTTGGCCGAACAGTTTGAATCTTTACTGGGCAGGAAAGCACGGGTTGATATCCCCAAGGGCCAGCAAATCAAGAAAACGGATGTACAGTAATTGCCCTTTTTAAAACGTGCCGCCGGCAAATGAAAGTTGTCATTACCGGAGCATCCGGTTTTATCGGGAAAGAGTTATATAGACTGCTTCTCAAGCAGGACGGCGAAGTTTATGGCTACACTAGAGGTTCAGAAGAGGGGTTGATCAGTATTTCCTCTTACGAGGAATTATCCCCGGTTGATGATGCTGTCTTGGTACACCTGGCACAAAACAGGAATACCTCTGCTTCTTACGACCCGCGTGAAGTTGAACTTTGCCGGATCCTTGCCGCAAAGCGTTGGCGCCACATTGTGTATGCCTCTTCTGCCGTTGTCTACGGGGACCAGCATGTACACGCCCGGAAGCCGGACGAGCCGGTTGCTTCAGTCAGTGATTATGCCCGCAAGAAAATCGAATGTGAGCAAGTGTTCGTTGAAGCCGGCGGTACATGCCTGCGCTTTTCTAACCTGTACGGGCCGAGCATGCCAGATCATTCGGTCGTTGCCGATATCCTGCGCCAGATCCCCGGGAATGGACCTTTGAAACTAAAAGATCCAAAACCCATTCGGGACTTCCTCTGGATTGAGGATGCGGCTGGTTGCATCGCTGCTGCCTGTGCGGCAAGTGTCGGCGGTATAATGAATGCGGGCAGCGGCCAAGCCGTTCCAGTGGGTGAACTGGCCCGATTGGCGCTCAACCTCGTGGGTGAACAGGCACGTTCCGTTATCGCTGACAAGGAACTCGCTTGTCCTTCTAGCCTGAGATTAGATATAACGAAAACACGATTCCTGCTGTCATGGTTGCCAAGAACCAATCTCCGCAGCGGCCTTTCCATCCTTCTTTCCAGAAACTGTGTCAAACAGTAAACGCCGGATTGCCGTCTTTTCCGGGAACCGTGCCGAGTATGGCCTACAGTACCCGATCCTGCGCGCAATCCGCGCGCATCCGGGCCTGGATTACAGGTTGATCATTTCCGGGTCCCATCTCGACAGGAATTTCGGCCAAACGAAGTCTGAAATCCGTCAGGACGGGTTTGAAATCCACGGGGAGGTTGACCTTGACATGAGCGGCGAAGGCACAACTGTTACAGGACACGCAATCGCTTCTGGAATTCTTGGTCTTGCTCCACTCCTTCATGAAATCAACCCTGATGTTTTTGTGGTCTATGCGGACCGATTCGAAGGCTTTGCCGCGGTGATCACCGGCACCCAGATGAACATTCCCACTGCCCACATTGAAGGGGGCGACGTCACAGAAGGGGGAGCCTTGGATGATTCCGTCCGACATGCCATGACAAAACTCGCCCACCTTCATTACACTACCAACTCACAGGCGACCAACAGGGTTTTGGCCATGGGTGAGGAGCCGTGGCGAGTGAAAACCGTCGGATTCCCTGCGATCGATCTGATCAAGGACGGTAACTATGCAACCGCAGATGAACTGAGTCAGCGCCTGGATCTCGATCCGACCAGGCCGGTCATCCTGTTCACCCAGCATTCGGTTACAACCGAATTTCAGCAGGCCGCCTGCCAACTGCGACCGTCCATGGAAGCGCTGTGTCGCTTTGCGGATGAAGACGCCCAAGTCATCCTGACCTATCCGAATAACGACGCTGGCGGGAAGACCATCGCAGCAGTGCTGAAAGAATTGTTCGGTAAGGACCATCCCAACATGCAGCTCCACAAATCCCTCGGCCGCTATAATTACCACGGTATTATTGCCCTGACCTTGTTGCCGGAATGGCGGGTCGTGTGCGCGGGAAACTCCTCATCGGGCATCAAGGAGACGCCTGTATTCGGGTGCCCGACTGTCAATATCGGTTCGCGCCAGCAGGGGCGCCTGCGCGGTGATAATGTGCTGGATGCCGACTACAATACTGAATCGATCTATCGGGCCATCCAGCGGTGCTTGTTCGACGAGGATTTCCGCTCTCGGTGCGCAACTGCTTCAAACCCCTATGGCGGCGGAACCGCGGGACGGCAGATTGCTGAAAGCCTTGCCACAGTTGAGCTCAGTCCAAAGGTTATCCTGCGCAAGCGCATGATGCTGGTCGGCGAATCCGAAGATGGTTGGTTTCGCTGATGGCTACCAAGCACGTCCTGGTTTGCGGCGCCGGTTCCATCGGGAAGCGTCATATTGCCAATCTGCTTAAGCTGGGGGCACTGGTTTCTGTCTGGCGAAGTCGAAGGGAACTCCTCGAAGAAATTACTCGTGATTATCCAGTGCGCCCATGCGAAGATCTGTCTACCGCTATTCGTGAGGCGGATGCGGTGGTGGTGGCAACAGCCACGGATCAGCACATCGGGATCGCCGTGAAAACGCTTGAAGCCGGCAGACCCCTGTTTATCGAAAAACCGGTTTCCCACGAATGGACCGAGGTTGAACGTTTGCTTCAGCTTGGGAAGGGGAAACCAGTTGAAGTGGGATGCCAACTGCGCGCACATCCTGGCCTCATGGCGCTGAAAGGTCTGCTTCAGAAGAGGAAGGGCGCCCGACCCTTTACCTACCGACTGGTCATGGGGCATCGGCTCGATGCCTGGCGGACCGGGCAGGATTACCGCCGAAGCTACAGTTCCCGTTCAGACCGGGGGGGTGGAGCGTTATTCGATTTGATCCACCAGATCGATCTGGCACTCTGGTTTTTCGGACCGGTTGAATCGGTAAATGCGGTTCTATCCAACGTGAGCGACCTGGAGATTCACGGTGACGATGTTGCGAACTTGCTGCTGACACATGCAAGCGGCGTAACGGGGCACATTCAGCTCGACATGTGCAGCCCGGTTCACCGCTGTGAAGCAGAGGTTATTGCTTCCGAATCCGTCTACCGTTGGTCGAACACGGACGGCAAGCTGCGCAGATTTTCCCCGGATGGAGAAGACATCATTCAAGAAGTGCTACCGGGGTTCGAACGCAATGATCTTTTCCTAAAGATCATTGCGCACTTTCTTAAGCATCTGGATGACCCGTTACTGCCTGCTTTCTGCTCGCTCGAATCCGGAGCTGAGGCACTCAAAGTAGCTTTGGGAGCCCGTAAATCGCACGCTCAAGGGAAAGCTTATCAATTGGGGAACTAGTAGAAAAAGTATGACAACACTTTGCGTCATTTCTTCCCGCGGTGGCAGTCGTGGACTTCAGAACAAAAACATCCGCCCCATGCTGGGGAAACCGCTGCTTACATGGTCGATTGAACAGGCCCGTAGGACGCCGGAGATCGACCGGGTTGTTGTCTCCACCGATTCGGAGGTGATCGCCGAAATGGCGAGAGACGCCGGTGCGGAAACGCCATTTCTGCGGCCTGCGCACCTGGCAACATCGGAAGCTGGGAAATGGGATACTTTCAAACACGCCCTCGATGCCTGCGAGAGGCACTACAGCGAGACCTACGAAATGTATGTCGACCTCGACTGTACGAACCCTTTGCGGGAGGTAAGCGATATTTCCTCCTGTATTGCGCAGTTTCGCAAGAGGCGAACGGAAGGCGTGGAAGGTATTTTCAGCATCTGTCCTGCCCGTAAAAACCCATATTTCAATCTTCTGGAGGTGGATGCTTCTGGTGCTCTGAAGGTCAGCAAAGAACTTCCCGACACCGTTGTTCGCAGGCAGGACGCTCCGGCGGTTTATGAACACGTCGCCAGCATTTATGTGCTGGCCCCGGAGTACATCCGGCGGGTGGGGTATCTGCTGGACGGCCATACTGAAGGGTATGACATCGGTATCGAGAAAAGCCTCGATGTAGATTCGGAGTTTGACTTCCTGTTAATTGAATTTCTCATGAATCGTAAGCTGGGCATGAAACCATGAGCCTGGATACTGGCATCAGAGGCAAACGGGTCCTGTTGCTGGGTGCCTGCGGCGTGCTCGGCCGGGCCCACTCCCGGCTCTTAGCCGAACAGGAAGCCAGCCTCATCATTGCCGACTGCCCGGGCAGCAGCGTGCTCAAGGATGCAGAGACCCTGGGCTTGCCCGGTCTTGAGATTGATGTATGCAATGAGCATGATGTGATCACCGGCGTAGCTAGGGCTGCCACCATATATGAGGGTCTGGACGGGGCGGTGTTCAATGCGGCTGTTACCGGCGAAACGCTAGCTGCCTCCGGTGATGCTTTTCCGGATTTTGAAGATTATCCTCTTGACCTGTGGCAGAAAGCCATGGACGTGAACCTGACCGGAGCGTTTCTCTTCAGCCGGGAAACGGGCAAGGTGCTCAAGTCCGGTGGAGGCGGCAGCCTGATCCTGGTCTCCAGCATCTATGGGGAGGTCGGCCCGGACCACCGTATTTATGAGGGCCAGCCGTTTCGTTCCTTTCCGGCCTATTCTGCCTCCAAGGCGGGTCTCATCGGCTTCACCCGCTGGCTCGCTACCTGGTGGGGTTCATGCGGCGTTCGCGTGAACAGTGTCTCTCCCGGCGGTGTGTTCAATAAGCACAATGAAACCTTTGTCAAATCATACTCCAACAGAGTGCCTCTGGGGCGTATGGCAAACCGGGAGGATATTACGGGCATATTGGTCTACCTACTCAGCGACGCTTCCTGCTACTGTACTGGGCAGAATTTCACAATTGATGGAGGTCTGACAGCCTGGTGAACATTTCATTACTACGCAAGGATGTTGATAATGCCCGACCCTTGTGAAATCTGCGGAGCAGCTGACTGGTCTTCCGTTTATTCAGGGATGATTCGCGACAGTTCCTTTGGCGATGACGTTGACGGAGAAAGGAGAGATCGCATGAAACGGTTCCTCGTCACGAACTTATTGCCGACAAATACAATACGCGATTCTTTCTGTAATAGTTGTAGCGAATTGCTTTCGTGAAAAGCTATCTCCAAGAAATTCTGAACCTCATTGGACCAGACCGAGGCAAGCTGCCGGGTTTATTCTTGCTATTCATCGCCTCTTCGTTCCTGGACCTGTTGGGTCTTGGTCTCATCGGCCCCTACATTACCCTTGTCGCCGACCCGCAGGCATTGGACGGCACGCTCGGGGAATTCGTCTCTTTCTTAGGATTGCCGCGCGAACAGCAATCATTGTTAATCGCGCTCGGTGGAACACTGATCGTCGTCTTTATGCTAAAGGCCGCAGCGGCCATCGGCATCAACCGCTCCATCATCCGTTTTGGTCTCAATCAGCAGGCACGGCTGCGCTCCGTTCTGATGGACGCCTATCAGCACTTGCCGTTTACGGAATTTCTTCGCCGCAACAGTTCTGAATACGTCTACACCATTCAACAGCTCACCCAGGTGTTTTCCGGCGGCGTTGTAATACCAGGTCTGCGCACGCTAAGTGACGGTGTCGTTGCTCTTGCCATCCTCGGACTGCTCGTTTGGCAAAATGCACTTGCTTTGGCGATGCTGGCGGTCCTAATGGGAACTATGGTTTACGCCTACGACCGCCTGTTTCGCCGCAACCTGCGCGCCTACGGTGAACAAGCCAATCAGGCGGCGACGACAATGGTGCAGGGGGTCCACGAAGGGATAGAGGGTCTCAAAGAGATTCGGATCCTCGGAAAAGAAGCATACTTTCACCGCGTCGTGCAGCAGTGCGCCAAAGACTACTCGAGCCTGTCGACCCTTAGCCAGGTCATCTCTGCGGCACCCCGGTTTTTGCTTGAGGTGATACTTGTTATCTTCATCGTTATGCTTGTACATGTTAGCTTGATTATTCGCGAGGACTTAAGCTCTTTGATCCCCACGCTTGGCGTGTTTGGTCTCGCCGGCCTGCGTTTACTTCCCTCGGCGACGGGGCTTTCCGCCAACGTGCTTCAATTACGATTCAATCGCAATGCCGTCTTCCGGCTGCATAGTGATTTAGAGGCAGTCTCTCAGCTACGGCCTGAGCAGTTGACGAATGCCCAGACGGACGTGTTGCAACCGTTCGAGACGTTGACATTGGACCGGATTCGCTTTACCTACCCCAATGCATCGCAAGCAGCGCTGGATAATCTATCCCTGGAAATTTGCACTGGGGATTCCATCGGCATAGTCGGTCCGTCCGGCTCAGGCAAGACGACGCTGGTCGACGTGATCCTCGGCCTGCTCGAACCGCAAGCTGGGGCGATGAGTTACAACCACAGGCCTTTACAGGATGCCATGGGTGAGTGGCGCGCCCGTGTCGCGTACCTGCCGCAGCAGGTTTTTCTAATTGACAATACGCTCGCCTGCAACGTCGCCCTCGGCGAGGAAGAAGCCGACATTGATGAAGGGCGCCTCAACGAAGCCCTTCGCCAAGCACGGCTCGGTGAACTTGTGCACCAACTGCCCCAAGGAGTGGACACGCTGCTCGGCGAACGGGGTGTACGACTTTCTGGGGGACAACGCCAGCGTGTCGCCCTCGCTCGCGCCTTTTACCATGGGCGTGAGGTTCTGGTGATGGATGAGGCGACCAGCGCTCTTGACAACGAAACCGAGCAAGAAATCGTGAATGAGATCCGTCGCCTCAAAGGCCGGAAAACCATGATCGTCATTGCCCACCGTCTCACCACCGTACAGCATTGCGACCGAATCTATCAGCTCGAACTTGGGCGCATTGTCGATGTAGGAACACCGGATGAAATTCTGAAGGAGCCAAAACTAAGGACTTCTTAGTGACGCAAAAGCAGGGTTTATGGTGGGTGTAATTCAGAGAAATAAGGCAACTCGTCCACGTGGTATTCTGCGGACGACGATGACCTTGGAGGCATGCCGCGATGACTGGGCTGATGTCCTCTACCTTTCGAGCTGCCCACCGCTGACCAGGGATTGGCGATCGGACACTGGCTACGGGCTGATGGACATCTATGTGGAGGCTGCTGGACTGCCGGCTGACTATAGACCGAACATCAACACCATCCATGCCCTGATGATTGGAAAGGCAGACCGCTGGTACCATACCAGCGAGGCCGGCTTTCGCTCAGTACCCGCCATTTTCGTCCACAATGAGCCTGACAGGGTTCATCTTGAGCGCGTACTGGGCGGTAGAAAGCGTATCCTCATAGCCCCTCACCCGTTCCACTATGTCGTCCGGCATTATGAAACAGAAGCTACCGGGTTGAAACGGGAAGGAAGCGTGTTTTTTATGCCCCACACTAGTGGTCAGCCGTGGCCACGCATCCCGGTTGGGTATGTTTCGCAGCGTCTTCAGGAATTGCCGGAAGAGTATCATCCCGTCGATATCTGTCTCCATCCAAATGACGTCGCCGAAAAATTGGTCTCGACTTTTCAGGCCCATGGATTCGGTGTTGTCACGGCGGGTCATCGCCATGACCCGCTATTCCTGCACCGTTTCTTCTGGCTATGTCGCCGGCGCCATTACGCAATCACGATAGATCATGGTACGCAGGTCTGGTTGTCGAGCTTAGCGGGATGTGCAATCCACATGCTCCGGAATTTCCCGGACATGCTCTGGATTCCGGCAAACAACTCACTAGAGCATTGGGTGACCCCACGGTCGCATTATTGGCCGTTGTTGGACGCCCTGGGATCGATCGTCACCGACCAGGCGCAAGTGAAGGGGCTGATCCAACGACTCACGGGTGGCGATCAGTGGCGCTCTGCAGAGGAGCTTCGCACGTCGTTCCAAAATGCTGAGGCCTGGTATAAAGATTGGCGAGGTCCCGATGGTCGACTCAGAATGCCAGCCTGTTACTGGACACCCATCGAACCATTTTTACGAAAAGCACGATCAATGCACATTTTTCTATTGAACCGCCTTAGTGGGCGGCGAGGACGTTGGCAACCGGTGTGTGAGGATCTCGACACGAAGCTGATCGCATACGAAAGGGCTATGTCTGCAGGGAGCATCGACCGGGAATGCGGTGTCTGAAATCCTCCCCGGGGGCAAGGAATAAGCACTCGAACCGGACTGCAAGCTGATTACGCTTCTTTACCTGGGCCGTCGCTATGAGCTCTTCGACGGTCCCTATTACCTGGGTGGCGCTGAGGCTCAGCCGCAAAGCGCACGGCTAAGCTGAACCGGTGACATCACCAATGAGACCGAAAACCAGTTACCGAGTGGCAACCGCGATTGCGGCTGTGATAGAGACACCAAACTCATTGCGAACCTCGACCAGAACATCTCCTTGATGGTACAGTTGCCGCCCTAAAAGGGCTTCATCGCTTCCGGCGGTCGGGGGGCTCGTAGTCCAGAGTCTGCGCCGCACGGGTTCTGACACGAGTTGGGCGGTTCTCCGGTCGAAACCTCAGTATCGAGACCTCATCGGTGGATTTAGGGCGTACATTGTCATATTTGCCTGTTGTCTTCCCTTATCTCTTGTGCTTGGGATCGGGCAATCTCAATCCACAATCAAGGCCATCACAAGAAAGATGAAACGGTATAGTCTGGGCATCGTGCAAACGCATGCGACCCAGTTCGACGCTCCCCTCTATTCCCGGATTTACAAACACAAGGAAGTCGAGCTTAGGGTGTACTATACAAGGCCCATTAGAGGTACGCCCTTTGATCCCGAGATCGGGCTTAGGCCGAACTGGGGAACACCTAAGAGATACCGATCTCTCACCAGACAACGCGGCGTCATCAACGCCATTCGGTTTGCTCGGAACATCATAAGCGCTCGCCACAACCTAATCATAATCTCAGGATACTCTCCCCTATATCATTTGGCCGTGGCCTTGTATGCGCGATTGGCTGGAGTTCCGGTGGGCTTGCGGTCAGACACAACGCTGGAAACTGCCCGCGGCGGAATCAAATCGTTTATCAAAAGATGTGTAATGCCCACGGTCTTGAGACTCTACCAAACGGGCCATCCCACGGGTTTTCGCGCCCGTCAATATCTCGTTTACTACGGGCTTGCTGAGGATCGCCAGTTCAGCTTCCCATACACAGTCGACAACAACTACCTAGACAGCCGCAGTCGCCGCTACCGGTCACGGCGCGACCGGCTTCGTCGTGCGATCGGTATTCCGCCGGGATCGTTTGTGGTGCTAGGTGTATTGAAGCTGATCCCGCGCGAGGACCCGCTCACGCTTTTATTAGGATTTGCGAAACTAGTCCAATCGTGCGCCTCGGTCCATCTAGTTCTTGTTGGCGATGGTCCAATGAGAAAGAAAATCGAGGCGACCATAAAGGATAAGGGCATAGCTAACGTGCATCTGCAAGGATACGTTCGCTACAGCCACTTGCCGTTGTTCTACGCGATCGCAGATTTGTTTGTTCATCCTCCTTTACGAGAGCCTTGGGGAGTCTCTGTGAATGAGGCAATGGCTTGCGGACTCCCGGTGGTGGTTGCGGATGCCGTGGGTTCACACGAAGACCTAGTGGTTCCAGGAAACACCGGTTTTGTCTTTAAGACCGGGGATCCTGAATCGCTGGCAAATCACTTGATCTTGATAAGCCAAGACCGTGAGCTTTGCCGCTCAATCGGGCAGAATGCTCGGGCGCTTATCGCAAACTTCAGCTATGAATCTACAGAGCAGTCTTTAATTGAGGGGCTTAAGGTAATTGCCCCAGGTGAATCCGCGCAGACAGAAACGCTGCTAGCGGAATGAAGTGCTAGATTGTAAGCCCCGCTTTAATGTGGGCCACAAAAGGAGCAATTGCGTGGCCCTGTTGTGAAGCGTGTGGGTCTGCTTGAGCCACTTCGCCGCTCGAGACAGCCCCAGGTATTTGCTTCTCCACACCCCCAATCGATAACTTCGATACTTAAGACAGCGAGATTTTGCGTTGCAAGAATCAGGCTGTATGGTGTTATGAAAATACTCGGTGCAACTTTGAACGTTTTGATGTGCGAGAGGGGTGTAGGAGAACCTTGCCTTCCCTTCTTTTCCCGGTTCTATCTCCGCTATACATATTGTTCTCGAGGATAACATTGAAAGGCGAAGCCCTCACTGTACAGGCCTGGCGAGACTAGCGAAGGATGAGGAAAATGAGGATTTTATTCGTGGGGGAAATTGAGGAGGGACGGACGTCCGTTCAGCGTATGAACGCCTTGAAGGAGTTGGGCCATGAGGTGACGCCAATCAACTACCTCCCACCAGTGCGAGCGGATGGAAAACGTCATGGCATTCTGTCCCGAGTGCTCGGAAAGTGCGGGTTTCCATCGGACGTCTGCAAGATGAACCGGGCTATCCAAGAAAAATCTGCAGAGCGAACGTTTCACGTTCTATGGCTTGAGAAAACACTTAGCTTGCGGCCTCGAACCTTATTTCGTTTTAGGGCCAAACAAGCTCAATGTCGGTGCGTTTTTTACACAGTGGACGACATGGCCAACCCTCATAATCAATCTCGCTACTACCGGAAGCTTGTGCCTGGAGTGGACTTGTATTGCACAACAAAGTCGTTCCAAGTCTCGGAACTGAAATCGGAAGGATGGCGCAGAACAATGCTCGTAGGGAACGGCTACGATTCGAACACACACAGACCCTATCAAGCGTCGATGCGTGAGAAGGAAGAGTTGGGTGCGGCCGTCGGTTTCATCGGGGGCTTTGAAACGGACAGGTATCGCCAAATGCTTAGTCTGGCTCAGAATGGAGTAGCTCTGCGAATTCGCGGATCGTTCTGGGAAACCGTTGTTGGTGCTCACCCCTTGCTGGAGATTACTTGTGGAGATCTACTCGGCGAGGAATACCGCAAGGCGATCTGCTCAACCAGTATCAATCTCTGTTTTTTGAGGAAATTGAACCGGGACCTGCAGACAACTCGCAGCGTCGAGATTCCGGCGTGTGGTGCCTTCATGCTAGCGGAGCGAACTAAGGAGCACTTGGAAATGTTTGAGGAAGGAAGGGAAGCGGAGTTCTTCAGCTCAAGAGGAGAGTTGCTTGAGAAGGTACGTTACTACCTGGCTCATTCGGACGAACGAGAACGAATTGCGGTTGCCGGAAGACAACGCTGTCTCACCGGTGGATATTCCAACGCCGAGCGACTCGCAGCGGTGCTGAAGGAGTTGAAGAGACTTGGGTAATAGATTAGGTCACGCATCGTCAGCCGCCCAGAGTCGGGCTCCGATGGGACCCTTGAGCAAGAAACGGCTCCCTCAACGACCCCTGTTCCTTCAGGCCATCCATATATTTGCATTGTCGTTTTTCTTCTATCCCGTCAATCCGGAAACGCTCTTCCTGAGCGGCTTATTTTCTCTTGTTGTCTATTCCTTGTTGCTGGTTAGCGAATACTTTCGTGACCGCTTTAGCCTTTCACCGTTTCTGCTGTATCTATTTCTCAGCTGGATCCGCCTTGGAGTCGTCCCGATTTATTTAGCGGCCGGGGTGACCTGGGGCTACCACGACGAAATGCTTTTTGCTGGCCACGACAGTTCTTCATACTTTGTTCCGGGGCACTTCATTAACCTCTTGGGTGATTGGTTCTTTGTCAGCGGCTATTACCTCCTCAGAAAATTCTCTTCTCCACTAAAACCTCTGCAATTCCTTAATCCACGAACGGATCCGAGGTTGATGGTAAAAAATGCCATTATCCTCCTCGTAGTCACATATGGTTTCTGGGTGGCTATTTGGAACAATATCCCTTTGCAAAACATTGGGCAAGCTTACTCTTTTGTCATTAACTATGGGGCCTCGGCGGCGATGTTATGCCTGCTCTACGCCATGAAAAAGGTCCCGTCAGAAAGGAGGATACAAGTCGCCCTGATTTTGGTCGCTGTTTTTCTTTTGGAATTGAGCATAGCGTTCGCTTCCTACCTGAAACAGAGCGTCATAGTATGCGTTTTGCCCTGGTTCATATACTTCGGTACCGGTATTCACAAGAGCAAAGGGCCAGTCAAGGGCCGGTTCAATTACAGTCGCTTGTTTGCGATTGGTCTAGTGTTTATCTTCTCCGTCTCAGTGCTGTTTACTTACTCAGAATTACGTAGGCAAGCGTTTTGGAATCGAGCTGGACAAAAGATGGACCAAAGCCCTGTGGTGGTCCCGTTTGTCTTAGCGGCCATCAGAGCCTCCATTCCCGGCACGCAGGAATTCACTGACACCCAGGTGTTTCCGAAGGGCGGGATTTGGAAAGTTTTGGACCGCAACAATCTTGTCTCAGCTAGCGCTTGGGGCTATTCGTATGTGCAATATTACGGCACGAGTGACGGTAAGTTTATCAAGACGGTTCCGGCAGAACTCATACCGCGAGTCTTATGGCCGGACAAGCCCCAGGTATCCCGCGGCCGAGATCTCGCCGTCCTCCTTGGGCAGGCCCACTCGTGGGAAGCCGCCAAGACATCGACGGGGTTTTCAATGGCAGGATGTTTGTACTGGGCTTGGGGATACCCCTCCTTGGTGATTGGGATGTTTCTCAACGGAATGGCGTTTTTCTTCGCCTGGAAGGTGTTCTCCCCTTCGATCAACATAAATCCCATTTCGACACTGGTGTGCCTTAGTTTGTTCGTAAAAGGCGTGCGCTGGTTTGAGGCATCTTTTGACGGAAATCTCGTTGATTACATCTTCATTTTCGTTGGTCTCTATCCCCTGTCGTTGCTAATGGCAAGAAAACGCCGACGTGTGTTGAGTTCAACAGCAGTTCGCGGGTTAAAGAGAGGGATTTCTCATGAGTAACCGGCTTGCGCTGCTTTGACCTAGGCACTACCGGGCACCAATCTATGGTGCGCTGGATAGTGGCGCCGGCAGATTCGGTCACCTTACCCAGGGTTTGGATCGGTACTCGTAGTCCTTCAGCAGCGGCTTGCCTAATCTAATGAAAAAGCCAGTCACCCGAAAGCTATCCAGCGTGATGCTAGCTGAAAATACTCCGGAAGTGAGAGTTTTTCGAATCACCTTCTCTGACCGGAGGACATGCGGTGCCTCCGGGTTGTTCGAACCGCAGCATAACTGGACAAATCACAACCCTGACAGCAACTGCTTCTGCCAGGGGACCTTGGGAGTCTGCTTTCCAAATTTGGAGAACACGCCGAGGTGATTCCTGGGTAGACATAATGGAAATGGGACCAAGGATTTTCTTGGGGGCCGAGTCGTTTTTCGCTGGTAGAGGCGGGATTGCTCGGTTGGCCCGGCTTACTGCTAAAGTGTTGGGAGAAGAGGCGGTGGCGGGCCGCCTGGATGTTTCGTGCCTGGCCCTAAGCGATGAGGTGCCTTCTAACGAGTTTGGGGTCAACGCCCGAACAGCGAAGGGTTCCCGAGTTCGGTTTGTGTACGAGGCCAATAGAGCGGCCCTTCGTTGTACGCATTTCGTTTACGATTTTCTCGGCATGGCACGCGCCCATTGCAGAATCCCGCTATTAACGCGCCCCTTCATGGTTTGGATTTGTGGCGTGGATGTGTGGGAGAATGCGGCGCCGCACCGCATCGACTGGGCGCGCCGAGCGAACACGCTGCTCTCCATTTCCAACTATACTCGTGAGCGCGCCGACCTTACCCATGGAGGATTCGAGCGTGCTAAGGTCTGTTGGCTGGGTACGGAAACTAACGAGCCAGCCGCGGCGAGGAAGCCAATGGATCGTCCGCCCACAGTCTTGATCCTGGGCCGCATGAACGAAAGAGAAGGATACAAGGGACACGCGGAGTTGATCGAATGTTGGCCCAAGGTGGTGTCTCAGGTTCCCGATGCTCGATTGGTCATTGCAGGATCCGGACCAGGGGAGGAATCGATCCAACGGTTGGCAAGCATGTCTCCATCTGCGGCACGTATCCAGTTCCGAGGGTTTGTCCCAGAAGATAAGATGGATGCACTGTGGGCAGAGGCCTCAGTTTTCGCCATGCCCAGCTGGGGAGAAGGGTTTGGCTTGGTCTACATCGAGTCAATGAGGCACAGTGTGCCCGTTATTGCATCGATTCACGATGCAGGCCAGGAGATAAACCTGGATGAAGAAACAGGGTACAACGTGAACCTGGATCATCCCGATGAACTGACAGAACGGTTGATCGATCTCTTGAAGAACCCAAAGCGCGCACTAGAGATGGGGCGAAAGGGCCAAGAACGCTGGCGAGAACACTTCAGTTTTAGCGCATTTCAAGGGCGTTTCCTGCCATTGCTCCAGGGTTTCGTAGATGCAGGTTGATACGCGGATCACCCATGAAGAGAACTGGCCGAACCGATCTGCAGCACCAAGGCTTGGCGAATAATGTGTGGAATTGCTGGAATTCTCGGGAAAGGAGCATCGGACAACCTCAAAGCAGTCGAGAGGATGATCGCCGCAATGGCGCATCGTGGCCCAGACGGTGAGAGAATCTACGTATCGCCGACGGGTGACTGCGTTCTCGGGCACCGACGCCTCGCAATCCTCGATCTCTCTGTTGCCGCAGCTCAGCCGATGGTATCCAACAGTGGACGATGGGCGTTTGTGTACAACGGCGAATGCTATAACTACCGGGAGCTAGGAGAGGATCTTTGCGCACAAGGTAAAAGACTGCGAACAAGCGGCGATACGGAGGTAGTTATGCGCCTCCTATCGCAGGATGGTCTCGGGAAGACGCTGCCCCGACTGAACGGGATGTTTGCACTGGCACTGTGGGACCAGCGCGAGCAAACGTTGGTACTGGCGCGCGATCGTTATGGACAAAAACCGCTTTACTTCACACGTGTTGGGAAACTGCTTCTATTTGCGTCCGAGGTTCGCGCCCTTCTTGTCTCGGGACTAGTGGCGAGACAAGCCGATCCTGATGCGGTATGCGGTTACCTGTCATACGGCTCGATTCCGGAATCGAGCACAATTGTTTCCGGGGTCTCCCTCTTGAGGCCGGCAACTTCCATCACTTTTGAACCGAATGGAGGAGAAAAGCAACATACCTATTGGATGCCTCCAAAGGAAAAAGACGATGTTTCCCCAGCGGCTCTGCGAGAGAGTTTTTTCTCCGCCGTGCGACGGCATCTTGTCAGCGACGCGCCGCTTGGATTGTTTCTTTCCGGTGGTATCGACTCGTCGGCGATAGTCATCGCAGCAGCGAAGTCGACCGGCTTACGTGCTAAGACCCTGACCGTTGTGTTTCCCGAGAACTCCGAGCATTCGGAAGCCCCGTATGCCGACGCCATTGCCCGAAAGGCCGGGACGGATCATACAGAGGTTCCGGTCACAGCGGATGAGATGCTGCGAATACTTCCCAGGGCATTGAACGCGATGGATCAGCCCACGGGTGATGGCATCAACACCTACATTGTTGCCCGCGCGGCGCGTCAAGCGGGACTTAAAGTGGCTCTCTCGGGACTCGGTGGTGATGAGTTATTCGGTGGGTATTCCTCCTTTGCAGAGGTTCCGCAACTTCTTCGGCTGCGACGGTTGCTCACCGCGCTTCGGCGTCCGGGCGCAAATCTGCTCGGGGCGTATTGGCCTTTCATCACTAAGCAGGCGAAGCTAGCCGACCTGCTCGACGCTCCGGTCGGAGTCCTCTCTTCCTATCTGACGAGACGTCGGGTTTTCACCTCTCGTCAAATACGAAAAATAGCACCAAGACTTGCCCGCTGCGGATGGGAAAGCGGACTTGACGACGGTTTCCATCGTTTGTTGGGAAAGGCGGGCGAGGGTCGAGCAGTTCAGGATGCAATCGGGCTCTTCGAAATGCGCACTTATATGGGGCAGACACTCTTACGCGACTCGGACGTGATGGGCATGGCACATGGGCTTGAGATTCGGATTCCGTTTCTCGATAGCGATTTCTCCTCAGTCGCACTTATGCTCGAAGCTGGGGTGAGAACCCCCCGATCGCGCACTAAGTGGCGGTTCATCGAGGCGATGGGGGATCATCTACCTGGAGATATTTTAAATCGGCCGAAACAGGGCTTCACTTTGCCGTTCAAAGACTGGATGCTTGGCGAACTGAAAGACGAGGTCCCTAGAGGCCTTAAAGCTCTCGTGGACTCCTGTCCTGCAATGCAGCAAGAGGCACTTTTTAGATTATGGGACAGTTTCATCGCTCAACCGGAGAGAATCGGATGGTACCGGCCTTGGACGTTGTTTGTCCTGGGAAGTTACCTGAGCAAACACCGATTGGAACTGCCGCCCTAACAGCGCGTGGTAAAAATCGCGCGCGGTCGAGCGCCAGGGAACAGCGTTCGCTGGCAAGGCACGAAGAGGAAATTGATGCTGGTTTATCGGAGATGACGAGAAACGCAGCCAAGGGGTGCAAACCCCTGGCGTCCTTCTGGTTACGGGCGGCCCAGGCCCGTCTGCTTCGTTGCCCCTCCTCGCCGATACTTTGGCATGGCCTGAGTCGGTTTGCCTTGCATCTGCACCCACGGCGGCCGCAACGTGGCCCCCGGAACTTTTACCACGGGCTGCTAGACCTAGAAGGGAACCATCAATGAGGGTTTTGATAAACGCCGCCTCTGCCGGTTTGGGAGGCGCGTTGACCTATATAACGAATCTCTTGCGCGAGTTGCCAGGTGTGGCTGTTCCTGGAGACCAGTTTTTCGCCATCGTTCCCGAATTGAAGGTGAGCGTATTTGACAAGGTAGTCGATCACAAGATGACCGAACTGATCCCCTATGCGCCAACGCACCCGACGACTTTGCGACGGCTTTACTTCGACAACTGGACGATTCCGCGGATTGCTCGTGAACTGGACGCCGATGTCCTGTTTTCTTCCACCGGATTAGCGACGCTCCGGAGCCCTTGCCCACAGGTTCTACTCGTCCGCAACGCCGCCTATTTTTGCCCAGTGTTTGAGCGCAAATATAAGGAGATTAACGCGCCGTTTCTTTCGATCTGGGGCCGACGTTCAATGAGTTTTCTATCTATGCGAGCAGCGGACGTTGTGGTGTTTCCAAGTCAGGCAATGTTGGAGAACGTCGCCTCCCATGTTTCCATCACCCAGAAGCACATGGCGATTCTCAGTTATGGGTTCTCCTCTGACAGGTTTTTCCAAGGCGGTACAGAAAAACCGGAAATTGCGGATAAGATGGAGCGATGGCGGGATGCAGGATATAGGATTCTGCTCAACGTCTCTCACTACGCGGTGCATAAGAACTTCGAAACCCTGATTGAGTCGCTTGCTACGGTGATTGCCTCCGGCGTGAAGATTAAGTTTGTCTGCACGCTTTCTAACCGGGCGCAATCCGCGGACACGTTCACACGAGAATCAAACAAGTTTTATGTGCTGCAGTACGACTCCTTGCTTACGCGGGAGCGTGAACTGGGTATCTCGGGGGCTGTTGTGCACGCCGGAGATTTTGATCACGCACAACTTCATTACCTCTACGAAAGGGCTGACGTGTTCGTTTTTCCCTCTTTTACTGAATCCTTTGGACATCCTTTAGTGGAAGCTATGTCCTGCGGTCTTCCAATTGTTGCATCTGACACGGCCGTCAATCGGGAATTGTGCGGAGAAGCCGCAAGATACTTTGACACTTTTGACCCCGTCAGCTGTGCGAGTGCTCTCGAGAGCACGCTTCAAGACGCGGACCTGAGAGGAGCAATGCAAGCCAAGGGGTTAGAGAGAAGCAAGGATTTCTCCTGGACTAACCACACAGCTTCATTGCTCGAGCTTCTTAGAGATGTCTGTGCGTGAAATATGGAATCCAAGACAACTGCATTGGCCAAATCTGTAAGTCGAAAGGGCACAAGAAAGAGAGTTCTGCTCTGTGGGTATCGATCCTTCGCTGCCCAGGGATTGCAGGCCAGTCTCGAAGAGTACGGGCATGATGTTCTGACGTTTAGCCGGGGTCCATTGGCTAGAAAAGATCGTCGGATTACTGGACCGGTCAAGAAATTGGATGAGAACCCGTACATAGACGAACCCATCGACACGGTTATCAACTACATAAGGCTCAGTGGCGAAAGCGTGGAAGACAACGAGGAGTACATAAGGACCCTACTACGTTTTTGTAAACCTCGAACAGTAAAGCACCTGATTCACATTTCTTCCTGCAGCGTGTACAAGAACAATGCAGAATTCGTGGACGAAGACTCGCCCGTCGAGGCCGCTCCTTCGAAAAAGGGTCCATATGCGGCGGTCAAGGTCGCGCAAGAGAACGTTATCCAGAATGAGCGGGCCGAAGGCTTGGCAGTTTCGATTGTGCGCCCCGGGCTGATCCTGGCGAACGGCATGGGCGGGTACATGGGCGGCATTGGCGTCCGCCTGCCGTGGAATTCCATTTTGGGATTGGGGCACGCCAAAAGCCAGATTCCCCTTGTTACCCGGGAGAGGGTCAACGCCAGCATCCTTGAGTTGATAAGTAGCCCTCCCAAAGGAGATATCGAATCCGTATTGCTCGCCGACAAGCATTCTCCAACGCGCAGAGAGTACCTCGAGAACTGCCGAGAGGTCATGGGAGCGGGAATCAGGATATGCTTTTTTCCTGTGCCTTTCTGGCTCACTGCGGCTTGCTGCGGAGAGGTCCTTTCAAGATTGATTGGGAGGAGAGACTTTGGCGTCTACGGCAAGGTTAGCAGTGTCTGCAGGTTTCAACGCTTTGACGCTTCTCGGTCGGAAAAGCGATTGGGGATCAATTTCTCTGCAAACTGGCGACAGGAGCTACGCCGCGTCTTCGACGATCAGAAACCGAACTACGACATTCCTCCTGTCGATCCCGCACTCCGCTCTGGCACTCTGGCTAGACGGATCAACTATGTAGGCTTTGGCCGAATTGTCAAAATGAGGCACCTGCCGGCTCTAAAACGGATTGGTTTTAAAGGTGATCTCAAAGCCTACGACTTGAATATAGAAGAAGACATTACCGGGACAAGGGTTCTTTCAATCGAGGAAAGCCCTGTCGAATCGGCGGACTTAACAGTCATATGCACTCCCGGGCCCAAGCACACTGACGCTATCGCCAAACTGCAGACTGTCAAAGGCCCGGTGCTCGTTGAAAAACCGCTGTGCTACAACAACGACGAGCTTGAGCAATGGCTTCGGTTTTCCCGGCAGCGAGAGGACCCGGTAATGGTCTGCCACAACACCCGCTATAAGTCTAACGTGCTGGAGATGTTGGCCCATCTTAGAAAATACAACGCCGGCAAGCTCCACCATGTGTCGGCCATCTTCCAAAGCGGACCGGTCAACAAAGACAGCGCGGCCTGGCTTCGTAACGAGTTCGAATCGCAAACGTTGCTGGTCGACTACGGAATGCATCGCGTTGATCTAATGTCCATGTTTGGGAAGGGGAAATCTCGCCTGGAGTATTGTCGACATGAGCTAAACAAACAGGGGGAAACTAGCTTGATTGAAGGAATGGTGAGGTTCGAAAACCACACAATAAGCTTCCTCTTCCGTCAGGGCCTCAACCAACGTAAAGACCGCTTCGTGTTCACGTTCCAGAACTACTCGGTCAGCCTGGGGTTCTACCCCGACACATTCGTTCCACAGATAGCCGACGATAATTTTGGGCTGTCCTGGCTGGAAACCTGGAAGGCTTTAGGGGGAACGGTGCTAAAGGTGCGCGACATACTTCGCGACGAGAGCTCGGATTATTCCCACGCACACGCCATTCAAGCGGCCATCTCCCGGCAGGCGGGCCATCAACTCTCGGTGGAGAAGCTGGTTCCCATTTATGATCTGTTGTTCCAGATCAGCCGCTCGGTCTACGGGAATAGATAATGCCCATTGTTCGATCGGTCCCATCAAAGGAAGATACGAGCCCACAGCCAACGCCGGCACCAACCTTGGGTGGGCGCGTGTCCCTGTGGCTAACTTGCCTAGCCAAGTTGAGGAGTTGGCATCTGGAGGCGTGACAAGCAGAGGACAGTCCTGAGTTTTATGAACACTTGTCCGAGAAGGGCTATCAGGGGTTAAAAAAGAACGAATGAAGAAAAGTTCGGCGCGTAACCATCTCAGGGTTTCTGACCTAACAGGTTCCGCATGGGGCAAGCTTGCTGGACATCGGATGCGGCTACGGCGAGGTTCTTTCTGGCATCCCCAACACCTATCGGCTATTCACAATGGATTACTCCGATTCTAACGTGGGTGCTGCAAAGGAGATCCTCAAGGGACGTGCCGAAGTGAAGCGTGGTAGCACCTATGAGATTCCTTACCGAACCCCGTCCATGGCCATCTGCCTTTGCCTGGATGTTCTTGAACGCATTGACGATGACACTCGCGCAGTTAGCGCGATCGCTCGCGTGCTCAAGCCCTGTGGCATTCTCGTGGCAGGTGTTCCCGCAACATACGACTGGCCTCAGTATGGAAATCTGATCGGGCCGTTCCGGCAATACACTCGCCACTCCCTTGAGGACCTTTTACAAATCACTGCTTTCGCCGGTTGCGGACTATCTTCCCAACTATCCAAACTGGCACCTCGCCTATTCGAGACACTATTGCTGGGTACGTTTCTTATCGATGACCCTCGGCCCCCTAATGGCTCGACGAAATGTACTCCGCTATAAGTGGCTGTGGGGATAGGGAGACAATGATGAACAAGGTAAAGAAGAGCCTGATACCGCTTCTAAAACAAGACAAGCCATGCGACTAATCCTTCACGCCGATGATTTTGGGCAGTCGGAAGATAGCTATCGAGCCACGGTCGAATGCTTTGAGCGAGGCATCCTCACTAGTGCCTCCATCATGCCTCTTATGCCCTTTTCGGATGCGGCAATCCGGTACGCCAAGGAACACCCAGAATATAGCTATGGTGCGCATTTAACATTTGCGAGGAATAGCTTCGAGCGGCCAGTTTCCGATCCATCACAAATCCCCCACTTGGTAGATGAAGATGGGAACTACACTAATTCAAATGTTATTCGCCTGAAAGCAATATGCCGTCAGATTCCTTCCAGCGAGATCGAATGCGAGGTAAGAGCTCAGTTGGGGTACTTCCGCGATCACGGCCTTCCGCTTACGCACGTAGATGCTCACGGCCATATGCATAAATTGGGACCGTTTCCAGGTGCACTCGCTAGGGTCCTACCTCATTTTGGTATTACTCGAGTTCGCGCCGTTCAGAATCTCTTTGTGAGAAAACCTATTCTCAGCCCAACTTTTTGGTGGGGCCGCTACTGGGATCGACGGATTCGCAATCGATTCTGTACAACTCAATTCTTTTTCATGCTTCGAGGTAACGAGAAGGCTGACTGGATTCGTGAAAACTCCTTATGGTTCAGGCGGTTTGTACAAGGTTGCCAGGGTGCGACGGTCGAAGCCGGGTTCCACCCGGGTTTCGAGGGATGGAATGGCACCGAACGTAGATCGCTTATTCGTTTCGCCGACGAGGCAAAGAAGCACTCGATACAACTAATCACCTGGAAGGATATCCCATAATCCCGTACATGAAGCTGCGTACGACATGCACCACAACGAGCCTAAGGTGAAGACCGAAGCCACTTGTTCACCCTCAAGCGCGACGGTCTTGCCAATCACGGTGATTATCCTCACTCTGAACGAAGAGGAAAATCTCCCCGACGCGATTGACAGCGTTAAGAACTTGGCAAAGGAAGTATTTGTCGTGGATAGCTGCAGCGTAGACCGCACAGTTGATGTAGCGTTAGAGCGTGGGGTGCAAATCGTCCAGCGACCCTTTACTAACTACGGTGACCAGTGGAACTGGGCGCTTGAAAGGCTTCCCATAAAAACTCCGTGGGTACTTAAACTGGACGCCGACGAGAGAGTAAGTGGGAGTTTGCGACAAGAAATGCGAACGCTTTTGTCCGGCGATCCCCGGGAGAGCGCCTTTATCGTTCCGATTCATCTCAGGTTCATGGGCAGGCGGATGCACCCGCAAATTCGCACGACCCGCTTATGGCGTTCAGGCAAAGCCCGGTTTGCCAAGGTTCTGGTCAACGAACATCTTCTTGTGGATGGGGCGATCGGGCATTTGCGGTGCGGCATCGAGCACATGGACAGCCCTAATCTGCACCGCTGGTATGAGAAACAGAACCGATACTCGACCTTGGAAGCGATCATGCGAGTGAAGGGTGATCCCCTCTCTGCAAAGCCCGCTCTTTTTGGAACTCCACTCGAACGGCGCATGTTTCTTAAGAACGTGTTTTACCGCATTCCATTTCGCTATCAGCTCAAATGGCTCGACGAGGCGTTCAGACGTCGAGCTCTGCTAGATGGCGCGATCGGGTTGGCCTACATCAGGCTGCGGGTCGAGCATTATCGGGCTACGGAGCTGAAAATCAAGGAGATGGAGTTAACTGGAAATATCCTCGACTTTCCTAAGGTGCCCGCAGGCGGTTTTGATCCGCGCGTTCTCGCGTCACCTCTACAAAGGAGCGTGTCGTCATGATCAAGAGTTGGCAGAGAAGAACATTCTATCGGGTTGCTGGTCCCCTAATGTGGGTAAATGGCCGAAGATATAGATACTTCCGGGCACCGAAGAAGGGCCTTCGAGTCCATCTAGGGTCTGGACGCAAGTGCTACATGAAAGGCTGGCTCAATGTTGACGCTAACATCGTAACCGCCAAGATAGACCTTTGGGCTAATCTGGTGAACCGTTTGCCCTTCAGGCCCAACAGCGTTGAAGCCCTGTATTGCTTCAGCGTCCTCCAACACTTGCCGTACTTTCGCGTGGAACCATTGCTTAAAGAGATCTATCGCTGTCTGGAAACAGGTGGCTATGTGCGAATTGCGGTTCCCCACGTGGAAAACGCCGTCAAGGCTTATGTTGAAAACAGAACCGACTGGTTTGGCGTGTGGCCGCTCGCCTACGAAAGCATGGGCGGCAAGTTTGAAAATTATCTCCTGGTCGCTGGAGAAGTACGGCGTCTGTTTGACTATAGCCTTCTTTGTGAGTTGTGTGGGCGGGCTGGTTTCACCGATATTGTCGAATGCGCACCTCTCAAGACAACAAATCCCGATGTTTTCGGCCAGGCGATTGCCATGGAGTATGAGAGCTATCCAAGCTTGCCTCACAATTTAGTCGTGGAGATCCGGAAGACCTGATGAGCGCTGGCAGGTGAGGAACTCTAACAACTGACAGGATGGGAATAAGTAGGGCAAGCTGGAGTTGGCAGGCCCCGAAAAAGAGAATCCGCCTTTGAAATGGACATGGAAGAAAAAAAGAGGCGTTGGTATCGCGAAAACGAGCTCAATCATGGTGATCCCTTTTGGCAAATGATCCGGGAGAACGAAGCCGCCGCTTGATGGGTCCATCTCCAACTTTTGACAATAACTCCGCGCCGGGTTCCGCGAGTGGCGGTTAAAGTTGCTCGAGTGTTGTCCAAACTACTTAACTTTTCTGACGCTTGCGTTCGCGCTTGGAGTCGCGTACGAACGTATTGTGAACACTACCAATTTGTTAGGGGGATCGAGGGGCAACCTTCTCGGCTGCTTTGAAAAAGCATAGTTTATGAAGCAATTATTGCAAAACCTGCGCACCGGTGAGATGCAGGTCGTTGACTTGCCATGTCCGCGGGTCGGGCATGGGCAAATCCTGATACAGACTCGAACTTCTCTGATTTCACCCGGAACCGAGCGGATGCTGGTCGAGTTCAGCGAGGCCAACTTGCTCCAAAAAGCACGTCAGCAGCCGGACAGAGTCAAGCAGGTGCTGGACAAGATGAAGACCCACGGCCTGTTGCCGACACTCGAAGCGGTCTTTCGAAGGCTCGATGAACCGCTGCCGCTCGGCTATTGCAACGCCGGCGTCGTGCTTGAAGTCGGTTCAGATGTCCGCAATTTTCAACCAGGAGATCGAGTTGCCAGCAATGGGCCACATGCTGAGGTCGTACGTGTTCCTCAGAATCTGTGTACAGGCATGCCAAGTAATGTTTCTGATGAGAGTGCCGCATTTGTAGTCGTCGGTGCGATTGCTCTTCAAGGCATCCGCCTGGCCAAACCCACACTTGGTGAAGTTGTTGTTGTTAGTGGTCTGGGATTGGTTGGCCAGATTGCAGTGCAACTGCTCCGAGCCCAGGGTTGCCATGTTTTGGGAATTGATGTTGATTCCTCGCGGGTTGAGCTGGCCAGGCAGTTTGGCGCTGATGGGATCGATCTTTCCAAGGGCGAGGATCCCCTAGCAGCTGCGGAGATTATTTCCCGTGGCCGTGGCGTGGATGCAGTCATAATCACAGCCTCTACCAAGAGCAATGAGCCCGTCACCGAGGCGGCAAAAATGTGTCGCAAGCGGGGTCGTATTGTGTTGGTGGGTGTAACCGGGCTTGAACTCTCTCGGGCTGACTTCTACGAAAAAGAATTGTCATTTCAGGTGTCCTGCTCCTATGGTCCAGGCAGATACGATCCCGAATACGAAGAGAAGGGCAACGACTATCCAATCGGCTTTGTACGCTGGACTGAGCAGCGCAACATGGAAGCTGTTCTGGATCTGCTGGTTTCTGGTGCTTTGGATGTAGCCCCGTTGATCACACACCAATGTCCGTTCGAAGATGCTTTGAAGGCCTATGACCTACTAATGAGCGAAGAACCGTCATTAGGGATTTTGCTTGAATACTCTCGGTCAGACACTCCGCTGGATTCCGAGCTAGAAACACCTCGTGTATTTCTTCGCGGTCCAATAGCACCAGTGGGCGATGAGCCTGTAGTTGGCTTCATCGGCTCGGGAAACTATGCGAGTCAGATCTTGATTCCAGCTTTTAAAAAAAGCGGTGCGTATTTAA
>CAZMGM010000007.1:0-9276 GCA_964565865.1 uncultured Acidobacteriota bacterium | reverse complement strand
TAGTGGGCGGAGTGGTGTTCACGCGGGTAGGAAAAACGGGTTTGAGGAAGCAGTGACAGATACTTCTCTGATCCTGGCAGACGAGGTCATCAATACCGTCGTTATAGCTACGCGGCACGACAGTCACGCTCGATTTGTCCTCGGAGCGCTGAGATCTGGAAAGCATGTATTCGTTGAGAAGCCATTATGCCTGAGCCTGGATGAACTCGCTCAAATCAGCAGTGCATATGAAGAGGCGTCAAAGACGGATGGTCCTCCGATCCTGATGGTTGGGTTTAATCGTCGTTTTTCTCCACATATTAGGAAGATAGAGCAATTGTTGGATGGTTTCACTGGGCCCAAGTCATTCATGATGACCGTGAATGCAGGAGAGATCCCTTCAGACCATTGGACACAGGATTGGGAAGTAGGAGGCGGGAGAATCATTGGCGAAGCGTGTCATTTCATCGACTTGCTGCGTCACCTTGCAGCTTCCCCGATTACAAGACACCAGGCTACCTATATGAGAGCGGTGCCCCGTCGCCTCGATATGAGAGACATAGTCACTATTACGTTGAGTTTCGTCGATGGCTCAATGGGTACAATCCATTATTTCGCAAATGGAAATAAATCCTTTCCAAAAGAGCGCCTCGAAGTGTTCTCCGGAGGGCGTATTCTTCAGCTGGACAATTTCCGTAGATTAAGAGGCTTTGGTTGGCCTGGATTCTCCAAAATGAATCTGCGCCGCCAGGACAAAGGACAGAAGGCTTGCGTAGCCGCGTTCCTCGACGCAATCAGCGAAGGTCGACAGGCCCCAATCCCTAGAAGTGAGATTGAGGAAGTCTGCCGAGTCACCATGGAGATTGCCAATAATAAGTGAGGATATGATCGCTACCGGATCACCCATTTTGACTCACGGTTCACCGTTACTCACCCGTTCACGTCAGCGCTGGGACTACTGGCGGCGGGTCCTTGCCGCCTATCTCGGAAGCGGAGCGTCGCAGCTCAGCTTCTGGCACGAATTGCCTGCGGCCAATTTCGAAGCACGCATCGCGCAACTCGGCACGAGAGTTTCTGAAGCCGAGGTTCGCCCTCAGGGCAGAAGCGACCCTTCAACCCTGGGGCAGTACTTCATGACCTTTGAGGAGAAGGCGGACTACCAGGGACCTTTCGACGACAACGGCATTCCCCTGCTCGACTATCGGGGCAGACTGGGAAAACAATACAACCCTATCGCCATTGCCCAGTATGGTCTCGGGAACTTTAACCAGTTCCATAAGAATGGTTCCGGCGCACGCCGCCGGCGCTTCCTCCGGGTTGCGGACTGGTTGACGGAAAATCTGGAGGAGAATGGGGCCGGCCTAAAAGTCTGGCACCATCACTTCGACTGGGAGTACCGGGACACCCTGCGAGCACCCTGGTACTCTGGCCTGGCCCAGGGGCAGGGAATCTCCGTTCTGGTGAGAGCGGCTCAGGACACCGGTGAGGCCCGCTATCAGGAAGCGGCGGACAAGGCCTTCGAGGCACTGGTGACCCCTGTTGATAAGGGTGGCACGCTTTTCGTCGACAGAGAGGGTCGAAAGTGGATCGAGGAATATATTGTCGAGCCGCCCACGCACATCCTGAATGGCTTCCTGTGGGCCTTGTGGGGTGTTAGGGATTACGCCTCAGCAACGGGAAATGAGAAAGCCGGCAGGCTCTTTGAGGATTGCGTGGAGACTTTGAAAAGCAACCTGGCCCGATTTGATAGTGGATTCTGGTCCCTCTACGAGCAGTCCGGCACGGGCCTGAAGATGATGGCCAGCCCCTTTTACCACGCGCTGCACATCGTCCAGCTCCAAGTCATGCACTGGTTGACCGGGGAGGAAATCTTCCAAAAGTACGCCTTGAAGTGGGAAGGGTACCGGCGGAGTTTCCTGAAGAGAAACCGGGCGTTGGCGCACAAAATCGTTTTTAAGGTTCTGTATTATTGAATGAACGGTGGGCTCAAGAAAAAAGTGACTGGATCCTTTTTGCTTTGCGGTGATTGTACCCGCATGCGGCGCCTTCTGTTTTTCCAGTAGTGGCATAGTGAAAATTCTCTACATCTCGCAGTATTTTCCTCCTGAAATGGGAGCTCCTGCGTCTCGCGTTTCTGAGCTGGCTCGCCACTGGGTGAAGGCCGGGCACGAAGTTACGGTACTGACCGGTTTCCCCAACCACCCTACAGGCAAAATTCATCCCGACTACCGCTCCTGCTTCTGGAGATTGATCTCTAAGGAGAGCTGGGCGAAGGTTCATGTGGTAAGGACATGGCTGCTGCCCGTTCCCAATCGCAGGGCCTGGGAACGGATGGCGAACTATCTCTCCTTCTTGTTCTCAGCTGCCTTCACGGGGAGCTTTCTTCAAAAGCCGGACGTGGTAATCGCAACTTCGCCCCAGCTCTTCGTGGGGCTGGCCGGCTACTGGGTTTCGAGAGTCAAGCGGATCCCTCTGGTTTTCGAGATACGGGATCTGTGGCCGGAGTCGATCACGGCTTCGGGAATGGGAAAGAATGCGGGTCTAGCACTCCGTGCCCTGGCCTGGACGGCTGAATTTCTCTACCGGAAAGCCGATCGAATTGTGGTCGTTACGCCCGCTTTTCGAAGAGAGCTCATCGAGAAGCACAGTGTGGATCCCGAGAAGATATCGATCGTTCTCAACGGCGTCGAAACGGCGCTGTTTGACGGGTGTGAGGCGGAAGGTAAGGGATTTCGAGCGAAACTGGGTCTGGATGGTGCTTTTGTTGTCTCCTACATCGGTACCCTGGGTATGGCCCATGGCCTGGAAACACTCCTGGAAACTGCCGGGTTGATCCAGGACGAAGAGCCCAGGGTCCGCTTTCTTCTAGTGGGGGCGGGAGCCGAAAGAGCAAATCTGGAGAAGCTAGCCAGAGAACGCAAGTTGGAGAATGTGGTCTTCTCGGGACCCTTTTCCCGAGACCAAATCCCTAAAGTGATCGCGGCTTCTGACGTGTGTACGGTTCTCCTCCGGAAAACTGACGTATTCAAGACGGTCATCCCCACCAAGATGCTTGAGTTCATGGCGGGTGGCAGACCGGTGATCCTTGGGGTTGAGGGGCAGGCAAAGGAGATTCTGGATGCTGCTGGAGGTGGGATCTCGGTGGAACCGGAGAACGTCAAGGACCTGGCTGCGGCTGTCCTAAAGCTGTTTCTCGATCGCAGCACTGGGGAGCAGTTGGGTCGAAACGGTAAGGCATTTATCCGCTCGAAGCTCACCCGAGAGAAGACGGCCAACACGTACCTCGACGCCCTGCGCCAGGTGGCCTAAAACACAGCTGGTTGCTCATGCTGAAACTGACTCTCGATATAGCACTTTCCAGCCTGATGCTCCTGATCACACTCCCTTTCTTCCTACTCATTGCTGTCGCTATTAAACTGGAAGATGGCGGACCGGTTTTCTTTCGGCAGGAGCGCTGGGGGCGGAACGGAAAAACGTTCAAGGTGCTGAAGTTCCGAACGATGAAGACCAGTGCAGGGGAGGAAATGGCCCGTGCGGAGGACGAGCGAGTGACCCGCCTGGGCCGACTGCTTCGAGCCATGGGGCTGGACGAGCTTCCACAACTGGTGAATATCCTGAAAGGGGAAATGAGCTTCGTCGGTCCACGGCCGCTGGCCATCGACGAGAAGCTCCAGGGCGGCCGCCAGGTCCAATACGAGGACCTGGCTGGATTCGAGACGCGCCTGAGCGTCCGGCCGGGTCTGACCAGCCTGGCGACTATCTACATTTCCAAGGACACGGATCCAACGCGCAAGTTCAGGTACGACACGCTTTACGTACGGAAGCGGTCTCTGGGCCTTGACCTGAAGCTGATTGCACTCTCGTATTGGATCAGCTTTTCCGGACGTTGGGAGCGGCGGCAGTCGAAGCTCAAATAGGGGTGGCAACCGGTTGACCGTTGACGGTTGACAGGGCCGGCACCAAGAAAAAAAGAGACTGTTCCTTTCTTCCCGCTTTTCCCCACTACCGAAAGACAAGAGAGAATTCGGGGCGATAGCGTAAGATGACAACGTGAAATTCGATATTGTCATCATTGGTGGTTCCACAGCGGGGCTGCTCGCAGGCCGCATGCTGGCCGAACAGGGCAGGAGGGTCGGGGTGTTCGAGAGACGACCCAACCACCGGACCGAACGCCGCACACTCATCGTCACGCATGCGCTCCGAGAAGTCCTGGGAGAGATTTCCGAGGAGATCGCTCTGCACCACATTGAAACCATGGAAGTGACCTCGAAGCGTGGAGAGACAGCGATCCGACTCAAGCATCCCGATCCTATTGTGGAACGGGCCGCCATGACCGAGTTTCTCACTCGTCAGACTGTCGAAGCCGGCGCCGAGATGTTCTATGGCTGGAGGTTCAAGGGCTTTGACAAAGCACCGTCGGAAAGTCAGTCAGGCCCGGTGCAAATGTGCTTCGAGTGCCCGAAACAACGGTCCCAGGGTAAAAACAGCGGGACCTCAGTCCAAGTTTCAGCAGCGGAAGCAGTCATTGGTGCAGATGGTGTCTTGAGCGATGTAGCCGTGGCCTCTGGCATCGGGCGCCCTCCCAGTGTCCCCCTGATCCAGGCCGAATGTCCCTTGCCGGAGGGCTGGGATCCCAGCAGCTGCAAGGTCTGGTTCAGAGTCGACGAGACTCAATACTTCTACTGGCTCATTCCCGAATCTGACCAGAACTGCGTTGTGGGCCTGATTGGAGAGAAAGGGATCCGTGTAAGGCAGTTGCTGGATCGCTTCCTGGGTCAGCTGGGCCTCGAGCCGCAGGCCTGGCAAGCCTCCCATGTCGCCATGCACCATCCCCGCCTGAAGCCCTGGACTCGAATCGGGAATGTGCCGGTTTACCTGACAGGCGATGCGGCGGGCCAGGTCAAGGTAACCACCGTGGGTGGGACGGTCACGGGATTGCAGGGAGCCCAGGCCGCTGCCCGGGCCATCCTCCAGGGGACGAGCTACCGCCAGGAACTGGGAGCTATGAAGCGGGAACTGGATCTGCACTGGTGGATCCGCTGGGCTCTGGAACGCCTCGACAACCAGGGCTATGACGATCTGGTGAGAGCCATGTCGAGAGGAGTGCGGGAGTTTCTTGGCACGTACAACCGAGACACGATGGTGCCCGTCTTCTGGAAGCTCCCTTTCCTGGAGCCGCGGCTGATCCGGGTGGGCATGCAGTGTCTGGTAGGAAAGGGAAAAGGGCGCCGTCGCCGAACCGGCGGCCGTCCGGCGGATGTACGGAAGGATTTCTGAGACCCGAAGCCGCCTTAAGAAAATGACTTTCCCTCGCATCCTGTTCGTCCTCTACAGTCTCACGCTCTTCATTCACTACTGTCGTTTCGGAGCAACCGAGATTCAGATCCAGTACAGCCTCTTCATCATCATGGCCTCGATCACCGGCCTGGGAGTGCTCTTTCTGGCCCGGGAAGGGAATATGGGCTGGAAAGCGGTCCTGTTAGGGGCTATAGGGCTCATCCTTCTCGGGCAGATTGCCTGGCGCGGTCCGGTCACCGGAAACGGATATCTGTATGCCTGGCTGGGATGGAGTGCCCTATTCCTGACTCTGCTGCTGCTCAACTCAGGTATCCGAGTCCAATCTTTTATAGTCCTGCTTATCCTGCTGGGGGTCTTCGAAGCCCTCTATGGGCTCCTGCAGTCCCTCGGAGGCTTTGATTACATCGGGCAGTATTTCAGAGGAGCAGGACGTACGGCCACCGGAACGCTTATCAACCGCAACCACTTTGCCGGCCTCATGAACATGACGATTCCCCTGGCCCTGGGGGCTCTCTATGCCGGGTTTCTGCGAAAACGAAGACGGGGCCAGTCGCTGAGCGAACTGACGGCCCAGATCTGGATCCTGCTGCTGGGCCTGGCCGTGCTGGGCCTGGCCATTGTGCTCTCGCTCTCTCGTGGCGGAGTGCTTACTCTGATTGCCACCCAGGCGTTCCTGGGGTTTTTGCTCTTTCTGAGCTGGAGAAAGAGAGCGGGCGGCGGACTCTTCCCCGCGGTTACTGTGGCTCTGCTCCTAATTGTCACCGCCTATGCAGTGGGGGCCGGCCTGGATCCGTTGCTGTCCCGCTTCGAAGAGGCCGGGTCGGGCTGGGAAGGTCGTGCACAGTTGTACCGGGACACGCTGGATCTGATCGGGAACCATCCGATCGTTGGAGTCGGGCCCGGGATGTACCGCTGGAGGATCCAGCCCCACCTGACCGGTAAACCGAATAACTTCCACCATGCGCACAATGACTACCTGGAACATGCCGCAGAGTGGGGGGTCCCGCTTGCGCTGCTCTTCTGGGGCTTTGTTATCTGGAGGGTCTTCGCTTGTTGTGGCTGTTTTCTCAGGTCAAAGGACCCCTGGACCCGGGGGATCACCCTGGGGTGCGCCGCCGCCATTTTCTCCATCCTGGTGCACAGCCTGGTAGATTTTAACCTGCAGGTGGCGGCGAATTGGATGTTGTTTTGTACGATTCTAGGGATTTCTTTTCTGCCACCCCCTGCGGGAGCTTGGCCGTTGCGGCCCGAGGTCCCTCCCATTGCCTCCCAGGCTGAAGGCAAATGAGTCGTAAGCGCAAGCTCAGAATCCTTCATGTTGTCGGGGCGCGGCCCAACTTCATGAAGATCTCCCCCATTGTGGATGAAATGAAGAACTATCCCCAGCTCTTCCAGCAGCAGCTGGTCCACACCGGCCAGCACTACGACGAGCGAATGTATTCAGTCTTCTTCGAGGAACTCGGCTTGAATCCGCCCGACTTCGACCTGGAGGTGGGTTCGGGATCCCACGCTACCCAGACGGCAGAGATCATGCAGCGTTTCGAACCACTGCTCCTGGACGTCCAGCCGGACTGGATGATCGTCCCGGGCGACGTCAATTCGACTCTGGCCTGCACCCTGGTCGCCTCCAAGCTCCAGATAAAGGTCGCACACGTGGAAGCCGGATTGCGCTCCGGCGATCGGAGCATGCCGGAGGAGATCAACCGGATCGTGACGGATCACCTCTCGGAACTCCTGCTCACCCCGTCCCGGGACGCAAATGAGAACCTGCGCCGCGAGGGCATTGACAGCCACAAGATACGGTTCGTCGGCAACGTCATGATCGATACCCTGGTTCGCCTGCAGGACAAAGCGGAGAGCCTGTGGCCCCGGATACAGGGGCGCTTGAAGCTCTCTGACTTTATCCTCGTCACCCTGCACCGGCCGTCCAACGTGGACGATCCGGACACACTAGCCGAATTGATGGGGGCCTTGGGTGGACTGGCCGAGAGACACACCGTGGTGTTCCCGGTTCACCCTCGGAGCCGTCAGAAGATCGACCAGCTAGGTGTTTCCAACAGCTCGCCGGATCTGCGCCTGATTTCTCCACTGGGCTACCTGGAATTCCTGGCTTTGCAGCGTAACGCTCGTCTCGTCATCACCGATTCAGGGGGGGTCCAGGAGGAAACAACCTGGCTGGGAGTCCCCTGTCTGACCGTACGGCCCAATACCGAACGCCCCGTGACCATCGATTCTGGGACCAACCGTCTGGTGGAGAGTAGGAGAGAAGCAATTGTCGAGGCCGCAGACTCGGTACTCGGCCAGCTCAAACGCGAGCCCGTTCACCAGATCGAGTACTGGGACGGACGGACTGCAAGGCGGATCATCGAAGCCTTTTGCCAGCTATGAAGTTACTTCTGCGTATTTTTCTGATCCTGGCCCTCGTCTTAGCTGGCTGGAATGTGGTTCACCGGATCGCAGCAGTCCAGGAGGTCGCTGTGGCCGAGCCGCCCCAGAGTCTGCAGGCAGCGATTCAGTGGGACCCACGAAGTCCCGACTATCATTTTCAGCTGGGCATGCTCCATCGTGACCAGCCCCGGTACCTGGACCCGGCCCTGGCCCGGACCCACCTGAAACAGGCCGTCGACCTGCATCCCTACCACTGGCGTTACTGGCTGGAACTGGCCAGATTACACGAGATTTCCGGCTCCAGAGCCGAAGCCCTCCGTTCCTACCAGCGGGCGGTCCAGCTCAACCCCAGAAGTGCGCTCTACCGCTGGCGGCTGGCCCACTTCTATCTTCGTGAGGGAGCCGTCGAAGACTCTCTGGATCAGTTCGGGAAGGCAATGGAACTGGATTTTCACTCGTACGGGATAACCGCCCTGGCGCTGCTCTGGAAGTCGGGGCTGCGGGAGGTCGAGATCGAGCGCATCTGGCCCTCCGGCACTGCCGAAAGGCTGCGGTTGCTGCAGTTCCTGGTGACAAAGCATGCTGCTCCCGGTTACCTGGGCGAAAAGTGGGCCCAGCTCCTGGAGCAGCCGAAGCCTCCTTCGATCGGTCAGAGCAGTTCCTACCTGGCCCATCTGATGAAGACTGACCCCGGGGAAGCGCGCCGGCAATGGGCTCGAGTGGCAGAGAGGAACGGGCTGACGGACGCGGCATTCCAGCACGGGAAAAACATGGTCTGGAACGGCAGCTTCGAGCTGGGTGAAACGAGCGCGCCGCTGGACTGGCAGATCCGAGACTACCCGGGCTACCGGGTCAAGAGAGCCGAGGGCGAAGGGGTGGGTGGTTCCCGCGCCGTTCGCTTTAATTTCGACGGAAAGGAGAACCTGACCCGTATCGGAATGGAACAACACCTGGTGGTTGAGCCCAGTGCCGAGTACGAGTTTTCCTTCCAGGCTCGCTGTGAGGAGCTTAGTACGGACCAGGGAATCTACTTCCAGGTTCGGGCCAGTGACAGCAGCTGGAACAGTCAACGTATACTGGGGTCCCGGGACTGGGCTCGATACTCCGGGAACTTTACGGTTCCGGAAGGAGTCGAAACAGCCGTGGTCTGGCTGGGAAGGAATCCAAGCCGCAGGATTGATTCTCTTATCGGAGGACAGTTGTGGCTGGATTCGATAACCTTGAGAGGAAGATGAAAACTTGGGAGGAAGATGAAAACCTGTCCAATCTGTAAAAAAGCCAACGATGTGCGCCACTCTCGCTCCTCGGGGTTCTTCGAGAGAGGTGTGCGGCGAGTATTCTTTTTGAGAGCTTTTCGCTGTTCGAAGTGTGAAAGCCGGTTCTACCGCTTCAGCTGGCACAATGAATTCAGGCACCGCGAGGAGAGTAATCTGGACGAACCAATAACAGCACCGTCCCTTCAGTCTTCTCAGGACCGGAAGGACTTCGAGGAGCTGGTGCGCGTGATCCGGGAGGCCGAACACCAGAGCGAGCGCTCGTCCCCGGAGGACCAATAGCCGGGCACCGCAGAAAGCCAATCCCAACGTTGGTTTTCGGTGTGTACTCGATGCC
>CAZMGM010000006.1:9903-82333 GCA_964565865.1 uncultured Acidobacteriota bacterium | reverse complement strand
GCGCTTGTTTCCTTTTCGGATGAGTTCCTGGATCCTGGTTTCCCGAACCTTGACGATCGCGAATTCGGCGTTGACGAAAAAACCGTTGAGAAGAACAAGAAAGACAGCGCTGCAGATAAAGCTCAATTGATAGATCACGTCCATCGGGAGACTATACAGTGAGTGCCTGCACCCTGGCGCACTTCCGGTTGCGCGTGCCTCGACCCGTGGGGTTTCCACCACGGGCTGCCAGCAGTGTAGAATACCTATCGACTCAGGTTGCGCATGGATCGGCACTACTACGAGCTGCTCAGGAATGCATCCCAGGAAGAGTTTTACGAGGCGATCAACAGCCCCGAGCACGAACTCTATGACATCCTCTGGGATTTGTTTGAGACAGTCGTGATCGAGCCGTCCGAGGTCTACGATCCTGATTTCGGAAACCACAACCAGTTCCGTTACATTATCGGAAGCTCCGTGACCATGGAGTTTTTCCCTGACTCTGCCTACTTCAAGCGGCGCCTCGAGTCGAACCCGTACCGCGATGGCGGCGACGCAGCGGGTGTCCATTTCAGGTTCACGATTCAACCCCAGATGAGTTGCCTCTTCTCGGTCGGCTTTCAGATCTGGGGAAGGCCGGAACGATTCGCATTCAAGAGACTCTGGAAAGGGCACCGAAGCCTGATGCTCAATATGCTGAGAAAAGCCAAGCCCATGGTGGGAAAGCGGATTCCCTTCCGGGCCATGGACTTTTCCGGATCTCTGGAAGAGATGCTCGACAACTACTTTGCTGTCCGCGACTCCGAGAACTTCCTCGAATTTCAATACCCTTTTGCCCAATTTGACGAGACGGACTTCGCACAGACTTTCATGGTCTATATGGGACTTTTCTACCAGATGATTCGGAAGCAGTGTCAGCACAGACAAAGCGAGATCAAGGGACTGCACAATTGCATGCGCGACTTCTATTCCGGCCACTTGCCTGAGCTACCTCCCCCCCTCCCGAGCGTGGAACTGGTGATTCCTTCGGGGATTGACTAGCAGCCCGTGGTCAAGGTCCACCGGGCTGCCTCGGTGCTGACTCCACTCGCGACGGTTTCGGGTTCCCCATTCCATGGAATGATCAGAGCCGGCCACGGGGACACCTGGGAGGGAAAAGGGCTTAGACCGGTTCCGTCCTTCCCCCCGATTCCCACCAGGGGCTCGGATTCACCCTCAACCACCAATCTTCAACCAGAACCCCGAGTCCCCAAAAGTGACGTCCGCGCTACCGTAAGAGCCAACACGTTTCGCCCCCCTGAGCCGCTATCACGGAAGCCACCTCGGAAATCGTGGTCCCCGTGGTACGGATATCATCAATAACCAGGAGGTTTCCGGCCGGCAACTTGTTCCCGCTGTTCATCTGAAAGAACTCTTCAGGTTACGGGCCCTGGCCCGCCGGCTCAAATCAAACTGCGGCCAGGTGGACCAAACCCTCGCAAGGCATTCGAAATCGGAACTTGGCGCTTCCTCGAAAGGCGCCTGGAAATCAGACCTATGGCATCGAACCCTCGGGGATGGATCCTGCCGGGATGAGAAGGAACTGGGACCAGACAGTCGAACTCGAGGTCGCCGAAGTGCTTTTCCAGACATTCGCAGAGGCTCTCCGAGAAAGGCCCGACCAGGGCCCTCTCCGAACGATAGTTATAGCAGTGAAGCAACGCGCCAGGGTGGCACCTGGAACATAAAATGTGGGACTTCTTCAGCCCCGATGATAAGGGACGTGCTTGAAGATGCAGAATGCCCGGAACACCTGTTCTAATAGCACGACCCGGGCCAGTTCGTGGGGAAGTGTCATCCTACCCAATGAAAGGACCTCGTCAGCAAGTATCCGGATAGGGGAGGGCAGTCCAAAGTGCCCCCCCACTACGAAGGCCACCTCGCGGTGCCCCCGTCCTCCCAGTCCGTTCAGCCAGCTCGAGAGTTCGCGGCTGGACCGATGCCGGCCCTTTTCATCCAGACAGGCCACAAAAGAGACTCCGTCCAGGGACTTCTTTACGCGGTTGGCCTCCAGTTTTAGCTGGCGTTCTGCCTGGCGTGGATCCGTCTTCTTCCCTTCGCGGACGGTGACAATTTCCGCAGGGCAATACTTTTTAATTCGGGAAAGATAGTCCGTCTCGAGATGCCGGCAGGAAGGGCTCTTCGTCGTTCCTATCCAAACAAACTTAAGCTGCACTCTGAGTTACTCTCCTTGATTTGTCCAGATAGGTTCGGGGAAGAGCCATTGCCATTGCACCCCCGAATAGTAACGTCAGGCAGGCAAAACCTGCGGCTTGACTTTAATTCCGTCACTCCAGAGCTTCTCTAGGTTGTAAAAGCGGCGGGTTGGCTCCGAGAAGATGTGGACCACGAAATCCAGATAGTCCATCAGAACCCAGTCAGCTCGTTCGTATCCCTCCACGTGAGCCGGTCGAGACTCTTGTTCAAGAATCTCACGCACCGCACTTGAAATCGCTTGAATCTGCTTCCGGTTGCTGCCGTGGCAGAGGATGAAAAAATCCGTAAAGGAGGAAACCTGTCTAATGTCAAGGATTAGGATTTCCTCCCCCTTTTTCCCTTCGATGGCGTCGCAAACCTTAGCTAATTTCCGGGTCAATTTGCTCATACAGGCGGTACTTCTTGATGTGTTCCAGCACGTGTGTCGAAAGTAGACCCGACTCGAAATACCTCCTCTGGACGAGCGCCTCGCGGATCTGGGTGGAACTCACCGGGCGGTGTTGGGAAGGAAGGAGGAAGGATCTACCGGGCTCGATGGCGGGTGGCTGAACGTCGTCCTGTATAAAAGTCAGTCTTGCTTTCAAGTCCGCTGGAAGCGCCAACCGCGCTAAGGAGATCTCTATCCCGGGCCTCTGTACAAAAACGAAACAGTAACGAGTCAGCAGTTTAGCATAGTCCTTCCACAAGTGGATTTCCGAGAGGGAGTCTGCACCGGCGATGAAACAATGCTGTGTCTGGGGATGATCTTTCGTCCACAGCCGTAAGGTGTCCACAGTATAGGAAAGTCCCGGTCGCCGCAGCTCCCTGTCGGAAACGTGAAACCGGGCATGTTGACGGGTCTCCAGCACAACCATGGCGAAGCGGTGATAGGCACTCACTAGTGGTTGCCTTTTCCTATGGGGAGGGACACGCGCCACCATAAACGTCACCGTATCTAGATCGAAGAACTCCAGGGCCCGGTTAGCAATAGCCACGTGTCCCTGGTGAGGGGGATCGAACGTGCCTCCTAGGATTCCAGTGCTCACTTTAATCCTACTCCCAGCGTGGATGCCATGAGTTCCTTCAGTTCCTTCAGACCCTTCCCTTCGACGGACGAAATCTGCACCAGGGGCAGCTCCCTTGCTTCAGCGTAAGACACGAGGGCCGCGACTTTATCTTCAACCCGGATGTCCATCTTTGATGCCACCAGAATCTGGGGCTTTTGGTCCAGCTCTTCTTTGTAAGCCCGCAACTCTCGATCAATCACAGCAACTGCACGGGTCGGACTCTCTGGTCCCATGTCACTCACATCAACGAGATGAACCAGAAGACGGGTTCGCTCCACGTGGCGAAGAAACCGGTCACCCAGACCCGTACCTCCGTGAGCACCTTCTATCAAACCTGGAATGTCCGCTACTACGAAGGTGTCGTATTCGCCGAACAAGACTACGCCCAAGCTGGGGGTCAGGGTCGTGAACGGATAGTTGGCAATGGTTGGCCTGGCTGCGGAAATCGTCGAGATTAGAGTGGACTTGCCCGCATTCGGATACCCGATGAGGCCCACGTCGGCCAGCACCTTGAGTTCCAGAACCAGGCTCCTGCTTTCCCCCGGCTTGCCAGCTTCCGCATACTCGGGGGCCTGGTTCGTAGCACTCACGAAAGCTGCATTTCCGCGCCCGCCTCGGCCTCCGCCTGCGACCAGTTCCTTCTGACCAGAAACATTCAAATCGCACACCATCTGCCGGGTGTCAGCATCGAGCACCTGGGTCCCCAGCGGTACTTCAATGTTCAGATCTTTACCATCCTTGCCGCGCTGTTTCTTCCCGGAGCCGTGGCCACCGCGCTGTGCCTCGAAGTGCTTTTTGTAACGAAACGGCAGGAGGGTACCCAAATGAGAAGAACTCTTCAGATATACACTGCCTCCATTGCCACCGTTTCCACCGCTGGGCCCTCCTCGCGGGACGTACTTCTCTCTTCGGAAGGCCCTGGCTCCCCTCCCCCCGTCGCCTGCTTTGACTTGAATCCTGGTGTAGTCGACAAACATACCGGTGTCAGCCTGTGGAAGGCTGGGTGGTGGCCACAAAACCTGGACGGGTCTAACAACAGTGCAGCGGGGCACAATCCTGGGCCGGATTTCATGAGCCCTCTCTGTCTAAGAAATGTAGGGCTGGTGCCGGGATCAGGACGATGACGAAATCACGTGGACAAACTTGCCGTAGCGTCCCCGGTTCTGAAACTTGACAGTCCCCTGGACCGTGGCAAACAGCGTATCGTCCTTTCCACGCCCCACATTTTGCCCCGCTTTGAAAGGAGTGCCGCGCTGCCGGACCAGAATCGATCCGCTCGTTACCAACTGCCCGTCAAAGCGTTTGATCCCCAGACGCTTTGAATTACTGTCGCGGCCGTTCTTGACACTTCCCTGTCCCTTCTTGTGGGCCATATCCTACTCCTTGCTCTTCGTACTCTGGTCGCTTCCCGAGTCCGTCTCTCCCGGGCTGCCGGCTTCCCTAGGAGGCTTATCAACCGAAGTGCCCGTTCGGGCGGCGACTTCGTCCTGCTTTTCCTCGAGGCCTTTGGCCCTGCGCGGGGCAGTCGCCTTTTTCTTCAAGGGCGGGGGTTTCTTCCCCACCGCTCCCTTACCGGGCAACTTTTCGGGGTCCTCCCCGGAAGTGGATTTCTTGGTTGTGGCCTTATTTGGTGTAGACTTCGTGCGTGCGGCCTTCTTCGGGGCTGCCTTTTTAGAAGCTGTCGCCTCGGGCGCCTGCGAAGCTTTGATTTCGTCGATGCGTATCGCCGTCAAAGATTGTCGGTGCCCGGACTTGCGGCGATACATTTTTCGTCTCTTGAACTTGAGCACGACAATCTTGGAACCACGCAGGTGGTCCAGGATCGTTCCCGTGACGCTCGCGCCCTGGACCAGAGGTACTCCCACCTGAAACTGGGTTTCGGCTCCCACGAAAAGAACAGCCTCAAAGGTGATCTGATCCCCCACCTCACCGTTGAGTTTCTCGACCCGTAACACGTCGCCTGGAGCTACCTTGTATTGTTTTCCGCCAGTCTGAATCACCGCGTACACGGCTTGATCTCCTCTCGGGAACACGGGAACCGGTCCTTAGGCCGGTAAAAAAGAGAAAATTATATCGAGGGCCCGGACCCCATGTCAAAGACGCTTGCCCCCGGATACCTTGCTACCCCCCCCTGTGGTGCCCCACACAACCCGGGGCGAGGGAAACTCGAAGCTCAAGACCTGGAACCCCGCTATAATGAGCGTTCTGGACTCCGGCACTAGAAAAAACAGTTGCATGACTCAGGAAAGCTCTCCACTCGAACAGTTTCAGACCTACTCCAGGCAGCTCAGTGACCTGCGGAGCGCATCAAGCCTCTTAAACTGGGATCAAGAGACAAAAATGCCACCCCGGGGGGTTGCTGACCGGGCAGGTCAGGCGGCAACACTCGCAAGACTGTACCACCAACGGCTGGTCTCCGACCGCTACCGCGACCTCATGGAGCAAGCCGAAAGCCACAGTGACGACCCGTGGACCCAGGCGGATGTTCGGGAAGCCAGGCGCCTGCACGGTAAGGCTACTAAACTGCCGCCCACTCTAGTTAGCGAACTGGCCCGGACGACTAGCCTGGCCTTCGATGCCTGGACGTCAGCCCGCCAGGCTTCGGACTTCACTTCTTTCGCTCCCTGGCTGACCCGGATCGTCGCCCTCAAACGCCAGGAAGCAGAATGTCTGCAAATCGGACAAACACGCTACGACGCCCTTCTCGACGAGTACGAGCCAGGTGCCAGGGAGGCTGACCTCCACCGCGTCTTCTGCCGCCTGCGACCCCTCCTGACGGATCTCTTGGGCCGGCTTCTGGCGTCCAGAAAGCAACCCCCACCCAATCTCCTGAAGGGACATTACCCGATTGCAGAACAGAAAAGATTCGGGAGGCAGGTGCTGACAGCCATGGGATTTGACTGGGACTCCGGACGTCTGGATCAATCACCTCATCCCTTTTGCTCAGGCCTTAGCCCAAGGGACGTTCGGATCACCACCCGCTACAACGAAGAGGACTTCGGCGTAGCCATTTTTGGAATGATTCATGAAGCGGGACACGGTCTCTACGAACAGGGCCTGGATAGTGAACGCCACGGCCTCCCGGCCACCTCCTCCATCTCTCTGGGCATCCATGAATCTCAATCCAGGCTCTGGGAAAATTTGGTGGGACGCAGTCGGGGATTCTGGCAACACTGGTACCCCCTCCTCCAGGAGGCCTTCCCCGGGCAGTTCGACGGTCTCCCGCTCGACGGTTTCCTGGGAGGCATCAACCGCGTCGACGCGGGTCTAATCCGGGTGGAGGCGGATGAGGTTAGCTACGGCCTTCACGTCATTCTCCGGTTTGAGCTGGAACGAGAGCTGCTCGCCGGAAATCTGGAAGCTGACGAACTGGAGACTCGATGGAACCTGTTGATGGAGGACTTCCTCGGCATTCGCCCCCCGGACGCTGCCACGGGCGTGTTGCAGGACGTGCACTGGTCAAGTGGCTTGTTCGGGTATTTTCCGACCTATCTCATCGGTACCATGTATGCAACTCAGTTCTACCTGCAGGCGCTGAAAGAGCTTCCGGATCTGGAAGAATCGATAGCTGGTGGAGATCTTTCGCAACTCAGGGAATGGCTGCGAGACCGGATCCATCTGCAGGGAAAACTTTATCAGGCAGAAGAGCTCGTTCAGCAAGTGACGGGAACCATCCTCTCGGACAGCCAGTTCGTCGACTATTTAACGTGGAAGTACGAAAGGCTGTACGACATTTGAGTAGATCATGATAGAGGCTCTCCCTCTCCTGGCTGCCTTGGGCACCTCGCCCTGCGCCGGAGTCCTTACGGGCGTGGACCGGCTCTCCGAGGCCCCTTACCGGCAATGGCTGGAAGGCAAGAAGATTGGACTGATTACAAACCATACGGGCGTCAACTGCCGTCTCGAGCCCACTGCGAAAGTGGTGGCCGCACTCCGTGGGGCCAAGCTGATCGCTCTCTTCGCCCCGGAACACGGGATTCAGGGGAGTTCTCAGGCGGAAGAGAAAATACAGTCCAGCGAGATCATCTACAGCCTTTACGGAGAAACCCGGTCTCCCACTCCCGAAATGCTCAGCCAGGTGGAGGTACTGGTCTTCGATCTTCAGGACGTTGGTGCGCGATTCTACACCTATATTTCGACTATGCTCGAAAGTATGAGGGCCGCTGCCCGCGAGGAAATCCCGTTTGTCGTTCTGGATCGCCCGAATCCAATTACCGGAACCCGCGTGGAAGGTCCAATTCTGGAGAAAGGCTTCGAGTCGTTTGTCGGGAGTTTCAGCCTTCCCATTCGATACGGTCTGACACCCGGTGAGCTGGCCGGACTCTTAGACTCCGAGCTCCAACTTCAGTGCCATCTCAAGGTCGTACCCTTGCAGGGCTGGCGGCGAGAATTCTGGTACGACGAGACCCGTCTCATCTGGATATCACCCTCGCCCAACCTGTCCACTCTGGATACGGCCACCCTCTATCCCGGCTTCTGCCTTATTGAGGGAACCAATCTCTCCGAAGGAAGAGGGACCACCCGTCCTTTCGAACTGGTCGGTGCTCCCTGGCTGGACAACGAACGTCTGGTGGAAGGGCTCAACGCCTTGAGACTCCCAGGTGTGGCCTTTCGAATCCAGGACTTCGAGCCGTGGTTCTCCAAGTACCGGGGAGAGGCGTGCCACGGGGTTCAGATCCACGTCCTCGACCGTGTTGCTTTCCGACCCCTCGAAGCGATCCTTCATTTCCTCGCTGGAGTCATCCGGCTTCACCCCGATGAGTTTCGTTTCCAGCCCTTTTTCGATCGTCTGGCTGGAAACAGCTGGATTCGGAGGGAGCTGAAAAGGGGGACAGAAGCCGCCGAGATCCAGTCCGGATGGGAGGCACAGCTCCATCGATTCCGGTCCTTGAGAGACCGGTTCCTCCTCTACTCTGAAAACGACGTAAACAGTCAGCCATGACGCTCAAGGCCCTCAGAGGAGCGATCCTTCGCAAGCTCCTCCCCAACACACGGAGAGGCCGTTTGCAGCTCCTCCAGGCAAATCATCGCAAGGGTGTTGATCTCTACGCCGAAGGAAACTACAGCGAGTCTGATAAGCAATTCGCCAGCAACGTAGAACTGGCCAGATCCTTTGGTCCCGAAAGCCGTGAGTTGCTCTATTATCTGAAGAACCTGGGAGATTTCTACCACGATACCGGCAATTACTTGTCTGCCGAAGGGCCCTTCCTGGAGGTTATGGAAATCAGTGAACAGCGCATCAGTGAACAGCCCCATCAAGTGGTGGCAGCTCTTAACGATGTCGCCCTCCTGTTCTATGCCCAGGGTCGCTACAGAGAGGCGGAGGATTACTTTCGTCGACTGCTTGAAATCCTCGAACAACAGCGGCCTGTCTCACGACCGATGGCGACCTGCCTGGAGAATTATGCGGCCGTTTTACGCCGCCTCGATCGAGACGATGAGTCGATGCAGGTGCGAGATCGAGCCCGTAGCATTCGGGATCAGCTCTAGCAGTCCGTGGGAAAAGTCGCTCGCCAGGGAACTAGGTTCGCTGGCAAGACACGCGAAGAAACCGATCCTGGTTCATCAGAGACGACGAGCAACGCAGGCAGCAGGCGCAAACCCCTAGTCCAGAAGCATAGGGGCACCCAGCTTATTGTAATAGTTGGGTCGGTATCTTTCCTTGTTATAAAGCTCCTCAATGTTGACCTGGCGTGGGCCTGCCGTCTGCTTCGGAATCTCTAGAGCAGCATATCGACCCTTTTGGATGCCCACCATCTTTCCGGTCATGCCTTCGCTCAAAAGGTCCAGGGCAATATTCGCGTAGGTGATCGCCACCATTCGATCAATCGAGTCAGGATCACCGCTTCGCAGGTCGTAGGTGAGGTCACTGGACATCGTTCCGAACCCTGTCTTAGCCTTGATCTCAGCCGCCAGAACCTCGCCGACATCCATTTTTTTCCGATGCCCATAGGCATCAGCTCCGCCATATTCGAGCACTTTCCTCTCCTTCCAGGTCACCCCCTCTGAAACCACAACCAGGGCGTAGCCGCTGGGATTGTTTGCCTTGTCGGCCAGCATCAACTCGATCAGATGATCCAGATCGAAGGGATACTCTGGAATCAGACAGCGAGTAGAGGTCACGTACCCTGTATAGAGAGCCGTGAATCCCGCATCTCGACCGAAGATACGGAATACTCCGATCCGCTCGTGGGACCCCAGCGTTGTCCGCTGCCTCGTGATCAGATCCTTGGCCCGGGTGATGGCCGTGGAGAATCCAATGCAGTACTCGGTGTTGCGCACATCATTGTCCATGGTCTTAGGGATCGCAACTAGGGGCAACCCTTCCCGATCCAGGCGAGCGGCGTAGCTCAGCGTGTCATCTCCTCCAATCGAGATAAGAGTATCGATCTTCAGGCGCTCCAAGTTGCGCAGGACTAGCGGAGTAAAATCGTAAATGTCTTCGCCGATTTGGAGTCCTTCCAGTTCTGCTGCGGGGATGTGGCCAGGCAGTCTGGACCCCGTCATGCGTGAAGGATTGGTTCTGGAAGTGTGCAGGATGGTGCCGCCAGTTCGATCAATGGTGCGAGTGTTGGCGCGAGTGAGTGACTGAATGTAGTAGTCGTCGTTCTCACCGTCGGGCTTCAGGTGCGTCAGCCCCTCCCATCCCTTGCGAATTCCCAGGACCGAGAGTCCCATTTTCGTAGCGCGATGAACCACCGATTTGATGACCGAGTTCAAACCCGGGACATCACCGCCTCCCGTCAGAATACCCAGAAATTTTTCCCCCATGGGACAACCTTGCTTCCTTGCTAAAATGCCACTTTTAACCCCTTAAGTATTTCACATCTCAGATTGAATTTGGGAGACGGAGTACCGAGCCAACCACAGGGGGACCCTCCAGGGGAGGGCGAGTATTCCACTCCGGAAAGTCTCTAACATCCAATATCTTGCCCCCGGGGTTAGAATTTGTGGCGAACTGCGTTAGCATGAGGATCCAATGGTCAAGAAGAAGAAAGAACTGCGCAGCCGGGAGTGGTTCGGCCTGTCTGACAAACAAGGCTTCATCCACCGCAGCTGGATGAAGAACCAGGGGTTTCCTCCTGACCTCTTCAAGGACCGGCCCGTGATCGGAATCTGCAACACCTGGTCGGAGCTGACTCCTTGCAACCATCATTTTAGAAAGATCGCGGAGCACGTAAAGCGCGGTGTCTGGGAAGCAGGAGGGTTTCCTCTGGAGTTCCCGGTGATGAGCCTGGGTGAATCCCTCATGCGCCCTACTACTATGCTCTTTCGCAACTTGGCCTCTATGGAAGTGGAAGAAACGATCCGGGCCAATCCCCTGGACGGCGTCGTCCTTCTGACCGGCTGTGACAAGACAACGCCCTCTCTGGTCATGGGGGCGGCCAGCTGCGATGTCCCAACCATTGTCCTCTCAGGAGGTCCTATGCTCAGCGGTCGGCATCGGGGCACCAAAATCGGATCCGGGACCAGTGTCTGGAGCTTCTGCGACGACGTCAAGACGGGCAGGATGTCGCAAAAGGAATTCAACGAGGCAGAAGCGGCAATAAGCAGATCGGCCGGCCACTGCATGACCATGGGAACGGCCTCAACCATGGCGTCGATGGTGGAAGCTATGGGGCTTGCCCTTCCCACCAATGCGGCCATCCCGGCTGTGGACAGCAGGCGCTACACTCTGGCCCACGAGACGGGCCGGCGCATCGTCACCATGGTCGATGAGGACGTTTGCATCTCTTCCATCCTGACCCGCAAAGCGTTCGAGAACGCAATCCGAGTCAATGGTGGCATCGGCGGGTCGACCAACGCGGTTGTCCATCTGCTTGCTATAGCGGGTCGCCTGGGAATCGATCACACATTGGACGATTGGGACAACCTGGGAAGAGACGTCCCTTGCCTTCTGAACTTGATGCCTTCCGGTGAACACCTGATGGAGGACTTCTATTACGCCGGTGGTCTGCCCGTCGTGATGAAGGAACTATCCCACCTCCTCCACCTCGACATTCCAACCGTCAGCGGACAGACCGTCGGAGAGAATATCGAATCAGCGGAGTGCTTCAATCGAGCCGTCATCCATTCCTGCCAGCAGCCGTTTACAAAACAGGGCGGAATTGCCGTTCTGCGCGGAAATCTGGCCCCGCAGGGAGCCGTACTGAAGCCGTCGGCTGCCTCGCCGGAGCTGATGCAACACCGGGGACAGGCGGTGGTCTTCGAAGATATCGAAGACTACCGATCCCGCATCGACGATCCCGACCTGGAAGTGTGCCCAGAGGACATCCTGGTCCTGAAGAACTGCGGGCCCAAAGGCTATCCGGGCTTCCCGGAAACCGGAAATATGAATTTGCCCCGGAAAATCCTCGAACAGGGAGTAAACGACATGGTCAGAATATCAGATGCCCGAATGTCGGGAACCGCTTACGGCACTGTGGTGCTTCATATCGCTCCGGAGGCTGCGGTCGGTGGGCCACTGGCATTGGTCATGAACGGAGACGAGATCGAGCTGGACGTCCCCAGCCGGAGGCTTCATCTCGACGTCGAAGAAAGCGAATTGGTGGGCCGACGGGAACACTGGACGGCTCCCCGCCCTGCCATCAGCCGAGGCTGGTATCAACTCTACTTCGAACATGTGTTGCAGGCCAACGAGGGAGTGGACCTCGACTTCCTGCGCGGCGGCAGTGGTACGCCTCTCCTGCGGGACAGCCATTAAACCATCAGTAACCGGACGGCCTGGTAATCTGGCCGGGCTCCCGAGCTCCCCGGATACCCACCCCACTTTCGCCCGGCAGGCACAGTGCCACGATGAAACCTGGCACACCCAGCAGGGCCAGAACCAGAAACGACCAGGTCATCCCAATACTGTCGCTGGCCCAGCCTATCATCGGAACGGAGATTCCACCGATGCCCCAGGCAAACCCCATCATCAGAGCGGAAATTGTCCCCATGCCCCGCGGGACCAGACGCTGTGCCATGGCGACGTTGACAGGGGAATTTAGGAGCAGGAAGCCTGCGCCCACCACACAGAGAATAATGGAAGTCATCCCCCTGGTTGCCAGAAACCCGAGGAAGGCAGGCGCCAGTCCTGCCATGGAAGTCACCAGAACGATTTTCCCACCGATCCGGTCGCTGAGAACCCCACCTAGAAAACCCGACAGGGCTCCCACCAGCAGGAAAAGCGTCAGAATCTGGCTGGCAGAGGCTTCCGAGTAGCCGCGCAGAACCAGGAAAAGCGGCAGGAAGGCTACGAATGCCATTTGCATTGAGGCCCGAATCACGACCAGGATAAACAGGAGCAGAAGGGGCCGGGAATGAGCCCTAAGACTTCGAAAGACTTCTCTAGGCTGAGGTACCATCTCCTCGACAACCGGCAGGGGACCGCTGGTCAAGAGATAGAGGGTCACCACAACTCCGGGGATGGCGGCAAGGATACTCCACTCGAGCCCTGCGAAGACCACCAGAGAACCCATTGCCATCGGGCCGGCAGCGTACCCCAGCATTCCGAAAGTGATGAAGAAGCTAAGCTGAAAGGCAGGGTTGCGCTTGCTCGACCGGGATACCACAGCCGTTCCCTGAGGGTGAAAGGCTGCGATACCAATACCCCCGGCAAATACAAAGAGGAGCATGAGCGTATAGCTGCTGGTTAGCCCCAGGCTACAGATGAAAACGCCTGCGACGGCAGGTCCCAGAGCCGTAAAAACGCGACTGTGCCAACGATCAGAAAGATAGCCGTACAGAGGCTGCAAAAGCGCCGCTGAGAGAAGCAGCACACCGGCCAGGATCCCGGCCTTCGTAAATGACAGGTCGTGGGCGACATAGAGAAACGGTATCAGGGCCCCCGGCATCGAAGCATACGCGTCGATGCAGAAATGGCTCACTGACAGTCTCAGAACGATTCCCCTCGGTCGCATTCCGGGAACAGTCTACTCTGACACCAAGACTGGTTCCAGACAAGTGCTGGGGCCTCCCCCCCTTCCCTATCTCCAATTTAAAACTATACTGGCTGCCGACCATGCCTTTGCAGCTGTCCGAGTTCGACTATGCCCTTCCCGAGGAACTGGTTGCGCACCAGCCGGTATCACGGCGCGACCTTTCGCGGCTCATGCTCGTAGACCGCCGGAAAGGACGCATCGATCACTACAGATTTCGAGAGTTGCCGCAGCTTCTCGACAACACGGACCTGTTAGTACTGAACAATACGCGCGTTTTTCCAGCGCGCCTTGCCGCCCGCACGGGTGAGCGGAAGGTCGAAGTCCTGCTACTACGGGAATTGGAACCGCGGGTCTGGGAAGTCCTGCTCAAACCTGCCCGGAGAGTTCCAGTCCCAGGCACCCTACAGTTCGATGGCTGCCACCTGCAAGCGACTGTAGTGGGAAGCACCAGCAGCGCCATTCGACTGGTGCGCTTCCAGGAAGTTTCCGATTTCTGGGAAACCATTCAGAGAGTCGGTCGAATGCCGCTCCCCCCCTACATCAGACGGCTTGACCAAGACAACTCACCGGTAGACCGTGAACGTTACCAGACCGTTTTCTCCCGTGAGATTGGCTCTGTCGCCGCACCTACCGCGGGTCTGCACTTCACACCCGATCTCTTGAAGGGTCTCCAGCACCTGTTCGTGACCCTGCACGTGGGCTACGGAACCTTCGAACCGGTTAGAACCGAAGACGTCGATCGACATTCGATGGAATCCGAGTACTACCAGGTGAGTGAGGATAGTGCTGTCCGCATCGAAGAGCAAAGACAGAGTCCCCATCGTATCGTGGCCGTAGGAAGCACAGCCACCCGGGTCCTGGAACACGTCTTCCTTTCCCACCAAAAGGTCGTCCCTGCAGAGGGCTGGACCCAACTCTTCATTTTCCCGGGCTTCCACTTCCGGGTATCCGACTGCCTACTCACCAACTTTCACCTTCCCAAGTCGACCCTGTTTCTGCTTGCCTGTGCCTTCGCGGGAACGGACCTTCTCCGAGAGGCTTATCGGCAGGCCGTTCAGGAAAAGTACCGTTTTTACAGCTACGGCGATGCCATGCTGATTGTTTAGCTCTCGTTGTCCCTCGTCCTGTTCCGAATTCCGGAGGGAAAGAACAGAACGGTAGAATGTAAGCTCACCGTTGAGGAAACTGCAGGCTTGTTCACGGTGTACCGGAAAGAGTTCTGAAATATGGGATCTGTAACTTGGCCCCTCAGACTTATTCCAGGGCAGGCATCAGGATAATGTTCCGATAGGAAACGGATCCGTGGTCCCCCTGCAGATAAATGGGGCCAGGCTCCGACTCCGCGGAATCGAGTGCCCCACCCGTGACGCCGGGAATCTCCTGTTGGTCAATAATCATCTCCCCGTTGAGAACGACCGTGACCCACCGTCCCACAAGCACGACCTCAAACTCCTGCCACTCTCCCGCCTGGCGGGCAGCATTCTTGGTGGGGGTCAAGTAACCGTAAACACCTCCCATGTGCCGGCTGTGGGCAGGCTTTCCGTAGTCGTCCTGCACTTGGATCTCATAACGGCCCCGGAGATAAATCCCGCTGTTACCTCCCTTCGGGCAGTTTACCTCGGTGTGAAGCTGGAAGTCTCTGAACTTACCCTTCGTATAAATGTTGCTGCCTCGACCGGAGTTGATGAGCCGGCCCTTGTCCAGCGTCCAGGTTCCCCTGTCCTCCCCATGGACTCTCCAGCCGTCCAACCCATCCGTCAGTAAATCGATCGGCTGCCCCCACTCCGGATTCTCGCGAGCCGCCAACTCCGGTGCCCTTCGAGCTTCCCAGGTAAATTCGGTGCCTTGAGCCTTGCCTCTCCCTTGCAGCCCATCCAGAAAAACACCTGCCTCCATCTCAAATCCGCAGCAGCTGAATTGAAGTCGGCCGCCTTCAACTGAGACCTCCTCGATCGGGAGGGAATGGCCGCCCCGGGGCTGAAACCGTCCTTTCACCTGGTCTTCGATCCGTTCCAGCTCAAACCAGAGAGGATAACTGGCATCTCCCTCAGTGGCCACTACATCCCACCGCCCCAGGAAGTGGAGGGTCGCCCTTTCCGAGGATAGTTCGCTGCCACTGCATTGACCCAAAAACACCGCCACCAGTATCGCGCATAAAAGCTTCTCATGATCTTTTCCTGCTGATAGACCAGGAATCCTGAATATAGGTGGTGCCACGAGAACGGTCAAATGGTGGGAGAAGGACCTGGGTTGTAGCGCTTGCTCCGTTCCAGGTTTACACTCGCTGTGCTGGTGCGGTTACTGGTTTACTGTACCCAAGTACCGGTGGGGTTACCGGTCAAAGTTTGAAAGTTGAACTAGCCCGTTTTCAAATAGCGCGACGCCATTTCGAATGCGATTAATGAGAAGGTAAGTGAGGACACGATCAGAAGGGCCGGCTGCGTAAAATGACCTTGAGCCAATCGTAGGCAGGCCACTCCAAGGAAGCCCAGAATATGGCAGGCTCGAATCCCCCACAATCGAATCTCGGACCCGTGCCTGTATCGGAACAAAACCAGAACAAAGCCTGCTGAAGCCATGGAGAAGTAGACAAGGGCAAGTACCTCGAGATCAAGATGCATGTTTCGAATCCGAGGAATGTACTCTCCAGCTTCTACATTCCCAACTATCCCACGCGATATTGGCGTACACTTACTTTTGCCTGTTCAAGAAGCTGAAACGAAACATCGTTGAGTGGGTACTCGAGATTGTAAATCACTTCTTCGATCCCGGCATTGATGATCATCTTCGTACACATGAGACAGGGCGCAAAGGTGGTGTACAACGTTGCTCTCTTGACACGGACTCCATGATAGGCGGCCTGGATGATGGCGTTTTCCTCCGCATGCGAGCAGAGGCACTCATCTAGTCGGGCTCCGCTGTCAGCCAGACTGTTGCACCGCGGACAGCCACCCTCGAAGCAGTTGGTAGTGCCACGGGGAGTTCCGTTGTAACCGGTCGAAATCACACGCTTGTCCTTAACGATCACTGCCGCGACCTTTCTCTTCACGCAATTACTGCGGAGTGACGCAACTTTGGCTATCCCCATGAAGTACTCGTCCCAGCCGGGCCGGGACAGCTGGTGAGCCCAGCGGCTGACAATTTCAAGCACACTCGTCTTCAGCTCTTCAAGCGACGAGTCGTTCTGAACTGTTGCGTCGGCATGCCTGGCGCTCAGATGCAGCTGCTGACCGCCTACCGCAGTACTGGCATGCTCCTTCTCCTCCAGCTGCAGAAACTCGTTCAGAGTTACAGGGTCCGCCTCCCGGTGCCGCTGGTAGATCCGTTCAAAACGGATTTTCGGGTTGGCTTCGATCAATAGAAGGCGATATCTGGGTTCGCGGCGAAAGACCGCAATCTCCGTCGGATGTCGAAAGGAGTCAACTACATAGTTCTTGTCTGGCTGTGTCCTCGCAAGGACCCTTTCGGCAAGATAGCCGTCGCCATTCTCCCGCCGCAATTCTCTTCCGATCCGGACCAGATTCTCCCGGGTTGGCTCTTCGCCCCGGGTCTTGAGCTCCTCCCGCAGCACATCCGACAGGGAGTAGACGTAAAAGCCCTTGTCCTGGAGAAACCTGGCCACCTCACCCTTCCCGGCCGCGTTCTTTCCAGTCAAGCCGATGATCATCGCTTCTTTATAGCACAGGGCAGATATCAGGGTTGGAGCTTACTGCACGAGCAGCGCTACCGGTTTCTGATTGCTGGTTAGGGATCGTTTGGATCATGTAACGTGGTAGCCTGAATCGCGCCGGATGGGTCAGACGGAAAACCGGCAACCGGGCACAAGCAGCCAATAACCAGACAAGTACAGCGAGTGCCCAACCCTCTATTCGAACGCCGAAATCCCCGTAATGGACTGGCCCAGGATCAAGGTATGAATGTCGTGTGTTCCTTCGTAGGTGGAGACGGATTCCAGATTGGCCATGTGACGAAACACGGGGTAGTCCGCCAGAATCCCGTTTGCGCCCAGCATGTCGCGGGCGACCCGGGCCGTTTTCAAAGCCATGGCTACGTTGTTTCGCTTAGCCATCGAAACCTGATCGAATGCGAGCCTTCCTTGCTCCCTTAGCTGCCCCAGCCGATATGCCAGTAGTTGTCCCATGGTGATATCGGTCAACATCTGTGCCAGTTTGCGCTGTACCAGCTGGTGCGAGGCTATTGGTCGACCCCCGAACTGCTCTCTCTCCAGAGCCCACTTGCGGGCCGCATCGAAACAGGCCATGGCGGCACCAACTCCTCCCCAAGCAATGCCATAACGGGCCTGGGTCAAACACATCAAGGCGTTCTTGAGACCCTGGGTCCCGGGAAGCCGGTTGGCCACGGGAATGCGACAGTCTTCGAAAACCAGCTCCGACGTCCAGGAGGCTCGCAATGAATGCTTGTGTTGGTAGTCCCTGGCTTCGAATCCAGGGGTTCCCTGCTCGACCAGAAAACCCCGGATCTCTCCATCATCGCATTTAGCCCATACTACGGCAATGTGCGCCACGCTGCCATTTGTGATCCAGGCCTTGGTCCCGCTTAAAACGTATTCGGATCCGTCCCGGCGGGCCCGAGTTCTCATCGCCGCCGGGTTGGAGCCCGAGTCGGGCTCGCTCAGCCCGAAGCAGCCCAGGGCCTCGCCGGACTGAAGCCTAGGGAGCCAACTTTCTCTCTGCTCCGGGCTGCCGAAGGCGTGAATCGGAAACATAACCAGGGCTCCCTGAACAGAGACAAAACTGCGCAGGCCGCTGTCGCCTCGCTCCAGCTCCTGCATGATCAGGCCATAGGCAATACTGTTCAGGCCAGCACAGCCATAGCCCTCCAGATTGGCTCCCAGAAAACCAAGTTCGGCCATGGGTTGGATGAGCTGTTTGGGAAAGGTGCCCGCCATATAGTGATCTTCTATGATCGGAAGCACCTCTTCTTCCACAAACGATCGTACTGTGTCTCGAACCAGTAGTTCTTCATCGGTCAACAGATCGTCCAACTGCAGAAAGTCAACACCCTGGAAAACCATTTAAGCCGAATATAGCATTTTGGCCCGCGGCCGGGGCCGCGCCAAGAAAAAAGGGCCCAAGCCAAAAGTGAACGGCTGGGGGTTCTTGAAACGTCGAATCAGCAAAGGGAAACCGGGAACCTGAGCTGCGGGTCAAGACCCAGCTGGCTGAAAAAGGCTCTCCCGCCGCTCAATTTCGTGTATTCTCTTTGCAAGGAGGACCGAATATGCCTTATCCCGAAGAGTGGGTCCGGCCGGGCCGGGAAGAGCTCACCCAAATTGGATTCGAGGAGTTAAAGAGTGTTGAGGATGTGGATACAGCCCTTCGGCAAGACGATGGTACGGTCTTGCTGGTCGTCAATTCCATCTGCGGGTGTGCCGGCGGCAAAGCCCGCCCCGGCATCGCTCACGCCCTGGCGCAGGGAACCAGACCCGACAGTTTAACAAGCGTGTTTGCTGGGCAGGATCTCGAAGCGACGGCGCAGGCACGAGAGTATCTGAAGCCTTTCCCTCCATCCTCTCCCAGCATCGCGATGTTCAAGGACGGCCAGCTGGTGTTCATGATGGAGCGCCACATGATTGAAAGCCGCGAAGCCCTGGCGATCTCAGAAGATCTTCAGGCGGCTTTTGAGGAGTATTGTGCCTCGCCCCAGGAGGCCTAACCCATCTCGTCTGATTGGACATCCATAAAAAGAGATCAGTCTACTCTAACCCCTTGCTTGAGTAGACTGATCCCCATTTTTCAGCCCTCACTGTCCTGGTACTGACCCTTGATCGAGTCCAGAACGCCGGGATCGGCTAGAGTGGTGGTGTCACTCAGGACCCGGCCTTCCGCGACGTCTCGCAGCAGGCGGCGCATGATTTTCCCGCTGCGGGTCTTGGGGAGCTCTGGGGTCAGAAACACCTGCTCGGGCCTGGCAATCGGGCCGATCTTTTCGGCGACGTGCTGTCTAAGCTCTTCGGAGAGTCCGCTTTCCGAAACGCCTGACCGAGGGGTCACAAAAGCCGCTATGCCCTGCCCTTTTATCTCGTGGCTGACACCAATCACGGCTGCCTCCGCGACGGACGCGTGGCTGACCAGGGCGCTTTCCACTTCCATGGTTCCGATGCGGTGTCCCGACACATTCAGGACGTCGTCAACCCGGCCCAACAGCCAGAAGTACCCCTCCGCGTCCCGTTTGGCCCCGTCTCCCGTAAAGTAGAGACCGGGAAAACGGCTCCAGTAGGTTTCCCGGTAGCGTTCCGGATCACCCCAGATGGTTCGAGCCATGGCAGGCCAGGGCTTTTTGAGAACCAGATAACCACCCGAGCCCAGAGGCACCGACTTTCCCTGCTCGTCCACAATATCCGCCTCGATTCCGGGAAAAGGGAAGGTTGCCGAGCCTGGCTTCAAGACCGTAATTCCGGGTAGAGGGGTGATCAGAATCATTCCTGTTTCGGTCTGCCACCAGGTGTCCACTACGGGTGTTCGGCCCGATCCGATGTGATCACGATACCACACCCAGGCTTCTGGGTTAATCGGCTCTCCCACGGTCCCTAGCAGTCGCAGAGACCCGAGGTCATGTCGGGCCGGATATTCGTCTCCCCAACCCATGAAGGCCCGAATTGCCGTCGGGGCCGTGTACAGGATGTTCACCTGGTATTTTTCAACGATTTCCCAGAACCGGTCCTTACCCGGATAATTGGGAGCTCCTTCGTACATGACCGAGGTGGCACCGTTGGCCAGGGGTCCGTAGACGATGTAGCTGTGTCCAGTCACCCAGCCAATGTCAGCAGCACACCAGTAAATGTCCTCGTCCTTAAGGTCAAAGACGTAGCGGGTAGTCGTGGCGGCCCCCACCAGGTAGCCCCCTGTAGTATGCAGGAGACCCTTCGGCTTACCTGTGGTTCCTGAGGTGTAGAGGATGTAGAGAGGGTGCTCCGAATCGAGTTCGGCCGCTTTCACAAAACTCCCTTTCTGCTCGGCCATGCGCTCGTTCCACCAGTGATCCCTCCCCTCCTTCATGGCCACTTCTGAAGGTTCGCTCGTCCGGTTGACGACCAACACATTCTCGATCGTGGGACAGGTCTCGAGAGCCTTATCGGCATTCTTCTTGAGGGGAACGATGCCCCCCTTTCGCCAACCACCGTCAGCTGTAATCAACATCTTGGCCTGACAGTCATTGATCCTGTCACTCAGGGAATCCGGGCTGAAGCCGCCAAAGATGACCGTGTGAGGAGCCCCTACACGAGCGCAGGCCAACATGGCGATCGGGAGTTCCGGAACCATGCCCAGGTATATTGCAATCCGGTCCCCTTGCCGGATACCCAACGTCTGCAAAACGGCCGCACACTGGTTCACTTCCCGGTACAGGTCTCGATAGGTCAAAACCCGCTCGTCCCCGGGCTCTCCCTGCCATAGGATAGCTGCCCGGTTCTCACGCCAGGTGCCCAGGTGCCGATCCAGGCAGTTGTAGCTGACATTGAGCTTCCCTCCCAAGAACCAGCGGGCCTCGGGGGCTTTCCACTCCAGCACACGGGTCCACTTCTCAAACCAGTCAATTGATTCGGCCTGTTTCGACCAGAAGCCCTCCAGATCCTGGCTCGCTTCCTCGTAGATGGCCGGATCACTCCAGTTGGCGCGCTCCTTGAATGCCCGGGAGGGCTCGAACCGTCTTTCCTCATGCAACAGCGCATCCAGCATTCCGCCGGGGGTTTCATCCATGCTTACTTTCTCCTCCCAGTCCTAGCTGGTCGGCCACGTCGGCTATGGCCGCAATAACGAATTGAATGTGCTCCGGAAGTTCCACGCCCAGATCCTTTGCTCCGCTGCGAATGTCCTCACGATTGACGGAGCGGGCAAAGGCTTTATCTTTGAGCTTTTTTCTTACCGACTTGACGGGGACATCAGCGATTCGCTTTCCCGGTCTCACCAGGGTCACTGCCACCAGAAAGCCACACAGCTCATCCACTGCGTAGAGCGTCTTATCCATGAGACTGTGGCGGGGCAGGTCAAGATAATCGGCGTGGGACTTTATAGCGTAGATCACGTCCTGTGGATAGCCCTGCTGCTCGAGAATCGCAGCACCCACCAGAGGATGCTCCTTGGCACTCGGGTGCAGGTCGTAGTCAAAGTCATGGAGCAGGCCCACGATTCCCCATTTTTCTTCATCCTCACCGAACTTGCGGGCATAGGCCCGCATCGAAGCCTCGACGGCCAGAGCGTGCTTGATCAATCCTTCGGTCCTGGTGTGTTCAGTCAACAGATTCCAGGCCTGTTTTCGGTCCATTGAGGTTAGCGCCCCTCCAAAGACAAATCCATTTGGGCTTGAACATCATAGATCAAGCGCTGGAACCTGGAAAAACTTTTCCAATGCGAAAGGAACGATCATCACCACCATCGGTCCGGCCAGCCAGTCGCAAGATCAGCTGGATGAGCTCATCGACACCAGGGCAGATGTCACGCTTCTCAACTTCTCCCATGGCAGCCAGGAGGATTACCACCGTATCATCGAGCAGATCAGGGAACTAGCCAAGGCTGAGTCCGTATCGGAAACGTGGATGAATTGATCGTAGCCACTGAGAAGCTCCTGATCGAGGAGGGGATGGTGAGGCCCGGAGACAAGCTGGTCATTTTGACCGGGGCGCCAATTGTGGACCGCGGACACACTACCCTCACGAAGCTGCATCGGGTCGGTTCATCCTGACAGGGCGCTCTGTGTAAAGTTTAATGTTGAAGGTTGAAAAGTTGAGGGCTAATGGTCACGCCCAACGGCGGAGACTTTCAACTTTCAACCTCCCCAAACTCCCCGTACTCAGACAGAAAATAGGCTGAGGCCTTGATCCCGTTGAAAAAGTTTGGCAGATAAAGATTCTCGTTCGGCGCGTGAGCATTCTCGTCGGGCAGGCCGATTCCCATGAGAACCGTGGGTATACCGAGAAGGTCCTGGAAGGTTGAGACAATTGGAATCGTGCCCCCTTCGCGCTGGAACACGGGCCGTTTCCCGAAGCCGGCTTCCACGGCATTGGCTGCGGCCCGGAGTGCAGGATGATCCAGGGAGGCGACCCACGGAGCCCCTCCATGCATACTGGTCACCTCAACCGACACCGTTTCAGGTGCCTGAGCCAAAACATAACGCTCGAAGAGTTCATCGATTTCGTTGTGATCCTGGTCAGGAACGAGCCGCATACTCACTTTGGCCATGGCCCGGGAGGGGAGTACGGTCTTGGCCCCCTCTTCCGTAAACCCGCTGAGAAGCCCGTTGACCTCCAGAGTGGGCCGGGCCCACAGTTGCTCGAGCGGCATATAACCCCTCTCGCCGGCTAGCTTCGTCACTCCGAGATCAGCACAGTAGGCTGCTTCATCGAAGGGTAGTGAAGCAAATGCGTCTTTTTCTTCCGGCGTCAGTTCCCGCACCCGGTCGTAAAAACCTGGAATGAGAACCCGGTCATCAGCGTCTTTCAGAGAAGCGAGTATTTGGCTCAGGACAAAGGCCGGATTGGCCACGGGACCCCCGAAAGATCCCGAGTGCAGGTCTCGAACCGGTCCCTGCACATCGATCTGAAGATAAGAGAGACCGCGCAGGCCGTAACCGATCGAGGGAACCCCTCTTCCGAACATGGTGGAGTCAGAAATCATAACGGCATCGGCCCGCAGCCTCTCCAGGTTACGCTCCACGAAGGGCAGCAGGTGAGGGCTCCCGATCTCCTCTTCTCCTTCCACCAGAAACTTGACATTTATGGGGAGCTCACCCGTGAGTTCCAGAAATGCCTGAGTACTCTTGAAGTGGATGAAGACCTGGCCCTTGTCATCGGCTGACCCTCTGGCAAACAGGCACTCGTCCCGGATCGTCGGTTGGAAGGGGCCAGTCTGCCACAGGTCGATGGGATCGACGGGCTGGACGTCGTAGTGGCCATAAACCAGAACCGTGGGGTGATCCGCATGCTCGACCCGCTCGCCGTACACAATCGGGTGTCCATCGGTGGGAATAATCTCTGGCTCCATCCCCGAACGGCCCAGCTGCTCTCGAACGTACTCAGCCGCCTGCCGCACGTCTTCCCGGCGGCTGCTGTCGGTGCTGATACTGGGAATCTTCAGAAATGCGTTCAGCTCTTCGAGGTACTCCTGGTGGCGGCTTTCAATGTATTCAATGATCTCTCTCATCCTCGTTCTTCTCGGCCTGAGCGGATCGCCGCTGCGGAAATGGGCCCTCCGGGGTCCGATCCAATCGCCGAGTGAAAGCGGCTCCTACTCTTCCCCCTCACGCTCAATTCCCAAAAATCCGTTTGAAGATTTCCGGCAGGTGCCGGAGCTTGTCTCGGGTATCGAAAAGCTCATCGATTTCCTCATTGGTCAGGGTTCGAGAGATATCCGGATCATCGATCACGAGCTTTCGAAAATCCGCCCCTTCGTCCCATACCTTCATGGCGTTGCGCTGAACCCACAGATAGGCTTCTTCCCGCAGGACTCCCTTCCGAACCAGAGCCAGCAGCAGCGAGGATGAATTGTAGAGTCCTCCCGTAATCCGGAGGTTTGCCTCCATCTGCTCCGGATGAACCACCAGTCCGGTGAGGATCCGATTGAGCCGCACCGAAAGATAGTGAGCCAGAATAGTGCTGTCGGGAAGTACGACTCGCTCGGCGGAAGAGTGAGAGATATCCCTTTCGTGCCAGAGTGCTACATTCTGAAGGGCCACCATGGCATTGCTCCGGAGAACTCGAGCCAGTCCTGAAATGTTCTCACTGCCGATTGGATTTCGCTTGTGGGGCATGGAGGAACTGCCCTTCTGGCTCTTGCCAAAAGGTTCCGAAGCCTCCCGTACTTCGGTCCGCTGAAGATGCCGGACCTCGGTGGCCATTTTGTCGTAGCTAGAACCGATGATGGCCAACGTGCAAAGATACTCGGCATGACGGTCGCGCTGCAGGGTCTGGGTAGAGACACGGGCAAAACCAATGCCTAGGCGTCTGCAGACAGCCTCCTCCAGCCGGGGGGGCAGGTGGGAAAAGGTCCCAACCGGACCACTGATTTTACCTACTTCCAGAACCTTTCTCGCGCGCTGAAAGCGCTCCAGGTTACGCTCCGTCTCGGCATACCAGACCGCAAACTTCAAACCCAGGCTGATGGGCTCTGCGTGAATACCGTGCGTCCTGCCCATCATGACCGTATCCCGGTATTCTTTCGCCTGCCGACCGAGAGTCTGCTTCAGTGCGACAATCGCGCCTTCGATAAGTCGGGATGCCTCACGGACCTGAAGGGCCTGGGCCGTGTCCACCACATCCGTCGAGGTCAGTCCCAGGTGGACAAAGCGAGATTCCGGTCCCAGAGTCTCCGCCACGGAGGTCGTGAAGGCGACCACGTCATGGTGGGTAACCGCCTCGATCTCCCGAATCCGGTCAACTGAAAAGGAGGCGTTCTTGCGGATCTGGGCAGCTGCTTCGGTCGGGATTTCACCGGTTTCCGCCAGCACCTCGCAGACGGCGATCTCCACATCCAGCCACTTTTGAAAGCGGTTCTCATCTGTCCATACCCGCTCCATGTCCGGATGGGTGTACCGAGAAATCATAGATGGATCACGTTAGAAGGACGGCTCTGAAAGGTCAAGTGTACCTGGCAGGATTCGAAAAGCCCCCGACGCGGGCGATCCTGCAGGGCCCGGGAGGCCGATTTGAGAGCAATTTCAGGGTTGTTGTTCTGGCGGCTCAGATGGGCCAGGAAAATGTGCGCGGCGCTGCCGTCGAAATCATCGCGAATGAATTCGGCTACACTGCGGTTGGAGAGGTGTCCCAGCCGGCCCAGAACACGCTGCTTGAGGCGCCACGGGTAAGGTCCGATCTTCAACAGGTTCTCATCGTGGTTCGACTCCAGAACCAGCCAGTCACAGTCTTCCAGCTTGGACTTGACCCAGGGGGTGATTTCTCCTAGATCGGTCACCACGGACCCGATCTTGCCGTCACAGCTGATGCGGAAACCGACCGGCTCCGATGCATCGTGCGAAACCGGAAACGCTTCGACTACGATGTCCCCGATCTGCACCGGCCTTCGGCACTTGAGCTCTTCCCACTCGGGGACCTCCTCCAATCCGGCTCCCTCGCGGCGAGTCCCCTGATTCATGTACACAGGAACCGACTCCGGCGCCCTGCGTGAAGTCACTCCCTGACAATGGTCCGAGTGGCCATGAGTCAAGAAGACAGCATCGATCTCACGCGACTCTAGCCCGGTCTCTTTCAGCCGGCGGGAAAGGCTTCTTGGACCAAATCCGAGATCGATGAGAAGACACGTTTCGCTGGTCGCTACAAAAGTGCAATTACCACTGCTTCCGCTGCCCAGAACTGAAACAATCACGGTAGGATAATACTTCCTTGCAAAGCAAAAAAATCGGTAACGTCATCGTATTTGTGCAAGTAAGTACTAGAATGTAGCAACCGGGTATGAAAGATTCAGGGGGTGACGCTCCTCGATGGGATCAGGTCGCCACAGGGAAGCGGCTCCTACAGCTATGCCCCCCGGTGCACTGCCCCGTGCAGGAAGACCTTCCAGGGTATAGGGCATGGAAGATTTGAATCGTTCGCACATCGGCAACTCCATGAATCTGCTGGGAAAGAACCTTCGGGAACTGCTCGGAATCACCCGGGATCTAGGGGAAAAGCCCTTTCGCGGCAAACAACTGTATCACCTGCTCTATCGGAGGCGAGAGTTTGTTTTTTCGCGAATGTCAGAACTTCCTCTGTCCCTGCGTGAGACCCTCTCCCGCCGATTCCAGCTCCAGCTCCCGGAGCTTGAACGACTTTCCGAATCGGTGGATGGAACCGTCAAGATGTTGTTTCGGCTCTGTGACGGCCGGTTTGTGGAAACGGTTGTGATCCCGGAAGAAGAGCGCACTACGCTGTGTATCTCTTCACAGGTGGGTTGCGACGTGGGCTGTACCTTCTGCCTGACGGCACAGATGGGATTCTGGCGTAATCTGAAACCGGCTGAGATTCTGGGTCAGGTTCTGATCGCAATCCAGGCCGGATATGTTCCCCCGACGGGATTCAACATTGTTTTCATGGGAATGGGCGAACCACTTTACAACTACAAACATGTCATGAAGGCCTTTCGGATCATGGTGGATCCCGGGGGCATGGGTCTCTCGCGACGACGCATTACGATCTCGACCTCCGGTGTCATTCCGGTTCTTGAACGTATGTACTCCGAACCGATTCTCCCCAATCTTGCCATCTCCCTGAACGCCACTACCGACAAACTCCGGAGTCAGCTCATGCCGCTAAACGAAAAATGGCCGATCGGCGCCTTGCTTGCCTGCTGCCGGCGCTTTCCTCTCGAACCCAGGAGACGAATCACGTTTGAATACGTTCTTCTCAAAGATCTGACGGACTCGGAAGAGGACGCTCGACGGCTCTCGCGCCTGCTCGAAGGGATCCGCTGCAAGGTGAACCTGATTCCTTACAATCCAAGCCCTGGACTGCCCTATGCTCCTCCCGCCGGACCGACGGTGGATCGATTCCAGGAAATTCTGGTCCAGAACCACATCACCGCTTTTGTCAGAAAGACCCGGGGCAAAGATATTTCAGCTGCTTGCGGGCAACTGGCTTATCTGAAGGAGAACGCCTGAGCGCTCCGCTTACACGACATGAGCAGTAGGAAGCTCTTTCATATCGCTACGTTTGGCTGCCGCACCAACCAGGCAGATACTGCTGCCTTGAGAGCAGACTTTCTCCAGGCCTTTTTCGACGAGACTGACGACCCCGGACGGGCTCACGTGGTGGTGGTCAATTCCTGCACCGTCACCCATCGATCCGACCAGCAGGTCAGACAGTTGGTGCGCCGCTTGCGTCGCCAAAATCCGGAGGCGCGGCTGCTGGTTACCGGCTGTTACGCACAGCGGGATCCAGGAGCGCTGGCGCGTATTCCAGGGGTCAGTGCAGTAGTAGGAAACAGCCACAAAGACCGTCTGATTCAGATAGTTGAGGAAGCCTCGGCGAACCCGGCTGGATTTCGCGAACTGGCTCCCGTCTACCGGGACAGCTTCGACGGGTCGCGGGTTCTGGAGGCAGGCTCTGCCCGGCTCACAGGGGGCCGTACCCGCCCCTTTGTCAAGATTCAGGACGGCTGCGATGCCCGCTGCACCTACTGCATCATTCCGCTGGTCCGCGGACCGGGTCGAAGCCTTCCCCCCGACCAGGCTGTGGAGCAGGTGCAAAGACTCGTCACCGCCGGGTTTCAGGAAGTTGTTCTTACCGGTATCCATCTAGGAACCTACGGCCGTCATCTCAACCCACCCTTTCCGCTTCACCGTCTCCTGGCAAGACTCCTTGAGATCGAAGGCCTGGGGCAGTTGCGGCTCAGCTCCATCGAGCCCATGGAGCTAAGCCGAACGGTGATACGGATGGCCGAAAAAAGCCAGGGGAAAATCGCTCCCCACTTTCACATCTGCCTGCAGAGCGGATGCGACCGGACGCTCAAGAGGATGCTGCGTCCCTATACCACAGGGCGGTTCGCCAGTCTGGTCGAGGAGATCCACCACCGGCTTCCGAACGCGGCCATAGGAACGGATATCATTGCCGGATTCCCTGGAGAAACGGAAGGGGAACATGAGAGGAGCCGGCGCTTCGTGGAGAACATGCCTTTCTCCTACCTGCATGTCTTCCCCTACAGCGACCGCTCCGGCACTGCTGCCTCACAAATGCCGGGAAAGATATCTCCGTCCATAATCCAGCGTCGCTGCCGAGAGTTTCGAGAGATCTCCGAGCAAAAGAATTGGCAGTTTCGTGAGAGCTTCATCGGCAAGCAACTCTCTGGTTTGACGCTCGACCAGATCGAAGAGGGCCGGCGCTCAGTCATTACCGGGAACTATCTGAAGGGGCTAGCTGATCATTCTCTGCCTACCAACCAGATTGGGTCCTTCACTGTCGTCGGCCAGGACAACGACGGGAGGTTGCTAGTAGAGAGAGTGCGCGAAGCGGCATTTGGAAGTCGAGCGTGGAAGGAGCCCGGGTCGGAGGCTGTTTAAATCCTTCCGGTCGCGGCCCCCCGACTCCTCGCACACTCACGGACTCAAAGGCTCCCGGGTTCAGGAGACTGGAGGGAACAAGTCAGGCCGAAAAGCCGGCCAGCGCCCACATACGACGGTGATCTCGATCACGCCGATGAGAATAGAAGAGATCCGGGCTGCAGCAAGTACACATTCCACTGTCCAGGATCTGACTTGTCCCCGCCGCTTCAGCCTGGGCTCCGCTGGCAGCGATCAGGTCCAGGTTACGCCCTCGAAAGAGATGCTCCACGTCATGACCCTGGTTCGCGAATCGGTCCTTGAAATTAGGACCCACTTCGTAACAACAAACTCGGATACATGGACCCAGCACCACGAGCAGATCTGCAGGGTTACTACCCAGAGTCGTTAGCTGCAAGAGGGCCTCGCTCAAAATCCGTCCCAGGGTTCCACGCCAACCGGCATGGATAACCGCTAACTGTTTTCGATCAGGATCGATCGCTAGTATCGGCAGGCAGTCTGCGGTCTTGATGATCCCGTAAACTCCCGGCTTGGTCAGGACCAGGGCGTCTCCCTCGGGGCGTTTAACCGATGGGCGGGCAGCTCGGCAGATGCGATTCGAATGGCTCTGGTGAAGCTGTGTTGTTTCAGCCTCTGAAAGCCCTAGCACCTCGAGAACCGAGGTCTTTCTGGTGGCCTGATCGGGATCCCGTTCCAGTCCACAGGCCCTATCCGTTCCGCGCAACGTAAACGCGTGCACCAGCCCGGTGACACCCTCCAGTTCACTCACCTGGAGAAAAGGGACAGAGCGAATCTTCTTCTCCTGGAACATAGGTGGAGGCTAACATAACAGTCCATGGTTGTCGGACTCGGCGTAGACATCGTGGAGGTAGAGAGGATCCGGAAGGCCCTCGAGGACCAGCCGGCCATGATTCGACGAGTCTTCACCAGGCCAGAAGCCGAGTATTGTACGGGGCGTAAGAATCAGTACCAGCATTTTGCCGGCCGCTTTGCCGCCAAAGAAGCGGCTCTCAAGGCCCTCGGAACCGGCTGGGCCGAGGGGATCCGGTGGCGGGATGTAGAGGTCAGCTCCGAACCTTCCGGCAAGCCGCTCCTTCACTTTCATGGTAGGGCCCGTGAGGTTTTTGACTCGCTGGACGCCTCCACTATCTTCCTCACCATCACCCACGCCCGGGCCTACGCCGTGGCGGTGGTCATGCTGGAGGGAAATGTGTAGTTTTTTGTTTCCTGAATACTGCTTGAAGACTTATCGTTGACAGTTAACATGAATCAAAGAACTCGGAACCAGGAACTCGCGACTCATGGCGGCACGAGTTCAAACGAGCGCTAGTCCAGCCGAGCACCTTCGATCTTTTCTCGCATCGCCCGTCTGTATTCGTGCAGTTTGTCGACCAGATCAGGCTCGCTCCGGCTGAGAATCTGAACGGCTAACAGGCCCGCATTCTTGCCTCCCGCCTTTCCGATCGAGACGGTGGCGACCGGGATGCCTCCGGGCATCTGAACCGTAGCCAGAAGCGCGTCCATGCCCCCTAGGGTGCCCCCCCCGATGGGGACGCCGATGACCGGCAGAATCGAGTGGGCAGCCAGAGTGCCGGCCAGGTGGGCGGCCATCCCAGCGCCTCCAATCAGGACCTGGATGCCGCGCTCCTCGGCTGAACGGGCATACTCGGCCGTTTTGTCCGGAATCCGATGGGCGGAAAGAACCTTCATCTCGTAGGGAACGTCGAACTCTTCCAGAATTTTTGCCGCAGCTCGCATGACCTCTGCGTCCGAGGGACTCCCCATCAGGATTCCCACCTTGGGCTGGCTCATGACATCTCCTTTATCTTCTTTACCTTGATTAGACCCTTGGCTCCAATGTCCCGTCGGTAATACTTCCCCTCGAATTCGATCTTCTCCGCTCCCTGATACGCCTGGTCTATGGCTTGCTCTAGATTCGGGGCCCTGCTGGACACACCCAGCACTCGCCCCCCACTGTTCACCAGTACATCGTCCTGCATGGCGGTACCGGCATGGAAGACTTCGGTTTTCGATGCGGCAGCGGCCTGCTCGATGCCGTGGATCGGAATTCCGTTCTCATAGGAGCCCGGATACCCGGAGGCGGCTAGCACTACACATACCGTGGCATCTTCCCTCCATTTCACTTCCGCCAGATCCACCTCACGCTGAGCAATGGACCAGAATATCTCCAGCAAATCACTGTCCAAGCGGGGCAGCAGCACCTGAGTTTCCGGATCCCCGAAACGAACGTTAAACTCCAGGACCCTGGGACCGTCAGTGGTCAGCATCAGACCCGCATAGAGAACACCTGAAAAGGGATGACCCTCCGATGCCATACCCCAAATGGTAGTCTCGATGACGTCGTCCATTACCTGCTGTCGTATATCCGGACGGAGGATCCAGTCCACTGAATAGGCGCCCATGCCCCCAGTGTTGGGTCCCTTGTCGCCGTCATAGATAGCTTTGTGATCCTGAGATGGCACCATGGGAAGAATCCGGTTTCCATCGGTGAAGACCATGAAGGAGAGTTCCTCTCCCTCCAGAAACTCTTCAACCACGACCCGGTCCCCGGCTTCTCCAAACTTTCTCTCCTCCATGACCAGACGGATGGCGGCCAGACTCTGGGCCAGGTCCTGGCAGATCAGGACGCCCTTTCCCGCGGCCAGCCCGTCCGCCTTGATCACAACCGGAAATTCGTAGTCGCCGCGGCGCAGGGCCTGACCGGCCGTTCCTGCCTCCTGGTAAGTCTGATATCGCGCGGTGGGCACCCCGTGGCGCTGCATGAAATCCTTGGCAAACACCTTGCTACCTTCGAGCCGAGCCGCACCCTTGCTTGGGCCCACCACCCTGAGCCCCGCAGCCTCAAACCGGTCGACGATACCGCCCACCAGAGGGGCCTCGGGACCGACCACCGTCAGGTCGATCTGCCCATGGCGGGCAAATTGGAGCAGGCCCTCTATGTCAGAGGCCGAGACGGGAACATTCTGACCCAGCTTTGCTGTTCCGGGGTTCCCCGGAGCACAGTAGAGTTTTGTAAGGTGGGGGCTCTGCTGGATTTTCCAGGCCAGAGTGTGCTCACGGCCTCCCGAACCAACAATCAGAACTTTCACATCAAATCCCGCGGAAATCTATTGGCTAGAGTTCTTGTCCTTCTGGGATGATTTGGCTGGTTTCTTTTCTCCCTTTTCCCCGGAAGAATCTGGTTTTTCGGCCTTCTCCGAGCCGGAGGACTCAGTCGGCTTCTTCTTGTCATCGTTCTTGCGGGCGTAGTCTGTAATGTACCAGCCACTCCCTTTGAAGTGAACGGCGGGAGCCGATAGAACCTTTTCTAGCGCACCACAACATTTCGGACACTCGGTCAGCGGATCGTCCGAGAACTTCTGGATGATTTCCAGACGCCGGCCGCAAATCTGACACTCATATTCGTACAATGGCATTGGGTCTCTCGAGCACGCTGGAAATATAAGATCTGCTTTTTAATGTTGTCAAGAAGAGCGCATCCTGCCTCCAGGGGGAGTTGGGAAGGCTTCCGGTGTTTTCTGTTGCCCACTTTGGGGACTCGGCATAAATCATTCGCTTGCTCCCCGGGGGCCAGCCGGCCTCGGGGAGCCTCTGTCCTTCCCTTCGGAGACTGCGGCGGCTCATAGAGCGGCCTGTAGTATATAACCGACCAATAAAGGCCGCAGAAAATGACCCCCCGGTCCCTCCTAGAATCCTGAGGGGGCGACAGAGACTCGGGATGAGGACGAGAATGGCAATGTCGTAACCTGAAAAAGGATAATGGAGCCGATGCGTGGGCCTTTTCCCAGAACCACTAACCGGCTGGCGGAACTCTCAGCACCAAGTCCCGCTGGGTCACCCCTCGGAACACGCCCACCCACATTTTTGTGGAAGTCATGAACCGCTGTAATCTCTCCTCAATGATATCCGGTCTCTCTCCCTACCCGTACCTCCCCTCAATGTAGTCCGCTGTCTCCTGCTGACGGGGCGTGACGAACATTTCAGCCGTGTCGCTGTGCTCGATCACCTTGCCCAGGAGCATGAATATGCACTCGTCACTGGTCCGCCGAGCCTGCGCCATGTTGTGGGTCACGATCAGGATGGTGTACTGCCCCTGCAGCTCCCAGAGTAGCTCCTCAACCGCCGAGGTGGCTGCCGGATCCAGGGCAGAGCAGGGCTCGTCCATGAGCAGCACGGAGGGCTTCACCGGCAGCAGCCGGGCAATACACAGCTTCTGCTGTTGCTCCAGGGAGAGCGCTGTGGCTGCCCGGTCAAGGTGATCCTTGACAGTGTCCCAGAGCAGGACCTGGCGCAGCGATCCCTCTACAATCTCCTCCCTCTCAGTTTTGGAGAGCTGTTGATCCGGATCGTGCAGCCGGTATCCAAAGAGCACGTTTTCGCGAATCGACAGGGGAAGCGGATTGGGGCGCTGAAACACCATCCCCACCTGTTTTCGAACCTGAATCAGTTCGACATCCGGGGCGTAAACGTCCTGCCCGAGGACCCGGATCCGGCCCGTAGTCTTAACATAACCCAGTCGCTCGTTGATTCGATTCACGGCCCGCAGCAGGGTGCTCTTGCCACATCCGGAGGGTCCGATCAGAGACGTAATGATCCCCTTCTCGATCTCCAGGTCTACGTCGAACAAGGCCTGAAAATCTCCGTACCAGAGATTCACACTTTCTGTTTCGATGGCAATTTCCTGGAGCCTATCCAAACTTACCCTCCACGAAATCTCGGGACCGCTGATCCTGAACCCTGCCCGTAAAGAAGTCTTCGGTAGGACCGATCTCCACACACTGGCCGGTCAGAAAAAAGGCCGTTCGGTGCGCCAGACGCCTTGCCTGCTGGACCAGATTCGTCACCAGAATGATGGTCATCTCACGACAAAGGTCTCGGAGAATGTCCTCGATTCTCATGGTTGTGACCGGATCCACGGCGATCGAAAATTCGTCCAGCAACAGCAACTCGGGATCCTGGGAAAGGGCTCTGGCGATGGTAAGCCGCTGCTGCTGTCCTCCCGAAAGGAGGCTGCCCAGAGAGTCGAGCCGGTCTTTCACCTCCTCCCAGAGGGCGACGCGCGTCAGGCATCGTTCCACGATTGCGTCGTGCTCCGACTTCTTGCGAACCCCGGCCAGCCGGGGCGCCAGGGCCACGTTGTCATAAATGCTCATGGGCAGTCCGACCGGGAGAGGGAAAACGACCCCCATTCGACGTCTCAAGGCATAGACGTTCTTCCAGCGGCGTACATCCGTGCCTTTGAACCTGATGTGTCCCGTCACATTCATCCCCGGGACGAACAGGTCCATTCGGTTGAGAGCCTTCAGGAAGGATGTCTTGCCGGCGTTGGCGGGCCCGATGATTCCAAAAATCTCGTGCTCTCGAACTTCCAGGGTCACATGCTCCAGGGCTGGCTCCCCTCCATAGGAGATGACCAGGTCATCGACCTCAATAATAGGTTGCCCTCGCTGGTCGACCACGTGGGGCTGAAGATCACGCTTCTCTACCATTTCTTGCGGCTCCGCAGATAGGCGCGAAAAGCGATGGAGGTGGCGTTCATCAGCAGCACAACCCCGATCAGAACCAGAGCAACCCCGAATGGGTATTCTTCGGGGACACCTGGCACCTGAGTGGAGATTACAAACAGGTGAAGGGAAAGAGCCATAGTCTGATCAAACACGCCCTGGGGCAGGAAGGGCAGAAAGGTTGCCGCTCCCGTGAACATGATGGGAGCCGTCTCTCCGGCTGTCCGGGAGACCTCCAGGATGACGCCCGTCAAAATGCCGCTGAATGAATTGGGCAGCACGACCTTTCGAATCGTCTGCCAGCGGGTCGCTCCCATGTTCCAGCAGGCTTCCCGAAAAGCCTGGGGAACCGCCTGCAGCGACTCCCGGGTAGCCACAATGACCACCGGGAGCGTCATTACGGCCAGGGTCAGGCTGGCAGCCAGAATGCAGGTTCCAAGCCGGGCAAAGAGGACAAAAGCCCCCAGACCGAAAAGCGCGTGAACAATCGAGGGAACCCCGGCCAGGTTGATGATGGCCAGGTTGATGAGCCGCGTGAGCCAGTTGTCCGGAGCGTATTCGCTCAGGTAAAGAGCTGCCGCAACGCCGATCGGAACGGATGCCAGTAGCGCGACACTGACCAGCCATATGGTTCCAACCAGAGCGGGGAAAATGCCTCCGGCCGTCATTCCGTCGCGAGGATCGGTGAAGAGAAACTCCCAAGAGATAACTCCCCCGCCCCGGATAACTAGCAGTCCCAGAATCAAGACGACGGGAAGAATCAACAGGACCGTCATGAGCAAGAACAGCATGCGGACTAGACCCTCGCGTTTCTGATTCTTCCGGTTTAGTTCCGTAGCTTCGAACATGGCTGTTACTAACGCTTGCGAATACCCCGCACAATCAGGTCCGCCGTGAGGTTGATAGTGAATGTAATCAGAAAAAGAAAGATGCCGATCGTAAACAGGGCCTGGTAGTGATCTGAGCCGTTGGGCGCTTCTCCCATCTCGGCGGCGATGGTGGCCGTCAACGCCCGAACTGAATCGAAAACGCTGGTCGGAATATTGATGGAATGGCCGCTGGCCATGAGTACTGCCATGGTTTCCCCGAAGGCACGACCCACGCCCAGCAGAACAGCCGCCACCAGGCCGTTTCGCGCCGCCGGCAGAACGACCCGCCTCACCACCTGCCAGCGTGTGGCCCCCATCGCTTCCGCTGCCTCGCGATAGGTATCGGGGACCGCCTTGAGCGCATCTTCCGCGATGGTAGTCATGATGGGTGCCGCCATCAGCCCCAGGATGACCCCGGCGTTCAGGATACCCAGCCCCACCGGTACGTCAAAGGTCCGGATGATCAGAGGATTGAGAATGGTCAGACCTATAAATCCCCAGACCACCGAGGGGATGGCTGCTAACAGCTCGACGAACACCTTCAAGAACTCTCTCAGCTTCCCAGTGGCAAATTCGGCGATGAAGATGGCAGCTCCCAGCGAAAAGGGCACCGCGACCACCATAGCTAGACCTGTCACACTGGCCGTTCCCACGATCAAGGCCAGGATTCCGTAGGTGGGATTGGCCTCCGAGGTGGGGCGCCAGATAGTGGATCCGAAGAATTCCGCAGCGCTGAAAGGCCCAGTCACAAAGCCCAACCCTTCCCGGGTGATGAAGATAAAGATCCCAAGAATCAAAAGGATGCCCGAGATCCCGCCCAGAAACACCAGCCACTCAACCAGTTTGTCAACATACCAGTCGAACGACCGGGAATCGGGGAGGTGGCGGGACTGGGTGGCAGGGGCGGCACGGCCGGACATCAGCTGGCCCGATCTCCTCTCATCGTTACCATGAGAGTGTTGAGGCGCCCGGAGATCTCCTCCAGGAGTTTCTCCGGGGCAGTGCCTGGATCCAGATTCCAGTTCACTAAAACAGTGTGGAAAGGAGGTGGTTCCGAGTCATCTACCGGGAGGCGCTCCAGGATGACAATCACGTGAAACCTCTCCATATCCGAAATTTCGGCTAGGCCTTGCGGCGAGGCTGTCCCGAGCGTGATCCCGTGCTTCCCAGTCAGTTCTTCGACAAGGCTTGAAAGACGGGCGGACGGTTCAACGCCTGCCGTTTCGTAGTGCCCGCTCTGAGGGAAGGCTTTCAAGGCGCATGCTTGTGCCAGAGGTCCTAACAAGTCATTCCTCTGATCAACGAAGAGGATCTCATAGACTTTGGGGGCTTTTGTCTCCCCGGTATGGACAAACAGTGCCTCTTCCGCAATATTCTTGGCCTGAGCTCGAACCCTACTGACCCGGTTGAGAATCACTAGCATCGCCATCAGGTCCCGGACCCTGGCCCCAGTCTCTCCAAATCGAGCCAGGTCCTCAAAGGCCTGATCGAATCGCCCTCCCATACTGGCAGCACGCTCAACAACGGAGCGGGCGGCTTTCCCATGGCGATCCGTGAAGACCGCGATCGACTCCTCCAAAAGCTGCACGGAGCCCTGAAGAAGCCCCTTAATTTCAGAAGAAAGATTCTTGGCACAGGTCTCTTCCAGCTGTACCGTCTCCCGGCAGATGGAAGCAGCATAGTCACCAATGCGCTCCAGCGCCACACTGACTCGCAAAACGGAAGAAACGAACCGCAGGTGGCGGGCTCCCGGCCAGTGTCGTGCCACGAAAGCGTGGCAGTCTGCATCCAGGTTCCGGATGCGTCGGTTGACCCGCATATCCCTCAGAATTGTGTCCGCAGCCAACTCCTTATCATGCGCCTGGAAGGCCTGCGCGGCGGATCTCAGATTGTCCCGGACCAGATCGGCAATGGATCGGATCTCTCCCCGAACCGCAACCAGATCACCTTCCAGCCTAGCTTCATAATGGGTCATAGTGGTGGTACGCAGCTGTGGCGTCAGCCGCAGGAAACGGAATTTACGGGGGCGTAGCCTTTCTCCTGGAGAATGCACTGGCCCTCAGGGCTAAGGATCCAATCCAGGTACTCTTTGACCCTTCCTTGCGGAGTTCCCGCCGTGTACATGAACAGGGGCCGTGCGATCGGATAGGTCCCGTCAATGGCGGAGTTTACGGACGGGGAGATGCAATCTCCCTCACCGGTCTTGCGGACACAGGGAATCTTGACATCATGAGTCGCATAGGCCAGGCCACTGTAGCCAATAGTGCAGGGTGTCTTCGAAACCAAGTCGACGACATCTTTGGAGCCATGCATGTCACGTGATCCAAGCTTGTACTCGCCTTCCTTACCCAGCACCGCCGCCCGAAAATAAATGTAGGTTCCCGAGTTGTTCTGCCGGCTCACCCGAACGATCTCTCCAGTCGAACAACCGGGAATCTCAACGCCCAGCTGAGTCCAGTTCTCGAAGCTTCCTCCGTCGCCGTATATCTCCTTGAGCTGTTCGAAACTCATTTCAAAGATAGGGTTATTCGGATGAAGATAAACCGCCAGGGCGTCAAAGCCTACGATGAACTCAATCGGATTGATTCCATTTTTTTGGGCCGCTTTCACCTCGCTGGTTTTCATCTTTCGGCTCGAGTTGGCCAGGTCTACGGTGCCGTTGATCATCGCCGAGATTCCGGTTCCTGAACCTCCGCCGGTGACTGCCACCGCGACCCTCGGATTAACCTTCTTGTACTCCTCTGCCCAGGCCTGGGCAACGTTCACTAGTGTGTCCGATCCCTTGTTCTGGATCAGGCTTCGTCTGCCCTTCGAGGAACCACCACAGCCACTCAGAAAGACCATCACAGTTACTGATAAAACGAATTCCTTACTCTTCATGAGATCTCTCTATATAGAGTGTAACTTGGTTCTCTACCTGTGGTGCTCATTTTTTTAACTTTGGACGGAGAGCTGGCTTCGTGAAACTCGGAGAGACTGGTCTGGGATTCCCCATTGTCAAACATATAATAGAGATTCCGGAAAAGGCCGGAGAATTTACATCTTCATGCCTATGGGCTCTTCCTGAGTTCAAGACTTCCACGCAGGTTTGATCGACTGGCGGGGCTAAAAATCGATCTTAAACCGCATCTGGACGATGTTGGCCTTGCCGATGTCCATCACGTCGGAGCGGACATAGTTCCACACTATTTTGGCGTAGGGATTCAGGTACCAGTTCAAACCAAGAGTAAAATCATTCATTTCCCCCCCCCGGACCAACCCGCTGTTCAGGTCGAGCCTCGAGAAACGGGCGGCGAGCTCCCAGGCACCCGCGCCTCCTCCGTCCAGGAAGGATTGTCTAGGCCGGACCCGACCGAAGGCTCCCTTGGATTGACTGTAACGCCGATGCTCCCCGGTCAGGAAAAAGCTTCCCAGGACGTAGAAGCCCGAGAAACTGGGGTCTCCGCTGGAAACCGAATTGACATAAGAATTCATATATTCACTCTGTATCGAAAAGGGACCGGCAACGGCAGCCGCCTCCAGACCCATCAGGCAGTAGGAGCTGGTCTCAAGGAGAGGCGTGAAAACGAAGTGTGGAAGCAGATGGGCCTCCGGACGAGAGCGGAAGTGGGCCCCGCCGAGAGGTGTACCCTGGTGGCTGTAGGCGCCACCGACATGGAGAAGTTTCCGCCCGCCATTGTCGTAAACGGGCAGTGACGTCACTCGCGCCGTGATGTTGGGGCTTCCACTCCCTACGCTTTCACCGGTGTCCAGGGTCTCACGGAAGATGCCGGCTGAATAGGTGACCCGTCCGTCGGCGACAACATTGTGAAGAGCCACTCCCACGTTTCTGGCCGGGGTGAACGTGGTCCCGGCGGAGCGCTCCATGAAAGTGGTGTGGTTAGAGCTGGTCAGTTCTTCCAGGCCAAACGGCTCACGGAAGTGTCCTGCTCTCAGGGTCCCGAACACGGGGACTCCGCGCATACCCATGTAGACATCTCGAAACGGGCTCAGGATGGCGGCAAAATCAAACTCAGCCTTGAATTCGAAGCGATCGTAGAGGACTCCAGAGAAATAAAAACGAGCACGGCGAAACTCCGTACCATCGCGCTCGAAGGTCCCTGGCTCCCCTAGCGATTCCCCCAGCAACTCGTCACCCCTGGCGAAAGCCCAGTCATTCATGATCCGGCCTCCGATGCGTAGCTTGAACTGCCCATTGACCGAATCTATCCGCACACCGTCTTTCCAGTACACACGAAACTGACTGGGATCTGGTGTCTGCTCAGGCCTCTGGTGAAACTTTCTCGAGGGGGCCTGAACCGGCAAGTTACTCCCCACCGGAGGGACCCCTCCCGAGGTAGTTGACTCTCCTTTGTGAAGATGATTCTTCAGCTCCTGAATTTCCTCCTTGAGAAGTTCTATTGGCTGCTCCAGAAGCCGGATTCTTTCCTCAGCTGTCTGGGCAGAGATACTGATCGAGACCGCCAGCCAAACAATTAAGTTTACGAAAATCTGTCTACTCGCCACCTCTTGCTCCTTTGTTGCCTGCAGTCGAGTACATGTATCGCGTGTTTTTGTCCTGCGTCTTATTAAATCGCAAGTCAATCCCCCTGTAATTTCTCAACTGACAACTTAGACTTTGATAACGTCGAAGCGTTTCAAAAAATCTTGCTGCCATGAATTGCTACAGAATCCTTGATTGACTAGGCCCAGTGACGTCCGTTTCCTGATCCATTGGTTTCTGGCTTCTCTCCCTCTTTTTTTCTACGGTGCACTATAACTCGCTTTTGCACCAAACCCCCATTTCTGGCAGCCCGTGGTGACCACCGACTGCTGGGTTGCCCCGATTGCCGCAAGGGATCACCCGTGAGATCATTTAACCTTCAACTTTGCCCTTCCCCTCTCTACTCCTAGACGCGGCCCGCATCACCAGCCGGGGCCGGCTTTGGGCTAGAATGGGTGGAACATGCGATCTGGATTCCTACTGTTGACGATCCTGTTGGGTTCGGCCGCGGAAACTGCGGCCCAGGCGGAGTCCAGCTTTTCCCTGCACCTGAGAATCCTGGCCTCTGACGAGATGCGCGGGCGTGGGAATGATCAGCCCGAACTGCTGGAGGCCGCCTCTTATATCGCTGAAGAATTCGCCCGCCTGGGCCTTCAGCCTACTTCTCCGGAGGGCTCCTATTTTCAGCCTTTCACGGTGACGACAGCCGTGGAACTGGGCGATAGCAGCGACTGCACGTTCTACAACCTACCGGGATTTCCAGTTTCGCTAACCTATGGAGCAGACTACACTTCTCTAGGCTTCGGTGAGCAAAACGAGTTGAATGCCCCTCTCGCCTTCGCCGGGTTCGGGATTTCAGCCCCCGAGCTCAACTACGACGACTACGCCTCCATTGACGCCTCGGGTAAGGTCGTTGTCGTCTTCGAGCACGAACCCGGAGAGCGGCGCGGCGACAGTCCCTTTGATGGCTTCAGTCCGACTTTCCATTCGTCGCTCCTACGCAAGGCGAAAACTGCCCGGGAGCATGGAGCAGTGGGTCTGATCGTACTCCCCGACTTCCTCAACCACCCGCGACGACGTAGAGACAGTCTGTCGGCAGGTGAGCGGCTGGAATCAATGGGAATCCCGGTGCTGAGATTGAGCCGTGGCTGGTCCGAGAGACTGTGGGCTGCGAGTTCTCAGGACCTGAAAGAAGTGTGGAGATGGATCGACCAGCGCATGACTCCTTATTCTTTTGACTGGGAGGACGTCTACGTTCGCATCTACCTCGATCTCAAGCCCACCATTCACCGGGTCAACAACGTGGCCGCTCTGCTGCCCGGCAGCACCCGGCAACATCTAGTCCTGGGTGCTCATTACGACCACCTGGGCACAGGGGGAGGAGCCAGCCTGGAAGAATTCGATCAAGGCGAGATTCACAATGGAGCCGATGACAATGCCTCCGGTGTTGCTGCCCTCCTGCAGCTGGCCGAGGATCTTTCCTCCATCCCCCGCCGCCTGAGCATCCTGTTTGTGGCCTTCGCGGGAGAAGAACTAGGCCTGCTTGGTTCCGCTCACTACGTCCGGGAGCCGCTGCTCCCATTGAGGGACACATTTTGCATGCTTAACTTTGACATGATCGGAAGGAGCCAAGGATCGCTTCTGATTGGCGGCGTGGGCACGAGTCCGGATTTTGGGCTCCTTCTGGAAGAGCTGGCTCCGCAAACGCCTCTCAATTTGCATCTCGCGAAGACAACCGGGGGATCGAGCGATCACCTGTCCTTCAGCCGGCAACAGGTTCCCGTGCTCTTCTTCTTTTCAGGACTGCACTCTGACTATCACCGTCCCAGCGATGACTTTCATCGTGTTGACGTGGAGGGGGCGGAAGAGATCGTGGCCTTTGTCACCAGACTGGTCATCGAACTAGCCGGCCTGGAGGAGCCTGTCCGGCGCACCGACCCCAAGCTCCTTCAACAGCCGGCCCTAAAGCCTGAACGGGAAACCCGTTTCGGCCCGATGTTTGGAGGCCTCATCGATATGGCCTTCCAGGGCTCCGGAGTGCGCTTTTCGGAGGTCCTGAAGGGGGGGGGGGCGCAAACAGCCGGAGTGCGTGCCGGAGATATTCTGGTGCGATGGGAAGGAGTTCCTATCCGCAGCAATTATGAGTTCACCCGGGAACTCCGATCCCGGCGGCCCGGCGAAACTGTCAGAATCGTCGTGATTCGCAAACAGATCAAACGTGAATTGCTGGTGCGGCTGGCGGCGAGGGACTAGCAGCCAGCTTGGATTGTTTTCTCGGATCGAAGGGTTCCACTCACTGGACAGGCGACGTCGGTACTACGATGAGATGACCGCGTGACGACGGCTGCTACATTCCGCCTTCGATGACACAGGGCCTGCGTCAAGTGCTCGCCGCTTGGAAGCGAGCCTGGCTAAATGAAGGTCTCCTGATCCTGATGATAGTGACTTGGATCCTCATCTGCCTCACTACCCGCAAACAACCTGCCCAGAAACGCGCCTGCCGCGCGCAGGAGAAGGGACACCCGGGAAGCGGGTTCCAGCACCGCGCCGTAAACTGCCGCGCTTGTCTTCGAGCACTTGCTCAATAACTGGTCTGACTGATCCTGCCAGCGGCGCACGCCAGTCTGTATGTAAGAAAACGCCTTCTCCAACTTTTCATCTACTTCAGCAACAGCTCGTGAGGCTCCCGCAGCCGCTTCCTGGACCTGTGTCCCCCATTCGGGGACCCTGTCCAACAGTGCTGACACCCTGATGAGATTCTTCTCCACCGTGTTGAGAAAATCACGCAATCTGTCCACATTCTCCCTACCCCTGGAAAAAACCCGGGCTAGCTGAAAGCGACCGATCAGCATAGCAACGGCTAGAAAAATGTTCTGCAGGGCCAGAACTACGACTAGAACAGCCAGTGACCAGTTGAAAAGAGGAGTAAATTCCATCAAGACTTACCTTAGCATAGAAACCATGAAGCGGGTTCCGGGTTGAGCGCCGGCTCCCGCCAAGCCCTTTTGTTTCTATTTCGTCTTCTTGTCAAGCTGTTAGACAAACGTTCCGTCGATCAGACATGTCCCCACGCTGTACATTTTAGCGTTCCCCGTTGAAGACGGCTGCTGGGATTGCAGAATGTTGCATAATGGGTTACTGAGTCCAGCCAGGGTTTTCTTAAAGAAAGGGAATGAAAGTGAACCGCTCCAACTCTCCAGAAGCCACAACTCCCTCCGAGTCACGCACCACGATGACCGAACTCGTGCTGCCCAACCATGCCAACGTCCAGGGCAACATACTGGGCGGTAGAGTCATGCATCTGATTGACCTGGCCGGAGCCATGGCTGCCACCAGGCACTGCCGCCGGCAGGTGGTAACCGCCACGGTCGACTCACTCGTGTTTCTCCATCCCATCCAGGTTGGGGAACTGATTCTTCTGGAGGCAAACCTCACCCGCGCCTTCCATACTTCCATGGAAATCGAGGTCGAGGTGCATTCCGAAGATCTGCAGACGGGTGAGAGGCTTCACACCAGTACTGCCTTTCTGACCTTCGTAGCCCTTGACGGGGAGGGGAATCCCTGTGCCGTCCCCGCAATCCAGCCTGAGAGCGAGCTTGAAAAACAGCGTTACCATGGCGCCCGGCGCCGGCGAAAAGAGCGCCTTAAGAGCCGCTAGCAGCCGGTGGTGAATTCTGGCCGCCTCTGAAGTGTACGCTGGGGGAATATCGGGAGCCCCTCGCGGGAGTGCAACAGATCTGGCCAGGGGAACCCGGTAGCGGCCTGAAATGGCGCTATGGTCCGTCCGGATTGTTGGTTTTGGGAGCCAGGCAGTAAGCGATCCAAGCAAGATCCCGCTAATCACCCTCTTCGGAGAGTCTTTCGATCCCTGACGGATCGGGCGTTTGACCAGACCCGACTCTGTGACGGTGCTTTGCTCTCTTACCTGAGCGACCTGCTGACTGACTTCGCACACACAGAGCAGCTTTACCAGCTGCGTGACAAATCAGGCCGGCCTGTAAAATGCCTTATTGACATGTTCGAAGAGGCCGACGGCGGCTCCCCACGGGCGCGCAAGGCCCGTTACCAGTACATCGGCTACATCGGCGACTACAGCCTCTTCATCCTGGGAATGTTCCCAGAGAGCCTCGGCCAGGGCCGGGTTTGCATCCCCAATTCCCATTACAGCGATACGGGCCGGCGGAGCTACCTCGTTGCCAGCGAACTTGAATCGGCCAGAGAACAAACCGTAGTCTTCCGCAAACTATCCGACAAGTTCGAGCACTGTGTGGTCTCCCTCCACTGGGTTCGAGAGTACACCCAGGAGCCCTTCTACCAATACATGCTGCGACAGTTTGGGGTTACCTGAGAGGCTGACGGGCTGGAGAACTATAAAGAGAACGGTGGGGCCGGCGGCGCGAGCGATTGGTATACTCCTTTCCCATGCTCCCCGGCCTGCTCACCCGGAAAATCAAAGAGAAGGCAATTGCCCTCGGCTTTGATCGGGTGGGGGTCGCGCCGGTTGAGGCGGTTCCTGACAGCAAACTCATCACCTGGCTGCAGCTCGAATATCACGGAGAGATGGGTTACATGGCCCACCAGGTCAAGAAAAGGCTCGATCCGAGCCAGGTCCTGGAAGGGGCAAAATCCGTGCTATCGGTCGCCCTCAGCTACTACCACGATTATAGGCTTCCCTATGATGATGCGGGCGCAGGGGTCGTTTCCCGCTACGCCTCCGGTGACGATTACCACCGGGTGCTGAGGGGAAAGCTGAAAGCACTTCTGGATGTAATTGTGGAATTGTGTCCGGCTGCCGCAGGCAAGGTCTACGTGGACACGGGGCCGGTAATGGACAAACACTGGGCAGCCAGTTCCGGACTCGGTTGGATTGGCAAGCACAGCAACCTGATTGCAGACAAGCGGCTGGGATCCTGGTTCTTTATCGGCGAGATCCTGTTGGATCAGGAACTTGACACGGATGCGCCGGGGACTGATCACTGTGGCAGCTGCCGCCGTTGTCTGGACCACTGCCCAACGGGCGCGATTGTCGAACCTTATGTCGTCGACAGCCGCCTTTGCATCTCCTACCTCACCATTGAGGTCAAGGAGGATATTCCTAAACAACTTCGCCACGCGACCTCGAATCTTGTATTCGGTTGTGACATCTGTCAGGACGTCTGTCCCTGGAATCGACGGGTTCAACCCTCCCGTGAGGAGTCCTTTGCTCCACGGAAGCGTCTGCTGCAGCCCCGGCTGCAGGCTCTGGCCCGTCTGACGCAAGAAGACTTTCACTCAGTTTTTCGAAACAGTGCCATACAGCGCACCAAATGGCGTGGCCTGATGAGAAACACCGCAGTTGCCATGGGGAACAGTCGCAGGAAAGAGTTCGTGCCCGAGTTGCGCCAGCTGCTCAACTGCCCAGACCCAATGGTGCGCCGGCATGCAGCCTGGGGCCTCAGCGAGATCGGAGGAGAGGAGGCCCGGCAGGCGCTGGGAGCGCGCCTCGCTGTTGAGAACGACTCCAGGACTCGGGACACCCTACGGGAGTCGGTCAGGGCCGGGGCTGACGGATTGGAGAACTAAAAACACAACGGCGAGGGGTAAGCCTGCCGTTTCGCCAACGGTGAGCTTATGCTCTACCCTTCAGTTCTTGGTCAGGAACCGGGCACTGGAAACCAGCAGCCTGGAACAGGCGCGAGCGCCCAACGAGCACCGAATGAGGGCTCAGTTAACCCCCCCATGGAAGTTTGCGTCCTGTGGGTACTTGGCCTCGAGCTCTGCAATCTGCTCCCGGTTGGTGGCAACCGTATGATCGTCGATGACCTGGCCCGAGAACTCCACGTGGATCGTCCAGGCTATTTCAGTCTTACCGCTGAGAGGATTGCGGTAATAGCAATCTTCCCAGAGCTTCTTGTTGTTCAGGTTCCAGGTTACGTACTGGCCGCGTGAGTACTGCTTGGTACAAGGGACCACTTCCAGCTCGTCGAATCCCTCTGGTTCGAGAGGACGCAGGATTGCAATGCTGGCTCCCTCCACCTCCTCTTTGCAGGCCTCATCCGTGTAAAACGGGACGTTCGTGATCAGCACTTTGTGGGGAACTACCGGCATCTTGGAAGTGGTGCTCGGGTCGAGACCTGTCGAATCGTCCCTGTAGACCTGGTCCTTTTTCCCACGCAGCTTTTCAGTCACCTTTTCCAGAGGCATTTCAATACTCCTTGAGGCGGCATAATCCTGGTGCAGGGGGATGCCGGAACCCCTTCACCGTAATCGTGCATTCTAACATAGAGCGGAGGCCCGATCGTTTCTTGACCGGCGGCCCGCACCATGCTACTAATTCGTGATCCGACGGGAAGTGATAGAGTTTGTTTTTCCCCCGGTTGTGCCGGGTCAAGGTCGCTATGGAACTCAACTGGAGCCTGGTCGTCTCGACCGCTGTTTTTCTGTTCACCTGGATTATTCTCGGCCGCTTGCTGCTCCTCCCGCTGATCCAAGTACTGGAGGAGCGGCGCAGGCGCACTTTGGGTGTGTTTGAAAACGCGGATGAATATGAGGCCGACTTCAAGGCCCTAACGGAAACTTATGATCGAAAGCTCAAAGGGGAGAAGCTGTCCGGCTTCAAGCAGGCTGAAAAAGTACGAAACGAAGCCCTGAGTGAACGGCAGAATAAGATCCGTTCAGCTCGTGAGCAGGCCGGCTCCATGCTCAATCAGGCCAAAGAAGAGATTCAAATCGAACTGGAAGACGCCAAGAAACGGTTGCAGAACGAGTCAGAGGAAATTGCCAGAGTAATTTCGGATCGGGTGCTGGGAGTTTCCTGACCCTGTCGGGTCTTGAAGCTTACCGAAGGCAGCCCGCAACACCGTTGAACGATTTTCCCCCACACCATGAACATCAAAGGATTCTTCGTACTCTTCTTGGTCTCATCGGCACTCGAGCTACCTCTGCACGCGGCCGGTGCAGCTCATAGCGGCTGGGGCTGGCTGGACCCAATAGGACGCTGGATCAACCTCCTGATTCTCGCCCTGGGACTCCTCTATTTTCTCCGCCAGCCGGCCGCAGAGTTTTTCCGGAACCGGAAGGCGGCTCTGCAGCAGGAAATGCGACGGGCCGAGGAGGCCCGGAAGCAAGCGGAGGCAAAGCTGGCCGAGGCGGAGGAGCGCATGAAGTCCCTAGATTCGGAAGCGGAAAACATTCGCAAACAGGCCCGGGAAGAGGCGGAACGGGAGAAGGAACGGATCCGTGATCAGTCTGAGGAGGAAGCACAACAAATTCTGGCGGTCGCCCGCCGAGAAATCAAAAATCTTGGCCAGTCAGTCCGCCAGGACTTGAAGGACTACGCGGCCGAGATCGCGGTTCAAATGGCCCGAGACCGCCTGCAGCGACGGATGGATTCGGAAAGTGATTCGAGGCTTGCAGACCAGTTTCTGGCCGACTTGAAAAGCGAGGACCGAAGGAACTAGATGGCCCACTCGACCTATCTGAAATACGCCCGTGCCCTGATCGACGTGATCAGCGAACAGAACCTCGAAGATCGGATTGAAGAAGAGGCCAGGACCTTCCACGGTCTTCTCCTCGCTAACCAGCTGCTGCGTACTACACTGGAAAATCCAGCGCTGGCCTTCCAACCCAAACGGAAAATCGTGGAACAGCTGGCGTTACTCCTCAACCTAAGTGATCCAATTCGCAATTTCGTGCTGGTTCTGTTACTTAACGGTCGAATCGGTGAATTCGATCGTGCCCTGGAGGCGCTTGGGGAAGTTTTGGATGAGCGGCGCGGAATCGTACGGGGAGAAGTTATCTCTGCCAGTGTTCTGCCCGATCACACCCGTTCTCTGCTGCAAGAAGCTGTAGAAGAAATGACGGGCCACGGGGCAAGATTGGAATTCCAGCAGGACGAGGCCTTGATCGGCGGGATTCGGCTGAAAATTGGCTCAACGATTTTTGACGGTTCGGTACAGACGGCTCTAGAGGCATTGCAGAAGGAGTTGGCCACTCACTAGTTCCGATCCGATGGGGAGAAAAGAAATGGCGATTCAAGCAGACGAGATAACCAGGATCATTCGAGACCAGATCAAAGACTTCGACGCCGGCCTGGTGGTCAGTGAAGTAGGAACGGTGGTTTCCGCAGGTGACGGCATTGCCCGCATTCACGGCCTGGAGAAAGCCATGGCGCTGGAGATGTTGGAGTTCCCTCACGACGTTTATGGTCTGGCCCTCAATCTGGAGGAGGACAACGTCGGGGCCGTGCTCTTCGGGGACTTTCACCACATAGCGGAGGGCGACCTGGTCAAGCGGACACAGAGAATCATGGAGGTGCCTGTAGGCGAAGGGCTGATCGGTCGAACTGTCAGCGCCCTGGGTATACCTATCGATGGCAAAGGACCCGTTTCGACCAGTGAGTACTACCCTGTGGAAGCCGTCGCACCCGGTGTACTCGACCGCCAGCCCGTAAAAGAGCCGTTACAGACCGGTCTGAAAGCGGTTGATTCCATGATCCCGATTGGCAGAGGACAGAGAGAGCTGATCATCGGCGACAGGCAAACGGGAAAAACCGCTATTGCTATCGACGCGATTATCAACCAGAAAAAAACAGACGTTTACTGCATTTACGTGGCGATCGGCCAGAGGCGCTCCACTGTAGCCCGTGTCGTGAAGACACTGGAGGATCATGACGTCATGTCCAAGACCGTGGTCGTTGTGGCCTCTTCTTCGGACCCGGCAACGATGCAGTATCTAGCTCCCTATGCCGGTTGCGCCGTCGGTGAGTACTTCCGCAACAACGGAAAACACGCCGTGATTATTTACGATGATCTTTCCAAGCATGCAGCGGCCTACCGGGAAATCTCTCTGCTCTTGAGACGGCCCCCAGGCCGGGAAGCCTTTCCCGGGGACGTGTTCTACCTCCACAGCCGCCTGCTGGAGAGAGCCGCCAAGATGAAAGATGAACTGGGTGGTGGAAGCCTCACCGCGCTGCCGGTCATCGAAACGCAGGCAGGCGATATTTCAGCCTACATTCCCACCAATGTCATTTCCATTACGGACGGGCAGATCTATCTCGAATCGGATCTCTTCTATTCGGGAATCCGGCCCGCTATTCACGTCGGCAACTCGGTCAGCCGTGTGGGAGGAAACGCCCAGATCAAAGCCATGAAACAGGTCGCCGGAAGATTGCGACTGGATCTGGCCCAGTATCGCGAGATGGCTGCCTTTGCCCAGTTCGGATCGGATCTCGACAAGGCGACCCAGGACCAGCTAGCACGAGGAGAGCGGCTCACTGAAATCTTAAAGCAGGACCAGTATGAACCTCTGGCCGTAGAAAAGCAGATTCTGGTGATCTTTGCCGCCACTCGGGGTTACTCAGATGACGTTGAAATCTCCGATCTGGCCGATTTCGAGAATAGCCTTTACCAGTTCTTTACGACTCGCTACAGTGGCCACTTAAAGGCCCTCCTCGAAAAGGGGACCATCGACGATGAACTCGAAAAACAACTTGGAGCGGCTCTCGAGGAGTTCAAGGAGCGCTTCGCCGATGAGAAAGAAACTCAACCTGAAACCGTGAGTGAGAGCTAGCAGTCCGTGGTAAAAGTCGCGAGGGGCGGTGCGCCAGGGAGCTGTGTTCCCTGGCAAGGCAGGAGGAGGAAGTTGATGCTTGGTTATCTGCGAGGACGAGAAACACAGCCAGCGGGCACAAACCCCTGGCGCCCTTCGGGTTACGGGCGGCGCAGGCCCATCTACTGCGTTTCCCCTCCTCGCCGATGCTTGGGCATGGCCTGCGTCGGTTCGCCTTATATCTACACCCACGCCGCCCGTAACACGGCCTGTGGGACTTTCAACACGAGCTACTAGCGATGCCCGCCGGCCAACTGATTGATCTCCGTAGAAGAGTCCGCTCGGTCCGGAACATTCGCCAGATCACGCGGGCCATGAAGTTCATCTCCGCCTCACGCCTCAGAAAGGCCCAGGATCGAATCTTCGCGGCCCGGCCCTATGCCAACCGCATGCTGGCCGTTCTCAACTCGCTGGCAACGCGCGTTGATGCTTCCTCTCATCCCTTGCTCTCTCGGCGGAATGAGAAAAGGGTCTTGCTGGTTGTAATCACGTCCGACAAGGGACTGTGCGGCTCGTTCAACAGCAACCTCATCAAGGGTGCCATGTCCTATATTAAGAGTGCGGAGGCAAACAAGGAACTGAGCCTGGCCCTGGTGGGAAGAAAAGGCGATGATTGGTTCAAGAACCGTCCCTGGCCCGTCCAGCATCGCTACCTCAACATTATGGCCAAAGTGGATTCGAAATACGCCAAAGAGCTGGCTCAGAGCCTCATCACTTTTTACACCCACAGCGAGCTGGACTCCGTGCACGTTCTTTACAATGAGTTCAAGTCGGTGATCCGGCAGCAGGTAGTCACCGAACCCTTGCTTCCCATTCGCAAGATCGAGGTCACAAACGTGGAGGACACGCTGCTGGAGTACATCTACGAACAGCCTGCTCGACAGATCCTCGACTCCATTGTTCCCCGCCATGTAGAGACCCAGCTCTTTCGGGCGATGCTGGAATCGGAAGCGGCGGAACATGCAGCTCGAATGACTGCCATGGACGCAGCTACGCGCAATGCCCGAGAGATGATTGACAGCTTGACTTTAAAAATGAACCGGCTGCGGCAGGCCTCGATTACCACCGAGCTGATCGAGGTGGTGAGCGGAGCAGATGCCCTGGGAGATAATGAGCAGTAGAGCGAGGCACGTCTTGGACGTTGCGTCAAGTTTCCATGGAACGAAAAGAGCGGTGAGCCTGAGCTCACCGTTAACGGCGAGCTTCCGCTCTGCCATGTTGTTGTCTCGGGACCGACCGTTCTGTCCTGAGTACAATTCAAGTCAGTCTAACGCAACGTCTGGCTAGGATTAGGAGTCAAACAGATGCAAGCTGAAGGAAAGGTTCTGCAGGTAATGGGACCCGTCATCGACATTCAGTTCGAGGCCGGTCAGGTCCCGCAGATTTACAATGCCATTAAGGTCACCTCTGAAGGATTTGACACCTCGGTTGAGATCGATATCACTCTCGAGGCGGCCCACCACTTGGGCGAGGGACTGGTCAAATGTGTCTCCATGCAACCGACGGACGGCGTGGTCCGGGGAATGAAGGCCACCGACACGGGAGAACCGATATCTGTACCCATCGGCCGGCAGACCCTGGGGCGGGTCCTGAACGTCCTGGGCGAGCCAGTGGACGAGGGGCCTCCACTAGATCGATCGAAGCGCTATCCGATTCACCGGGCTGCGCCCAGCTTCGAGGACCAGAGCACCGAAACCGAAATGCTGGAAACGGGCATCAAGGTAATCGATCTCATCGAGCCCTTTGCCAAAGGAGGAAAAATCGGTCTCTTCGGCGGAGCGGGTGTCGGGAAAACGGTCATCATCATGGAACTGATCAACCGCATCGCCACTCAACATGGCGGATTTTCCGTTTTCTCCGGAGTGGGCGAGCGCACGCGGGAAGGAAATGACCTATGGATAGAAATGAACGAATCCGGGGTCATTGACAAGGCGGCTCTCATTTACGGACAGATGACTGAACCTCCGGGTGCGCGTCTGAGGGTCGGCCTCACGGGCCTGACCGTGGCCGAGTATTTCCGTGACGAGGAAGGCCAGGACGTTCTGCTCTTCATTGACAACATCTTCCGCTTTACACAAGCGGGATCGGAAGTTTCGGCGCTCCTTGGTCGCATGCCCTCCGCGGTCGGCTACCAACCAAACCTGGCTTCAGAAATGGGTGAGCTGCAGGAGCGAATTACCACGACTAAGAAAGGGTCAATCACTTCGATTCAGGCGATTTACGTCCCGGCCGACGACTATACGGATCCGGCGCCGGCAACCACCTTCGCCCATCTGGACGCGACCACGGCTTTGGAGCGCTCCATCGCTGAGCAGGGGATTTATCCCGCCGTCGACCCGCTGGCTTCTACCAGCCGGATCCTGGATCCCCGCATAATCGGGGAGGAGCATTACCAGGTCACGCGCCTGGTTCAAGGAATCCTGCAGCGCTACAAAGACCTGCAGGATATCATTGCAATCCTGGGTATGGACGAACTCTCTGAAGAAGACAAACTCACGGTAGCCCGGGCCCGGAAGATCACCCGCTTCCTGTCTCAGCCCTTTTTTGTCGCCGAGCAGTTCACCGGCATTCCCGGCGTCTATGTTTCCCTGGCGGAAACGATCAAGGGTTTCAAGGAGGTTTGTGAAGGTCAGCATGACGACATACCTGAACAGGCGTTTTACATGGCCGGCGGTATCGACGAAGTAAAAGAACGGGCCGAGAAGATGCGAACAGACGCAGCGTAGCAGCCATGGCCACTCGACTTCCCACCAGCATCGACCTGGAGATCGTTACCCCGGAAGAGCTCCTCTTCAGTGGCACGGTCGAGGAGGTGACGGTACCCGGCCTGGACGGTGCCCTGGGCATCTTGCCGGGCCACGCCCCAATGCTCTCCGAACTGGGGATTGGAAGGCTTTTCTTCCGGAATCAGGGACTGGAAACCGTTCTCTTCTGCAGCTACGGTTTTGTGGAAGTGCTTGGATCCCGTGTTTCGGTACTGGCCGAGGCGGCTGCCCGCCCGGATCAGATCGATGCAGAAGAGGCCGAAGCGGACCGGCGGAAGGCCCTTGCCGAGCTCAGATCCACACGTCCTGGAACCGATTACGAGGCCGCTTCAGAGCTGTTTCGACAGGCAGAGGCCAGGCTAGAGGCAGCTTCCCGCTGATTCCCGCAGCTTGTGCTGAGTGTCCCACGGACTGCCAGGGTTCGAGTATAATCGCGTCTTGCCCGCTATCGCTGGGGGATAGTGTAACGGCAACACACATGGCTCTGGACCATGTTATCGGGGTTCGAATCCCTGTCCCCCAGCCATTTCTTTTTCCGGGTAGGGCGTGTGATCGTCGCTGGTACTCGCTCCCGTTACCCCTCACCGGTTCCGGGTTCCGAGCCAACTTCCAACTCTGACGGTCAACCGTCCTCGACTTCCAACCCGTTACTGGAGTAAATGCCTGAGTGCTCCTTCAAGTTCTGGGAACCGGAACTGGTAACCACTCGATACGGCCCGGCGCGGGAGAACCTTCTGGCCGTTCAAGAGCAGTTCTTGTGCCATTTCTCCCAGCAGGAGCTTAAGGACCAACGCCGGGGTCGGGAAAATGGCTGGCCTTCCCAGAACTTTCCCCAGTGTCTTGGAAAACTCGTAGTTTGTAGCTGGACCGGGCGCCGTCGCGTTGATCGGTCCTTTGAGTTCATCGCTGCCTAGGATGTGCCGGATCAGACCAACTTCGTCCTCCATGTGAATCCAGGACATCCACTGCTTTCCGGATCCCAGAGCACCTCCCAAGAACATCTTGAAGGGTGGCAACATTTTGGCCAGAGCCCCTCCTTCCGTGGAAAGGACGATCCCGGTCCTGAGCAGCACCGTGCGGATCCCGTGTTGCTCCGCCGTCATCGCTGCCGTTTCCCAGGCTTCACAAATATCTCCCAGAAAGCCGCTTCCCCGAGCGCTCGACTCCTCCAGATCCTCGTCCCCCCTGGAGCCATAGAAACCGATGGCCGAGCTGCTGATCAAAAGTCGTGGCCTCGGGGAGGAGGATCGGAGCGCCTCGCAAAGGTTGTAGGTTCCCTGCACCCGACTTTCCCGAATCGCTTCTTTCTGCTTCGCCGACCAGCGGCCCTTCGCAATTCCTTCACCCAGCAAATGGACAACCGCGTCGACGCCGTCGAGTGATCCAACCGGGGGCGGACCCTCCAGCGCGTCCCACTCTACGACCCGGATTCCCGGGAACAACGTCTGGGCATTGCGTGTATCGCGAGCAAACACGACCAGCTGATTCCCTGTCCTCAAGAGCGAGCGGCAGAGGCTCTTCCCGATAAAACCAGTGGCTCCGGTAACTGCAATTCGCATGATGCTCTCCTTACTCGTTGAATAGGTTACAGGCCATGAGTTGAAGGTTTCAACTTGACGGAATTCAACCGTTGACGGTGGAAGGTTGACTGTTGATCGTCAAACTCAAAACTCGGAACCCGGAACTCGAAGCCGGTAACGGGTAACACGAGCCAGCGCGAGACCCAGAACCCCAAACCAGATCTTTGACTTTGGACCTGCAACCGTAAAAATGCGATCATCCTAATCCATGCCTAGATTCAATTTCTCCGCAGCCTGGAAAGAAGCCCGAGTCATTGTCTGGGACCACCGATGGAAACTGTTCCTGGGGTTGTCTTTGACGCTGGTCAGCCGTCTCTCTGGCCTGGTCCTCCCGGGAATCTCGAAATTCCTCATCGACGACGTGCTGGTGCAAAAACGCATCAACCTGCTCCCCTGGCTCGCAGGAGCTGCTTTCGCTGCCACTCTGATTCAGGCGGTCACCAGTTTTCTACTGGCCAGGCTGCTGGGCATTGCCGCCTGGCGGACTATCACAGACCTTCGCATCCGGGTGCAGCAGCATATTGTGCGCCTCCCCGTATCGTTTTTCGACGTCCACAAGACCGGCTCGTTGATTCCCCGGATCCTGTCGGACTCCGATGGCATTCGCAACCTGGTCGGGACGGGCCTGGTTCAGCTTTCCGGAGGTGTTCTCACTGCGTCCGCGGCAATTCTTGTCCTCTTTTACCTGAACTGGCGTCTGACGCTCTCGATTTCTCTGATTCTGATGGTTTTCCTGGTCTTGATCGTCGTCGGCTTTCGCAAGCTTCGGCCCATTTTTCGAGCCCGTCAGAAGATCCTCGCCACCGTAAGCGGCCGCCTGGGAGAGGCGCTGGGAGGAGTCCGCGTAGTCAAGGCATTTACGTCCGAGCAGGAAGAGGACCGTATCTTTGCCGAGGGTGCCAGACGGCTATTTGACAACGTGCGCAAATCCATCAACGGGGTCACTCTCATCTCGTCTTTGTCCACTATTGTCGTCGGCACTATGGGTGTGGTCATGATTCTGGTGGGTGGCGGAGCCATCATTCGGGACGAGATGACGCTGGGTGATCTGGTGATGTACCTGGCCTTCACTGCCCTGCTAGCAGCGCCACTGATCCAGATGTCGGCCATCGCCACCCAGCTGGGAGAAGCCTTTGCCGGTCTAGACAGGATTAGAGAGGTGCTGGCGGTGACCCGAGAGGACGACGCCGAACTGCAGAAGCCTGAAATGGGAAGGATTCGGGGACAAGTTGAGTTTCGGCATGTCTCCTTTGCATACCAACCTGGACAGCCGGTTTTGAAAGAAATTTCTTTTCGGGTAGAACCCGGATCGACCATAGCTCTGGTGGGATCCAGCGGCTCCGGAAAGACCACGCTGGTGGGTCTGATCCTGCTCTTCCATCGTCCCGATCAAGGGCAGATCTTGATCGACGACCAGGACGTCTCCTTGCTCAACATGCTGAGCGTGCGCAGGCAAATCGGTGTGGTCCTGCAGGACACTTTTCTGTTCGATGGGACGATCACCGAAAACATTCGCTATGGATGCTCTGGAGCTACCATGGAGGACGTTCTTCGGGTCAGCAAGATCGCTCACGTGGATGAGTTCGTGGACGGTCCGGATGGCTACGATACGGTCATCGGAGAGAGGGGTATCAAGCTTTCAGGCGGCCAGAAGCAGCGTATCGCCATCGCTCGGGCTATCCTGGCCGATCCCCGAATTCTCATCCTCGATGAGGCCACCTCCAGTCTGGACAGCGAAAGCGAGGGTTACATCCAGGAAGGTCTTCGAGCCCTGCGAGAGGGACGTACCAGTTTCATCATTGCCCACCGGCTGTCCACCATCCAGAGCGCTGACCAGATTTTCGTCATCGAAGACGGCCGCATCGTGGAACGAGGCACACATTCCGAGCTGCTGGCGGTGCAGGGCCGCTATCTAGAGCTTTACACCAAGCAGAACCGCCTGGCCATGGACCTGTATGTCAATCCCGGTGAGATGCCCAGAGAAAAGGATGAGGAGGTCCTCTCCGAAGCTCCGGGGGCCTCTGACGTGGGGGTTCGCTCTTTCATGCGCAGGCGGGACTGATTCCTGCAGTTTCACGTTCCAATCCAACCTTCAACCAGACCCGCCAGGAGGCCCAGATACTTCTCCCCTCAGAATCACTCCCAGCACATTCAGGTCCAGGTTCCCTCCCGAAACCACGCACACGATCTTCTCTTTTCCTGCCTGACCAATCCATTCTGGCCATGGCATTGAAGGCGCCCCGGATCTTGAAGAAACCGATGGGCTGCAGACTTTCCAGCTTGAGGACAATCTGTACTGCATCACTTGTGTGGGATAGTTGAATGCGTGGCGTCCTCAATGCCGCCCACTGAACTTTCACCACGGGCTGCCAGAATCCCCAACCTAGAACCCGGCACCCGGCCCCACTACAATAGTGCGGCCTGTGCCGGAGTGGCGGAATTGGCAGACGCACCAGACTCAAAATCTGGCGAGGTTAACTCCTCGTGGGGGTTCGACTCCCCCCTCCGGCACTTCGAACAGTGTATTAGTGATTTATGATTAGAGGATGAGGGAAGTCGATCCCTGAGCCCATTCACAAATCTCTGATCTCCAATCAGTCCCCCCCTGTTTCACACCGCGTCACACCGCCTCATACCGCGTCAAATAAATCCTTATAACTCCTTTAATACAATCACTTACCATGGTACTGTATGGTCATAGAGCGTCACTGGACGTCAAGGCATCCCACGTATTGTTGGATCCAAATTGGAACCAAAATTTAGCCGGATTGTTTTTCTAGCCTTTCTCTGATGAGCGAAATCGTAATATTCATTGCGACTCAGCCTGCGATTGATTGGCCCTATTAGTGAGAGGGGAAAAAGCGGGACAGAGGATTCTGTCCCTTTTTTCTTTTTTTCGTCATTCGAGAAGGGAACCAAATGCAATGAAACTGGGACTGTTCATGATGCCGCTGCATCCCCCCGAGAAAGACCGCACGCAGTGCTTTGAGGAGGACATCGAACTGGTTATCCTGGCCGACGAGCTGGGGTTCAGCGAGGCCTGGATTGGACAGCACAATACGCTGGCCTGGGAGCCTATCCCCTCGAATGACATCTTCATCGCCAATGTCCTGCCCCGGACCCAGAATATTCGTCTGGGTGCCGGCGTGTCTCTCCTGCCTAACCATCATCCTGTCAACGTGGCTCTGCGGCAGGCTTTCCTCGACCATCTTTCGCGGGGCCGTATCAACTGTGCATTCGGCCAGAGTGGTGTTCCCACCGACTGGACCCTGTACGACCTGCCCGACCCCCGGACCCAGGGGCTGATGACCGTCGAGGGGATCGACCTGGTGCTCAAATTGTGGCAGGCGGAGGCGCCCTTTGATTTCAAGGGCGAATACTGGCAGGTCAGTGTCCACGACATCGACGCCAGGTTGGGTATCGGCACCATGCTCAAGCCTTACCAGAAGCCCCACCCGCCCGTAGCCATGAGCGTGATGAAGGGAGATTCGATGGCAGCTCGAATGGCCGGTCAACGGGGTTACATTCCCCTGAGCGCCAGCCTGGTCCCGGCTGCTACGGTGACGCAACACTGGGAGACCTACTGTGCCGGCGCGGAGGAAACCGGTCAGCCGGTCCCCAATCGTTCCACCTGGAGAGTCGCACGCAGCATTTTCGTGGGCAAGACCAGCGAGGAGGCCCGTGAGTTCGCTCGAAACAGTCAGTTCGCGCGTTCCTTCGAATACATGATCGCCATATTGAAACGGGCAAAAATGCTGTACATTGTGAAGCATGATCCGGATGTCCCCGATCAGGACGTGGACCCGGACTACCTCCTCGAGCACGTGTGTATCATTGGTGATGTGGATGAATGCGTTCGCCAGCTGCAGGAGGTTTGGGAAGTCACGGGCGGCTTCGGAACCCTCTTGATGATCACCCACGACTGGGATGACACATCCAGATGGCTGCGCTCCATCAACCTGCTGGCCAGGGAGGTTGTCCCCGCCCTGTCCGGTTGATTTGTGACGACCAACTTCTCACCATAGAAAATCTGGAGATAACAAGCATGGCATCGACATCAGAGTCCCAGGACCAGGCCGGCAGATTCTATGTCTACGCAATCTCCTTCGGCGCCGCCGTAGGCGGTTTTCTCTTCGGGTACGACCTGGCCGTTGTCGGGGGAGCTCAGCTGCTGCTGGAGAAGTACTTTTCACTCGATGCAGCTGGGTTGGGATGGGCCACTTCCAGCGCCTTACTGGGGTGCGCAGCCGGTCCACTGGTAGCCGGCTTTATGGCTGATCGTCTGGGCCGTAAGCATACTTTGATTGCTGGTTCTCTCCTGTTGGCCGTCTCAGCGATTGGCACTTCACTCCCCGAGAACATCTCGACTTACAATCTCTTCCGTATTGTCGGCGGTATCGGCGTTGGCATCACTTCGATTGTCTCACCGATGTACATAGCTGAGATTGCACCGGCCAGGATGCGGGGGGCGCTTATCACCATCAATCAGCTGGCGATCGTACTCGGTTGTCTCATCTCATACATTGTGGCCCAGGGTCTCCTGAGCTTATTTTCGCACGATGTTGCCTGGAGGTGGATGTTTGGACTTGAACTAGCTCCTATTCTGTTCTTTGTTATCTATCTTCTGTTTGTCCCCAGAAGTCCACGCTGGCTCGCCGAGAATGGACGGCCCGAGGAAGCTTTGACCGTGTTGAGTCGCATTCAGGGCCGAGAGGCGGCTCAACAGGAGCTGGACGAGATGGAACGACTGCGTGAAGCTGGGACTGCGCGGTTCTCCGAAGTCTTTCGGCCCGGCGTTCGCTTTGCCCTACTGATTGCCGTGACCCTGGCTGTGCTGCAGCAGTGGACGGGGGTGAGCGTTCTCTCTTCGTACCTTCCAAAGATTTACCAGGCTGCAGGTTATGAACGGATAGCCGATGCCGTCTGGCTGTCTGTGCTCACGTACATTTTCAATCTAGCCATGACGGCGGTGGCATTCTGGCTGGTAGACAAGACAGGGCGGAGACCCCTATTGCTGGTGGGCTCGGCAGGCATGGCTCTTGGTTTGCTTTGTCTGGGACTGGTGTTTTTTTTGAATATTCCCGGAATTGCCGTGCTTGTGGCCATGCTGATTGCACAGGCTGCGTTTCTCACTAGCCTGGCTCCTGTAACCTGGATCATCATGTCCGAGATTTTTCCAACCCGCATTCGCGGACGTGCCATGGGGATTGCAGCACTAAGCCTCTGGATTGCCTGCTTCCTAGGCGTGAGATACATGCCGGTAATGATGGAAGCCTTTGAGGCCAGCTTTGGTACACCAGCCGGAATTTTTTGGGCTTTTGCCGGGGTTTGTGTGTTTTCGTATTGGTTCTGTTGGAAATGGGTACCTGAGACCAAGGGTCGAACGTTAGAAGAGATTGCCCGGTCGTGGGGGCGGGAGTAGGAGCGATTCTTGTAGTCGCCTGTTTTGAGCAGTTCAGCTGAATTCCCTGGATTGCGTCATACAAGGAGGTCGCACATCCATGGAAAAGCTGGCAGGCGTTCTCGTTCAAGTTACTTGCTGGCTGGCAGTTGATACCCGGCCTTGTTCAGTCGAATTCGATATAGACTCTTACCGGCCGTAATATAGAGCGTCTTGCTCTCAGTACCGCGGCCGAAACTAACGTTGGTCGGAATCTCCGTAGGGATGTAGGCCAACTCCTTAGCCTGGGGTGAGTAGACTATGATCCCAGGTCGTGTTCTGTCACGCACAGCCACGTAAAGATTTCCGTCAACATCCGCGACCAGGCCATCGGGTCCGTCCTCCGGCTGGTAGTCGACCAGTACCCTGCGAAACGTGGCACTGCCATCCCGGTGTAAATCGTAGGCCAGGAGTGCCATACGACCTTTGTAAGTTTGCGCTCCCTCAGGCATTCCCCCGAATGCCATCGAACCGTTATCGTTACTGACCACGTAGAGGGTTTGCTGGTTCGGAGCTACACAAACCCCATTCGGTTTCCCCGCATCCACAATGATTCGATGAATGGAACCGTCAGGATCGATACGGTAAACGGCGGGAACCGGTTGATAGACGGGCTCGTGGCCAAGATACCGGGGGTCGCTAAAGTAGATTCGTCCCCGTTCATCGATCGTGATGTCATTAGGTGAATTCAAAGGACGCCCCTCAAAGAGGCCAGCGATCACGTAACTTTTGCCCGTTTTCAAGTCCGTTCGCGTCACCTTTCGTCCACCAAAATCCGCGCCCTCTGCAACGATCATGTTTCCCGAGGCGTCGAACTTAATGCCATTGGACATTCCGCTGGGCGATCGAAAAATCGTCATCTTTCCCGATCGCGGGTCGTATTTCCAGATATGTCCTGCTTCGCTCACACCTTGCTCATCCTTCGATTGATCGGTGAATGTGATGTCGCTGAAGTAGATCGTGCCGTCGGGTGCAGACGCCACACCCTCGGTCAACACGGAACCGCCATCGAAGACCACCTCCAATTGGGCTCTGGCGGGAATGAGATCAGGATCTCCGCTGGGTCTCGGTTGTGCCTGGCCGATGGCGGGCACTAGCATTATTCCGACAGCGAAAAACTGCCTTACACGCAGACAATGAATCATGTTTTTTTCTCCGCCAAACGAAAGACTTAAAGTCAACGTCTGGTATTTCGAGTTTAGCCCTACGGCTTTTCGATCTACTCTACTGAAGGGAGTGTAAACTCGCCATCAATCCCCAACATCTTACACCCCGCAACAATCGACGCTCCTACCATGCTGTCATCGGCATGGGTGAGGAACTCCCTGGGATGGGTCTGGATGATAGTGGCCACGATGACCGCGGTGGAGATCAGGACAATACTGTCTCACTTCAGCGACGAAAAGCTCACAAACTACGTCAGATCAAGCTCGTCACAGGGTCTTTGTACTGGGGCTTACCTTCTTGAACAGGGATTAATGCTCTCCTTTACATGAAAGACAGAGGTGGGCTTAAGCGAAGAGAGGCAATTACATCTTCACCCCAGCTAACGGCCCGTGGTGAAAATCGTGCGGGCCGCGTTGCCGGCGCCGCAGGTACAGATGCAAGGTGAACCGACGCTGGCCAGGCCACAGACGGTTTAGGTTCCAATCAGCATTCCTGACGAAACTCGCATGGACAACCCCTTTTATTGAACAACCGGTTGAGAGTTCACATCTGGGTCGCCCTACTGCAAAGAACCAAACCCGCCGGAGAGGGGCTCCCCAACTGGGATGGTCACAGCAATCCATCGACGTGTAAACTTAGGAAGATTGATCAGAGGGTTCGTATGACGAATGTGAAACCCTACAGGCACACACAACCGGTCACAGTCCTAATCATCGGCGCCGGCCTGATTTTTCTGCTGGTCTTCATCGCGACACCACTCCCTGAGGGCTCTGCCGTCCTTAACTGGCTGCTCCCTTTCTATGCTGCAATCGTACTCCTGCTGGGCTGGCTGACAGTCGAAATCAACTGCCAGTTTCTTGTGTGCCGATTCGGCATTGGCCTCATCCGAAAACGCTTTGCTCTGGGAGATATCGAAGAGGCGAAAACGGTGCGCAACCGCTGGTACTACGGCTGGGGGATCCGCTGGACGCCTCATGGGTGGCTCTTCAACGCAGCAGGATTGGACGCCGTTGAGATCAGGATGTCCAACCAGAAGGGTTACCGGATCGGAACCGATCAACCCGTGGAACTTCTCAGAGCCATCCGGCGGAGCATCCAGATGAACTCCTGAACCCCTGGGCTCGGATCGAAAGCAACATGGTGTGAATGGGGAGAGTCTGGACCCCGGGAACAGCTGAAAGAGGAGACCAAATACGCCCGGGAGAGCGTCATGGACAGCCCCGCCGGACGGATCCCTTCCCTGTACAGACCCCTGGACTCAACCAACCTGATGCAGAGGCGGCAAATTGCGCGAGAGGCGGTCGACGTTTTCCGCGGCGGCAGCACCTCGACGACGGGACGTTCCGCGCGAGCCACCGCCATTGTGAGGAGTTGTCAGAACATTGTTCATTTGCAGAAACGGATGATCTTCGGGCAACGGCTCGGTGGCGAAGGCGTCCAAACCAGCACCAAGAATCTGGCCTGAACGAAGTGCCTCGATCAGCGCCGGCTCATCAACCAGTTCACCGCGGGCTACGTTAACCAGCACGGCGGTTCGCTTCATCTGTTCCAGTTCAGAGTGGCTGATCAGATGCCTGGTTTTAGGCGTAAGAGGCACGTGCAACGACACATAATCCGATTCGGAAAGGACCCGTTCCAGATCGCTCGGCTTGCCGAAAAAGGAGACACCCCATTCCTGTAACTGCTCTGGCAGCACGTCAACAACGTCGATCGCGACCACGCGCATTCCAAACACCGAAGCTCGCAGTGCCAATTCGCTACCACTTGCCCCCAGGCCAATTATTCCCAGGGTCTCTGAATGCAGCTCTTCAGTAGCCGGTCCATAGAATGTTCCCGATCGCATTCCCGCTACACACTCGTGGTACTTTTTTGCAAACCACAGCATGAAAAACATGGCGTGCTCGGCAAGCGCAATTCCGCTACATTGCCCCGTTGTGTGGGCCACTTTGAGCCCTCTCTGGAGCATATAGGGAATGTCCGCACCATCCAGCCCGATGCCCGTTATCTGCCACAACCGCACCCCAGCCCACGCGGCCGCATCGAACATCTCGTGGGTCCCCGTTTTGCTTCCCCGGGCTACAACCACATGTACGCCGTCAAATTGTTCTGCAACAGGCTCCTCATAGTCGAATAGATCCACTTCATGATGTCCTCCTAGAGCCGCAACAAAGTCGTCATACCATGGTTGAAGGCTTCCCCGAATAGGAACGTAGAGAACTTGCATTGTGATCCCCGATCCTTAGCCTGTTTGCTCTCGTACTCGAGATATTAGATACCGGGAGGATAACGAGTCGGGCTAGTCACTGCAACCGGCGTTCCAGCTACCCGTTTCTTGAGGATTTTGGCCGACCCAATGAAGATATACCGATTAGCCGGCCAACCCCTTTCTGGCTTCTTCGACCAGACTCTGACTCAGGTTGGTCAGCAAACTATTCAGGTCCCCCAGCGTCCTGTGCGGCCTGCTTCATCCGCTCAATCACCTACCATCTCTGGATGGTCCGGTCTGGTACGAACCGTGTGATCTTCTTCAGGGCGACGTTGTCCGTTTTCAAGTGATCGCGCAAATAAAGCGCATAGCTGGTCGGATCATCGTCCCGAGGAGAAATGTCCACTAGCGTGCTGCCCCGGAAGACGCAGGTGTAAGTCTGCTCCATCTCCGTTTTGGAATTCGCCGTGTAGCGGGTCGTGGTCCGGGGAACGGGAAACTCCAGTTCGAGCCTGTCACCGGGCCGAAGTCCGTCAAACAGGAGGTAATTCCCTACCCAGGATCCGCGACCTTCTTTTCCTGAAATGCGGCTGCGGATTTCCTTGCGACGGACCCAGGAAGGAATTCGCACCGACACGCGCGCCATCTTCTTGTTGTGAATGACCACTTTCCCCTGGTGGGGAAGGTAGCTGTCCACGTCCAGTCCCGAGGCGGCACGGTTCAGGAGCAGGTTCACCTGGGCTGACTCTCCCGACTCGCGGACGATCCCCTCCCAGGCATAGTACAGTCCCTGGGTACCGTTGCCGGTACAGCACTGCATAACCCATGGCCTGGGAATACTGTCCGGGGCCGAGGACCCGGCAAAGTTTCCAAGACTCCGGTGTATGACGTCCCGGGTATCCGTCTGGCCCTTGTGAGGCGCCTCTTTCTCGATATCGCACTCCGGTGCGGCGGCCGAGATTTTTTCCAGCTGCGCAGCATCGGTCAATTGCTGTTCGACCAGGTGGTTTCGGGTGACGGCGTCAACATCGTCCCAGAAGTCCCCCATTCCGGCATCGCTCAGCCGAATTCCCATGGCGACCATGTCTCCCAGCGCACAACCTTCGCACAGGTTTGAGGTCGCCGGATGACAGTTGACCCAGCCGATTCGGGGAATTCCCAGGGTCCAGCTGTATTCGTAAGCCCTCCGAGCGAATTCCAGTGCCCGCTGATCTCCCGTCGTCAAGCCGTACTCGAGGATCCCCCGCAGCGCCACAGCTCGGGCATGGAAGTGACTGTACCAGTGACCCAATTCCGGGTGAGCGATGGCTGCTGCACCGGGCAACGGTTCCCGAATCCAGGCCAGAGCCCCGACCTTTCCTTCGGGATTGGGGAGGCCTCCCCAGAATTTGGGGAGCATACAGAAGCGGGCCACCTTGCCCGCCAGATCCAGCGCCCCCTCATCACCACTCATCGCATACCAGCGTGAGAGAGCCTGGATCTGGTGACCGTGGTAAGCCACAACCGAGCCCTCTCCCCCCTCTGTTTCCGAGGTGGGTTCGTCGGTCTTCTGCCACCCCGAGCGCGGGTAATTGAAGGGCTCGCCAAAACCGCCGTCCGGATAATAACTGTAGTCGCCCCGGTTGACGGCAATGCGCTGCAGACCCTGCACCAGCCGCCGAATCCTCTGGTCCCAGATCGGATCTCCGGACACCTCACGCCAGACCAGAAGAGCTCGCAGCATTCTGGCATTGGCCGCCACATTGGCCAGATCTTCAGATCTGGCTTCTCCGTCGAAATTGGGACGGTAGCTGGTCTGCCAGGGTCGGGTCGGGTCATAGAAGTTCCAGTACAGGTCGCCGCTGATCCTGGAGAGCAGTGCAGCCCGCTGGGCGGTTTCGATATCGGCATGGCGATCGGTTCCACTCATGGTCCTGAGCAAGGGGAGGGATTCTCCGAAAAAGGTGTCACAGGTACTGTCGGCGGCATGGTGTGCCATATAGGGGGTCTTGCAGGCATAGCGCACCAAGAAGAACATGTCCCTGTTGGGGCCCGAGTCAATTGTGCCCGCGATTCCACTGATGGCAAGTTCGGCTCGTTTCGCCAGGTCCAGCGTGTCCGGCACTACGGCTTCGTAGTGGAGACCGGCATACCCATCCGATCCCAGGTCCTTCACCGCGTTCCCTTCTCTTTTTGAACTCTTTTCAGCAACCCGGGCCGGAATTTTGGCCACGGCTCCGGCCGCCACAGTGCTCTTCAGAAATTCGCGTCTTCTCATTTCCCTCATCCCTTTCTCACGCCAACTCGAGTATGAAAAACGGTTCTCCTCCGTTTGGCTCGACCCGAACGTGGACTTGTGCAGTCGATGACTTTGATGCTAGATCGGCTCCCACCTGGAATGCAATGGGAATGACCCGACAATTGGGATAGTTTTCAGGTGCGAAAACCAGCCAGCACGTTCTGGTCGTAGACCCGGGAATCATGCCTGGAAATGCCGTCCAGTAGCTCGGCCATCGCCTCCTTGTCGTCGCCAGTAACACACCGCAACTGCTCCACTTAAGTATTTACTCCGGGCCGAGGGCACCCGCCGCCCTCGTGTTTGGCTCGGAAAGTAGCTCTTACGGCACCGGCTCCAGTCTGCTCACCCGAACCGTCCCCCGCTCGAAATCGAAATCGCCCCATACTCTGACCCTGAGCTTTCTCTTCAGGGAGGTCTCTTCGAGACGTTCCAGGGCCAGCTTGTCGCCCCCATCGTCGAACTTCAGGAACGTCTGTTCCGACACCATCCCGAACCCACTTGCTTTACAGCTTTTCATCAGCGAGCACGCGACAGTGTGATGAGCCACCTTTTCGGAATTGTGCGCTGATGTCTCGCCACAAAGGGTGTCCATCAGAATACCGCTGCGGTTCTGCTCGCCAGCGATGAGCCCGGCCGAGAAGAGAACAAAACCGAGAAGTCCTACCTCCGGTGACCAGTAGCGAGTATCTTGCAGACGCCCCTCACTTTTCATTTCTAACCATTCTGTCCGTTGCCTTTTTCAAGTATATCCCAGCAGGCTCGGGGGTGCGGCTTGGGAGGTTCGAACACACGGAGTTTGCAGCTGCCCTAAAATCCAAAACAGCCACCCCGCGATCCACTAGGCCAGGCATTCGTGGGGAGACCCCTTTCTCTCCCCTGTTCAGATCCCATCAAGAGAGTATAATGGGCCACAAACATGTTTCGTGTTGATGCTGAGAAAGGCGTCCATTTTTGTGACGGGATGAAGCGTCGTGACTTTCTGCACGTTGGCGCCCTCTCGTTTCTGGGCCTCAATCTGGTCGATCTCCAGCGCTTGCAGACGGCAGGACTGGTTTCCGACGACAAAGATGAGATGTCCTGCATCCTGCTCTTTTTGGTGGGCGGGCCCAGTCAGCTCGACACCTGGGACATGAAACCCGAGGCTCCAGCCGAGATTCGGGGACCGTTTCGTCCAATCGCCACCAGTGTAGACGGGATTCGCATCAGTGAGATTTTCCCCCGCATGGCCTCGCTGGCGGACAAATTTTCCATTCTGAGAACTTTGTACTACACAGGGGCCGCCGTGCACGAAGTCGGCCATCAGGTAATGCAGACTGGGAGGCTCTTCCAGGGTGGCCTGGAACATCCCCATATGGGCTGTGTACTCGACTTCCTGCGAGGTCGACGCAGCGACCTTCCCTCTCACGTGCTCCTGCCGCGACCGATCGGAAATACCGGGGTGAACATGCCCCACGGACAGACGGCCGGATATCTGGGCCGTTCTCATGACCCATTTGTTTTAAACGCCGATCCTTCCCAGGAAGACTTCCAGGTCCGCGACCTACTGCCTCCCGACTACATCTCCTCGACCCGTCTCCACTCCCGCAGAAGTCTCCGGAGCACCATTGACGACACGGTGAGGAGCTTTGAGGCAAGCGCTGACGCCCGCCTCCTCGACTCCAACTTTGAGCAAGCTTACACGCTTATCTCTTCGGAGTCGGCCCGAAGGGCCTTTGAGCTCGCTGAAGAGGGGGAAAAAACGCGCCGGCGATACGGGCTCAACAAATTTGGGCAAAGCTGCCTGCTGGCACGCCGCCTGGTGGAGAGCGGGGTTCGTTTCGTCACCGTGAACATGTTCGAGACTGTTTTCAACGAGACCACCTGGGACATTCATGGCTCGGCTCCCTTCAGCCCCATCAGCTGTTACAAAGATCTGGTAGGCCCCATGTTCGACCATGGCTTCAGTTCGCTCATCGAAGACCTGGACCAGCGTGGACTCCTGGACACTACCATGGTGGTCGCTACGGGAGAGTTCGGCCGCACTACGCGCATCAACCCTGCGGGCGGTCGAGACCACTGGCCTGGCTGCTGGAGCGGAATCTTGGCTGGAGGAGGCCTCAAAGGAGGCCAGGTGGTGGGCGAATCGGATGACATCGGCGCTTATCCTAAGAATCGACCCATCACCCCTGGAGAGATTGTGGCCACCATCTACCACCAGTTCGGGATCGACTTGGAGAGAGAACTCAAAGGACCGTCCGGACGAGTGATTCCGGTGGTCGACTACGGCGCCAAGCCCATTTACGAGCTACTCTAACAGTCCGTTGTGTACATCATGACCCGGACCCTGCCCACCCTAGCCCTGCTCATTTTGGGGCAGCCTTCGGCCCTCGGCCAGGAGCTCGAGCCCAGCTTCCGGAATGACATCGTCCCGATCCTGACCAAAGCCGGCTGCAACTCGGGACCCTGTCACGGAGCGATGGCAGGAAAAAACGGCTTCAAACTCTCCCTCAGAGGTCATGATCCCGAATCGGACCACCTGGTGTTGACCAGGGCCTCGCTGGGCCGGCGAATAGCGAAAATGGCTCCGTCCCACAGCCTTATCCTTCTGAAGCCAACAGGCATTCTTCCCCACGGCGGCGGCAAACGGATCGATATCGGATCTCCGGACTACCAGATCCTTTCCAATTGGATCGCTGCCGGTGCTCCTGGCCCTCGGGACAGCGACCCGTACATCCTGTCTCTCGAGGTCCTTCCGGCTCATGCACTGAAGACAAGAGCCGGGGAGAGGGTTTCTCTGCAGGTACTGGCCTCTTATTCGGACGGAACCCGCAAAGACGTGACGCGTTGGGCCAAATTCGAGACGACCGACGGAGGCGTCGCCACCGTCGACAACCAGGGGAACGTGATCACGCGCGGTCCCGGCGAAGCAGAGGTTTCCGTCTGGTACTCCAGCAAGGTTTCCTTTTCCCGGCTCACCGTTCCCTTCGATCACCAGATCAAGCCAGAGACTTTCAACTCTGCCCCCCGGGCCGGCTACATCGACGATCTGGTCCTAAGGAAACTGGAACAGCTTCGCATTGCGCCCTCACCCCGGTGCGACGACTCGGTCTTCATGCGACGGTTGTATCTGGATGCACTGGGGATTCTTCCAAAGCCGGACGAATTGGATCAGTTTCTCAGCCATTCCAGTCCCGAAAAACGAGATATCCTCATCGACCAGGTGCTCGACCATCCCGCATTCATGGACTACCTGACCTACCGATTGTCGGATCTGCTCCTGGTTAGCAGTGAGAAACTGGACCCGGCCGCGGTGCAGTCCTACTACGGCTGGATAAGGGAGAGCGTGCGAACGAACAAACCCTGGAATCAGTTCGTCTATGAACTGCTCACCGCCCGGGGGAACACCCTAGTCAACGGCGCCGCCAACTACTGGGTCATTCATCCGAACCCGATTGACGTTTCGGAAAATCTGTCTCTCACCTTTCTCGGGATTTCCATGACCTGTGCTCGCTGCCACAACCATCCCCTGGAGAAATGGACACAGGACCAGTATTACGGCTTTGCCAATCTGGTCTCAAGAGTCAGTTTGAAGAACGGGACGGCTCCCGGGGAGATCGACGTGGTGTCGGCACACATGGGGGATGTAAGCCATCCAAAACTGGGCCGCCCCCTGCCTCCCCAGCCCCTGGACAGAGAGGCTCTGGATCCGTCTTCGAGGATCGATCGTAGGGAGCATCTGGCTGGCTGGCTCACCAGTGAGACGAACCCCTACTTTGCTAGGACCATCGTCAATCGCATGTGGGCGGCCTTCATGGGCCGGGGCCTGGTAGAGCCAGTGGACGATCTCCGCGCCACCAATCCAAGCACCAACGAGGAGCTACTGGTTGCTTTGACCGAGGACTTCGTGGACCACGGGTTTGACTTGAAACACCTGATCAGGCGAATCCTGCGCTCCACCAGTTATCAGCTCTCCTCCGAAACCAATGCTACCAATCAGAGCGATCAAAAGTATTACTCTCACCGCATGATTCGGCGGCTTCCGGCTGAGATTATTCTGGACATCATTTCCCAGGTAACGGGTGTTCCAGAAGTGTTCGAGGGATTCCCGGAAGGGATCCGGGCCCTGCAGCTTCCTGACTCGAAGGCCCGCTCCTACTTTCTCGACTCCTTTGGGCGGCCGCCTCGAAGCAGGCCAGACAGCAGCGAACGAACCACGGATTCCACGGTTACCCAGGTCCTGCATCTCATCAACGGAAAAACGCTCAACCAGAAGCTGAATATGGAAGACAACCTCATCGATCGGCTGCTCGCCGAGTCGCAGACTACACGAGAACTCGTCAAGCAGGTTTACCGGCTTGCCCTGACCCGGCGCCCGGCAGAGCCTGAATTGCAACACGTGGTCGAGTTCCTAGGGTCAAACCCCGAGCGAGAACGAGTGGCCGACTTCGTGTGGGCCGTTTTGACCAGTAAGGAGTTTTTGTTCACCCGCTAACCGGTGGGCATCGCGTCATGAGAGCAAGGGCCCAAAGTTGAAAGTCGAACGGCCAAGGTTGAAGGTTCAAAGTTGGGAATCGAACAGAACGGTGAAGCGTGAGCCTACCGTTAAAAGGGGTCTGATTACGACGACCATACTGGCGGCATTGTGCGGCTCCGGTTTAGGGCAGCCGGGAACCTCGAACTCGCTCGCCGGACGGGTAGCCGAAGTGTTTGCGGCCAACTGTTTCTCCTGCCATAACAGAATCAACCGGAAAGGCGGTCTCAGCCTCCAGACCCACGAGGCCCTGATTCAGGGCGGGGACAGAGGCTCCGATCTGGTTCCGGGCAACCCCGAGGAGAGCCGCCTGCAGGCCATGGTGGAAGGATTCGAAGAACCTATGATGCCTCAGGGAGGAGCTCTTCAGGAGGAAGAGATCGATGTCATCCGGAGCTGGATCGAGCAGGGTGCCCCCTCCTGGGAAGGAGATCTTTCAGAAATCAATTTACGGCTCGTTCCCCAAGTCTCTCCACAACCTTCCCAGCGGTCCAACATTACGAGTCTGAGATTCTCTGCCGACGGGAAGTGGCTGGCGGTAGGAGCCTACCAGGTCGTCAGGTTGATCAACCCCGCCAGTCGGAAAGTTGTTGCGGAGCTGTCTGGTCATGCCGAGTCGGTCCGAGCCCTGGCCTTCAGCCCCAACGGGCAATGGTTGATTGCAGCCGGAGGGCATCCCGCAAGATATGGGGAAATCAAAGTCTGGAACCTGGAAAACCGGGAGTTAATGAAGAGCCTACAGGGTCACGAGGATGCCATCTACAGCGTATCTTTTCATCCCACTGAACCCATTTTCTGCACGGGTAGTTACGACAAACAGCTGTTTCTTTGGTCCGCTTCCAACGGCCAGAAATTACTCGAAATACCGGGGCATGTTGATGCTGTCGACGAATCTCTTTTCAGTCCCGACGGTCGGTGGATCCTCTCTTGCTCTGCAGATCGAACCATCAAGATCTGGAGTGCTTCTTCTGGGAAGCAGCTGTTCAAGCCCATGAGCGAGTCGACCGCAGAGCTGCTGGCCATGGCAGTTCACCCCTCCGGGTTAGAAGTCTCGGCGGCGGGAACGGACAAGATGATTAGAACCTGGAGGCTTTCCGGGCAGGGGGGTGCCCTGCTTCGGTCCACTTTTGCCCACGACGGAGCGGTTCTGGACCTGGCTTACACCCCAGACGGGGAGAGGCTGGTGTCTTCGGGAGAAGACCTCCTGGTCAAGTTTTGGGATTCCCAGACACTGGAGGAAATCGGATCTCTGGAGAATCAGTCCGATTGGGTCTCGGTCCTGGCCGTCAGTCCCGACGGCCGAAGCCTGGCGCTGGGCAAGTATGATGGAAATGTGAGCGTGGTGCCGGTCCCCAGAGAATCGGCAGAAAGGGAGAATCCAATTGCCAACTAGATCTGTTTGTTTCGGCCTGGGAACCCTGCTTGTAGCGACTCTGTTGCTCGCTCCTGATAACTTCGCCAGGCAAGTCTCCCCTGCCATCTTGAGCCAAAGCCATTACAGCGTGCAGCAGGGATCCATAGCCAGGATCTTTGTGGATGGAGTCAACCTGGAGAACGCCACCGGGGCTCTCTTTAGTCATCCCGGGCTGTCCGCCCGAATCGTGAGATATCGCTCTTTGCCCTACCCCCCCAAAGAGCCCGGCGAGCTTGGCGAGAACACGGTTCGAACCGAGTACATGCACGATGGATCGACAAAGGATCGGCTGCAACTCGTCATTCGAGCCAATGAAGGTGTGCCTCCTGAGATCCATGCCTTCCGGCTGGTGACTGCCCTGGGAGTCACGAATCTGGCACGCCTGGCCGTCAGTCCATTTTTCAACAGAACGGAAGTCTCTGAAAACGATTCGCCCGTCTCGGCTGAAGAGATCGTCATTCCCTCAACAATCGGCGGCGAGATATCCCGGCTCGAGGATGTCGATTTCTTTCGTTTCCGCATTCCCGCAGACCGGGAGGTCGTCTTTAGAGTTCAAGCTCAATCCCTCGGCTCCAGTCTCGATTCGCTTCTCACGCTGTGGGACGAGAACGGAGCCAAGCTGACCTGGAACGACAATTTCAAGGGTCCAGACTCGGTATTGATCCACTATTTCAAGGAACCCGGTGAGTTCTTGATTTCGATCAGGGATCGTCTGGGACAGGGGGGCGGCAAGCACTTTTACGTGCTGGAGATCGGGGAATTCCCCTTCGTCACATCCGTTTCACCCTTGGGACTCGTAGCCCACCAGACCACTAGACTGGAACTGGCCGGAGCCAATCTGGGTGGTCAGCAAGCGGTCGAGATCAACGCTCTGGAAAGCGGATGGGGAGATTCTCACTCCATCTCCCCGGGTCCGGCCCTCAACGTATTGCAGCTGCCTGTGGCTCCCTACCCCATCATGTTGGAGAGAGACGGCGGGACAGACCATCAGGAAGCGCAGCTTCTGAAGTGGCCAGCCACCGTGGAAGGATCCCTGGTGGACAACGATGTCGACTGGTACCGCTTTCAGGCAGCGGAGGCACAAAGACTCATCTTTGAAGTAGAGGCCAGCCGGATCGGATCGAGCCTTGACTCCGTGATCCAGATCTTTGATTCCAGCGGACAGGCGGTGCCCCAGGGGGTCGTTCGATGCCTTGCCAACACGGAGATGACGAGGGCGGCCTTCAACACCCGATCTTCAACCACCTTTCGCTTTCGAATCTCGAAGTGGGAGGATTTCTCGATCGGCGATCTGGCCATGATCGGAAGCGAACTCGTAGAAGTTCAATTCCTTCCCAGAACCGCGGACGACGACCTGACCGTGACCAATCTCATGGGGCACAGATTTTCCCGTTATGGAACCACTCCAGTCCTCCATGCCGGAGGTACCCCCGTTTACCGGGCCAGAGTCCTCCCACCAGGCAGCCGGCCGACTCCCAATGGATTGCCCATCTTCGAACTCGACTACCGTAACGATGATGGTGGTCCGCTGTTGGGCAAAGACTCTCTGTTGACGTTCACTGCCCCCTACTCCGGTTCCTTTCTGGTCAAGTTCTGGGATGCCTCCGGTGATCCCGGAGCATGGCCGGTTTACCGGCTCACCATTCGGGAGCCGGCACCCGACTTCAGACTTTTCCCGGGCCCGGTCGTGGACCCATCAATGCGCCTGCCGAAGAAGGATATATTCAACCTTTCTCCAGGCGGTAAAACCCCCCTGACCGTTGTCGCCTACCGAGCGGACGGATTCGACGGACCCATTGAAATTCTGATGGAGGGTTTGCCTCCCGGAGTCCGGGCCACCAAGGCCGTCATTCCGTCGGGGAAAACCTATGCGGTGGTCGTACTTTCTGCTGATCCGGATGCTTCCTTCGATCCCACTCCCTTGCGCGTAACTGGCGCTGCTGAGATCAACGGACAGACAGTGAGAAGAAGCATGCTGACGGATTTTCATTTCGGACTCGTGGCGTTGACCAGGCCTGCCGATTTGAAGATCAGGGTCGTGGACCGAGAATTGACGCTGGGGCCCGGACAAGAGATCACAGCCGCGGTCGAGATTGTTCGAGAAAGTTTCGATGGTCGCGTGCCGATCACGATTGTGGGCCTCCCACCTGGAGTCAGCGTCGTCGACGTAGGCCTCAACGGAATGCTCGTGCAGCCCGCCGAGTCACGCCGCCAGCTTACGCTCTACGCTGAACCCTGGGTGAAGGCGGAGCAGGTCCAGATTCTAGCCACCGCGCAGGTCGAGTCCGATTCACCGGTTCCCATCCTGTACGCCTCGACTCCAGTGCCCCTTTATGTCCTGCCCGCCCTGCCCGCAGCAGAAGACACCAAATCCAACTGCTACTGAGACGGTTGTCTT
>CAZMGM010000006.1:405-9893 GCA_964565865.1 uncultured Acidobacteriota bacterium | reverse complement strand
GCGACGTTGGCGAGGATGGGCGAATCTGGAGGTCGGACTTGAATCTTGCCGGAAACCTCGGGCACGATCTCGTGGCGGCGCTGGCCGGCATCGTGATCAGCGCAGGCCTCGCGTGTTCACCGGAGCCAACCCCCAGGCCCAACATCCTGTTTGCCATCTCCGATGACCAGTCCTATCCCCATACCTCGGCCTATGGTCGGCCTGGCTTTACAACCGATTCGCCTGAATCTCGGTAGAGGTGGGGCGTCTGATCGCAGCAGGTTTGCAGGCAGCTTCAGAGCTGGGGAAACAATCGGGGGAGATTATCAATCTCGGCCCACCCCTGGCCTCTCCCAACGGGAGTGACGACTAGATCATCGAAGAATTCATCCAGCGCAGCCGATCGTTCCTGTGCCAGAGACGGGGAACAATAGTCTTCTTCCTCCCAGGTGGCAAAACCATCCTCGCGAAGTCGTGCATGATTCAGGGAGTAAGTAAGAGAGCCTCCAAACGGCCGCACCTGCGCATATTTCTTCTGCTCGAGGTTCATCCGAAGGGCCGGCAACCGGTCTGGTTTCAGTCTTGCAATGACGAGGTAGTAGGCCATGTCGCAACCTTCCTCTCTGCGCAAAGCATAGTCCCTTCCGACAGGATGGGCTTTCCGAAACCTTCTATCCCCAGTGGTCACAGGTCAAGGGCCCTGCATCCATTTTCGACTCTGAGTGGATAATCCTCGTAGAATAGCGGTCGAAACTAAGACGGCCTGCCGGGCCGTCGACGACGCGGGCGAGCGGGCCGGCACGACCCTAGTCCCGAAGGAGTGATGCAACAGATGATCGTTTTTGAGAACGTTACGAAAAGGTTCGACTCCGTGGTGGCAATTGACGATCTCTCCTGTCACTTCGAACGAGGTCAAACACACGTGCTGCTGGGATCCAGCGGCTGCGGTAAGTCGACAATTCTGCGGCTGATTCTGGGTCTGGTCGCTCCCGATGCCGGTTCCGTGGAAGTGGACGGGCGGACGATGGGTGCGGAGGCGAGGGCCGAGCTAGTGGCCAGAATGGGCTACGTGGTTCAGGAAGGCGGCCTTTTTCCACATCTTACGGTCCACCGCAATGTTGCCCTGGCGGCTGAGGCACGCGGATGGGACCAGGAACGCATTTCTGGACGTGTTCAGCATCTGGTCGAGATGGTAGGTTTCGACGATCGGATTGTGCTGAAATACCCGAACCAGTTGAGCGGGGGGCAACGGCAACGGGTCTGTCTCATGCGTTCCCTAATGTTGGATCCTCCGATTCTTCTCCTTGACGAACCTCTGGGTTCCCTGGATCCGCTGGTCCGGGACGGACTGCAGAGACAGCTCAGAGAGATCTTCAGAGAACTGCAAAAGACGGTCGTCCTGGTCACTCACGACATTCGCGAAGCCGCGATTCTGGGCCAGACGATCACCCTGATGACCGAAGGTCAAATCGTCCAACACGGAACCTTTCTGGATCTCTCGCAGCGACCCGCAAGCGAATTCGTAAGCACTTTCCTCCAGGCGCAGAAGCCTCCTCCCAACATGAAAGGTTACCTTTGAATCAGCTGCGCCAATCCACGAGCCCTGCAGCGAGCGTGCTAGTCAATACGGGCGGGGCTTTCCTGGTTCTGCTGATTCTGGTTGGATCCTTGCGCTGCGGGGAATCGTCTGAAAAGCCCGTAGTTCGAGTTGGCTCCAAATCCTTCACCGAGAGCTTTATTCTGGCAGAGATTATTGCCCAGATCATCGAAAACAGCGGAGAGGCAACGGTCGAGAGGAGACTGGGTCTGGGCGGAACCGGGATAACCCATCGAGCGGTGGCCAGCGGTGCCATCGACCTTTACCCCGAATACACGGGTACACTGAGCCTGGCCATTCTCAAAGACCCCTCAGCCGAGAATGTGGCCGATGTCCGACAACGCCTCCGGGGGACCGGCCTTACCATCAGCGATTCGATTGGTTTCAACAACACCTATGCACTTGCGGTGCGAGAAGAACTGGCTCAGAGCAAGGATCTGAAAACTATCAGCGACCTGCGAGGGCACCCGGACATGAGGGCCGCCTTCAGCTCGGGGTTTACGGATCGAGATGATGGCTGGCCCGGGCTGAAGGAGCACTACGATCTGCGTCTTGCCGAAGTCCGTATGATCGAACATTCCCTGAGCTATGAGGCACTTTTCCTGGACAAGGTTGATGTCATCGACATTTATTCCACGGACGGGAAGCTGGAAAAGCTCGGCTTGCGTATTCTCCAGGACGATCTCGAATTCTTTCCCGACTACGAAGCCGTCATGCTCGTGCGCGAAGACTTCATAGAGCGCCTGCCCGCCCTGTGGGGAAGAATACAGAAGGGGCTCGTCCATCAGATCGACGACAGACAAATGTATCGTCTGAATGCCCTGGCTGACCTCGAGGGCATGAGTCTGGACCAGGTGAGTGCCTTCTTCCTGACCAACGAACTTCCGTCCGAGCGCCGCGCCAGCGTGGTCTGGAACGAAGTCTTCGACCTGACCCTGGACCATCTGTATCTGGTGGGCCTGTCACTGGCCCTGGCCACGCTCGTGGGTATCCCGCTCGGTCTGGTTGCCGCCCGTTTCAAGAAGCTTGGCCAAATCGAGCTCTTGTCAGTGGGGATTCTCCAGACCATTCCTTCACTGGCCCTGCTTTGCTTCATGATTCCTCTTTTTGGAATCGGGAAGATGCCTTCGCTCGTGGCGCTCTTCCTGTATGCACTCTTGCCCATCGTGCGGAACACTTACACAGGAATGATCAGTCTGGATCGGCAATTGCTGGAAATTGCCGGCGTGCTGGGCCTGAATCGATGGCAGAAACTCCTGCGCATCGAATTGCCGCTTTCCTCGCTCAACATTCTGGCGGGTATCAAGACTTCTGCTGTTCTCACCGTAGGAACGGCTACGTTGGCGGCCTTCATTGGAGGCGGAGGCTACGGAACTTTGATCGTACGCGGGCTGGCTCTTGACGACATGTCGATAACACTGGCCGGTGCAGTGCCGGCGGCGGTGATGGCTCTGCTCATTCACGCCCTCTTCGAATGGCTCGATCGGATTCTCATCCCACGGGGCCTGCGCAAAGATTTCTCGTATTCATAAGGAGGCCTTGACGGGCGCCCGAACATTCTTGTTCGGGCCCTTTGTGGGGTGGATTTCAGGCCGCGGAGCGGCCTAAAGAGAGAAGCCGTGGGCATTGGACCACGAAACCGAGCGTCGAGACCAATCAGCACCTTAACTCTATTGAGGAACTACCCGAGACTCCCCCGAACAAAACAGACTCGCGCTTTCACGCCAGCAACCTACTGCTTAGCTTCCGGAATGCAGGTCTTTTGCTGATTTTGGACCTCGAAACACAGGCGATTGTGTAGAGCTGGGCGCCTGGGCGAATGCCCGGAGGGCCCTGTACCCAGCAATGTCGTTTGCCAGCAGGACGCTATGTGGGCTTCGCTCCAGGCCCGCGTCCCCACCGTCAATGGCCGCTCTGGAAAATGTCCACCACACTGGAAACTGCCCATCAAGAGGCCGGATCTTCTAGATAGGATACTAGCTCGAAAGTGGCAAAAAGTAGCTTGTCTCCCTTTTCCCTCAATCTGCTAAGCTGTGGTGATGCGCTGGCTACACTGGTTGCTCGGACTTCTGATTGTTGGAGGTCTGGTCTGGTTTGGTTATCGGCAGTATCAGGATCCCCGCGTGCGGGGACTCTTTGGCCCGACCCCAAAACGAAGGCCTCCGGCCGCGGCCCTCCCGGCTCGGGATTCCAGTGAGGACTCGACCTTCTCCTCGCACAGGCGTAACGCCAAGCAGGAGAGAGTGCCTCAGGGATCAAAACGGCAGCCCCCTCAGGAAGTCCCTCCCCTGGCAAACGACACTTTTTCGTCCACAATTCTCGGCATCCTGGCTGCCAGGGGCTTGGCTTCCGGCATCAGTCTCTCGGTGACTGACGATACAATAGAGGCCCGCGGCAAGGTCGACGATGTTGAAAAACGGCGTGAGATCCTGAATGTGCTGGAGAAGGCCAGAGGCCACAGAAGTCTCGACTCCTCGTGGCTGGTCGTTATAGGCTCCCAGCCTTGACAAGAAAGGGCTAAAACCCTTAAATTGAGTGTATGTTTCGAGCTGATTTCAGCTTCACAAATGGCCCCTCCCAGGCAGCAAGGAAGGCTGGGTCCTGCAAGTGTATGGAAATCAGAACAGGCACCAGGATCCATCCTGGAGGCGGCTTTATTTGATTCGAAGCACAGCTGAGTAGCCCAGCACGCCTGCAGGACCCACCTGCAGGCTTTTTTTTGGTCCGAAGTAGAGAATACGGCTCTGCGAGGAAAGCTCAATGACTATGACCTGGAAACAGCAGCTAAAAGACGAGACCGATCCGGCTCTATCGAGAGAGATCGATGTCTTCGAAGTTCAGATGGAACTGAGACGGCAGGGCAAACTCGACGAGAAGCTTTTCGCGGAAACGCGACTCCGCCGGGGCATCTACGGCCAACGCTACGACAACGGAGAGCGACACGACGGAGTCAGGGTCCAGCACCTTTCCTATCCCAGCGGGGAGACCGCCAAGGGTCCGGAGACCCTGTGGGACGCCCCCGGCATGCAACGCATCAAGATTCCTTACGGAGGCGTGACACCCCACCAGCTGGAGGTCCTCGCCGACGTCAGTGAAGAATACGCAGACAGCATTCTTCATGTGACCACACGACAAGACTTCCAGCTGCACTTCGTTCACATTGACGACACACCAGATCTAATGCGGCGCCTGGCGGCCGCCGGTATCACCACTCGCGAGGCCTGCGGCAACTCGGTTCGTAACGTCACGGCCTGCCCGCTGGCCGGCGTCTGCCGGGAGGAAGTCTTCGATGTCACCCCCTATGCACGGGCTTGTGCTCGTTTTCTGCTGGGGCATCCAGACGCTCAGGACTTCGGTAGAAAATTCAAGGTCGCTTTTTCCGGCTGTGAGGCTGATGCGTGTGGACTGGTCATGATGCACGACATGGGTGCCATCGCGGCCACTCGTGTCGTCGACGGAGAGGTCCAGCGAGGCTTCCGGCTCTACGTGGGCGGGGGACTGGGAGCGGTTCCCCATCAGGCCCAGCTCTTCGACCCTTTCCTGCCGGTCGAGGAGATTCTCCCCACCGCCCAGGCCATCTCCCGGGTCTTTGCTCGCCACGGGGAAAAGAAGTTTCGCTCTCGAGCTCGCATCAAGTTTCTGGTCGCCAGGCTTGGAATTGATGAATTCCGACGACTGGTCCTGGAAGAGCGGGCGAAATTGCCCGAAGATCCCAGGTGGACGTCCTATCTGGAGGAGGTCCCAAGGGAACTCCACCACCTCCGAGCAACAACAAACGGGAATGGGGACCGATCGGAGAACTTTGCCAGGTGGTATGCCAGCAACGTTTATGAGCAGCGCCAAGCAGGTTTCGCCACCGTAACGGTAGTGCTACCCCTGGGCGATATCAGCGCCGACCAGACGCGCCGACTATCCGACCTGGCGAGAGAGGTCGCAGGCGAGTCGGTGCGTACAACGGTGGAACAGAACATCGTATTTCGCTGGGTGGCACAAAGTCATCTGCCCTACCTATACAGGGAACTGGATGCGGTCGGACTGGGTCTGCCGGGTGCTGGAAAGATCACGGACATCACAGCCTGTCCCGGCACCGACACGTGCAAGCTGGGGATCGCCTCATCTAGGGGCCTGGCCGCAGAACTAACCCGTCATTTGACAGCCGGATTCGACGACCGGGAAGACGCCGTCAGAAACCTTCACATCAAGATCAGCGGTTGCTTCAATTCCTGCGGGCAACACCATGTTGCCGACATTGGATTCTTTGGAGGCAGCCGCAGCGTGGGTGGGCGCAAGGTCCCTCACTTTCAGATCATCCTGGGCGGACGCTGGACCCAGAACGCTGGATCCTATGGTCTGGGGATCGGGTCCGTCCCCGCCAAGGCCGTTCCTGGAGCACTGGACAGGCTCACTGAGTTCTTTGTTCAGGAGCGTGACGTGGAGGAGAGCTTTCAGGATTTCGTTGACCGCGTTGGGAAGAAGAGCCTCCGAAACCAGGTTGCGGACCTCCTGAAGCTTCCGGCCTACGAAGAGGCTCCGGAGTATTATTCGGACTGGGGTGATCCCCGCGAGTTCTCGATCGGAGATTTGGGGACCGGCGAGTGCGCAGGAGAGGTCGTTGCCCTGGGTGACTTTGAGTTGGCGGCTGCCGAGCAACTGGTTTTCGAGGCCCAAATCAAATTTGACGATCGGGAACTTCCGGAAGCCGACCGGATGGCCTATCAGGCTATGCTGGAGGCTGCCAAGGGCCTGATCAAGATGGAAACCGTAACGGCCCCCCAGCAGCCCGACGCCATCGTCACCGAATTCAGGAGGCTCTTTCACGATACCCGGCTCTTTCACGACAAATATGCCGGATCCAAGTTCGCCGACTACCTGTTCAGCCGGCACGGAACGAACGGGGAAAGTGTTACAAGTGATCGGGTGCAACGGCTGGTAGGAGAATCTCAGCTCTTCATCGAGGCCGCCTATGCCTGCCGGGGCCGTATCCAGGAAATGAAACTGGAAGATTAGCAGGTCACACTTGAATAAGATGACAGAGCAAAGCCGGGACCGGAGACTCCAGATTCATAAACTGGGCGCCAAGCTCTTTCTGCGCCCGTCAGACGGGTTGGATTTCGGAGATTTCATCGCAGTGTTCAACCAGTGGATTCAGGACCAGCCGATCCCGGATCACCTGCTCATCGATGTCCATGATTACCGCCATGTCCATAACGGCCCCGGTATCCTGCTGGTCGGCCACCAAGGGAACTTCAGCCTCGATTTAGGGGAGGGGCGACCAGGGCTGGTCTACTACCGAAAACAGCCCATGGAGGGCGCTGCCGAGTCTTACCTACGAACCTGCCTGGAGACACTCCTGAAGGCCTGCCGGCTGCTCTTGCAAACCGACCGCTTTGGAGAGAGCCTGGAATTCGAGACCAACGAGATTCTCGTCTTTTCCAACGATCGCTTGCGGGCGCCCAACCGGAAAAACACTCGCGTTCTCTTCGAGCAAGCCGCCTCTGAACTGCTTCACGGAATTGCTGAAGAAAGCGGCTCCTTCTCCTACCCGGAGGCAGACCCGCGGGATCGGTTTGCGGTAACACTGAAATTCCCCCAGTGCAAGATCGATATTCTTCTCCAACGCTTGACTATCAACACTTGATGGTTACTCGTTACTGGGTGAACCCGGAAACCAGAGCCCCCGGCAGAAGCCGGGGGAATATGGCAACACTCAATAAGGGCCCGGAATCGGAATGGCATACAATCAAGGGTAGGTTTGTTCGATCTCATAGTCTTTGTACTGTTGTTTCACTCCGTAGTGCAGAACCCTCCCTCCGACCCGGACCTCCCCGGGGAGGCAGCTGAAGAGATTCCCGCTCTCCGGGAGACCGTAGTTGTGACCGCCGCTCGCACCGAACAACCTCTGCTCGATGCGGTCTCAATGGTCAGCGTCCTGGACAAACAGGATCTCCGCCGTTCGCCGGCGCTCGTACTGGATGACCATTTGCGCCGGATCCCGGGGTTCAGCCTGTTCCGGCGGTCCAGCAGTATCTCCTCTCATCCCACAACTCAGGGCGTCTCCCTGAGAGGAATTGGACCTAGCGGGACCAGCCGCAGTCTGGTTCTCTTCGACGGCATTCCTCTCAACGACCCATTCGGAGGCTGGGTGTACTGGAACCGCATCCCTACACTTGCTCTTTCACAGGTGGAGGTCTCGAGGGGCGCGAACAGCCAGCTCTATGGCAGTTCTGCTCTGGGAGGCACGGTGCAGCTACGTCCCCTTGCAACCGAAGATGGCCGATTTGAAATCCTGGGCCAGCTGGGGAATCGACAGACCTACGATGTCAGCGCCCTGGCCTCTGATAGAAAAGGGGACTGGGGGTACGTGCTTGCGGGGCGCCTCTTCGACACCGAGGGATTCTTCATCATTTCCGAGGAGAATCGTGGTGCCGTCGACACTCCCGCCGACGTCCAGTTCCAGAGCTTCTTGGGTAAAGTCAAATTCAAGAACGCCTTCGCCGGAGTGAACCTCTTCCAGGAAAAGAGAAATAACGGGACACAGATTCAGAAAAACGACTCCTGGTTGGTCCTGCTGGACGGTGGAGTAGCGGGTTCGAACTGGCGACTTCGTCTATTCAGCCAGTTCCAGGAACTCAACAGCACTTTCTCACGCGTCCTGCCGGATCGGTCCCGGGAGTTCAAAACGGCTGACCAGCACTTCCCTTCCTCTGGCTTCGGAAGCTCCTTCGAGTGGCGACCCAGCGAAGAAGTTCTGGTCGGAGTGGACTGGCGGCAGGCTCGCTGGGACGGGGAAGTACAGAACTTGGGAGGAGTCTTCGTCCAGCACCAGAAATCCGTGCACCCCCGTCTGGATGCTCTGCTCGGAGCCCGCTTTGATTTGTGGCAGAACCAGGACACCCACAACAGCCTGAATCCCCGAGCCGGCCTTCTGTTTCGGGCGGCCCCTAATTTCACCATCCGGAGTTCCGTCTACCGGGGATTTCGGGCACCTACATTGAACGAGCTCTACCGTCCTTTCCGAGCAGGGAACATTCTCACCCAGGCCAATGGGAAGCTGATGGAAGAGCGGTTGTGGGGGTTTGAAGGTGGCGTAGATTTTCATCCTCGTCCGGATCTATTGATTCGCCTGAACAGCTTCTGGAACAGGCTGGAAGATCCGGTCTCGAATGTCACTGTGTCCGTGTCACCCGAACTGATTCTTCGGCAGCGCCGTAATTTGGGCAACGGCACGATCAAAGGAGGAGAAGCGGAATTGATCCATCGCCTCACCTCCCGCTGGTCGCTGCGGGCCTCTTACCTTTTTTCGCAGGCGGTGGTGGATGAGACCGGCTTGCTGTTCCCCCAGGTCCCGCATCATCAGGGGGTGGCTGGCCTGGAGTATCTGGGTCCGGTCCAGATACTTCTGGAAGGCCGTTTCGTAAGCCGTCAATATGAAGATGATCTGAATCATCTGCCGCTGGCAGGTTATGGTGTTCTTGATTTCCAGGTTCGAAGACCGCTGGCCGAGCAGCTTGAGCTCTTTATCAGCGTCGAGAATCTCTTTGCGCGGGAGTACCCGGTCGGGCGCCTGCCCATTGAGAGGCTGGGAACTCCCCGGCTCGTCCACGGGGGGATCCGGCTCCTACTAGGGTACTGAAGAGATTCCAGGTTCCAGTTTTTCTCAGAGAATCTCCTTCAACTGCCGCTTCACATCCTCGAAATCATCAAAAGGGAAATAAGGCACTCCGTTCTTCTCGCAGTACTCCGCTAGGTAACGCTTTGCGAACAGGTGGTCAGCATAAGGAATCGCACACACATCGGAGGTCCCGTCTCCAATGTAGACAAGGCTCCCGGCATTGCCATGTTCCTTCTTCAGGACCGTCACCTTCATACTTGCCGGATCAGTCCGATAGAGCCATCCATCGGTGCTGATCTT
>CAZMGM010000006.1:0-395 GCA_964565865.1 uncultured Acidobacteriota bacterium | reverse complement strand
TTGACAGGATGAGCATAAATCTCGAGTCCCAGATGGCCCAGGAAGAGCTCGACCACCGGGCGCATTCCCGAACTAACGACCCGGAGAGGAAGCGACCGGCGGCGAGACCAGGACACGAAACCTTCGAAAAAAGGGTCTAGCGTGATTTCTGATTGGAGGATTGGCACTGCCTGTTCCCAGGAGATCTTAACCGAGGCCAGTTCGTGTGCAATCGCTTCGTGGACGCTCCATTCCCCGGACTCGATTCGAGCCAGGGCCGTGGATCGATAGCCGCGGCCACCTCCATAGAACTCGGTGAGGAATACAATGGAATCGCGATTGGTTATGGTGCCATCAAAGTCGCCAAAGATAGAGGTCATGTTCTTGAGGGTTTGATTGTCGCGATTGCAAATATT
>CAZMGM010000005.1:45243-90927 GCA_964565865.1 uncultured Acidobacteriota bacterium | reverse complement strand
CCAAAACGGTTTTGAAGCTCATCGACAATATGGACGAGTACCTGTCTGCCACCCAGCTGGGAATCACACTGGCCAGCCTGGGACTGGGATGGATCGGGGAACCGGCGTTTGCCAAACTCTTCGAACCCCTTCTCCATTCGATTGGCCTGGACCCTAATCCGGCCTTGACGCACACGCTGGCGGGAGGTTTTGCCTTTCTGCTCATCACCTTTCTCCATATCGTCCTGGGGGAGCTGGCACCCAAGACCCTGGCCATTCAAAAGCCTGTAAGCTCTGCCCTTTGGACTGCCTCGCCGCTGGTTTTTTTCTACCGACTGTCCTACCCCTTCATCTGGGCGCTCAATGGTACAGCCAATCAGTTCCTCCGTTTGATGGGCATCCGGTCAACTTCGGAATTTGAACTTACCCATTCAGAGGAAGAGCTCCGAATCCTTCTGTCGCGGTCCAGCGAGCAGGGAATCATCGATCGGAACAAGAAGCGACTGCTTATGAAGGTCTTTTCTTTCGCTCAGCGCACGGTAAGGCAGGTGATGGTTCCGTCGGTAGAAGTCAGATTTCTCGATGTGGGGAAAAATGTTGAAGAGAATCTGGAGCTGGTGCAGCGTCAGAAGCACACGCGCTATCCTTTATGCGAGGAGGGGTTAGACCGGGTACTCGGTTTGATTCATGTGAAGGACTTGCTCTGGAACTATGAGGCGCTGGGGCCGGAATTCGACTTGAAGCGACTCAGCCGCCAGCCGCTTTTCGTGCCGGAAAGCAAGGGCATTGATTCGCTGCTTTCCGAGTTTCGAGAATCTCGAATTCACATGGCCATCGTCGTAGACGAGTATGGATCGACGGTGGGAATCGTAACCCTGGAAGATGTTCTGGAAGAGCTGGTGGGGGAGATTCAGGATGAATTCGACCTGGAAGCACCACCGGCAATGATTCGTGAATACGGAGACGGTACTTATCTTGTCAATGGTCGGGCCTTGCTCGAAGAAGTTGAAGAGACCTTAGACCTGCAGCTCGGAGATGCCGAGAACGACACGATTGCTGGCCATGTGATGATGGGTCTGGGTCGAACCGCGCAGATCGGAGACGAGTTGAATGTAAAAGCGCAGTTTCAGGTCCGGGTAGTTGGGATCAAAGGACATCAGATTACCGATCTGTTGTTCACTCAGCTAGAGAAAGAACCTTGGGATACTCCCGCTCAAGATTAGCTCTGGGTCGGTTGCTTTCGCTCGCGCTTGTTCTGGAGAGCCTTCAACCTATGACCGGTGGCCAGCAACCGGCTCCACCTTCCCGGCGCAGGGACCTATAGCTTGAATCTGGGCAGCAAGGTCTTCGCTACTCTCGCTGTCTGCGCTCGCATGTCTCTACACAGGTTTTGTATTCTGGGTGTTAGCAACTTCCCCCAGGGTAACGGTAGGCCGATTGGGAACTCGCTGTGGTCCGTCCGAGCACTCGTCTCTATCCCCTGCTCCAGAGCTGCGAGTCCGACCATCTTTGAAAAAGAGAGGCCAGGTTCTTGCTGGCGCGAACCGTGGTTGCGGTGTCGCGTAGTGTCTCGTCCCTTTTCTAAGCAATGTAGATGCCGGTAGGACGGAGCTGTGCCGAAGAAATCACCAGAACCACTCCCAATACCAAGGCGTTCAACATCGTCCCTCTTGAGTTTCGGACTAGGTTTTAACAGTATGTCTGACGGAGCAGGGAGTTGGACGGTCTAAAATCGTGTTTGAAGTGGCTCTGGTGGAACCGGCGATTCCCCCCAATACGGGGAGTGTTGCCCGACTTTGTGCGGCTACCGGGATTCCTCTCCATCTGGTTGAACCCCTTGGTTTCGAAATCTCGGACCGGCGGCTCAAACGGGCAGGACTGGACTACTGGAAGTTTGCACAGGTGTCGACTCATGGGTCCGTGGAGGATTTGATCGAGTCGAGACCCCGGGGGACTCTCTGTTTTTTCTCGAAAAAGGCTTCAGCATCCTATCTGGAGGCCTGCTTCAAGGGAAACGAGCTTCTGGTCTTCGGCAGTGAGACAACCGGCCTGGCAGAAGATGTTCTGGCCCGCTATTCCGAACGTGCCTTTCGTATTCCGATTCTGCACCCCGGGGTTCGAAGTCTGAACCTGGCTAATGCGGTAGCGATCGTTGTATATGAAGCCCTGAGGCAGACGAAACGGATTTAACCAGGCTAAGCAGTCCGTGGCAAAGCGCGGCCCGGAGGACTTCCGCCATGGACTGCCTAGCCCCTCAGACTCCCCTGGCTTCGGCTCCCCACAAAAGCTTATGGAGCTGTATTTGGAGCCGTGCGTCCAGTCCGTCCTCGAGCAGCCATGTAGCCAATTGTCCGGGCTCCAGCTTTCCAAATACCGGAGAGAAAAGAACCTGGTGACGATCGGGGAGTTTGTACTGTTCGAGTATACCCCTGCTCCATTCGTAGTCCCCTCTGGAGCCAACCACGAACTTCACTTCATCAATGGACTTGAGCAGGCTGATGTTGTCCCATCTGTTTTTATCCGCCATGCCACTGTCTGGGCACTTGATGTCGTAAATCAGGATGACCCTTGGATCCACGGGGCTTATATCCACTGACCCCCCCGTCTCTATCAGAACGGTTTTCCCCAGCGCGAGAAAACGGCGGACCAGGCCGTGGACGGCGGGTTGGAGAAGGGGCTCTCCACCGGTGATCTCTACCAGTGAGCAACGGAATTTATTGACCTCGGAAACAATATCCTCGGCTGAGCGTGCATCTCCTTCGTGAAAGGCATACTCCGTGTCACAGTAGCTGCATCTCAGGTTGCAAGCCGTGAGTCGGACAAAGACACAAGGTCGTCCCGCGTAGCTCGACTCTCCCTGAATACTGAAAAAGATCTCATTGACGATCAGGCGTTCTCTGTCCATCATTTTCCTTGCCGGCATCATCGGGCGCATACTGATTATACGATTGGAGCAGGACCAATGGCAGGGTTGTAGAGCGCTCAGTGATCTGGGTGGAGGCGGCAGGGAATTGTTCCATTTCCTCGCCTCCTCGGGTGACTTGCCCCACTGGCTGCTAGCGTAGGACCGGGTGCGACTTTCACCACGGATTGCTAAAATCAGATCTGTGGAGAGCCTTACATGGTAAGAATCCATTTATATTTGTGCCGAATAAGTCTTCTCTTGGCCGTTTGCGCCACCACTCTGACCCTCACCGCCGGTATCGACAAACGGCTGCAGAGTCACTATCTCGAGAGATACCTGAACAAGACCTTCTTCCTCCGGATCCCAATGCATGGGTCGCTTCAGGTCGTCGAAGTGAAGACCACAAGCCGACTAGACCCCTTGACTCAGACGGATCCTCTCACCTTCAAGGTGGGTGAGCAGGTTCGGGTGACCGGGCTGGAGTTCAAGGACCGGAGTATACGCTTCAGGGTCAGTTCGCCGGATGGAAGCGCTGAAGGAATGGTGTTCTTCCGCTTTTACCAACCGCTCGAACAGTATTTCGAACAGCAGGGCGATTTTGAGGCCGCGTTGACCTTCGCCTTTACAGAGGGAGTCTCGTACCGGGACATTGACGCAGCTAAGATTTCCTTTATTGAGAATCAATACAAAGAGCTGATCAACAAGTTCGTGGCCTCTACGGGGACTTCGAAGGAGTTTGTCATCCAGAGAATCGCGGAGCAAAACCCCAGGTACCGGAAGGCCATCCAGGATTTGCAGGAGCTTGAGGCAAGGGTGACAGGTCTGAAGATGAGGATGGTGGAGGCCGGGAAAGAGCTCGCTTCGGAACAGACACGGTCGCGGAATCTAGAACAACAGCTGGAAGAAATCACGACTGAACTTGACGAAGAGAAAGAAGAGCAGCTCCGGATTCTGGGTCAGCGAGACCAGGCCCGCGAAAACACACGAAGGCTGCAGACTCAGCGTGATGAACTGAAGCGTGCACAGGAGACCTACGAAAGGCAGGTGACCCACTTGGTTTCCAGCCTTGACGTCGAGCAGAGGAGTGGAGAAGAAGTGGGTTCAAAGGTGGAGTCCATCGAGTCATTCGTCAGTCAGCTCCAGACTGCCCGTTTCAACCTTTCCAACCAACTGGCTGAAGTGCAGGGTCAGGTCTCGACCTTGCAGGACGAGAATCAGAAACTGAGGCAGGAACTCACCTCCACCGAGAGCACGAACAAACGGCTTTCTTCCAGGCTTCGGGCTCTCACGTCGGACAAGAAGAGCATCAATGCCCAGTATCTGGAGATGCGGGAGCAAAAAGAGATTCTGGAGAGGGCAGACGCAATCTCCAGGGCGCTGCGAGTTGAGTCGCTGCTGGACCCGGGGGCAGAAGAGGAATCACTAGGTGGCCACTTCTTTCTTGGGTCGCAGCTCCTTGGCACTCTCCGCATCGCACCACCCGAACAGGTCGGAAACCGAACCCGAGTCGAAATAATGTTGCTCTCACCCGACACCGTGAAGTTCTCGGACCAGGAGCGGGAGCTTCATGCGGCATTGGGGGATGAGGTGCGAGCCGAGGCCGGATGGCTCGCCCCCGAGGAGCTCTCCGTTGAGTTGGTGGAGAGCGACGGCCTAAGGGTTCTGAAGAGGAGAGAAAACACCTTTTGGGACTGGGTTTTTGAGGGTGAGATTTCCAGCTCGCAGGCAGCTACGCTGAAGATTGACCTGATTGATCGAAATGATCAGAAGATTCCGCTGTACACTCAGCAGTTTGTGGTTCATCCATCAGGTCTGGGGAGCTGGCTTTCAAGGTTTCTGTCTTTTCCCTCTCTGTTGCTAGGACTGATCCTGGGCGGGGCTGCGATCGCAGGTCTGAGCCTGCTGCGCCGGACCGACAGAAAGTCGCTTCACGGTCACCCCGTAGAGTACCTGACCGACAAGAAGCTTTAACGCGGGCCCCTCCGTAGCCGGAAAGGTAGTAGTTGTATCTAACGGCGATCCGGGCGGACCACTGTGGTACCGCATCTCCACTGGTGTCCATGTTCCCTACCGTAAAGAGTACTGCGATCGGAATGCTTCTCACATCCACACCTGTATTGCTGGTGCTCCAACTGAATACCGTTTTCGACAGGTGCATGCCTCCAAAACCAGTGGAATTAATCACTTCCACTGATGTTCCGTCATCCTCGGTATGGCGAAGGTCCTGTCGCCTCCCCATCGGTGTTATGATCAGTCCTGGATGTCGAGGCGGCACACTGAGCCCAGGCCAAGAGAAGTTCAGCGAGTAGCGAAGATCGTTGGAATCCTTTCACAAGAATACCAGGGGGCAGAATGCTCCTTGCATCACGCCAATCCTTTCCAGCTTCTGGTTGCCACGATTCTCTCTGCTCAGTGTACCGATGTCCGTGTGAATATGGTGACGCCTCACCTTTTCGAGGAATACCCGTCGCCGGAAGTTCTCGCCTTGGCTGACCCGGCCGAGGTTCAGGAGATCATTCGAAGTACAGGTTTTTTTCGAAACAAGACACGGAGCCTGATCGGTTCTGCCACGAGGATCGTCTCCAGCTTTGAAGGTCACGTCCCTTCCACTATGAAGGATCTTTTGACCTTGCCTGGAGTTGCCCGTAAAACGGCCAATGTGGTTCTGGGGACGGCTTTTGGAATTGCCAGTGGAGTTGTGGTAGACACTCACGTAGGCCGCTTGACCGGGAGGCTGGGTATGACTCCGGAGAAGACTCCGGTAGCCATCGAGCGGGATCTGATGGAACAGATCGAACAGAAGGACTGGATCGATTTTTCGCACTGGTTGATCCACCATGGGAGACAGGTTTGTCACGCCCGCAAGCCACAATGTGGCCGGTGCGTCTTAGTGGACCTCTGTCCTTATTATGCAGAGAAACTTGCGTAGCCCTAGATGAAGCGTTTACCTCTCCCTTCACAGACCTTTCTCCTCCTGTCACTGGCTCTGGTGATGTATCTGTTCTACGGCATTTTGCGGCCCTTTCTTTTCTCTCTGATCCTAGCCATGACGCTAACTTCTCTCTTCTATCCCAATTTTCTGGCACTAAAGCATCTTCTCAGGGGAAGAGCCATCCTGGCGGCGGTGATCATGTCTTCGATAATTACGATCTTGATCATCATCCCCCTTGTGTTGCTGTTCATCTTCCTGGCCAACGAGTTGAACGACGCCTATCTCGTGTTTGTCGCTAACCAGGACCAGATTCTGGAAATGATAGAGAAACCCTACCCTGCGATTCTGGATCCAGTCGTGGATCGTATCAGAGCGCTGATGCAACAGAACAGCTTCAGCGTCAGCGACTTCTTTGCCTCGCGCCTGGAGGACCTTGCCCGGTTACTTATCAGACATAGCTCTGCCGTCTTGGGGAGTGTCGGCTGGCTTCTGATCAATTTTGTGGTGATGATCTTCTGTTTGTTCTTTCTGTTTCGCGACGGTCATTTGCTTCTTGCCCGCCTGCAGAGTCTGCTTCCCCTGGCCCCCGCTTACCAGAGAGTGCTTTTCGAAAAATTGCAGAGCATCGTTTACGCAACCTTCTTTGGTATTTTTGTAACCGGACTATGTCAGGGCGTATTGGCCGGGTTAATTTTTTCGATGCTGGGAGTCCAGAAGCCGGTTTTCTGGGCTGCAGCCGTAGCCTGTGTTTCGATCGTCCCGATCTTCGGGACGGCAGTGATCTGGATGCCCATGTCGTTCTATTTGATCCTGAGTGGATCGTTGGCGAGGGGCATCGTACTCTTTCTACTGGGCGCCTTCGTCATTGCTCTGGTCGACAATATCTTACGACCTCTGATCATCGAAGGTCGGTCGGAGGGTATGCACGTGCTCCTGATTTTCTTCGCGTTTGCAGGGGGGCTGTTGTTTTTCGGCCCCGCGGGAATACTTCTGGGGCCTCTGGTGACCGCCCTCCTGATGGCGCTGCTGGAGATTTACCGCCTGGAACTGCGAGACACCAAGCAGGAGGTCTGAGCAGGGGTGGCCCCTTCACCCAGCGTATCCCCACAGCCGCTCTGATCGCCTCGTTGCTGCTTTCCGGGCCCCAAGAAATTGGCCGCCATCGGCGGCCGTTGCGGGGGACTGTCTCCGGCTGTCGAGCCCGTCCAGATTGTGACTAGAAACCCGATCGTGATAAACAGAGATTTCACGTGCTCTGGAGCGTGTTCCAGTCGATGATCAGGACGGATCCCGGCCCCGGTTGATCCTCCTGGTAACTCCATAGCGTTTACGGAAGTGAGGATCTCGGGAGTTATGTTAATCTAGATACAAATCCCCTTGTTCCCCGGGGAGAACTGGAGAAATGAGATGGCTTCACAAGGAGATAAGATAACGTATTTCCTGGTTGGAGGTTTTGTGGGAGCAGCAATCGCCCTGCTTTTCGCACCTCGGTCCGGAGAAGAGACCCGTCAGCTGATCGAGGATAAGTATCTGGAAGGATCGAAGAAGGTCGGGCAGACGGCTCGGGACAGCAGGGAGTATCTCGAAGAAAAGGGGGAATGGGTCACAGACGCGGCCCGGGCCAGTCAGGAAAAACTGAGGGACAAGTCCTCCCACGTGGCGGGAGTGGTTGGCGAAAGGTTTGAAAAGGGAAAGGAAGCCCTGTCCAAAAAGAAAGAAACGATCTCGAAGGCGGTCAAAGCTGGCAAGAAAGCCTATGAAGAGGGGAAAGAGCGGCTCAAAGAGGGTGCGGTAAAAGAGGAAGGATGAGGCTCCCTGGAGGTGGTTGGTGAACAGTATTGAGATGTGGGCTGTAGGGATTGCTGCCCTGGCGGTTCTGGCTTTTGTTTTTCAAATCATTGTCGTTATTCTGACCGCCCGTTCGGTTCAGAAGGCGGTTCTACAGATCGAGAGTCAGTCGCAGGAACTTGAAACCACCCTTTCTCGGATCCAGGCACGCCTTCTGGAGATATCCGAGAGCCTGGAGCCCGTTCGAGGGATAGCTGAGAATCTTGCGGGTAACCTGGCCAAAGTGTCCGAAACTTTGCAAGAACGGGCTGAGCAGGCTGATGCTGTGATCAAGGAAGTGATGGCTGTGGGGCAGGACCAGGTTGCCAAGATTGATTATCTCGTCAGCGACACAGTGGAGAAATTCGAAGAGACGACCGAAACAATCCAGAAAGACCTCCTCAAGCCCACCATCGAGATTTCTTCCTTCATCCGCGGCATCCGCAGCGGTATCGATTCGCTCCTCTCCCGCAAAAAGGGGATCGAAGAAAAGTCGGAAGAAGAACTCTTCATCTGATCTCCCCGGCAGAGAGTTCCGCCCACGGTAACGGAAACGGGATTCGGGAGGGGATCCACTGCCGGCCATGCGTGGGCTGAAAATGCCTGGGCCCTGTAGGATTGAAGCTGGCTTTTTATCGGGGCTGGACCTTGCCACGCTGAAAGCCAGCCCAGTAGCCGAGGCTGAAAATTGTGACCACCGCAACCACGTGGAAAATGAAAAGACCCGTTGACATGTCAACTCCTTCCAAGCGTACTGTGGTTTTCAAGCTGGACGCTGACCTGATGAAGACTCTTCCTGTCGTTTACGTTCAGGAAGGCACTTTGGTCCATATCCGCTTTTCCGGCGTCGACGATGTGCACCTTCAAATCGCCCGATTTCAGAATCTGGGTGATGCTCATGACTCCTTTGTTCAGCTGGCCTTCGAGAACGGGTAGACAGGCTCTCGAATAATAGCCGCAAAGCGGCTGAACCCTGGCCTCAGCATCGGCCGGAACGACCACGTCGAAGCCCTTGCTCAGGTCAGGGAATCCCTGTAGAAGCGCCGAGGGGACCAGGGGCATGTCACAGGCCAGAAAGTAGTTGTTGTTATGGTCCGAGTCCCTTAAGGCACTGTAAATTGCCATCGCCGGGCCAAGCCCAGGAGTCCGGTCAAGCACACAAGAACAGGCAATCAGTCGAGCCTGCTGATTAGACCTGCACACTACCTGAACCTCGAGGCCAAGCTCCCGGAGCTTGTTGATCGCCCGTTCGACCAGGGATAGGCCGCCAAGCTCAACGAACGCTTTGTCTCTGCCAAAGCGCCGGCTCGAACCTCCGGCTAGTACGTATCCACCTCCATCCATCACATCAAAGTTAGTTACTAAGATGGAGCTTCATTGGCCTCGCGTCAACAGGTTGGGGTGGTCCTCCCACGCCCCGGCAGAGAGTTTATGAATTACCTGGGTCAGGGGGGCATGTCATAGAATTAAGAAATGCGCAGGTGGTGTGTACTGCTGATCTGCTTCCTCGTCCCCGCTCAAGCGGCTCCCGCTAAGGTTCTTACCCGGGGGGAGCCGGAGCAAGTGGGTATGTCTTCCCGACGCCTGAGCAGGATCAAGGCGGTGGTGGAAGAAGCGATTCAGGGAAGCCGGGTGCCTGGTGCGGTAGTTATGGTGGTCCGGCACAGCAGGATCGTTTACAGCCGGGCCTTTGGCCATCGCTCCTTACTCCCACGGCAGGAGCCCATGACAATCAATACTGTTTTCGACCTGGCTTCGCTGACGAAAGTGGTTGCTACGGCCACTTCTATCATGATTTTGGTCGAGGAAGGCCGCTTGACGTTGGGAGATTCGGTCAGCCTATTTTTCCCGTCTTTTGGCTATCAGGGTAAGGAAGACATCACAATTCTGCAATTAGCAACTCATTTCTCGGGCCTGCGTGCAGGATTGGACCAGGATGAGCTTTGGAGGGGGTATGACGAAGCACTGCAAAGGGCCAGCCGGGAGGAATTGGTCGCCGTCCCGGACAGTCGCTTTCAGTACAGCGACCTCAACTACATCGTTCTCGGTGCAGTGGTGGGAAAGGCGGCTGAAATGCGCCTCGACAAATTTAGTTCAAGCCGTGTGTTTGATCCACTCGGCATGGAGAACACGACCTTCAATCCCCCTGCCTCTTGGCGAATGCGGATAGCCCCAACCCAACTTCGCAACGGGCGTATGTTGAGAGGGGGTGTCCACGATCCAACATCCGAACGCATGGGAGGTGTCTCCGGGCACGCAGGGCTGTTTTCCACAGTGGGTGATCTTGCTGTCTTTGTACAAATGCTTCTGAACGAGGGGACCTACGGTGGAACTCGCATTCTCTCTCCCTTTTCGGTGGCCCGCATGACAACGAACCAGTCGCCTAGCGACCAGGAGTCCTGGCGGGGAGTTGGCTTTGACATTCACACGCGGTTCAGTTCCAATCGCGGGGACCTGTTTCCTTTGGGGTCATTTGGCCATACAGGGTTTACGGGAACTTCTCTTTGGATTGATCCATCGTCGCAGGTTTTCCTGATTATTATGACCAGCCGTCTGCATCCGCACAGCAACGGGGATGTCGGACGCTTGCGCAGGCAGCTGGCGAATATTGTTGCTGCTTCAATAGAAAACCGGCCCTAAACTGAGTCCCCCGGTGATGGACAAGGAGTACTAAGTGTCGCAGAGGTGTCCTGTTTGCAAGACCTGGCTCTGGACTGAACCCTTGACGGTTTGGTCTAGGATGCAGTGCCCTCGTTGCGGAGCCAAATTCAAAGCGACGGTGCCCTGGTTCTACGTTCGGATTCTCCTGATTGTCCTCGTACTTCTGGCTCTTGCGCTTATCTTTGTCGTCAGTCACGGTGATCTCCCCTTGTTCACGTTGCTCGTGATTATCGGACTATTGCTATGGTTTGCGCCGCGGCTCATCCGGGTTGAGCCCATTGGACCGGAGCTCACCCCATCTGAAGGCGTTCTCGACTCCAAAACATGGAAGATGAGGGTCGAGGATCGGCACCTTGATGAGAAGCTGACTGAAGCTGTGGAACGTCTACGCTTCAGGTGGGCCGTCTCTGTCATTGTGATTCTTGGGCTTCTCCTCATCCTCACCGTCTGGTTCTATGAGACTCTTTAAGATTCGAAGCACACCCTGATTGGCAGGAGGGAAATCTTGCTCATCCAGGTCGCGAGTACGAACCCAGGTTCCGTCTCCCGGTTGCGCCGGTCCTGTAAAGTCGAAAAGGAGAAAGTGAAGATGGACGCTGCAATCGGAATAATGGTAGGTCTGCTGCCCAAGTTCACGGGCATCTGCGGTGTCGAGGAGGAGACCCACTTCCTCTCTGGCCTCTCGAGTTGCAGCCTGGGCCGGAGTCTCTCCGTTCTCGATCTTGCCTCCAGGAAACTCCAACAGTCCTTCCAGATGGTTGCCTTTGCCGCGTGTCCGTACCAGGATTCCATGCCTGGAGTTAATGATTGCGACAGCGATCTGTTGCACTGGAGAAGTGCGAATGCCGCGCAATGACACCAGAAAGACGCCAATCCCTACCCCGGCCGCGCCCACAAGTGAAATGGATCCCAGGCGTTCCCCCAGGAAGTAGTAGGCCAGAGTTAAGGCACCAATCGGTTCACCGAGGATGAGAAGTGAGACGAGGGTCGGGGAAAGATGTGCCAGCACCCGGTTATAGGAGGTGTGCCCAACACACTGGGGGACTAGACCCAGCAGAAACATGAGGAGGTGCGTACGAAGCCCAAAGCCCTGAATTTGGCTCTCAGTCAAAGCCACCAGAACCCCCAGCACGAGTGCCGATATCAGGTAGGTTGGATACACGTAGAGCCACAGACTTGTCCTCCGCAGGCTGGCGTGGCCGGCAGTCAGGTAGACACCGAGAAACAAGGCCCCCAGCAGAGCAAGAAGCGCCCCTTTGAGTGTTCCTGGTGACTCAACCTGGCCCAGGCTAAGAACGGCCGCGCCCGCCACCGCCAACAGAATTCCGGTGAATCCAAGGCCGGTGAGGCGCTCCTTCCAAAGGAGAAATGAGACGAGGGCGACTATCAGCGGTGCCGTATTGACAAGAAACACCGACACTCCCACCGAAGTGTGGCGCAGGGATGTGATCCAGCAAGCATGGTGCAAGGCGAGGGCCAGCCCGGCCAGCACGATGGAACCCAACGGCTGAAACCGTCTGCCCCGCGCCGGACGAGCCCTCCGTGCTCTTGCGTAAAAGGGAAACAACAAGACGGTCGCCCAGGCCATGCGAACGAACGCGATGGTAAGAGGGGGAGGTTCATTGTTCCACTTGACCAGCAGCGATCCGAAAGAAACCGAACCCACGGCTACGATCACTGTCAGGAAAAGGCTGATGGGACAACGACGGGCAGTCATATCAGAGAACACAAAGCTGGTGTCGAGCTTCTCATTGCGCCGGGTCCTTGCAAGTATCCCGCTCGAATCAGTAGGGTACTCTTTGAGAGGTCAGCGTGTCCCTTGAACTTGGCTGTCAGATTCCAGAGATTTTGAAACGAGACCTTCAGTCTGACACTCCCCCCAGGGTCGCGGTGCCGCTCGTGAGCCTTGATCCGGAGGGTTTCCCCCACGTTGCGCTGTTGTCTTTTTTCGAGATTCTGGTCCACGGAGAGGAGGTTTTCTTCTATCTCCTTGACCGTAGCGGGACGTGTCAGTTTCTGGAAAGACGTCCTCCCTGCCTCCTTGTCTTCGTTCGCAGCTCCTATTGCCTTTACGTCAAGGGGGAGGCGGCGCTCATGCTCAGCGACGAGGCGCACTGTTTGTACGCTCTTCGCCTTTCCCAGGTGCTTTCGGACCGGATTCCGAAGAATGAGCGGGAGACCCACCTTCTCTCGGGGACCCGCTTTCATCTCAGCCGATCGGAAGAAGCCCGCCGTCTGGCTCTCCGGGAGAAGTTGCGTCGTCGGCTCAAGACTTGAAAAGGCGACGCTCTACCCCGGCCCTCTTGCAGGCAGTTCGTATATTTCAACGAGCCCTCTGCCCCCGGAGTAGAGGCGTCTGGGGTGTGAGGGGTTCGTCGGGATACAGGTCTGCTACGTACTTGGCGTACCCATTGAAGAGAGGGGTTGGAAACCAGGTGTGAGAGTCCAGCCATTAGGAGCGCTCCTGGCTCCAGCGAGGGTGCGGTATGTTCGGATTGACGTTGGAGAGAAACCCGTATTCGTGAGGCATAATCTGCCAGAAGATCTTCGGTTTCTTTTTCACGAACTCGATCTTCACGATCGACTTCGGGTTCTTGTAGCCGTATTTCCAGGGGACGATAATGCGAATCGGTGAGCCGTGCTGCTTGAGAAGTGGTTTTCCATAAACGCCCGTGACAACGAGAGCGAGCTCGTTCATGGCCTCATCGAGGCGGAGGGCTTCGTGGTAAGGCCACGGATAAGATGGGGCTCTTCTGATTCCCGGCATTTGAGAAGGTCGATAAGCGGTCACGAAACGCACGTACTTCGCATCCCGATTCGGTTCGGAGTCCTGGATCAGGCGCCGGAGTGGAAAGCCGCTCCAAGGTACGTTCATAGCCCAGCGTTCTACACAGCGAAAGTGATAAAGCCGTTCTTCATGGGGAATCTTGAACAAGTCGTCGAGGTCAAGGGTGCGGGGGTTCCGGCACCGACCCTTGATTTCGAGCTTCCAGGGTTCAACTTCAAAATTCCCGATGTGTCTCCACACCGGCCCACCGTGCCCGGGCAGAAACTCGTAGAAGTTGTTGTGGGTGGCGGCCACGTGACGGGGGGTCAGGTTGGTTTCCAGACTACCAGGAATCTCGTAGCTCGGGTTGCGTGATGCCGGAAAGATATGGGGTCGCTAAAAGGGTTCCTCGAGAAGCTCCTGGCCGCGGGCCGGAGACCGGGAGAGGGATGCAGAGGTGGCGGCAATCGACCCCAGTGCCAGGGATTGAACAAACCTTCGCCGGTTGAAGAACACCTTGTCATCAATTGCACGGAGATTGGGTATATCGGCGCAGTATTTCTGCATTGCCCCCCCACTGTCGGGATAACACCTGTTTCTATGTTCCCCCTGCCTTGCCCATGTGGTTTTCAAGTCCTCCTTAATGGATTCTTTTTGTTGATCTAGATCTCTTTGGGCGGAGGACCGTGGCTGGTCCGATGGGATCGTCGCAAGTCACCTACAAGTATAGAGTAGAATGTAGAAAGCACCCCAACTTTCAATATTCAACCTTCAACCGGTAACTAGTAACTAACCGCCGGTCACCGCCTTGTAGAGGAAGGGCAATGAAACGTCGAGTCGATAGTCGACTCCAGAATGATTGTCATCGAATTCCTCGTAGTGGTGCTCGATTTCATAGGACTGGAGTTTGCGCACCAGTCTGCGAGATCCAAATTGAAGGTGATACTGGTCTTGATTGCCACAGTCCATGTAAAGGCCTCGAAGTTGTGACAGATTATCCCGGCATTGTGGGCGGTCAACCAACTGCAGGGGGTCGTGGGACAGCCACCGGGACCATCTCTCCTCAATCAGTTCACAAGTGAAGGCATCAAAAGGAAGACGGATACCGAAGGCCTGGTCCGGATCGGGATCGTAGCTAGCCCCCATGGCCAGGAGGTTGACCGTTTCCAGTTGCAGGCTATCCAGCTTGACACCTGTCCGAAAGTTCTCGAGCAGCTTCTGGCAGCTGAAGTCGTTCTCTTGCAGTATCTGCGCTGCCTTCGGGAACAAGGGCCTGAGGAGGAGGTCGAAACCGATGTCCCCAGAGTGGCAGGCGACGGCGCCCCACTGATTACCATGGCGGAGCCCCTGCACCAGGGCGCCGTAGCCTCCACTGGAGAACCCCACAATGGCGCGTCGCATAGGGGAATGGTCAATGGGGAACTTCGCAGTCAAGTGGGGTAAAAGCTCCTCTAGAAGGAAATCCTCCCAGTTTCCCATTACCTCGGAATTGACGTACTGGTTCCCACCCAGTGAGGTAAAGCAGTCGGGAAATGCAACCACTGCCGGGCCCATTTCCCCTCTTTGCACGAGCCGTTCCAGCCGCTGAGGGAAGCTCTCACCAAAGGCCTTCCAAGCGGTCATCCTCAGGCTGCTGTTGGTGAAACTGGCGAGATAGACAAACAGGGGAAATCGGCTCTGAGAGTTGGTTTCTTCAGGCGGCAGGTAGACGTGAATCAGGCGACGGCTCGGGTCGCCCAGGAGATTGTTCTTGACAGCTTCTGAATCGACCCAGGTTTCCACAATTTTCCCTTGTAGGGGTGCGAAACTGTGGACCGGCATTCACTGACGTCTCTTGTAGATATGGGAGGAGTGTCCGAACAGAACTTCGGCTGCCTCCATGACGGTCTCCGAGAGGGTGGGGTGGGGATGGATCGTGGCCATGAGGTCCTCTGCCACCGCGGCCATTTCTACGGCCAGGCAACCCTCGGCGATCAGCTCTCCGGCTCCCGGACCCGCAATTCCAACTCCCAGTACGGCCTGGGTCTCGGGATCAAAAATGATCTTGGTCAGGCCATCCGTTCGCCCCAGGGTCAAAGCTCGTCCAGAGGCAGACCAGGGAAACTTGGCTACGCTTACTTCCCGCCCTTCCTGCCTGGCCTCCGTTTCGGTCAGTCCACACCAGGCAATCTCGGGATCCGTAAACACAACGGCTGGAATGGCCAGATTGTCCAGTTCTGCCGCTTTTCCCGCCATGACTTGCGCCGCTATTTTCCCCTCCCGAAAGGCCTTGTGAGCCAACATGGGCTGGCCTGCAACATCTCCAATTGAAAAAATAGAAGGATCACTGGTTCGGCATTGCTCGTCGATGGCCACGAAATTGTCCTGCAACCGGACTTTTGTATTTTCCAGCCCCAGCCCATCCGTGTTGGCGGTTCGTCCTACCGCAACCAGCACGGCATCGAAGACCTCTGAGGAGTTGACGTTACCCTTCATTTGAACTTCGATACCTTGGGAGGTTTCATTTAATCGGTCTACACCAGTCTTCAGGTGGATCGCCTCGAAGGACTCGCCCAAGCGCTTCTCCAGAGGACGAACCAGGTCCCGATCGACACCTGGAAGGAGGCCTTCAGTCAACTCTACGATCGTTACCTTGGATCCCAGTGCTGCGTAAACGGTCCCCATTTCCAGACCAATGTACCCACCGCCCACGATGAGAAGACGCTCGTACGCTTCCCGAATCTCCAGACCACTACTCGAATCGAGGATTCTTTCACTCTCGATATCGAAAGGCGGAAAAGTGGTGGGCCGGGATCCCGTGGCAATAATCGCATGCTTGAAATTAATCTCAGCCGTCGCTTTCCCATGCACTTTCAACTGCTGCGAGTTTTGGAAGACGGCACGCCCCTGCACGAACTTAACGCCGCGCATTTTCGCAATCTGCCCCAGCCCTCCGGTCAATTTCTGAATGACATCATCCTTCCACTCGCGCACACGATTGATGTCTACACGAGGTTTCTGGAACTCAACGCCGAAGATGGAGGCCTGCTCCGCCTGGTAGAGGATCTGGGAGACATGAAGCAGGGCCTTCGAAGGAATGCACCCAACGTGCAGGCAGACGCCTCCCGGTTTTTCTCGAAGATCGACTAGAATCGTTTGCAGGCCGAGATCCGCGGCATGGAAGGCGGCGCTGTAGCCTCCCGGGCCAGCGCCTATGACAACGACATCCGCTTCATGAACCCTTTCAATATCTGAAACGTGAGGAGAACTGGCCATCGAGACTGTGGATTTTAGCACGAAGAGAGCGACTTCTGGACGAGAGAAGAACCTTGGAGCCGGGGCTGATTTGCCTTGGGTCAAAAGTCCAAGTATCTTGATACTGACTGTCTGTGAGGCCTTTTCCACGGCCTGCAAAGCTCTAGAAGGGACATGCGGGAATGTTAAGTCGAGATAGCTTTGGAACCCGGTCGAGCCTTGAAGTCGGGGGGCGGCAGCATCACTACTACAGTCTCCAGGAACTGGAGAAAAGGGGCCTGGGAGACGTTGCCAGACTTCCCTTCTGTCTTCAGATTCTGCTTGAGAATCTCCTGCGGAACGAAGACGGTGAATTAGTGACGGCTAAAGATATTGAGGCCTTGCTCGAGTGGGATCCACTGGCGAAACCTTCCCGGGAAATCGCTTTTTCTCCCGCTCGAGTTATCCTTCAGGACTTCACCGGAGTTCCGGCAGTAGTCGATCTGGCGGCGATGAGGGATGCCATGTCGGCGTTGGGCGGTGACTCTCAGAGGATCAATCCTCTGGTACCTTCCGAACTGGTGATCGACCATTCTTTACAGGTGGATTCCTTTGCCACAGCCACCGCACTACAGATCAACGTTCAGCGAGAGTTCGAACGCAACCGGGAAAGGTACGGGTTTCTCAAGTGGGGACAGACGGCTTTCGACAATTTCAAGGTGGTTCCTCCCGCTACCGGAATCGTACATCAGGTGAACCTGGAGTACCTGGCTCGGGTGGTTTTTGCAGTCGAATCCGAATGCGGGATCCTGGCCTTTCCCGATACTGTGGTTGGAACGGACAGTCACACAACGATGATCAACGGCCTAGGAGTCCTGGGCTGGGGTGTGGGTGGGATTGAGGCAGAAGCGGCCATGCTGGGACAGCCGATCAGCCTTTTGATTCCCCAGGTGGTCGGGTTCCGTCTAGAGGGTAAATTGCAGGAGGGTGCGACCGCGACGGACCTGGTTCTGACGATCACAGAAATTCTTCGTCAGCTAGGAGTAGTGGGAAAGTTCGTGGAGTTTTTCGGTCCTGGTGTGACCAACCTTTCTCTGGCCGACCGGGCAACTCTCGGAAACATGTCGCCGGAGTATGGGGCTACTTGTGCGATTTTCCCCATCGACGGACAGACCGTCGAGTATCTTCGTCTGACGGCTCGTGACGAGACACAGGTCGAGTTGGTGGAGACTTACGCAAAAGCACAGGGCCTTTTCCACTACAGGGACAGTCGGGAGGCTGAGTATTCCGAGACACAATCCCTCGATCTTGCAGCTGTAGAACCCAGTCTGGCCGGACCCAAGAGGCCCCAGGACCGCATTCCTTTAAGGTCAACTAGGGTAGCGTTCGGGGCGTTTTTGAATCAGAGTCTCAATCCTGGTGGGGGCGGGGCGGAGGCCGGAGTTTCCCTTGCAACTCTGCCAAAGAGACGGGTTGAAATCCGGATGGAAAGCTCCGGAAAACAAAGCCCGGTACAGTTTGATCTGGAAGACGGGGCGGTTGTGATTGCAGCCATCACGAGTTGTACAAACACGTCGAATCCCAGAGTTATGGTCGCTGCCGGTCTGGTCGCTCGCAATGCTGTAGAGAAAGGACTGAAGACCCAGCCATGGGTGAAAACGAGCCTCGCCCCCGGCTCCAAGGTCGTTACGGATTACCTGGAGGGAGCGGGACTCAGCACATTCCTGGATGAACTGGGCTTCAATCTGGTCGGCTACGGATGTACGACCTGCATCGGGAACAGTGGTCCCCTGGCGGAGCCCATCTCTCGAGCCATCCAAGAGAATGAGCTTATTGCCTGCTCTGTGCTTTCCGGGAATCGCAATTTCGAAGGAAGAATCAGCCCGGATGTGCGGGCGAATTATTTGGCGTCTCCTCCTCTGGTTGTCGCCTACGCGCTGGTGGGAAGAATGGATGTCGATCTTTATGAGGAGCCTCTTGGTAAAGGTTCGGACGGATCCGACATCTTCCTGAAGGATATCTGGCCTTCAGGACAGGAGATTGAAAAGATTGTCGCGCAGTCGATAAACCGGGAAATGTTCGGGGATAAGTATGCGGATATCTTTGCTGGCGACGAGACCTGGCAACAGATCTCAGTTCCGCCCGGCGACCGCTACAAGTGGGACTTGTCCTCCACCTACATCAAGAATCCGCCCTTCTTCGAAGGGATGACCGCAGACGTCTCAACGCCTGAAGATATCAAGGGGATGCGGGTTCTGGCTTTGCTCGGAGACTCGGTAACGACCGATCACATCTCGCCGGCCGGAGCGATTCCTAAGGACAGCCCGGCCGGGGAGTATCTGAGGAAACATGGGGTTGAACCCTGGCAGTTCAATTCATTCGGTTCCAGGCGGGGGAACCACGAGGTGATGATGCGTGGAACCTTCGGAAATATCAGGCTGCGCAACAAAATGGTTCCAGGCGTCGAGGGAGGCTATACCAGAATAGAGCATGACAGCGAAGTACAGTCCATCTACGCAGCCGCCATGCAATACAGGGAGGAAAATACGCCGTTAATTGTGATTGGCGGGAAGGAATACGGTTCGGGTTCTTCTCGAGACTGGGCGGCCAAGGGAACTCGCCTGCTGGGTGTGCGTGCCGTCCTGGCGGAGAGCTTCGAGCGAATCCATCGAAGCAACCTGATTGGAATGGGTGTCTTGCCGTTGCAGTTCGAGGAGGAAATGTCGGCGGATGCCCTGGGCCTGAACGGCTTTGAGGTCTTTGAGATAATCGGTCTGGAAGATGGTCTGGCTACACGAAAGAGACTGGAAGTTGTTGTCCATGCCTCCGGCGAACCGGACCAGATGTTCGAAGTCATCCTTCGCATAGATACACCCAAAGAAGCGCTCTATTACGAGCACGGAGGGATCCTGCACTATGTGTTGAGAAGCCTGATCTAAGTTGCAGAGGCCCTAGATTTCGGGTCCTGGCTCCGCGGGGGAGGGAACTCGCTGTGGATCGTACAGGATCCGAGTTCCCCGTGCCGACCTCTTCTCACAACAACAGAACGGTAGAGCCTCAGCTCGCCGTTGGCGAACGGCAGGCTGACTTCTTGCGGTTATGTGCTTTGCCTGCCGTTCCAAGACCTTTCGATCATTCAACAACGTCTGTGGCCACGGCCAGCATTGATGCCGCACCAGGGAGTGTCAAGTTGCCTTTAAACTGTCTCTAAGACCACAGGCTCAATGTGTCTAATTGCCGCTGACGGTAAAGAGTTCGTAACCTGGCGGAGAGCACTGTTCTGGGGTGGGGACATTGCTTTGCCGTTCCCGGGGTTCCGACCCTCGCGAGGAGACACTACAAGAGGCCGGTTGCGCATAGCATCCGGCTGCCGCCCGGTGCCACTGGTGTGTTCCGAGTTCCGAGTCCGAATGTCGCACTGTCAGACGGGCAGCGCACGATTACTCAGCTTCCAACCGTCCCTCAGCCGGTAAAGGGGACGGACACTCAGTTCCTTCCCAGACGTTTTCCATTGAGGACGTCAGCTACAGCACTCTTACCGTAATGCAAGAAGCTAAAACTTGAGGCATAACCAGGCAGGTCTCACAGGGTCGGGTTAAAGTCATAAAGGATGATGAACAGGGTTTGGGATCGCGTGGACAGCCGGGTTCCCGGCATTCTCGTCATTGGCGGGTCGGTCGCGGTCACTCTCTTGTCCTTTTCTTTTCGCTACGGGCAGGGGCATTCGAAGAGACCAATCCTGTGGTTCCTGTTGATCTATCTCGTGATCTGGTTGGGTATGGTGTGGCTGGTTAGTCGTTTGAGGACCGGCAGCAGAGTATCCATGGTATTGATTCTCGGGGTCGGGCTGACCTGCCGAGTGGCCATACTGCCCTCCAATCTGATCCAGGAGAATGACGTTTACCGTTATGTCTTCGATGGACAGAATCTGCTCCAAGGAGAGAACCCCTACATCCAGTCACCTACCGAGATCCGCAACGACCCCGCACATCCTCTCCGCCGAGCACTCGAACAACCCGAGGCTGAACAGGTGCTCGAGCGTATCGGCTTTCCGGAGGTTCCTACGTTGTACCCTCCGCTGGCGCAGTTAACCTTCTCTGCGGGAGTGTTTCTGAAGGGCTGGAACTGGCTTGGCCAGAGATATCTATTCCTGATCCTCGATCTACTGGTGATGGCCCTGCTCCTCAAGGGCCAGCGGGTTGTGGGTGTAGCTCCTCAGTGGATCGTCCTCTGGGCCTGGAATCCCCTGGTCTTGAAGGAGGTCACGAACTCAACCCATGTGGATGTGATGCTCTGTCTGCTGGTAGTCGTTCTCGTGCTTGTGATAGTGCGCTCGAGTCACCCTGTATCGACACCGGCTGCGGGGGGGGCGGTGCTTGGCCTTCTGGTGCTGACCAAGCTCTATCCAGTGATCTTCCTACCGGCTTTGTCTTTCTGGATCTATCGTCGCTTCCAGTCGATCGTTTCGGTAGTGGCCTGCCTGGGAGCTACCTTGGCTGTGGTCATCGCAGGCTATCTGCCATTCCTTGGAGAAGGCCTCCGGCCGCTTTTCCGCGGCCTTTCTATCTATGGGGAATTCTGGATAATGAACGAAGGGGCGTTTTCAATCATTGCATCTATGACAGATCATGCGAGGCTGGTCGCCGGAGTGCTCACGATTTGCCTCTCCTGCCTGGTTGGGTGGAGGGTTGCCGCCCCCACTCCACAGGGTCTGGTCCGGGCTTTTCAATATGTTTTGTTGCTGTGGTTGCTGTTCATTCCCACGCCTTATCCCTGGTACTTCCTGCCCCTGATGCCGCTGGCCTGTCTGGACCCGGGTTCCGCTGCGGCCCGAACTTCGGCCAGCATCTCTTTGCTGACAGCTTTCTATTACCTGGGCTTCTTTTTCGAATACCGCGATTCGCCCGAGTGGATGTGGACTCTGACTCGAACCATAGAACATGTTGGGATTTGGGGGTGTCTACTGTTCTTCACCTGGACGCTAGGTTCGAGCGCAAGGACACAACGGTGAAATGAGTGCTTACTTGCATGAACACGAGGATATTTGTTGGGTGTGCCGTGCATCTGTATCAATGGCGCGCTCGTGACGGGACCCGTGGGACTTTCACCACGGGCTGCCAACTTACCGAATCTCGAACACGAACAGCCGATTGGCCTTCTCAGCCGTCACGAATGCGTAGTGGCTATCGGTTGAAAGATCAATGTCAATGGCGCCCTTTCCTACCGCGAAGCTCCCGATCTTTTTCAGGTCGGAGTTGAAGACTGCAACGGTGTTGTCGCCTGATTCCACGACGAAAACGCGTCCCGTCGAGTCAACGGCCAGCGAGAAAGGGCGATTCCCGAGCCGTATGCGGCGCGTCTCTTCCAGGTCGAGAAGATCGATGACCGATAGATCGTTGGTTTTGGAATTGGCTACATACAGCGTGTTACCGTCGGGCGAGACGGCAACACCAGCCGGCTGTATGCCGACGGGTATCTGTTTCACGACCTCTCGGGCGTTGATATCAATTACCCAAAGATCGTTGGAGCCGGCACAAGCCAGAAACAGATAGTCGCCTAGCAGTGAAACGACTCCGGCAATGGGCGTGACGCCAACCGGGATCTCCTCGATGATGCGGTGGGTCGAGGCATCAATGACGTCCAGCTTTCCATATTTCCCTGTTCCCCAGTTGGCTACGAATACGAGAAGGCCTGAAGGAGACGCGATCAGCTGAGCTGGTCTGCCGCCAACCTTCACATCATCAATGACGTCGTAAGACTGAGAGTCCACTACTTTGACCAGACCATTCTTTCGGTTTGAGACAAAGATCTTGTCCCCTGCGGGGGAGACAGTGATTCCGAGGGGTTCGAAGCCCGCGTAAAAACTCCCCGTAAGTCGAAGTGTTCGGACGTCAACGATGGCCACCTCGTTGGAAGCAAAGGCAGTCACAAAGAGGAACTTACCATCGACGCTCATGTGGGAAAAATGGGGTGCCTTGCCTACTTTTAGCTTACCCAACGGTTTGGCAGAAAAGCCGTCGCCGGCAGGCAACCAGGATGTCACCAACAGGATTATCAGGGTGAGCACCCTGAGGAATATTTTCACGGTAAACTCCTATCGGATTGTCCCCGTCGCCACTGGCAAGCCAGGAGTGTGTTTTTCATTAACTGCGCGATCGTTAGTGGTCCGACACCGCCCGGGACTGGAGTGATCACACCTGCCACCCCCACTGCCTCCAGCGGATGTACATCTCCTACCAAGCAGAAGCCCTTGCTTCGGAAGGTGTTGAGGCGCGCGGAATCCTTACCAAATAGATGCAGAACCTGGTCCATTGTTTCAGCGCGGTTCATGCCGACATCGATCACAGTTGCTCCCGATTTGATGTATTTGGAGGTAATAAGTCCTGCGCTGCCCGCAGCTGCCACAAGGATATCGGCACGGGAGCTCACCCGAGCCAGGTTTCGAGTCCTGGAGTGACAAATTGTAACCGTGCAGTGTTGATGCAGCAGCAGTAGAGCCAGCGGCTTGCCGACAATGTTGCTGCGACCGATGATGACGGCGCTCTGGCCCACCAGAGGGATCTCTTCACGAAGGAGAAGCTCCACAATACCTGCAGGAGTACAGGGCACAAAGCTTGGATTTCCAGCACATAATTTGCCAACGTTGACTGGATGAAATCCATCTACATCCTTGCCGGGGTGAATGGCATTGAGAATGCGGCTGGCGTCAATCTGTCCGGGCAAGGGTAGCTGTACCAGGATGCCATCGATGTGATCGGATCGATTTAGCCGACCGATCGTCGTGAGTACCTCGCGGGTTGAGGTATCCCCTGGCAGGTTAAGCCGTTCAGAGTGGATACGGAGATCTCTACACGTTCTGGTCTTTTTGCGCACATAGATCTGGGAAGCCGGGTTGTTGCCGACCAGCACGACCGCCAACCCGGGTTGGATCCCCCGCGAAGTTAACTCGGTTACCTGCTTGGCTACTTCCTGTTTGATCGAACTAGAAATCCTGTTGCCGTCAATCAGGCGGGTGTCGAGTCGGGTCTGCATGATCCTCAAATATTACCAAAAACGGAGTTTCTGTTGGGACGCTCGCTGATACTCCGAGCTGTTTCAGTGTCGGGTTTTGAGTTCCCGAATCTGGTACCCCATCGTGGAATGTGGAACATGGTGTCCTACCGTTTCCCTACTTCCACTTGCGTCGATTCGTAGAGCTTCTTGTAGGTCAAGTAATGCCCCAGAACCTTCAACACATAGAGCTTGGTTTCTCGGAAGCCAATGTTGGCAATGTATTGCTCAGTGTTTAACTGATTCCCTTTCCTCGCCCAGCGTTTCGCATTGGAACTTCCACCGTTGTAGGCGGCCAGGGCCTCTGCAACCGAATTGTCATGACGGTGGAGCAGCTTCTTTATGTGGTAGGCCCCTAAGCGAATGGAAAGATCCGGCTTGTACAGATCAGCGGCCTCGGGAACAGGGATTGTGAGCTCCTTGGCCAGGGTTCGAGCCGGTCCAACCAGAAACTGCATCAGTCCTCTTGCCGAAGCCACAGACTTTGCCTCGGTATCAAAACGGCTCTCCTGGTACATGATAGCCAGCAGGAGGTGGGGATCAACGGTGTTTGCATAGGCCTCTTTTTCAACCAGTTGCCAGTAGTGCCGCGGGTACACGAGTTTTTGAACGGTAGTTGGAAGTTGATCAGGCCAGGTCCCTCGAAAACGCGAGTTGAACAGGCGTTCGGCGGCCTGCAGCGACTCCTGGGGAAGTCCTCCCATATCGGAAAAATATGCGAGATTGAACAAGTAGACATGGCTGTCCGAAAAAGCACTGGAGCCAGCTCTTCGGATTTCCAAGGCCACCTCATCCACCAATCCTAGGAACAGCAATTCCCGGATTCGGGCCAACGGTTGGCTCGTCTGAGTGAGAACCTGCTCCTGGCTCCTGTGGAAAGGACGTGGCGTCAGTAGACTCGGTTCCCATTCTTTCGTAGAGGAAACGCTTTTTGAGCTGGCGATCAGCCGCTCCCGGCACAAATAGCCGAAGTAGTTTGGTCGCCCGGAGCTTCCCGTGTGGAAGGCATCTTGCGCCTTCGCTTCCTGTGCGGTGTGAATCAGCGAGATCCCTTTAAAATACTGAACCTCCTCCCTCGTGACACCGGAAGGAAGACTTCTCGAGCTCAACTTGTCGAGATAGGAAAGCTGCTGCAGTGCTTCTTCGAACCGCGTCTGCTCAACGTAAAGACGCATCAGATAGTAGTGAAACTGCTTCCGCTGGGAACCCCTCGTTATTTCGAGGGCTTCCAGCGCCGTCTTCTCTGCTTTTTTGTCCTGGCCCAACCATCGATAGCTGTCTGCTAGGTTGTAATAGACGCGGCCGGCCCGTCGATTCGAGGCGTGGGTAGAAAGAAACTCCCGAAACTCCTGTACTGCCGTCGTGAAACTGAGCTTTCGAAGGGCGGTATTGCCGGCCTGATACTTGCAGAAAACCCCAAAATCAGTGGAAGGGAATTCGGCATAGCACTGTCGGTAGCCCTCATAGGCTCTCTCCAGTTGCCCGTCGAAAACGTAGCTCCTGGCCATGAGATACTGGTACTCCGGAGCAGAGAGGCTACGGGGAAACGTCTCGAGCAGGTAAGTGAGGTAGTTGCGCGCCAGCCTGGTGCGACGGTTACTCATCAAAACGTTCACTCGCCGGCGTAGTCCGGACTCGGCCGACTCTGAAAGAGGCAGCAACTTATGGAGGTCGAGAACAGCCTGTAGAGCTACATCATCCTTCGCGTTCTTCTTGATGAGATTCTGGAGATCCCTGATTGCTTCTGGGGAGTTGTTTCTGGGGACGTGCAGGCGAGCGTGTTCGAGTGCAGCTCTGCGAGAATCAGGGCCGGATTGGGCCCGCCACACGCGATCATACCAGGCCAGAGCCTGGGCGAGATTGGTCTCCTTCTTTAATAGGTCTGCATACTTGAGAGCCCAGTGTGACCAGGCTGGGTGTTCCGGGTAGTTTTCGAGAAAGGCGATGAGTTCCGACCTTCGAGCCCGAGTCAGCGGGTCGGATGCGCTCTCTAGAAGAGCCACCAGAATGGAGTCCCCCAGCAGGGACTCACGCCAGTCGAGGTTCGCCAGCAGCTTGATACCTGCCTCTGTACGACCCGAGTCAATCAATAACTGAGCCTTCAGGTAGTTGAGGTTATTCAGATGGAAGAGCTCTGGCTCACGAGTTTCAAAGCGGTTGAGAAGATTGAGCGCCCCCTGGTAGTTACCGGACTCCCGGGCTGCGTGAACATCCGGAAGGGGATTGTCGAGTACGTCCCGTGCGAGAGCCAGGAGTAGCAGGCTAAGAATAAGCGACACGGCACCATTATACGAAGCAGGCCGACGAACGCAGCACACCCCAGGTGTCCAGGTATGTCGATCTTGAGTACGTCACCGTCTTTCAGTGACAAGATCAGGGGTAGATCCGATAAAGCATTCTCGGGAAAGGAATCGTCTCACGGATGTGTTTCAGTCCGCAAATCCAGGCCACCAGTCTCTCAATTCCCATTCCAAATCCGGAGTGGGGTACGCTTCCATAGCGCCGGAGATCGACATACCAGCGGAAGGCGTCCGCAGGCAGTTCGTGTTTGCGGATTCTTTCCTTCAGCAAATCCAAATCGTGGATTCGCTGACTTCCCCCCACGATTTCTCCATACCCCTCTGGAGCGAGCATATCCATGCACAGTGCAAGACTTGGATCTTGAGGATCAGGCTGCATGTAAAAGGCTTTCACTGTGGCTGGATACCGATGCACGATAACCGGCTTTTCGAACCGTTCGGAGATGACGGTCTCATCTCCTCCCCCAAAGTCGGATCCGCGCGATGTGTCTGTTCCCTCCCTCTCCAGAATGTCAAATGCCTCGGTGTAGGTGATGCGGGGAAAGGGCGGGAGAACCTTGCTCAGAATTTGAGTGTCTCGGTGCAGCGTTCCCAATTCCGGAGCCCGCATTTCCAGCACTTGCTGAACGATATGTGAGATGTATTCCTCAGTCAGCTCCATGATGTCTTCAAGGCTGGCAAAAGCCACTTCGGGCTCGACCATCCAGAATTCCATCAAATGACGACGGGTCTTGGATTTCTCGGCGCGAAAGGTAGGTCCAAAACAGTAGGTCCGTCCCACCGAAGCGCAGGCAGCTTCGTTGTAGAGCTGGCCGCTCTGTGCGAGGTAAGCCATCTCTCCAAAATAGTCAATCTCGAATAGAGTTGTCGTTCCCTCGCAGGCAGCCGGCGTGAGGATGGGGGTGTCTACAAGTGTAAACCCATTATTGTCGAGGTAGTTGCGAGCTGCCTTGATGATCTCGCTGCGAATCCTCAGAATCGCGTGCTGGCGGGCGGAACGGAGCCACAGGTGGCGGTGTTCCATGAGAAAGTTAGTGCCGTGTTCTTTGGGAGTAATTGGGTAGGGTTGCGCTGCCTGTACAACTCTCAGGTCCTGGACATTCAACTCGAAGCCCCCGGGTGCACGAGGGTCTTCGCGGATTGTCCCTGTCACCTCTACTGAAGATTCCTGGCTGAGTGAGTCGGCGGCCGAAAAAACGTGTTCCGCTACCTCTTTCCGGAAGACAACGGCCTGAACGGTTCCTGAGCCGTCTCGAATGAGTAGAAAACGTAGTCTTCCCTTGTCAGTCCGATGATAGACCCAACCCTTGATGGTAACTCTACTCCCGACATACTTTGAGAGTTCTTCTACATACACGTGCATCGAGTTTCCCTCCGGTGAACCGGACCCCAAATTTGGTGCACTTCGCTCACCACCGGCAATCGATCGACCCAGGTTAGCACTAAACAATCGGGTGAGAGAACGAAGTACGCTCTGCGATGGATTGGAATCAAGTCTTAGTGATGTGTATACCAGTCAAGGGGGTTTCTGGAAATGGCCTCGTGCCAGCCGTTGCTCAGGTCTGCACGGCCTTTATGGGCCGCCTCCACCAGGGTCGCCCCTGCGGCCTTCTGGAAGACTGAAAGGCGCCGTCCTTCAGGGCCCGAGGCGAACCCTCGGAAAGACAGGTTGCAGGACGTCAACGGTGAGCAAGCTCCGACTCGACCAGATGCCGAATAGTCGGAAAGTCTCCCAGGAAATCCAGTGACAGGAGTGTGCGGTGCAAGGAACCGGCCATATACTGTTCGTACAGGAAATTCTCGCGCACAAAAACCTGATAACCGAAAGTGCCGAGAGCCTTGAGCAGCCGCTGAACAACCATCAGGTGGAAGTGCCTTTGGAATTGGTCTTGAGTCTCCTCCAAATCCGCGCCTGCCAGAAAGTAGTCGATGTGTTTTTCAACTTCGGGTGCTGTCAGTTCGCAGGAATCCTTCAGGAGAGATGCCAGGTCGTAAGAGGATGGTCCCCAGCGTGCCTCCTGGAAGTCAATCACATAGAGCTTGTCCTTGAACAGCATGAGATTCCGGACGTGATAGTCGCGGTGACAAAGGACGAGGGGCAGGGCGGCGAGCTCCACAGCAATCCGGCTGTACTCTTTTCCAAGACCGAGGAAGTTGATTTCTTCCAACTGTCGATAATTGCGCAAGTAGTGCCTCTGAAAAAAGGCAAACTCCCATTCCAGCTTTTCCCGGTCGAAGGCCAAGCCGGCGGCCTGATAGTGAGGAAGGACTCTTGGGCTTCCCTGGCGCTGGATTCTGACGATGTGATCGATGGCTTCTCGGATTCGGCTTTTCCGTTCTCCTTCACCGGCGGTGATCAGGTGCTCCTGCAGAGTAACGTCGCCAAGGTCCTGCTGAAGAACGATACCTAGCTCACCGTCCAGGTCCAGAATTTTGGGGACCGGAACTCCGATAGAGTCCAACAGGTCGTAGATTTGTTTGTAGTCAAAATGAGCAGGATCGAAGGGCTTTGGGTAGACGGCCAGGATGGAAGAGGCCTGCTTGTCGGAAGTGTACCGGAAGTATTGCCGCATGGAGGCGTCTCCGATGAGCTTGGCCACGCGGTATTGGTTGAAACCGGGCCGAAAGTGCCTGGCAACGTACGTCATGAGCCGCTGTTGAATGGGCGGCGATTCGTTAGCTGTCATTCCTGGAGTAACGGCCAAATCAGGCAACCCTCCTCTGTGGTCGGTTGCACAGGGGTTGCGGGCCCAGGATCAAACATTGGCGTCACAATCGCATTTGTCAATTGGAGACTGTTTGGGAGTCTCACGCCGGAGCAGATTATAGCATTCCTTACCATACAGTTTTCCCCGATCATCACCCGGTCCCATAGAATAGTGTCTCGAACATCTGACCCGGCTCCAATCGAACATCCCGAGCCCAAAATGAGACCCTGAGCGGGTTTTGAGAATTGACTGGCAGCCCATGGCGCCGCACTCTTCTCCAAAACCTGGAGGGAGCCCTGTAAGTATCGTGTGGGCGTGCTGCATTCGCACCACAGCTGTCGGCTGACATGGGCCTCCACTAGGTCCCTCTCCTCGAGCAGCATGGGGTATACATCCCTGACCAGATCCAGTGGTCCCTCACGCAGTCTGTTTACAACTTCCTGCTTCATGATCTGGATCCCCGTAAACGCGTAGCGCTCTCCCGGACCGCGGGGACCGAAGCCCAAGACTCGAGAGTTGGAGTCGATGCGGACGGGATTGAAGGGTGATCCCGGGGGACGGGGTACGACCACGAGAGTGACCAGGGCGCCTCGACTGCGGTGGTTGGTAAGTACCTGGGACAGGTCCAGTTCGGAGTAGATTTTCCCGTTGATGACTACGACGTCATCGGTATCGAGGCGGTCTTTTGCAGCCCGCACACCGCCTGCAGTTCCCAGAATATGACGCTCCTCCGAGAACTCAATTCTGAGGTTTTCCAGACCCTGGTTCTTCTCCGACCGGTACCTTCGAACAGCCGAGGTTACAGTTTCAGGAAGATGATGAAGGTTGACTACAACGGTCCTGGGGCCCAGACCAGAGATGAGATGGATGGCGTGGTGGATCAGTGGTTGGCTCAGAAAGGGAACCGCCGGTTTGGCAAGCAGTCGGGTGAGAGGGAACAATCGGGTTCCCAGGCCGGCTGCGAGGATCATGGCGCTAACGGTCTTGCCCACTTCTCAAGTCCACCGAAGGTGTCGATTCTTGTTGGTTGAGCTGTTCCGAGGAAGGGATTCAGGACTCATGGGAAATCAGACCCAAACCTGCTTTCGCATAAAGGCTTATATAAGACTCGGAAACCGCATTCTCGACGTTGACTCCTAGCAAGGTGGCGGCCTTCCAAATTGCCTTCTCCTGTCCCTCGATTTCCAGGAAACAACCGATGGGTGTCTCGTCGAAACAGATTTCCACCGCTCCCTCTGCGGTTTCCCATATCCAGATCTCCCTCTCCTTCGAATAAAGGAAACGGGGAAGCAGGCCGAGTTGGGCCAGAAGTTCTTTGGTTTGCTCGGCGTGGCTCACACCGGTCTGAATCTCAGGACGTTTTTTAAGGAGTGGGTCATTCTCGACTGGACCCTTAAAGGTAAGCAGACATGCACCGTCGTAGGCCCGCAGTCGCAGAGCACATCCGGACTTGCACAGCCGTCCGTCGGGATAGTCGAAAAGCACGTTGACTTCGGTTTGGCTGCTGGTCCTGGCTTGCCCGCCGTTCCGCTGTAGTGCTTCCCTGACAGCCCGGATGTCCTCGGGGCTCAGTTTCACTTTCAGTTCGACCTCAGTGTCCAAAATCAGGTCCTAGCAGTCCTTAACCCAAACGTGCCACGGATTTGCTCCTGCTGGCTGCGTTTCTCGTCTTTGTACATGACCCAGCATTGATTGCCTCCTCCTGCCTTGCCAGCAAATACAGTTCACTGGCGCACGACCGAGCGCGACTTTCACCACAGACTGCTAGTGCTAATCGTAAAGCAGGTAGTTCTTTCGAATCACCTTGAATCTATCTAGACTCGACTTCCAGCTTGATACGATGCTGTCGAGGTCCAAACCGGTCTCGATCTGGCACCGGATCGAGTCGGTTCCGCAGAGGATATCAAAGGGCAGCTTTTGGAATTCGTACTCATAGGGGGGATCCAGCCATTGGAACTGCTCGGTATCTAGAGTCCGATAGGCCATCAGCAAGCCTAGCCCTGTTCGAACAGGGGTGAAGGTTTTGCGGTCTGTTACGTGGATCTGGACACCTCCAATCATCTCGCCCTGCCATTTGTGAAAGGTCGGAACAGTCGAGAAGGGTCGAAACTGGACCGAGCCGTTCTCAAGGTCCTTTACAATCGGTAGCAACAGCTCAGGCTGTATCCAGGGGGCGCCGCTGACCTCGAAGGGGAGAGTCGTACCGCGACCTTCTGAAAGGTTAGTCCCCTCGAAAAACACAGTTCCCGGATAGGCGAGAGCGCTGTCCGGCGTTGGAATATTCGGAGAGGGAATTACCCATGGCAGTCCGGTTTCGTCAAAGAACATGGAGCGGCGCCAGCCCCGCATCGGAACCACCTGGAGGCGACAGCCGATTTGCATCTTCTGGTTGAAGTATCCGGCCAGTTCGGCAATGGTCATGCCGTGACGAACAGGAAGCGGGTATAGCCCCACGAATGAAGAGAACTTGGGTTCCAACACTGGCCCTTCCACTGCGTCTCCGTTGATGGGGTTGGGGCGGTCAAGAACGATCACTTCCACGTGGAGCTCTTTGCAGGCCTCCATGGCAAGCGCCATGGTGTAAACAAAGGTGTAGACTCGGGTGCCCACGTCCTGCAGGTCAATGACGAGGGCGTCGACGTCCCGGAGCGTCTCGGGGGTCGGCTTTCGCGTCTCTGAGTATAGGCTGTACACGGGGAGGCCGGTGGGGGAATCCCAGTAGTCTTTCCACTCGACCATGTTGTCCTGGGTCTCTCCTCGGGCTCCATGTTGAGGTCCCATGAGAGTCGTCAACCGCACGTCCCCATGCTGCCAGAAGAGATCGACAATGTGCCGAAGGTCGCGGTCAACCGAAGCCGGGTTGGAGAGAATCCCGATCCGCTTACCGCGCAAAAGGTCGAGGCGTTCCTTTAGCAATACCTGAAGCCCTGGAATGACCGTCATGGGGTTTTCTGAACCGTTTGGTAGAACTCGATTGGCCTGACTTCCGAAATCACTCCCAGCTTTTGAGCCTCTTTGAAAAAGGTGCGGAGCCCTCTTATGTTGGCGTCGTCAAGGGAATAGTCCAGGTTGTCGAGCAAGTAATCGCGGATAAACTTCCGGGACATGTTCAACTCCCCAGCATAAGCCTCGGCAATCGTTGAAACGGATCGGAGGCCAGCTTGTCTGGAAATCAGGAACAGCTTTGCCTTTTCTCCCAAGTCGACTCCCTGCCGGACGGCCCACAATGCAAACACGAAGGGAAGACCGGTAAACTGGTACCACTCACGAGCGAGGTCGTGCAGAAGAAACCGGTCTCGGGGGACTCGAAAGGCCGGATTCCCGATAACGAGGGCTCCGTCGAAATGCTCCAGCATCTGCTCGGGATCGGGCTCGTGCGGGTAGTACTCTATCTCGCTAAGACCCAGGAAATTTTCGAGAATGATGCGAAGAAGGACCACCGATGAACGGCTGGAGCTGTCCAGAGCTATAGTTCGGAGCTTGCTCAGAGGCACTTTGCTGGCAAACAGGACCGTACGCACCTCCCTGCGTGAGGAAATGGAGATGTCCGGGATGATTCGTAGCCCTGGGATCCGCTGGTACTCAATTGCCGGGATGAGCCCGACATCTACCGCTCCTGTTGCCAGCTGCTTGGCACACTCCGATGGAACGGCCAAGCTCAAGTCGAATTCTCCGCTGTAAGGTCCTTTCAGGAAGCTCCATCCAAGGGGAACCGAATTAAGGTACTCGATGAAGGAAACGCGAATCTTTTCTGTCTCGCCCACGAACCTCACTCTATCAGGGCAAAAGGACGCCGAAAAGCTTGCTAGACTTCGTACCCTTTTCGGGGGGGGGGGATTATAAGTCAGGTGGACCAGTAAACTATCAAGCGACTAGCCCTCTCCCTGAGCCCAGGACTGGGACTAAAGAAGATCCATTTTCTGATCGAGAACTTCGGCGGCGCCCGCCGGATTCTAATGGCCTCAAGGGAGCTCTGAAGAGTGCGGGCCTGGGCTAGGGGCCGTTGTCAGTGAATCCTCGGAGTTCTAGGGATCCCTCATCACTGTCCGGCTCTTCATGGAGCAGAATCGAGAGGTCTGGGCGCTTCCGGCAGCTAGGGTTCCAATCATCTGATTAAACAAGGTGGGAAACTGAGATTGTGTCCACAGGATTTGTTGGAGGAGCTTTCGCCGCAGGTTCTGGTGGCTCTGAAAAACAGGCTCGAGAAGGACCGGAAAGCAGAAAAAGGGAAGGGGACCGAAAGACAGGGCTCGACCGTGCACCTCAACCGTCTGGAAAAGAACATCTTGCAACTTGTTCCCCTCGACCGGACTCTACACATAGACTGCCCACTCGAGCAGGTCGGTGCCAGGCGAGAGCCTTTGGTAACTGTGCTTCTCGACCTGGAGATGAAAGGACTGATCAGACAGTTTCCTGGTAAACGGTTAACTCAAATTCTTTCCTGATCTCCTGGCGGTGAGACGGAAGTGTGCTATAGATTTAATTAGAAGCCACCTGCTATGAAAAATTCTTGAGGTGAATAGGAGGCTGCACTGTGAGTAAGCAAATAGTGAGGAATGAACGCTGATGGCAAAGTCCATGGTCGTAGTCGAATCGCCTGCTAAGGCCCGGACCATTGAACGCTACCTGGGCCGGGATTACGTCGTGAAGGCATGTTCGGGTCATATCAAGGACCTTCCCAAGCAGGATCTTGCCGTCGAGGTTGAGCACGACTTTAAAGCCACCTATAAAGTGATCCAGGGGAAGGAACAGATTGTTCGGGATTTGAGAAAGACTGCCCGCAGGTCGGACACGATCTATCTGGCTGCCGACCCAGACCGTGAAGGAGAGGCCATTTGCCAGCATCTGGCGGAAGAACTCGCCAAATCGGGGGAGCAGACGGTACGCCGGGTGCTGTTTAACGAAATCACCAAGACGGCAGTGCTGGAGGCTTTTGAGAAAGCTGGTGAAATCAACAACGACAAGGTTGCCGCCCAGCAGGCCCGGCGAATCCTGGATCGTCTGGTCGGTTATCAGGTAAGCCCACTTCTCTGGAAGAATGTTCGCCGGGGGCTGTCGGCAGGCCGGGTTCAGTCCGTTGCCCTGCGCCTCATCGTTGACCGTGAGAAGGAGCGCAACGCCTTCGTTTCCGAGGAGTACTGGCGTTTCTCGGCCCGAGTTGAGTCAGCCCAGCCTCCCCCCTTCCTGGCCCGCGCCGTCAGATTGTCCGGTAAGAAGTTCAGGATTCATAACCAGGAAGAAGCAGGAAACCTGTTGTCTGATCTGAAGGACGGTGCTTTTGTGGTCTCGTCGGTCAAGAGCCGCGAGAAGCGCAGCCGTCCCGCGGCTCCTTTCGTGACCAGTAGCCTGCAGCAGGAGGCCTCCCGCAAGCTGCACTTCTCGGTGAGCAAGACCATGCAGGTGGCCCAGAGTCTGTACGAAGGGGATCGGAAGGGTGACCAGGAGCGCGTGGGTCTGATTACTTACATGAGAACCGACTCAACCCGGTTATCCAAGCTGGCTCTCGAGGACGTTCGCCAGTTCATTCAAGAGTCCTATGGAGATCGGTACCTACCGGTCCGGGCGGCCGTCTTTCAACAAAAGAAAGGCAGCCAGGACGCTCACGAAGCCATCCGTCCAACTTCTGCGGTTCGGACGCCGGAGACCTTGAAAGCTGTCCTTACGACGGACCAGTTCAGGCTCTATGAGCTGATCTGGAGACGCTTCGTCGCCTGCCAGATGAAGCCCGCCTTGTTCGACCTGACGGAGATCGAGATCGAAGCCCCCAGAACGCAGTTCAAATCTTCTGGTGAGGTGCTCAAGTTCGACGGATTTCTCAAGGTTTATCAGCCGACGAACTATCAGAAACGGGATGATGGGGCCGACGGAAAGGGGAGACTTCCCAGGGTAGAAGTCGGCGAAGTCCTTTCCGTACTCGAAATCCTTCACGAACAGAAGTTTACACAGCCGCCACCACGCTATTCGGAGGCGACCTTTATCAAGGCGCTGGAGGAGAAGGGGATTGGCCGGCCCTCGACTTACCAGCAGATTCTGAAGGTAATTCAGGATCGTGAGTACGTAGTCAAGAAAGAACGGAAGTTTCTTCCCACGGAAACCGGGGTGGTTGTGACCGAACTGCTGGTAGACCATTTCGAAGACATCTTCGATTACGACTACACGGCGCGGCTCGAGGGGGAGCTCGACAACATTGAGAGAGGTAAAAGTGACTGGGTGGACACCCTGCGTTCTTTCTACGAGGATTTTTCGAAAGAATTGGCTGAAGCGTCGGAGGGCATGAAGAACCTGAAGAGGGAGGAGATTCCGGCGGGAATCGACTGCGAAAAATGTAGCTCTCCGATGGTTGTGAAATGGGGACGTTTCGGACGGTTTGTCGCTTGCAGCAACTACCCGGAGTGCAAGAACACACGAGAGCTTTCCAGTAAAGAGACGGATCGTGAATCTGAACTGGACGATCAGACCTGTGACAAGTGCGGCCGGCCCATGGTCAAGAAAAAGGGGCGTTATGGAGAGTTCCTAGCCTGTTCAGGCTATCCCGAGTGCAAGCAGACGAGGCGCATCGTGCAGGTCGGCGATCGCACCGAAGTCAAAGCGGACAAGAAGCTGGATGAAACCTGTCCTCGCTGCAAAAAGCAACTCGTCTTGAAACAGGGGCGGTACGGTGAGTTTGTTGCCTGCAGTGGTTACCCCGAGTGCCGGTACATTCTGCGCGAGACCACAGGGGTCACCTGCCCCAAGTGCGGTGAGGGGGAAATGATCCAGCGGAAATCGAAGCGCGGTCGAGTGTTTTACAGCTGTGACCGTTATCCGAAATGCAAGAATCTTCTCTGGCACAAGCCTGTCCCCGAGCCCTGCCCTCAATGTGGAGGACCCTTTCTCCTCGAACGCCAGACCAAGCGTGATGGTCTCATCCGGGTGTGTGCCAAAAAAACCTGCGACCACAAACAGGTTCTGGGTCAGGCCCCGGCTACCGTCTAGTATCTGACCCGGTCAACGGGAGGAATTCCTGGAGGCTCTTCCCTTTAGTCTTGCACGTGGGTGCGTGTTAGACTTGTCGCCCGCGTGAGTTGGCCCCGGAGTGAGCGAGGCTGTTATTTTGCTTCGCCTTTAACAAGACTGCCAGGATACAGGGTGACCAATGCGATTAAGTGCTTCCACAAAAACAAGCTTTCTGGTTTTGCTCTCGTGCCTCCTGATCGGATTGACTGCAATGGAGGGGGAGAGCCTCCTTGACTTTCCACGACTCTCCAATCAATCAGGAAATATCGTGGGAGTAGCAATCGTGAATCCGGGTGGGTTGGGCGCCAAGGTGACGGTCACCGCCGGGGACGTGCGCCCACTGGCTGCCATGGTCGAATGATCGATCCGAACGATTTAGTCGAATTGAGAGCTGCCAAGCAGCTCCTCGAAAAGCCAGGACTGGCTGCCTATCTGACCAGCTTTCTGGGCGCGCCGATCGAGCAAGGATTTCACCTACTCCCCGATCGCTGGTCGAGCGCTGTCCAGAATGCGGTCGACGTTTCCTTGAACAAGGCTCTGGAGATCGCTGTGGCCAGTCTGGGGAGCGCCTCGCAATGGGGGACCCGTCGGGGGCACAGCCTGCACCGGGCGGCCGTAATCGGTACAGGTGGACTGGGTGGAGCCTTTGGGCTGGCGGCGTTGCCCCTGGAACTACCGGTCTCAACTACGATCATGCTTCGCTCAATTGCCGATGTGGCCCGCTCGGAAGGAGAAGATCTCACCCAGCCCGAAACTAGACTCGCTTGCCTCGAAGTATTTGCGCTGGGTGGAAATTCGGGAGCGGATGACGCTAGCGAAACCGCCTACTATGTAGTCAGGACCGCCCTGGCCTCAACCCTTGCAGATGCAGCCAGTCACATCGCTCAGAAAGGTCTTTCCGCAGAAGGAGGACCGGTGCTGGTCCGATTCCTGGCAGCGATCGGCTCTCGCTTTGGCATCGTGGTGTCCGAGAAAACGGCTGCCATGGCGGTTCCCGCCATCGGTGCGGTTGGCGGTGGAGTCGTAAATGCTCTGTTCATAGACCATTTCAACAGTATGGCTCGGGGACACTTTAAGGTACGGCGACTTGAGCGCAAGTACGGAAAACAACGCGTCCAGGATATCTACGAGAGCCTCTGATTGCCGTGGGGAGGAAAATGACCAACACAGCCCACTTGAAGGCAGGGGTGGCCCTTCTATTTGGCTCCATGCTCCTGTTGATTTCAGGCAGCTGCCGGGACCAATTCGAAACCCGTGATCCCATCACAACCGTGGCCGGTTCCGACGAAACAGCCTCATTCCGAGGGGGCTTCAACTGGCCTCAGTGGAGAGGGCCCCAACGCGACGGAGTGAGCCGCGAAGCCGGTTTGATCAAAAAGTGGTCGGAAAACGGACCGACCGAGATCTGGAGACGCCCCATCGGAACCGGGTACTCGGGGGTTGTCGTGAGTGACGGCAGCCTCTTTACGCTGGAGCAGAAGCAGGGAGAATCACTGCTTGCGCTGAACGCTGAAACGGGCGAGGAGAAATGGAGTTTGTCTCTCAGCCGTGGATTCTCCAGCGGTCAGGGCGACGGGCCGCGCGGCACACCAGCCGTCGATGGCAATCTAATATTCGCAGTGGGGGGAGGGGGTGTCCTGGCTGCCGCGGATCGAACCAGTGGGGTGTTGATGTGGAAGCACCACCTCGGCCGGGAGTTAGGCGGGACAAAGCCCTACTGGGGCTTCTCCACGTCCCCACTGGTGGAAGGCGAAATTGTATTCGTAGAACCGGGAGGCGGGAAGGGCTCGCTGGCGGGCTTTCGAAAAAATGACGGTCACCTGCTGTGGCGCAGTCAGGGCGATCCGGTGGGATATTCGTCACCCCTGGCCGTTCCCTTCGAAGGAACCCGCCAGATTCTGTTCTTCACTGCCCGCCATTTGCTTTCGTTGAACCGCGACGGCCGCCTGCTGTGGAAGCTGCCGTGGACTACCAGCTACGATGTGAACGCAGCTACACCTGTCTGGATTCCGCCCAACCGAATCTTCATATCCTCCAACTACGATGTGGGAGGTGCTGTCTACGAGATGCACAGTTTGGGGCCTCCCCGACTGGTCTGGGGAAATCGGCAAATGCGCAATCACTTCAACAGCAGCATATATCTCAGCGGTTACCTCTACGGGTTCGACAATGCCACTCTTAAGTGTATCGACGCTGCCGATGGCTCCATGAAGTGGCGGGCCAGAGGACTGGGAAAAGGTTCCCTGATCGCAGCTGACAGTCTACTGATCATCCTCGGAGAAAGAGGGCAACTTGTTCTGGCGGAAGCTACGCCGGAGGCTTATCGCGAGCTCTCGCGTGCTCAGGTCCTGAGTGGGAAGTGCTGGACATCACCAACTCTGGCCCACGGGAAACTCTATCTGAGAAATCAGACAGAAATTCTGTGTATTGAGATGCGTCGATGAGTCGTCGACGGCTCTGGTGTCGCTGTGACAGGTGTCAATTCGAAGTGTGGGACAGGCAAGCCATTCTCCGCCGAAGGCGTTCTGTTCATCGCGCAGTCCAGAGTTAAGAGGTTGAACTAGTTGCGTCCCGAAACCAACTTGCCGCCTCCTGAGCCTTTCACCTTTTAGAACGAAATAGAGAGCGGAAAAATATCAGGCATGGGACCGGGTTTTAGGTGATCGGGACGGTTTCCGTCCGGTGCCTTTCCTGGCCCGCCGATGATTTCCCGGCGTCCGCATGGAGTAGAGTTTCAAGTTCCCAGACGCCTTCTTTGATCCAGAGCTGTTCTCCCTCCAGGAAACGCCTGGCGGACTTGTAGAGAAGGACGTCATCATTCGACCAGAGAGCCCTGAAGAGTGTCACTATTTTGCGCCGGGACTGACGACAGAAAACCTTGGCTAGATGCACGGCTTCCTGGCTATCCGAACCCTGTGTCTCCCTGAGCGTTTGGGCACGTGCCAGAGAGGAGGCCATTGCGAATAGCTCATTCGCGATATCGACCAGTCTAAATAGGAAGGCCTGTTTGTTCTGGAGACGGGCACCGTGCACTACCATTCCGTGGAAGACTTGCCGGGCCAGTTTTCGACTCTGACGGTCAATGAACCGCACGTGAGTAGCAAGATCCCCGAACTCCGAGTAGCTGGGCCAGTGCCCCCAGCCGATCCAGCGGGTCGGATACCACCAGGCATAGAAGGAGACAATCGTGGGCAGCACCTTCAGCCGAATTGCCAGGGAACTTCCGGGATCAACCAGCTTGCCTGCAACCTGGAGGTGCTTGTGCACGGCCTCCCTTGCCATGAAAAGATGCATGATTTCGCTCGAACCCTCAAAAATCTTGTTGATGCGGAAGTCCCGCATCATGCGTTCTACCCCGAGGGCATCTTCACCTCGAGCGGCCAGAGAGGTCTCTGTTTCGTATCCACGACCGCCCCGAATCTGCATCGTATCGTCGATGATTTCCCAGCCGCGACAGGTATTCCACTCCTTGGCAGCTGCGGCTTCCAGGCGGATATCATAGCCGCCCCGATCCGACATCTCGGTAGCTAGTCGTGCAACCGACTCCATGGCGTAGGTGGTAGCCGCCATCCTGGCAATCATATGAGCCACGGCTTCATGTTGTCCGATCGGCTTCCCCCATTGAACTCTCTCGTTACTCCATTTACGGCAGATCTGGAGGCACATCTTGGCTGCCCCGACCGCCCCGTTGGGGATGGAAAGTCTCCCGTCGTTAAGGGTTGTCAGGGCAATCTTCAGCCCTCTTCCAGGTTCCCCGATCAGGTTCTCTCGGGGCAGGCGCACATCCTTGAATGAGATCACCGCATTGGCCAGGGCCTTCAGGCCCATGAAGTGACAGCGACTCTCCACTCGAACGCCCGGCCAATCCGTTTCGACCACGAAGGCACTGATTTTTTCGGTCTCCGAGTCTATAGCCATCACCACCAGGAGCTTTGCTAGAGTCCCGTTCGTGCACCACAGCTTCGTTCCGTTCAGAGTGTAGGAATTGCCCTTCTGCGTCAGTTCCACCCGGGTCGAAAGCCGGGCTGGGTCGGAGCCGGCGTGATATTCGGTCAAGGCGAAGGCTGAAATCTCTCCTGCTGCGCAGCGAGGCAGATACTTTTTCTTCAAGACCTCCGATCCGAAGAGTTTTAAAGGCTGTGGGACACCTATAGACTGGTGCGCGGAGAGAAGTGCGCTCAGGTTTCCATCCCTGCTGCCCAGCAGCTGCATGACCCGTGCATACTCGACCTGAGAGAACCCCAGCCCACCATATTCCCTAGGAATCTTCATGCCAAAGGCACCCATACGTCGAAGACTCTCTAAGATCTCGTCTGGGTAGTCACCTTCCTCATCGATTCGAACCGAGTCGACTTTCTCGAGCAGAAACTGCCGGAAACTCTTGTAATACTCAGTGAACTCGGGCCGTTCCTGAGAAGCGACGGGATAGGGATGAATTAAATCGAGCCGGAAATTGCCCAGAAATAGCTCACGCAAAAAGCTCGGAGCTTTCCAATCTTTCTGCCGTGACGCTTCTGCGACTTTTCGGGACTTCTGTTCGGATATGGGACCGGCATTTGGATTCATGATGGACCCTTCCAGTGATTGGACGATTGCTCCCATTCTAGCAGTCGATGGAAACTGCTCCTGCTCGCTGCGTTTCTCGGCGTCTCTGATGAACCGGTATCGGCTGCATCCAGGTGTCTTGCCAGCGAGCGTAGTTCCCGGGCGCGCAACCACGCGCGACTCTCACCACGGACTGATAGATCCGTCAGGTAGAAACAGGAACGGTCGAAGCTCCCCAATCTCGACAACGTTGGGATGGGTTTCCAGTTCCGGAAGCAGAGACTCCGATACCTCGACCGTTGTGAGGCTTAAGGTGTCCCGGATGCGGATGACCCGTTTGTCCTGGGGCGGGCTGGATCCGTCCAGGGAGAGAAGGGCCCTGCGGAGGGTTTCTTCGTCCGTTGAAAAATACATCGGGATCTTTGCCGGAACGGTGAAGTGGGCGGTAAGGGCATTGAGATAGGTTGCAGGCTGGTCCATCTTGTCGACTAACCGCTGCGTGCAAAAATCCGCGAGCCCCAGGCCGACTGCGTTTCCATGAGTCTCTTCGCTAAGGTCGAGAATAGCAATCCGATCAATATCTGGATTGTCCTGCCAAAGCGAATTGAAGCCAAACCAGCGTCCAGTTACGTTCGGATCCAGTCCAGTGCCACTGATGTTCTTGCCGATCCGGTCGATGATGAGCAGGTCGATACGGGGAGCTGGCAATGCTGGCATGAGCTCTTTGGAACGTACCAGCAGCTCTTGCTCGCGCTTGACGATGTCCCCTGTCTTGATGAGTTCCAGATGGGCGGGTTCGTGATAAGAATTCTCGATAACCGCCAATCCCATTAAAACCTTTCCGGTGGCGAAAAGGATTTCGGCCTTTGTAATAATGAGGCGCTCATATCCCAGTGAAGGGGTAAAGCGATGCATATGGCTTGCCCCCTCTATATTTCCCAGACCCACGGCTACCATCTTCATGAGCCCGCTCTCGACCTTGCCTTTGAAATCGGTGTGGGGTTTGACCCGGTTGACGAGAACGATCCCGTCCGATTCATAGGCGGCCCGGTCGAGATGGACTGGGACTCCGTCCTCGGTGGAGCCGATCTCCACGGTTTCCATCGAGGCAATCAGAGGAGCGCCCACATTGGACTCGGTGATGCCATAGTCGGCCAGAATCCTCAACTGACCTTCAACGGTCCCACCACCGTGGCTCCCCATGGCTGGGACCAGGAATGGTTCGGCACCTGCTTTCCGGAGTTGTTCAACCAGGGAGCGAACGATGGCAGGGATTTCTGCGATGCCTCGGCTTCCCACACAGACGGCAAGTCTTTTTCTTGCCATGCTCTTAACCAGATCGGCGTTTCGTTGGATCTCAGCCTGCACAGCCGACTCCACATTTGTGAGGTGTTTCTGGTCGAACTGCTGGACGACGGTAGCGATTCGGGGAAAAGGAAAGGAAGTCATCAGGGCACTCATCGCCGTATTTGTAGAAGCAGCCGTAGGGGCTACTAGAAGGCTACATGCGGGTGAGTATGATGTCAAAACTCCCGGGCGCCACTCCTAGGCTTTACCTGGCGAACCCAGTTGGTAGAGACTAGCAATCGTAGGTGCTGCTAGAGTGGTGCCTAACCCGATGAGCAGAAGGAACCAGAGAATGTCCAACTCCCGAGAGTTTGAGCCTGATCCGGGTCGTTCGGAATGGCCGGAAAAGCGTTTCCATGCAGTCTATGCGCTGATCTTGCTCTACACGGTCTTACTGATCTTTCTTCTCTGGTCCTTTTCCAGAGCGTTTGACTGATGCACGTTCTGGACTGGCTGATCGTTCTGGCATACCTGGTCTACATCGTTGCGGACGGGATTCGGAGAAGCCGTGCTACCGGAGAGGTCGGGGGTTATTTTCTTGCCAACAGAAGTCTCCCCTGGTGGGCCGTAGGTCTCTCCATCATGGCCACCCAGATGAGTGCGATCACTCTGGTTGGAACCACTGGTCAGGGCTACCAGGACGGGATGCGCTTCATCCAGTTCTACTTCGGCCTGCCATTGGCTATGATAATTCTCAGTCTGACGGTCGTACCCTTTTTTCATCGTGCCGGAGTCTTTACCGCCTATGAGTTCCTGGAGCAGCGTTTCGACCGCCGGACCCGGACGCTGACGAGCCTGTTGTTTCTGGCCTCTCGAGGGATCTCCTGCGGTGTCATTGTTGCGGCCCCCGCGGTGATTCTCTCCATAGTTCTCGGCTGGGGCCTGCTTCTGACCGTCCTGGCGATCGGGCTTCCAACCGTGATTTACACAATGATCGGGGGCGTACAGGCGGTCACTTGGGCTGACGTAAAACAGATGGTGCTCATTCTGGTTGGAATGACAGTGGTCCTGTTCGTTATTGTCGCTCAATTCCCACAGGGCGTGTCGCTGGGCGGCGCACTGGAGATAGCTGGTGCTGCTGGCCGACTGGAAACCATCGATTTCTCCTTTGATTCTTCTCGCACCTACACTTTCTGGTCCGGTTTGCTGGGTGGAACCTTTCTCATGCTTTCTTACTTCGGGTGTGACCAAAGCCAGGTGCAAAGGTATCTCACCGCACGCTCTGTGACTGAAGGTCGGGTGGCTCTCCTGATGAGCGCATTTCTGAAGATCCCACTCCAGTTTTTGATTCTCTTGATCGGCGTGCTGGTTTTCGTGTTTTTCAATTTTGCTGCTTCACCCCTTGTGTTCAACCCGGTGGCACTGGAGAAAGCCAAAGCCAGGCCGGAATTCGCAGAGCTGGCAGAACAGCACCATGAGGTGCAGGCTCACCTCCGGGAAGTGGCCGTCCGGGTTGCAACCGGTGGGATTGGTGATGCAGGTCGACCCGAGTATCTTCGGGCACTGGGGCAAAGAGATCAGATCAGGGATCGTTTGCACGGTCTTGCCGGTGTAGAGGCCAATGATGTCAACTACGTGTTTCCCTATTTCGTGACTCGGCATCTCCCAATCGGAATCGTAGGGATCATGATTGCAGCTATCCTTGCAGCCGCCATGTCGAGCATTTCGTCCGAGCTAAATGCCCTGGCCTCGGCGAGTGTTATGGATATCTATCGCCGCCTCATCCGAACCGAGGCCACACCAGCCCATTACTTACGGATGTCAAAGCTGGCCACGATTTTCTGGGGGCTGATAGCCTGCACAGTTGCCGTATACGCGGGACAGCTGGGTTCACTGATCGAAGTGGTCAACCTCTTCGGATCTTTGTTTTATGGATCGTTGCTGGGGGTCTTCGTCCTCGCCCTGGGGACGAGGTGGGCTACTTCACGGGCTGCTTCGATAGGGTTGATTGCTGGTATGCTGGCGGTCGCCTGCTTTAGTCTGACCACGGACTATTCGTTTCTCTGGTACAACGTGGTGGGAGTGGTTACCGTCGTGCTAGCAGGATTCCTGGTTTCGTCAACGGAGAGAATCCTCGGCTCCAACGGACAATCCTGAACTCGGAGGAGATTCGAGCATGAGAGTCGACCGGCCAATATCATTCCTGGTGTTTTTCCTGTTGATCCCGTCGGTGTTTGGCCAACGGCCCCAGCTGGATCAAGGTGCTACGGGACTGGCGCTGGCACTGCGGCGACTTCCCGTAACTGGCTCCCTGCTTCACATTACGGCCCATCCAGATGATGAAGACAACGCCCTGCTCGTAATGATGAGGCGGGGCCGCGGCCTGCGAACCGGGCTTCTGACGTTGACCAGGGGAGACGGTGGCCAAAACGAGATCGGTTCTGAGCTGTTTCAGGCCCTGGGAATCATCCGCACCGAAGAACTAATGTCCATGCACCATTACGACGACACGCGCCAGTTTTTCACGCGTGCCTACGAGTTCGGATATTCGTTCAGCGTAAAAGAGACCCTGGGAAAGTGGGGCGAAGAACAGATCCTGGATGACATGGTTCGGGTGATCCGCAACTTCCGTCCCCAGGTGATTCTCATTCTTCCTCGGGGAGGAGAGGGAGGAGGCCAGCACCATCAGGCTTCGGCGCTGCTGGCCGAGAAGGCATTTCATGCGGCCCGGGACTCGAACCGCTTCAAGAAGCATTTTGAAGAAGGGCTTCGTCCCTGGCGTCCCAGGAAACTGTATGAACGATTTCGCTGGCCGACGGGCTACCTGGAATCTTCAATCGAGAACCCTCCCGGCGTGTTGCGAGTCGCGACTGGACTGCATGATTCAATTTTAGGGAAGACCTACGCCCAACTGGGGACTGAGGCTCGCTCGATGCACAAATGCCAGGGGATGTCCCGGCTACTTACCAATCCCGGGGAGTATCTTTCGGAATGGCGGCCCGTTTTTGTAGACGGCATAGAGAGCGCTGAGCCAGAAACAGATCTTTTCGAAGGGATCGACACCAGCCTGATGGCATTTGCCCAGGTTATTAAGATGGATCCAAACCGACTCCCCTTCCTAATCCCCTTAATCGAGCAGATTGAGCTGGCCATCCGTAAGGCCGAGGAAGTTTTCGACCCTCGCGACCCGGGATTGACGACTCCCCCTGTGGCCGACGGCCTGAGAAAGCTGCGACTTCTGCGGCGGCAGCTCTATGCCAGCGGTATCGGTGAAGATGGGGAGTACGAGGTTTTCTTCCTCCTGCAGAAAAAGGAAGAGGATTTCGTCCACACTCTCAACCTGGCACATCAACTGACCCTGGAAGCTTTGGTCGATGACGGTCGAGTGACGCCCGGACAGGATCTGGAACTCACGGTCGTTCTCTCCAACGGCGGATCCCACTCGGTCGTTATCGAGTCTTTGAAAGCGGTAACGATCGGGAACTGGGAAGTCATTTTTCCGAACCACTCAAAACTCGACGGTCTCGAACTCCGGGCGGGCGAGGTCCGAACCTTCAAGATCGGTTTGCAGGTCAGCTCAGATTCCCAAGCCACAGAGCCTTATTGGAGTGGTCCCAAAGAGAAGGTAGATCAATTCCGGATTGTGGGGAACGATGCGTCGCTTCCCTGGGGCCGGCCCGAGCTCCGCGTAGAAGTCGGGTATAGAAGCTTTGGAGTGAAAAGTACCCTCCGCGCCCACGCCGAATATCGCTACGCCGGCCCCCGGTTTGGAGGGGAGCAGCGACACGATCTGATGGTTGTACCAGCTATAACTCTGGCCGTACAACCCGCGGTCAGTGTAATTTCCGTGGCCGCCGGGGATCGGGATCGGTGGCTACAGGTTAGAGTGACGAACAATGGCAAGGAGCCAGCTTCCGGACAGTTGACGCTTCGGGTACCGGCTGGCTGGAGAAAGGAGCCTGCAGTTCATGACTTGAGCTTCGAGCGGGAGGAGGAAACCCTAGTGAAGAACTTCCGGTTATTCCCAGCCAAGAACATTTTAGCCGGTGGTTTTCAGATCGAGGCAGTGGCAAAGCTGGACGGGCGTAGCTATGGCCGTGGTTATCAGGTCATCGACTATGATCACATCCAGCGCCGTCACCTGTATCATCCTGCGCGGGCCGAACTTTGGGCCGTGGATGTAAAACTTGCACCCGAGGTCCGGGTCGGTTATATCGAGGGCGTCGGGGACTACGTTCCTGAGGCTCTGGGGCAGCTGGGCGTAGACGCGCAACTGCTGGGGCCTGAGGAACTTGCTTCTTCTGAATTGGACAGGTTTGACACGATCGTTACCGGAGTCCGGGCCTATCTTGTCCGTGAGGACTTACGGGCTTACAACCACCGCCTGCTGAAGTGGGTGGAGAGGGGAGGGACGCTGATTGTCCAGTACAACAAATTCGAATTCAACGGACAGCAGGGATCCCGGCGTGGGGTGGCTACCAGTCCTTTCGCTCCCTTTCCCGCCCAGGTAGGTC